>NZ_AODD01000006.1 GCF_000525835.1 Listeria grandensis FSL F6-0971
CGAGGACTTAACCAAAGAAGTAAGAGACTCGGGCACGAACGGTCACGCACAGACCAACTTTCTTATCTAGTTTTGAGAGAACCGCGTTCTTTCAGTTAGTCACACATTGTCTGGTGGTTACGGCGAAGAGGTCACACCCGTTCCCATCCCGAACACGGAAGTTAAGCTTTTCAGCGCCGATGGTAGTAGGGGGCTTCCCCCTGTGAGAGTAGGTCGTCGCCGGGCAATGTATTATTCCACAGTAGCTCAGTTGGTAGAGCAATCGGCTGTTAACCGATCGGTCGCAAGTTCGAGTCTTGCCTGTGGAGCCTTATTTTTGTTCCAGGGAATATTACGTGCTACTGCTTCCATAGCTCAGTAGGTAGAGCACTTCCATGGTAAGGAAGAGGTCACCAGTTCGAATCTGGTTGGAAGCTTTTTAGAAAATGATATACCAAGGAGTTTAACGGTTTCCCGTTAGACTCCTTTTTTGTTCTGGTCAGCATTTGGTCACCGATTTTTGTATCCAAATTATTGAAGGTTAGGCCGAATTTCTTTAGACACTCATCAGTAGATTTTGAAGACGAAGGGAGTAATTCCTCCCAATTTTTAATGACTAAGCAATAAAATTTTGGGAAAGTCGAAAAAAGTTCACAAAAATAGGATCTTTCTCCACATATTTAGAAAACTATTCATAATTATTGTAATATACTAAATATATCATCTAGAAAGATAAAACTATAGATGCATCATATTAATGCTTCGTGTTTTGTGAGTAACTCACAATGACAACGGTTACATATTTTTGCACTTATTATTGCGATTTTATGTAATGAGAACGGAACTTCTGCTTATAAAAAAGAGGAAAGAAGGAATGTTTTATGAAAAGCTGGGGAATCAAAAAATTAGTAAGCTGTTTGACAGTAGTATCAGTTATAGGAGCGACTATTACAGCACCATTTAGTACGTTTACAAACGGAGTTCAGGCGGTACAGGATGTTCCAATCAAGCCAGATGAAACAACAGAGCAATATAATAATAGGCAAAAAGCAACGGGGAATTTATTAGAAAATCCTGCATTTCATTTTGATGCGGCGGACACGGATGTAGCAGGTTGGAAGCTGTTTAAAAATGAAACAGCCGTGATTGTGAATAATAAAGCTATCATGATGAGAAATGTAATTGATAGTGATGGAAATACATTAACGACGAATGAAAATATTAAATTAAAAAATGGTTTGCCGATTGGAGAAATTGGTGGTTATGTGAAAGCTGACAATGTGTTGATGATTGGGCAAACAATCGAGACCATTGCAGGACATGAGTATCAGATAGAGAGCAGTCATACGGGCGTTGATCAAATGGGGTATACGGTCTATAATGGGGCTAACATATATGCTGGTCGCAGAGCTTTGCTTAGTTCGTATTTGATGAATCCTGAGGGAGATACAAGACAAGTAGAATTTACAGCTGTATCTGATAAAACAAGCATTGGAAATCGCGTTTATTCTAACAAAAGCGAGGAGTGGCAAGAATTTAATATAAAAAACCTTAGGGTAGTAGATGTAACAGACTTAAATGAAGCGATTAGAATCGTAAAAGAGCTTTTTGAAAATGGGGATGTAGAAGGAATTATTAAAGAGACAACAGATGGAGAATCTATCCAAAATGCACAGAACAAAGTTAATGCTATCACAGATATAGTGAAAAAAGGGGAATTGCAGGCGAGTGTAGATGTGGCTAAAAATCAGCTAGGTAAAAGGGAGTTAGATCAGTATAATGCGCATATGAAGGAGATTGAGGCCAGAAAATTAGTAGATGAGCTATTTCTGAATAATGCTCCTTCTGCCAATGTCATTAAGGAGACAACCAAGCAAGAAGCAATAGATGAAGCTCAGAAGGCGATTAATGAAGTGGCTGATATTGCTAAAAAAATGGAATTGCAAGCCGATTTAGATAACGCTCAGGAGTTGCTAAACCAGCAAATGGCTGCACAATTGGAAAAAGAGAAGCAGGATGCTGCGACAAAAGCCGTGCAGGAACTGTTTGTGAATAATGATCCGTTGACGAACCAAGTTAAAGCGACAACGAATCAAGACACGATTGCGGAAGTTCAGAAGTTAGTAGATGGTGTGCGTGACGGGGCACTCAAAAAAGAGCTACAATCCTATCTTGATATTGCAAAGTCACTTTTAAATAAGCAGGATGAAATGCAGGGGGAAATAACGACACACGATTATGTCTTGGGTGTTGATCGTTATGTGACGGGGACATACGTAGGATATGTGTCATTTATCACAGTTACAATTGATGGTAAGGAGTACAGAGGTGGGACGGTGATCAATGGCGAATTTAAATTTTATACTTTTGATAAGATCCTATTTGCGACAAGTGAGGTTATCGTGAATGCCTACAATGCTTCGAATGAGTTGCTGGATACGAGGAGCGTAGTGCTGAAATCTAGTGTTGATTTGACGAAAGGGCACGTGACACCAGCTACTTTTACGATTGGGGATAAAAATATTACGGGGACATACGCGCATGATGTGAAATCATTTATTGTCACTGTCAATGGTACGAGTTATAAAGGTGGTACATTCCATGGTGAAAGTGAATTCAAATTCTATGTTCTAGATAAAATTAAAACGGTGGATGATATTGTGACTATTCAGGCTTTGGATAAGGCGAACAAAGTGCTAGATACGAAATCAGTGATGGTGAAAGCTGCGAATGTTACAACGAGTGGAGAGGTGACGCCAGGCATATTTACAATCGGTGATAAAAATCTTATAGGGACATATACGCATGACGTGAAATCAATTATTCTGACGGTAAATGGCGTGAATTATAAGGGCGGAACATTCCATAGTGATGGCACTTTTAAATTCTATGCTATCGATAAAATTAAGAAAGTCGGAGATATAGTTTCACTGGAAGCTTTTGATAAGTCTGGTAAATTGTTAGATACAAAAAACGTGATATTAAGTATGAAAACAGCTATTAAATAACTGATATTAGTGACTTGGCTAATACTCTTTACACAGCTTTTGGGCGCTTTACCTATGTATTGAAATGTGCTATCATGGAGACACCTTTGGTACTATATAGATGTTGAATGGAAACATACTGGAGGGTTAGTGTTTTGTGATATATGGAAAATTGCATTATGTAGCGGGATGGAAGGGGAATGTTGAAATGAGTGCACGTTTTAATCTTATGAAAGAAAATCCAGAAGTTTATGCATTGCTCGGTAAGCTTGATACGCTTGGACGGGAAAGTAGCATTCCGAAGAAGTTACAAGAATTGATTAAAGTTTATGCGTCGAGCTTGAACCACTGTGCGTTTTGTATTGATATGCATACGAAAGAAGCATTGGAGAATGGCGAAACAGTGCAACGTGTTATAGGTGTGAATGCTTGGCGTGAGGCTCCGTTTTATACGGATAAGGAACGCGTGGTTCTGGAACTGGTTGAGGAAGTAACTTTTATTCATCAGCACGGCGTTTCAGACAAGGTTTATGTGGAACTTGAGAAGTATTACAATGAGAAGGAAATTGGCGAGTTGTATTTGTTGATTACGACGATCAATGCATATAATAGACTTGGGGTTATGAGCCGTTTGCAACCAAAAGCCGATAAATGAAAAAATGGGGGGATTTACCGTTTTTAATGGTGAATCCTCTTTTTACTCTTTACCTTCTTTGCAAAATATGCTATCATAAAAGGTAGTCAAAATGAGGACGGTTTTAGGAGGAAAGAGCATGAATACAGCGTTAACAATTTTACTTGTAATTATATCTATATTGTTAATAATCGTAGTTGTTCTTCAACCAGGTAAGAGTAACGGGTTATCCGGAGCTATCTCTGGTGGAGCAGAAGAACTATTTGGTAAACAAAAGGCAAGAGGACTTGAGCGTATATTACATCGCACAACGATCGTTTTAGCGGTTATCTTCTTCGCAATATTGATTGCTTTAGGATTTTTCTTGTAATTTCAAAAGCAATGATGACTCCACCTAATTTTTTTGGGTGGAGCTTTTTGTTGATGGGGCTGTAGTGAGTATAGCCCTAAATGAGTGTGAGCGCAGGGAAACCATATTCAAAGCTTGATAAGTCTCTAGCACCTTCTTTTTGAAATTTAGATGCGGAGGCGGTACACTGGATGTAATGATATTTTTAGAATGAAGGGGATTTTTTGATATGAAGATGAAGGCGCCAGAGCCATTTTTATTTGAGACGGGAAAGCGTGCGGTATTGTTGTTGCATGGCTTTACGGGAAGTTCGGCGGATGTGCGGATGTTGGGGCGGTTTTTGCAGGATAATAATTATACGTGTTATGCGCCGCAGTATAAGGGGCATGGTGTGTCGCCTGATGTGCTTCTGACGACGGGACCTGATGATTGGTGGCAGGATGTGCTCGCGGCTTATGATCGCTTGAAATCGCTTGGCTACGAGGAGATTGCGGTGGCTGGGCTGTCGCTTGGTGGGCTTTTTTCGTTGAAGCTAGGGGTTAATCGGCCGCTTAAGGGAATTGTTGCGATGAGTACGCCGACGCGGATGGATAGTTCCTCGCCGATTATTCAGGGCTTTTTGGATTATGTGCGTAATTACAAGAAGTATGAGGGGAAGACGCCGGACGAGATCGATGCGGAGATGTTGGCATACAAGGATGCACCAATGGATACGATTGCAAAATTGAAGGATGAGATCGAGGACGTGATTCCGCAGATGGACATGATTTATGCGCCAATCATGGTTGTTCAAGGAAAAAAAGATCAGATGGTGGATGTAAATGGTGCGGAATTGATTTATAATAAGGTAGAGTCAGATCAAAAGGAACTGAAATGGTACGAGAATTCTGGACATGTTATTACGATCGATAAGGAAAAGGCGCAGTTGCAAGATGATATTTTGGCCTTTTTAGATACGCTGGATTGGCATGTTTAAGTTTTATGAAGAGAGAGGAGGGAAACAATGAAGAAAATAGAAGATAAGATTTTAGATTTTATGAAGGAATCACCGAAAAAGACGTTTTCACTGGATGATTTAGAGGTGGAGATGGCGTTGCAAGATGCGGATGATTTTAAGGCGATGGTGAAGTCGCTTGTTGCGATGGAGGATCGCGGGGATGTGATTCGGACGAAGAAGAACCGTTATGCTTTACCAGAGGAACTTGATTTTGTGAAAGGGACTTTCCGGGCACATGAGAAGGGGTTTGGATTTGTGCTTCCTGAGGAACAAGAGATGGATGATATTTTTATCCCGCCAACGCAGGTGAATAATGCGATGAATGGGGATATTGTTTTTGCTAATATTACGAAGATTAAGGGTGACAACTTAGCGGAGGGCTCCATTCACAAAATTGTGGAGCGGAAGACGTCGCAAATTGTTGGAACTTATATGGAGGATTTGATTGGGGACCCGATCGTGATTCCTGATGATAAACGTACATTTGGTCAGGTGGAGGTGGATCTTGAAAGTGGTCTGAAACCTGTGGATGGACATAAGGTGATCGTGGAATTGACGGATTATCCTGAGGGACGCAACCGTGCACGAGGGATTGTCAAAATGATTATTGGCCATCGTAATGATCCGGGTGTTGATATTCTATCGATTATTCATAAGCATGGGATTCCGATTGCGTTTCCGGATGAGGTGATGGAGCAGGCGAATGCGGTTCCGGCAGAGATTTCGGAAAGTGAGATTGGGGCGCGACGCGATTTGCGTGATGAGGTCATTGTTACGATTGATGGCGCGGATGCGAAGGATCTTGATGATGCGGTGACGGTGACGAAACTTCCCAATGGCAACTATAAATTAGGTGTACATATTGCGGATGTTAGTTCGTATGTGACGGAAGGTTCGGCGCTTGATCGTGAGGCATTTGATCGGGGAACGAGTGTCTACTTAGTGGACCGGGTTATTCCGATGATACCACATCGTCTGTCGAACGGGATTTGTTCGCTAAATCCGCATGTGGACCGTTTTACGATGTCTTGTGAGATGGAGATTGATGAGACGGGGACGGTTGTTTCGCATGAAATTTTTGAGAGTGTGATTAAGACTACGGAACGGATGACTTATTCGGATGTGAATGATATTTTAGTCTCTGAGGATGCGGACTTACGCGCGAAGTATGCCGCGATTGTCCCAATGCTTGAGGAGATGCATCATTTGTCGCGTATTCTGAATAAGAAACGGGACGCGCGTGGAGCCATTGATTTTGATTTTAAAGAGGCACGCATTGTGTGGATGATGAAGGTCGTCCAACGGGTGTTGTGACGCGGGAACGTTCGGCTGGTGAACGCCTGATTGAAGAATTTATGCTAGCGGCCAATGAGACTGTTGCGGAGCATTTTTTCTGGATGCAGGTACCGTTTATTTACCGTATTCATGAAAATCCGCGGGAAGAGAAGTTGCAACGTTTCTTCGAGTTTATTACGAACTTTGGCTTGATTGTGAAGGGAACGGCGAATGATGTTCATCCGCGGGCTTTGCAGCAAGTTTTGGAAGAAGTAAAAGGTAAGCCGGAGGAAATGGTGGTTTCGACGATTATGCTTCGTTCGATGCAACAAGCGAAGTATGATACGGCGAATTTAGGGCATTTCGGTTTGTCAACGGAATACTATACGCATTTCACGTCGCCGATTCGTCGGTATCCGGATTTAATCGTACACCGCCTGATTCGCGAGTATTTGATTCACGGGGATATTGATGAGGGTACGCTCGCAAAATGGGCTGAACGCCTTCCTGAGATCGCAGAGCACACTTCTAAAATGGAGCGTCGTGCGGTGGAGGCTGAACGTGAAACGGATGAGTTGAAGAAGACGGAGTATATGGTGGACAAGGTTGGTGAAATTTTTAAAGGGATTATTAGTTCGGTGACGAATTTTGGTCTGTTTATTGAATTGCCAAATACGATCGAGGGTCTTGTTCATGTGAGCACGATGAAGACGGACTACTACCAATTCCATCAAAATCAATTGGCGATGATCGGTGAGCGTACGGGCCAAGTTTATCGGATTGGTGATGAGGTCGAGGTCGAAGTAACGAAGGTTGATGTAGATCACCGCGAAATCGATTTTGCGCTTCGTAGTCCTGGTAAGGAGACGCCAGGCTTTAAGCGGAATAAGAAGCAGCTCGAAGTCTCGAAGTCGTTCAAGAAAAAGAAAAACCGCCCAAGTGGTGATAAAAAACGGAAGGATAAGGACTCGTCTAGCAAGAAGGAAAAGCAAGATAACGAATGGTCCGGCCAACCGAAGAAGAAAAAGAAAAAACCATTTTACCAAGGTGTGGCGAAGGGCACGAAGCCAAAGAAGCCGCGCCGTTAGAAGGGAAGATGTATCATGCCTAAAGGTGATGGACGTTTACTAGCGCAAAATAAGAAGGCGCGTCATGATTATGCGATTGAGGAGACTTTTGAAGCTGGGATTGTGCTTCAGGGAACGGAGATTAAGTCGGTCCGTAATGCACGCGTGAATTTGAAGGATGCGTATGCGCGAATTGATCGCGGTGAAATTTTTCTGCATAATATGCACATTAGTCCGTATGAGCAGGGAAATCGCTATAATCATGATCCGCTTCGGACGCGCAAGTTGTTGTTGCACAAGAAGCAGATTAGCAAGTTAATCGGTGAGACAAAAGAGGCGGGGTACTCGATTATTCCGCTGAAAATGTACATCAAGGATGGCTATGCTAAAGTGTTGATTGGTGTGGCGAAAGGTAAGAAGAAATATGATAAGCGTCAAGATTTGAAGAGCAAAGAAGCGAAGCGTGATGTGGAGCGGGCGTTTAAAGAAAGACAACGATAAGTTTCGGAGACTATTGTGGGTGAGATGCCGCTCGTGATTGGCTGTAATTTGCCATTTGTGAGCCTCTCGTGTATAATATTAGTTACTGTCACGTTTGGTGTTTCGCAAAAGGAAGCATTTTTCTCGTGGTACGCCGTTTGAGCGGCTATATCACGGGGACGTTACGGATTCGACAGGGATAGTTCGAGCTTGGATTGCGAGTCGGGGGGATCGGCCTCGTTACAAACGTCAAAGCCAATAATAACTGGCAAAACTAATAATAACCTAGCTTTCGCTGCCTAAGAACAGTCGATAGCTGATCCTCCGTGCATCGCCCATGTGCTACGGTAAGGGTCTCAAATGAAGTGGGATACGATTTCAAGTCTCCGTCTGGGGCTTGGAAGAAGAGATGAATCAGACTAGCTTTATGGAAGCCTGTTGTCGGGCTGATGTATATGCGAAATCCTAATACGACGACTACGCTCGTAGAAGTCTAAGTGCCGTTATTTCTGGACGTGGGTTCGACTCCCACCGTCTCCATTTTTGGAAGTTTAAAGAAGAATATTGTTTAGGAGGAAATCACTCTTGAGGCGTTGATATGAGACGCTTTAGGGGTGTTTTTTTTTTTATAAAAAGGATAGAAAATGATAGAAATGAAAAACTTTTGCCACGCTTTTTCAACTAACATCGTATAATTGTTCCATCACATCATCCACTAATCGTGATTCTTTTTGTTCAAGTTCATCAATTATATGACTATAGATTTGTAACGTAGTTATAATATCTTTGTGATCTAAACGTCTAGATATATATTTTATATTTATGCCCCTGTATAAAAGTATGGATGCATGAGAGTGTCGTAAACCATGACTTGTTATTGTTTCAACATTAATTTTACCGCAGAATTTTTTTAGTGTTTTGTTTAAGGCATGATTTGGTTATCACTTCTATATACAGTTTAAGGATGTTGTATCTCTTCAAAAAATATTTAATCATAAAGATCAAAAAGAAACATTAATTTATATTGGTATACAGCAGGATGAGTTAGACAGTAAGATGTTGAAGTTTAATTTGTAAATAGGTAATTGTTTATATAGAACTATGTTTGGTACAATTGGATACAGAGAGGTGTGTGAAAATATGAGTTTTGTATCAATTGTAGGAAATAAAAAATTTATTAATGTGGTGAGTGATCAGCTCGGAGGCACGAACCATCAAGACCCAATCGCGTGGTTAAAACAAAATGGTGTATCCATGACACAACTAAAAAAGGATTTGAAAGCTAAATATCGAGGGGATACCATTGTTTCACCAAGCACGCCCCCAGTGACAGAAACACCAAAACCAAACGTGCCAAGTAACATTGTGGTAGGTGCAAAAGTGAAGGTCTTGCCAAGTGCTAAAAAGTACGCTACGGGACAAGCTATTCCAGCCTTTATTAAAGGTAGCCAATACACAATTTTACAAACGAAAGCAGATCGCGTGCGACTCTCAGGGATTAACTCGTGGGTGTACAACCGAGATGTCGAGGTGATGAAGACAACAGTTGTACCACCTGTGACATCCAAAAAGGTCTATTTACCAGCTACAGCGAGCACATGGCGGATTTATGGACTTACGGTTAGTCCTGTTAAAGCGAACACGAAAGCCTTCTTAAAACCAGCAAAGTTTGGGGGATTAAGCTATACCATTCTAAAAAAACGTGGTTCGGATGTGTATGAAATCCAAACATCTCAGTTTGGAAGGGTGCAAATTTACGCTAGCTTAGCCACGGGTGCAACAATCAAATAAAAGAATGTGCAAAGCTCTTATCTTTTTTCAATAGATAGGGGCTTTTTTTATATGCAGAATATGGTATGATTGGAAGAAGAATATAACAATGTAAGGGCAAAAGATCAGGGCAACAAAATAATGCACTGAAAAGGAAAGCAACCAAAGATTTAAAAATGAAGAATGTCGGCAAGGAAATAGGCTGGGGAATAACTAAAATTCATCTTTAAAAACTTAGAAATAGAAAAGTATGAATAGATAAGCCATTGTGAAAAATAGATTATAAAAATTACTATTTTTCTGATTTCAAAACCTACAGAACCCTAATATTTTTCATATTTACGTAACATTTGACATATCAATGAAATCATTATATACTCAAAATTGTAAAATACAGAAAAAAAAAGAGAATGTATTATGTTGAAAGTATTGAGCAAAAAGAAAGTAAAAATGTTAGCGGTAGCAATGTCTTGTTCATTTGCATTTACAGTTGCATCCCCAGCTTTAAATGCCCATGCAGAAGAAAATTTGGAAGATGTAATGCTATCAGTAGAAACAAACCAATTCGATGTGGATGCCTCCCAAGCAATTTCTGAAATTGATAGTGTAGGGGTAGAAGAGATTGTAAGCGAAGATGCACCAACCACCTCAAACGTCCAACTACTTAGAGCAGCAGCTTATAAAAATAAGACTTATTCTTATAAAAGAGGTGGCTTTGCTGCGTGGTGTAGAGATAATATAAGTTATAAATATAATGGAGTTACAGTGTCGGAAAATAGTAAGTGGCAAGAAGCTGGCTATATTTTCCCAAATATTATTTCAAAAAAAGGAATCAAAATCGTTGCCACTGGTACAGGATACAGGGATTATAGAGGCACAAAAACATATAAAATTGGAACGCCAAGTCCGTGGGGAGATTTTGCCTTCAGCGCATTTGATAAAACAGATCAATACAGAGTGAAATCCAACGGCTCTGGTTATCTGAAATAAAAAGGTTTTAAGGTTCGATTAAGTGAGGCAGTTGCAATGTGTATTCTTAAATTTGCAACTGCACTACTTTTTAAAATATTGATTAGTGGAGTGGTAAAATGCTAGAAATTATTAATTTAGAAAAGCATTATAAGAATAAAAAAATATTAGCAGGTTTTAATTTAAAACTTGATTCCAAAGGTATTATTTTTTTTCTAGGGAAAAATGGAGCTGGAAAGACCACTTTTTTTAATTGTATTATGGGTTTTGAAGATTACTTAGGTGAGATTATCAAGCCTGTAAACATTGCAGCCGTTTTTGATGAGTCACAATTGTATAGCAATTTAAATGCATATGATAATATAAAATTATTGGTTGGAAGAGATTTAGAACAAGAGGAGCGGGTATTGCTACTGAAGTACATAGATGATAGCGTGCTAGATAGAAAAATAGGATCGTATTCACTAGGGCAAAAAAAGATTCTATCTATTTTTATTGCCATATTTACAAAGCCAGAAATGCTAATATTGGATGAAGTATCTAATGGTTTGGATTATGAAACGGCAAAGAAAGTTAAAAATTTGTTAATATCATGCAAAGATAAAATGCTTGTTTTAGTATGTGGGCATCAATTTGATTTTTATAATCAAATCTTGGATGAAGTTTTTGTAATAAATGATATGCAACTAATTCATGTTGATATAAATAAGTTTACAGATTTGGAGAGCGTATATGAAAAGTATGTGGGCTAGTGTAAAGATGCAATTATTTTATCAATGGAAGGCAAAATATCTTATTTCATTATTTATATCTCTTATTGTGATGTGTGTATTTTCTAGCTATACACAATACAGTTCGCTCCATCAAAAAGAAAATCGATTTGATATAACAATGGAGACGTATGAACAAGATGGAATTACCTTGAAGCAGGCACTTTCAGAGGAGTTGAAGATTAAGAAGGATGGTAATTCGGAAGAGATAAGCAATGCATTAAAATATGATTATTACCGTGTTATCGCGGCAAAAGTAGCATTAAACCCCTTAAATGCGCCCAATCAAATTTTTACATCTATTGCAATTATAATCTTACCCATTCTTTTTGGAGTATATAGCTGTCATGTTGCCTTTTTTGATTTTAAATATAGAACGATTAAAAATCAGTTATTATTAAGAGGTTATAAATCTTTCTATTTTAGTAAGCTTATATCTATTGCGATTGTTGCTGTCGCTACTGCTCTGATTACAATACTGCTTTCGATAGGAGTACAGTATTTATTTAATTTATTAGCAGGTGTTCAGCCTAATACAAGTGTGAACTATTTGTCGAAACTACCCTTACAGTTTTTTTATCAGTCATTAGTTTTTATTTTATTTGGAACTTTTTTTCTTCACACTAACCATTCTGATTCGTTCAACGTTAGTAAGCATAGTCATGTTATTTTTATACATGTTTATTGTACCAAATTTGGGCGGTTATGATCTGAAAAACTTGATGCTTCTTACAATATCTAAAATATACAATACCTCAGCCTCAACAATGGAAGTGGTATCAGGAGTGAATACAAATATTATAGCTGGTTACTTGATTGTTATAACTGTGTGTATTGTGTTTACAATTATTTCTTACAAGTGGAATGAAAAAAGGTTATGTCCTAAACTTTGAATCGGATAATATTGGAATGATTTCCACTAAGTTGCTGCAAGAATGTATGACTATGTTGAATGATTGAAAATATAGAAAGCTAGGCATCTTGCCTAAAGCATCTGATGCAAGTGGAATTGGATTAATTGAGAATTATAAAAAGCAGTTATTAAAGAAAAAGCAGTGCTAAAATCATTTGCCACAAATTTGCCACAAGAGTGATTTATGGGATAGTACAACCATTGGTACGAGTACCTTTGATGAACGGGTTATACGGTCACCGTCTCCATAAAACAGGGAATATGAAGAAATTCCTAGAAAACACCTCAAAAATTAGATGTTCGGTCTAACTTTTGAGGTGTTTTACTGTATGCAGCGCTAATGTGATTGTTTAAATGAAAAAATAAGTATTTACAACGTATTCCAAACATGGTATTATAGTTCAAGTAATCAAGGTTTACCAGTTCGGATCAGATGATTCATAACAGGCTACTAGTTTCAACCTGATTAGTAATTAAATATAGTCTGGTGGTTATTGCGAGAAGGTCACACCCGTTCCCATCCCGAACACGGAAGTTAAGTTTCTCAGCGTCGATGGTAGTAGGGGCTTCCCCCTGTGAGAGTAGATCGTTGCCAGGCAAAGTTGCATAATAGTCTATGAAATCGTAACGGATTTGTAGGCTATTTTTTTGTGATTTAAAAATGGGAATGGAGATGGCGAATTGGATTTAGTTAGTATTAAAAATATTCGTATTGCAAACTCCGGTTTAGGCAATGCTTTTGGATCAGTGAATGAGTGTGTGGAGGCGCTGATTGGTATACAGGCACAGTATCAGCAGTTTGGTGAGATTAGTCTGTTTCATCGGCTGGGTGAATTGGATAAGGATATTTTAAAAGGGAAATATGATGATAACGAAATCATTAAGTTGTGGGGACAGCGAACAACCGTGCATCTTTATATTCCTGAAGATTGGAAAAACTTAAGCGCGATTTATGCGCCGAGAAGGACGTGGGTTCGAAAACATTGTGAGGAATTGGGGGTGGATCTCGATCTTCTTTTGGAGCAAATGGATAGTCTTGGGAAATCGAAGCGCTTTGTCCCGAAAGAAGAATTGGCGGATTTGATGGGAGATCAAGCTAAGAAATTGATGACTTGGGGTGGCGTTTTGATTGAAGCTTCTTTGAGGGGGCAAATATATGCTGTGCCGGAGAGTCCAAAAACGCGTTTTATGCGCATAGGGAGTGGATCGATGACGCGTCGCTTGCAGCATGGCAAGAGAGTATAGACAAGTCCGCGATTGATCGATTTTTGTATCGGTATTTTTCTTGCTACGGGCCGGCTACGTTAGAGGATTTCAAGCATTGGAGCGGCTTGCCAAATTATGCTTTCTTGGACGCTTTTAAAAGGATGGAAGGGAACTTGGAGCGGTTTGAGGTTGCTGGGAAAATGTATTATATTCCTGAGGAGGCGCTTTATTTGGAGCGACAAAATGTGATTTCTCAGGTGAAATTGTTGGGGAAATTTGATCCGCTTTTTGTGAGTTATGCGGACAAGGGCTGGTTTGCGGATGCTATGTATCAAAAGGAAATCTGGCGAACGGCGGGACATATCGAGGCGGTGATCTTGATTGATGGGGAGATTCGTGGGACTTGGAGATACTTGATCAAAGGAACGAAGATTCAGTTTACTTGCTATTGTTTTAGTCGGATTTCTGTACGTGATCGGAAAAGAATCGCGCTTGAGGCAGAGCGGTTAGCATTATTCCTCCAGAAAGATTTAGCAGGTATCAAATACGAATAAAAACACAATCAGACTCCACTGCTAAGAATGCTGATTGTGTGATGGTTTTATAAAAATGGATTTTCTGACCAGTACTGGAGTGGTAATTCCATGCGTACCGTTTTGTTTGGGTCGACAACTTGGCAGATTCGAAGGTCGCCGGCTAGTGATAATAGCATGATGGCATCAGTAGCTGTAATTGTGCTTGTATCTACTAAAAGTTGTACCATGTTTTTAGTTGCTATTCGACTGGCATCGTCGAGCGTTGGAGCGGAAGCAATCGTGATGATCTTATCTTCGCTAATGAGGCTCGGTTGTTGGCCATTTTTTATTTTTTACAACTTGGAGGCGGATCGTGACTTGGCTAGCCATTTCTGCGCCTGAAACAGATACTTCTCCATCGGCCATTGCGGCATGGACGTCACCAAGAGCGAGAAGGGCGCCAGAGACGTTAACAGGAAGGAATAATGTTACGCCTTCTTTAATTTCCTTGCAGTCCATATTGCCTCCGTGTGCGTCTGGTGTGCCACAGGAAATCGGATCACCAACTGGTGCTGTGCCGATAACGCCGATCATTTTGTTTAATGGAATAGCAATATCGCTTGCAAAAATAAGTTTGTCATTTAGAATTGGAAGGCGTCGGATGGTATTGTTTGTCAATTCATCACCAAGTACGCCTAGGCCAGGGCCCGTTAGCATGGTCGCTTTTCCAATTAATTGAATTTTCTCTATAGTAACAGCCAGAATATCACCAGGCTCTGCGTCATTTATAAAAATGGGGCCAGTTGCTGGATTTATTTTGTTCCAATCAAGTTGATGGAAAGGCTGATCTTCCGTTTTAATTTGGTTTTCAAAGCAGTCAAAGGTTTCAACGGTAATTACTGCGCCGTTATCGACTGTCATACTCGGTTTGGTATTCTTATCCATCGCATAAATAACGTGTTGTTTCATCACAGGATGCATTTAATTTTCTCCTTTCTTTTTTAATGGTAGTACTTCAAGCAATAAGAAATAATTATATTATTTGATTACTTTGATAAAGTATAGCATCTCCGTAAATTGATGTACATGGACATATTGTGAACAGTTTGAGTCAGATTGTTTGCTTTTCTCCATTTTTTTGGTTAGAGGGCCAGGAGAAGTTTGGAAATATTGGAGTGATGCCGTTTCTGAGTTCTTCTTTGCAGGTTTTAAAATGAGAAAAACGTGAAAACAAGCTTGATTTTAGTCCTATTTTTTTGTCTGTAGTAGTCTGGATAGGGATCAATCATAATGAGTGCGCTTGCGATGGTCAACCGCATTAAAAATTCCTCATTCTTTATTTGAACACTCCTTCACTACGTCTGTTTAGGCCTTTTTGAGAGATTTTGAAAATGATTGCGATTGGGAACGCTAGGAAAACCATTCTTTGCGTGAGGTGTTTTTTTGTACTATAATAGGCAGAGAATAGGATCGTGTGAGAGTGAGGTGGGCGTGGTGTCGGAGGATTTTGTGAAATTAGATCACGTGAGTTATAAATATGAGGATGAAGATAATTTTGCGGTGAACGATGTTTCTTTTACGGTAAAAAGGGGCGAATGGTTGGCGCTCGTCGGGCATAATGGCTCAGGGAAGTCGACGATTGCAAAATTGCTAAATGGGCTTTTGTTTCCAACGGATGGTTTGGTGAAAATCGGCCATTTCAAACTGGGGGAAAAAACGATTTGGGAAATTAGAAAACAGATTGGCATGGTATTTCAGAATCCGGATAACCAATTTGTTGGGGCAACGGTGCAAGATGATGTGGCTTTTGGACTTGAGAATCATGGTGTACCGCATGAGTTGATGGTGGAGCGTGTGGAGAGTGCACTAGATGAGGTTGGCATGCAAGGTTACGCATTACACGAGCCGTCGCGTCTTTCAGGCGGTCAGAAACAGCGTGTGGCGATTGCAGGGGTACTTGCTTTGCAACCAGATGTGATTATTTTAGATGAGGCGACGTCGATGCTTGATCCGCGAGGCCGGGCTGAGGTGATGGAAACGATTCGCGTGATGCGGGAGCGCGAGGCCATTACGGTGATTTCCATTACGCATGATTTGGATGAGGTCGTTCTGGCTGACCGGGTAATCGTGATGAATAAGGGGTCGCTACATATTGAAGGCACGCCAAAAGAAGTTTTTGCGCAGGCGGATGAAATGCGTCGGATCGGACTGGGCGTCCCTTTTATAACCTTGCTACAGGAAAATTTAGAGCAATCAGGAGTCACACTCGCAGATCGAAGCTTGATGGAAGGGGCGTTGATGGATCAATTATGGACATTACATTCGAACAAGTAGGTTTTTGTTATCAGAAAAATTCTCCCTTTGAGACGCGCGCACTTCAACATGTGGATGTGGCAATCGATTCGGGAAGTTATACGGCGATTATCGGGCATACTGGCTCTGGGAAATCAACGTTGCTGCAACATTTGAATGCCTTGTTATTGCCAACAGAAGGAACAGTGACGCTCGGTGATCGTGTGATTAAGGCTGGCGAGAAACAAAAAGGATTACGTGAGCTACGTAAGCGTGTGGGAATTGTATTTCAGTTTCCAGAGGCACAGCTATTTGAGGAAACGGTGGAAAAGGACATTTGTTTTGGTCCGCTGAATTTTGGTGTGCCAGAGGAGGAAGCTAAAGCACGAGCGCGCAAGGTGATCGTGGAGGTTGGATTGACAGAGGAAATTTTGATGCGTTCACCGTTTGAACTTTCTGGTGGTCAGATGCGTCGGGTGGCCATTGCGGGCGTTTTGGCGATGGATCCGCAGGTATTGGTGCTTGATGAACCGACGGCGGGGCTTGATCCAAATGGGCGCAAGGAGATCATGGAAATGTTTGCAGCGCTGCACCGGACGAAGGGATTGACGACAGTTCTTGTGACGCACAGTATGGAGGACGCGGCGACCTATGCGGAAAAAGTGGTGCTGATGAAAGGCGGAACGGTGGAGCAAGTTTCGACGCCGAGAGAGCTTTTTAGTAATCCGGATAAATTGACGGATTTGGGGCTATCGGTTCCGGATGTGGTGCATTTTCAACGCCATTTTGAACAACGGTTTGCCGTGAAGTTTGGCAAGACGTGTTTAACGATCGATGAATTGGTGGGCGAAATGGTTCCGCATCTCGGGAAGGGTGTGGCGAGCGAATGATGGAGAAAATGATTCTCGGTCGGTTTATCCCCGGCGAATCATGGTTGCATAGGCTCGATCCGCGGGCTAAGATTACAGCGGTGATGTATTTTATAGTGATTGTATTTTTAGCAAATAACTGGCTTACATATGCGTTATTATTTGTGTTTGTACTCAGTTTATTATTTGCGTCACGTGTGCCATTTATGTTCTTTATTAAAGGACTGCAACCGGTGTTTTGGTTGATTATTTTGACGTTGCTGTTGCAAGTGTTTTTTACGCAGGGTGGGACAACGTATTTTGAATGGGGACCGGTTCATGTGACGAGTCTTGGCTTGATGAATGGGGCGATGATTTTTGCGCGGTTCGTGTTGATCATTTTTATGACAACGTTGCTGACGCTTACGACGAGTCCGATTGAGCTGACGGATGGGATTGAAAGCATGCTAGCATTATTGCGATATGTTCGTTTTCCAGTGCATGAGTTGGCGCTGATGCTTAGTATTGCACTCCGCTTTATTCCCACATTGATGGACGAGACGGAAAAAATTATGAAGGCACAGAAAGCACGAGGTGTGGAGTTTTCTAGCGGGCCAATCAAGGAGCGGATGAAGGCGATTGTGCCGCTACTCGTGCCGCTATTTATCAGTGCTTTTAAACGGGCAGAGGATTTGGCGATTGCGATGGAAGCACGCGGATATCGTGGTGGTAAGGGCAGGACGAAGTTTAGACTACTTGCGTGGCGGTTTTCGGATACATTTTTGTTAGTGATGATGTTTGTTGTGACGGCAATGTTGGTTTGGCTGCGATCATAAGAAGAGGTGTGACAAATGAAGCGATTTAAGGCAGTGATTCAGTATGACGGTACGGAGTTTGTGGGATACCAGATTCAGCCAAATGGGCGAACGGTGCAAGAGGAAATTGAAAAAGCGTTGTTGCGGATGCATAAGGGTGACGTGGTGAAAATCGTTGGGTCTGGACGGACGGATACGGGGGTTCATGCAAAAGGACAGGTGATTCATTTCGACTCGCCGCTTGCGATTCCGCCTGCAAAATATCGAAAGGCACTGCAAACGTTCACGCCGTATGATATTAGTATCGTGTCTGTAGAGGAAGTAGATGCTGATTTTCATGCGCGTTTTGGGACAGCTGGGAAGGAATATCGATATTTTGTGCAGCGTTCGGAGTTTTTTGATCCGTTTGCCCGTCATTTCTCGCTACACTTTCCTTATAAATTAGATGTTTCGCGGATGCGTGAGGCAGCGGATGTTCTGACTGGTGAGCATGATTTTACAAGTTTTTGTGCCGCGGGGTCGAGTCGTGAGAATAAGGTTCGGACGGTTTATGCGATTGAGATTATCGAAGAAGGCGATACGCTTATTTTCTCTTTTAAAGGAAATGGTTTTTTGTATAATATGGTGCGGATTCTAGTAGGCACGTTACTCGATGTCGGAAATGATCGGTTGACGGTGGCGCAAGTCAAAGCAAATTTAGAGGCACGCGACCGGACGCAAGGTGCAAAAACTGCGCCACCACAAGGACTTTACTTATGGGAGGTTTACTATAAGTAATATCAAGCGTTTTAGGTGAATAACGTTCCAATCTAAACCCATTTGAAAAAAAAATAACCAATCGCATTGACTTTTTACGGTAAAGACTGTATTATTGACTATGGTATTGTTTGCCCCACAATAAGCCCCGGAAAGTTTGTTGTGTTGAACAAAACAATGGAAATTTAAAACAAATCGAAAAGCAGATCGTGGGCTATGGAACAGTTTACAGATCGCATTTTTCTTAAAATCTAGGAGGGAAAATTATGCGTACGACTTATATGGCAAAAACAGGCGAAGTACAACGTAATTGGTATGTTATTGATGCCACTGATATTCCGCTTGGCCGTTTATCTAGTGAAGTAGCTTCAATCTTACGTGGTAAAATCAAGCCACAATTTACTCCTCATGTTGATACAGGGGACTTCGTAATTATTATCAATGCAGGCAAAATTGCTTTAACTGGTAAGAAAGCAACTGACAAAATCTACTACCGTCACTCTCAATATCCAGGCGGTTTGAAATCACGTACAGCGGGCGACCTACGTACGAACAATCCAGAGAGATTACTTGAGCTTTCTATCAAAGGAATGCTTCCAAAGAACTCTTTAGGACGTCAAATTTTCAAGAAATTACACGTTTATGGTGGCGCTGAGCACGAACATGCAGCACAAAAACCAGAAGTGTATCAATTACGCGGATAATTAGAAGAGGAGGGAAATATAGTGGCTCAAGTACAATATTATGGAACAGGTCGTCGTAAAAGCTCAGTAGCTCGTGTACGTTTAGTACCAGGCGATGGCAAAGTAGTTATAAACGGTAGAGATTGGGAAGATTACATTCCATTCGCGGCTCTTCGCGAAGTTATTAAACAACCATTAGTTGCGACTGAAACTCTAGGAAACTATGATGTTTTAGTAAACGTAAACGGTGGTGGTTATACTGGTCAAGCTGGCGCAATCCGTCACGGTATTTCACGTGCATTGCTACAAGTTGCACCAGATTACCGTTCTCCACTCAAACGTGCAGGTCTATTAACTCGTGACCCACGTATGAAAGAACGTAAGAAACCAGGTCTTAAAGGCGCACGTCGTGCACCTCAATTCTCAAAACGTTAATATATTTTTATATATCGACATTCAAAAAGGCACTTTCCAAGTAATTGGAGAGTGTTTTTTTACTCTTTGGAAGTTGGGAAAGATGTGCTATCAAAATGAAATGGAGATTCTAGAATGACAAATAATTTTTGGACGGAGTTGCCAAAGCCTTTTTTTGTTTTAGCACCGATGGAAGATGTGACAGATGTCGTTTTTCGGCACGTTGTAAAAGAAGCTGGTTCGCCGGATGTTTTTTTCACGGAGTTTACGAATTCTGATAGCTTTTGTCATCCGGATGGGAAAGAAAGTGTGCGTGGGCGCTTAGTTTTTACGGAAGACGAGCAGCCGATCGTGGCTCATATTTGGGGGATAAGCCTGAATTTTTCCGGGAAATGAGTATTGAATTGGCAAATATGGGGTTCAAAGGTGTAGATATTAATATGGGATGCCCGGTTCCGAATGTTGCTGGTCGTGGAAAAGGTAGTGGTCTTATTTTGCGTCCGGAAGTGGCTGCGGAATTGATTGAGGCTGCAAAAGCTGGCGGGATACCGGTTAGTGTTAAAACACGGATTGGGTATGAAGAGTTGGATGAACTGGAAGCGTGGATTACGCATTTGCTCAAGCAAGATATTGCGAATTTATCGGTTCATTTACGGACGCGCAAGGAAATGAGTAAAGTCGACGCTCATTGGGAAATGATTCCTCAAGTTATGGCGATTCGTGATCGTGTCGCGCCTAACACACTTATTACGATTAATGGGGATATTCCTGATCGTGAAAAGGGCTTGCAACTGGCGGAACAGTATGGCGTGGATGGGATTATGATTGGTCGAGGGATTTTTAAGAATCCATATGCGTTTGAAAAAGTGAAGACAGAGCATTCGGCGCAAGAATTACTTGGACTGCTGCAACTACAACTTGATTTACAAGATCAGTTTGCAGAACTTGTTCCGCGCTCCATTGTTGGATTGCATCGCTTCTTTAAAATTTATGTTAAAGGTTTTCCGGGTGCCAATGATCTGCGAATCCAATTGATGAATACGAAATCGACAGAAGAGGTTCGACGGGTTTTAGCCGATTTCACAAGTATCACTGAAAATTAGTATTGGAAAAACAAAAAATCCTCGAAATTAATCGGGGATTTTTTGTTGCTTACTATTGTTTCTCAACCACATGTACATCTTCAAACGAGCCATATTTTGACCACCATGGAGATGCTCCGGCGTTTAACAAGCCGTCAAGAGATGTGATATTCTCTTTTCCTTGTGTACGCAACCATTCGCGCAGTGCGTCATCGCCTTGTTTTCCGTAAACTTCAATGCCATCTTTCCATGTTGCACGGCCACAAAGCACACCGCTATATTGCACTTTATGCTCATTCGCAAAGGCGATTGTTTTATGGAAAAGTTCCGCCGTTACACCAGCACTTAAATAAATAAATGGTAGTGGGCTTAGATCGGAACACTCTTCAAAATGGCGTCCAGCTTCTTCTTTCGTATAAACGGTTTCGCCGTCCGTGAAGCCTTCTACATATTTAAAGTTCACTGGAACCTCTAGTTTAAGTACGTCCACGCCATAACGCGGTTTGGAGAATTCTTTGATCGATGCTTTGACTTTCGCAGGTTTCAGTTTGGCGTATTCGGCGCTTGCTGAATCTGTTACTTTCGCATCGTACGTAATTGGTTCAAGGAAGAATGGGATATCGACTTCACGACACTCAGCACCAATTCTTTCAAGAAACGCGTATTTGATCTCATTGATCTCAGCTGGCTCGTCTGGATCATAATATACTAAAATTTTCACTGCATCGCCGCCGCTTTCTTTAATGCGGAGTGCGGATAAGTCAGCGATCAAATCAGGAAGTTTACCTGGGGTTGTAGCGTCATAGCCTGTTTTTTCGTAAGAGGTTAGTAAGCCGCAATTCTCATGGCGTGCTTTGATGGCTGGTGTACCATATTGAAGATCCAACAAGATGGCAGATGCGTAAGGTGTCAGCTCTTCGGACACCAATTGTTTGAAATCCTCGACATCTTTATCACTCTCAGACCCCTTAGCTTCTTGAATCATTTTCTTTAGGGAGCCACGTTGGTCAATCGCGAGTGCGGCAATAATTCCTTTATCATTGGAAAGCCGTTGTAAACCATCAAATTTACCTTTTGTGATTTGTACCATAACTCTAATCTCCTTCTTTCTCTTATTTCTATACATACCTACCTACAATACCCTGTTAAAATGAGGCATAAACCTAGATTTGACCTACGTACCACTCTATTCTAACATCAAAATTGTTATATACAAAATATTTATCTATAAACGTTGCATTTTACACAAAAATGGGCTACTATTTTGATTAGGAGTTGTGTTTGGGGAATTGTTAACAATGGGGACGACAAGCGAGCAATTCTTGGATAGAAATGAGGATATGAGGCATGACAAAACAGGCTAGGAGCCGCTCCTCGAAACGGCGCAACAAAAAGAAACGTGATTTTTATGTCGGTGTCGCTTTGATTTTCGTGTTGTTGATGGTTACCTTTATTGTTGTGAAAATGATCACACCGGAAGAGCTAACAAATGCGGATGAAAAAAGTGCTCAGGAGGCGCCAACGAAAAAGAAGAAGTCAGAAACACCGAAGAAGCAGGTGGAGAAAGAAACGCCAACGGTGACGGATAATACCGAGATCGATCAATATCTAGAGAGCATCGGGTTTAGTGGAACGGCGCTGGTTTACCGAGAGGGTAAAATTGTACTGAATAAAGGGTATAAAGATGCGAATCGGGAGACAAAAGCGGCGAATACACCAGATACCGCATATTATATTGGCTCTTCTCAAAAAGCGGTGATTGCAACGGCGATTTTGCAATTGGAGGAACGTGGCAAGTTGCAGGTTTCAGATCCAGTGTCGCAGTATTTACCAGATTTTCCGAAGGGGGATCGGATTACGCTTCAGAACTTGCTCAATCATACATCTGGTATTGTCGGTCATACGGAAGAAAATGTGAAGATCACACCAGCTGACTTGATAAAGGATATTGAAGCGCAAGGTATCAAGCGCAAGCCCGGAAAATGGGATTATAATGATTCGAACTATAGTGTTCTAGCGTATATTATCGAGCAAATTAGTGGTGAAAAACTGATGAGCTACATTCAAAAAAATATTTTTGAACCGGCAGGCATGAAGCATTCGGGAATTTACACAACGTATAATAAGGAAAAGCATTCCTCTGTAGGCTATTCGATTCAAAAAGATGGAACGTATAAAACGCCATATTTACCTGATTTATCACAGCTTTACGGGTGCGGGGACATGTACATGACAGCGACGGATATGTATTTGTTTGATCGTGCCTTATCGGATCGGAAGTTGATCAATGATACGAGTTTTGAGAAGATGTTTACGGCTGGGAGTGCTTCTGGCTATGGTATGGGGTTTTATGCCGATCCAGGAAGCTACAATAGCCATGGCGTGTTAAGTGGTTGGAACGTTTCGAATAGCTTCAGCCACAGTGGAAAAACGGTGGTTGTTTTGCTGTCAAACATTCAAAATAACATTAAATCATTCGGCAAGGTGAACAATCATATTTATCAGCTACTAAATCAATAAAAAACAGGATGGGCACGTTTGGGGGCGTGACTCATCCTGTTTTTTGTTATTTTTTCGTTATTTTATCGATTGCATCTTGCATTTGGTATTCTCTTGATGGGGCCGTGTAATTACTCCAGTTATCGTTGTCTACAAGGTACACGTGTTTTGCTTTGACAGCAGGGATGTCTTTCCAAATGCCAGCTAAAAGTGTGCTGACATCGTCTGTTGTTTTACCTTCTGGTGTTAAAATAAATAGCTGATCAGCGTCGCTAACATAGGCTGGTACGGCTTCTGTTGCGATTGCTTTTGTTTCTTTATTCTTTTTGGCTGCTTCGGTTGGTGTGAACCCAGCGCCAGTATATAGGCCGTCAAACACGATTGGATCGTGTATGTAGGTTTCTTTACCCCAGAATTGAACAACGGCTGCTTTTTGATTTTCAATGCCAGCGTCTTTGAGTGTCGCTTTGGCTTTTTTTGATTCTTTTGCGTATTTTGCTTGGTATGTTTTTTCCGCGTCTTTGGCATTGACTAAATTAGCGATATCATTGAGTTGTTCATCAGGTGTCACACCGAATTTGGTTGCATAAACAGGTGCGATTTTTTCTAGGTTTGTAAGCATATCTTTTTGATAATCGGAAATAATGATGAGATCGGGTTTGAGTGAAGCGATTTTCTCCACGTTGGGCTTGTCGCCACCGACATTTTCAACACCTTTTAAGAAGTCTGGATAAATTCCCATGTAGTAGTCTGTTGTTGCGAGTGGCTTGATGTCAAGGGCGTAAAGTTCCCCAGCGTTTTGAATCGCCACGATTTTTTTCGGCGTTGCTGGAATGACGACTTTACGATCTAGTGCATCCGTTAGTGTACGCGCCTTATCTTTTGTTTTCGCTTCGTCGTTAGAAGCGCTGGATCCGCCACATGCGGCAAGTGCCAGTACCAATGTCAAAACGACGAGAAGAAGTGCTGTTAATTTTTTCTTTTTCATCCTTAAACCTCCTGTAATTGAAAACTATTCTCAATAAGATAATTATAGATGTAGATGAATGAATATTCAAGGGGTTTTGTAAAATAATTTTTGAGGTATACAAAAAAGCTGGATTCATGGCTCCAGCTTTTTGTATGTAGGGCTTTATTTCTTCATTTTCAAATGTTCGACTTCGATGACGCGCAGGCCTTTGCGATCTAGCGCGGTCACGATGGCGTCTTTTTCGGTTTCGGTGATGCCAGCAGGTAGTGTGACAAGAACGCGGCGGATGTAGTCCTCTACTTGGGAATCCATCGTGATTAGACTGGCGATTGTCGTATATTTATCGATGACTTTCGTGATTTTTGTAAGGGAGCCGGGAACTTCGCCGGTTGCGATTGTTAAAACGTAGCTTCCTGAATCAATATTCCATGCATCTTGTAAAACTCCGAGCAATTTACCGTGCGTCAAAATGCCGTAGAAATCGCCTTGTTCATTCAATACAGCGATGTAGGGCAGTTCTTTAATCGTGAAGAAAACCTCGAAAAATGAGGAATTGATGCTGATATGCTTGGTTTGGTTTTTAATGAGGCTTGTCACATTATCGGATAGGTCCCCACCATTTGCGGCGTGACGATAAATATGCATTTTATAAATATTACCAATAAATTTCTCGCTTTTATTATCTAATACGGGAACGCAACGGTATCCATCTTCTTCCAAAATATCTAGCGTTTCTTTGAGCGTTGCGTCTTCGGTGATGGTCGTTAAATTGATTTTAGGGATGCAAAGGTTTTTAATCAACATATGTTGGTCACTCCAATCTCTTTTTATTAGGATTCATCCTCTTCATTCTAACCCAATTTCGTGGGTTTGTATAGAAAATACTGTATGGATTAGTTGACAGTGAGAAGGGTTGTCATTTAGAATAGAGAAAATGATATTGATAATGATTATCAGTGAGAAAGAGTAGGTGGCGTTATGCATATTGAAACAGTGAGTATTGAGTTTGAGACGGGTAACAAGGAGAAAATGTTGCAATCTGTGGCGCATCACCGAGAAGAAATGGCCAAGTTTGAGGGCTTTTTAGGATATGAGGTTTGGTTAAAAGAGGGTGCGCGAAAGTCGACAGTGATGAATGTGTCGCGCTGGGCGTCGAAGGAGCAGTTTACGGTGTGGATGAAGCAGCATCGCGACTTCCATCGGGAAATGAAGCGAACTGGTGGAGGTGGGGGCTCAGAGCTTGTTGTCACTCGCCAGACTGGATCGTATGATATGATTATGATGTAGTATTTTGAAGCAGGAATCTTTCGGGGTTTCTGTTTTTTTGTTTAAAATGCGTCGAAAAGGTGTATTTATAGTGTAGTGGTCCATTCGTTACAGATGATGGGAATTGTGATAATATGGATACGTGACAAAATCTAAGACAAGAGGAAAGCGGGGACTTTATACAATGAATAAAGGAATTGCCAATTTTGATTATTATAACCCAACGCACATCGTATTTGGGAAAGACCGGATTGCGGAGCTTGTAACACTGATTCCAGTGGATAAGAAGGTACTGGTATTATACGGTGGTGGAAGCGTGGAACGTTTTGGGACGCTTAAAAGAGTACGTGAAGCACTTTCTGGGCACACTTTTGGTGAATTTGGTGGGATTGAAGCGAATCCTACATACGCGACGCTGGTACGCGCAATTGAGCAGGTGAGGCAAGAGGGCTATAATTATTTACTGGCTGTCGGCGGTGGTTCTGTCATTGATGGAACGAAATTCGTTGCGGCGGGCGCGCTTTTTGATAGTGAGCCGATTAATATTTTTGGTAGTGGGATTGGTGAGGGGATTCCGATTAAGGAGCATTGCCGTTTGGGGCTGTTTTGACGCTTCCTGCAACGGGGTCTGAGATGAATAGTGGTGGTGTGGTGAGTATCGTTGAGAAGAAGGCGAAACTTGGTTTTGGTAGCGCAGTTACTTTCCCACAATTCTCGATTCTTGAGCCGGAACTTACGTATACGTTGCCGAAACGTCAATTGGCGAACGGTGTGATCGATTCGTTTGTGCATATTATGGAACAGTATATGACGTATCCTGTTGGTGCGATGGTGCAGGATCGGTTCGCAGAAGGGTTGCTTGAGACGTTGATTGAGATTGGGTCGGACGTTGTAGATGAGTCGAATCATGATTATAACTTGCGGGCTAACTTTATGTGGACGGCGACATATGCGTTGAACGGGACGCTGAATAAAGGGGTTCCGGGTGACTGGTCGAGCCATGGGTTAGGGCATGAGATTACGGCGCTTTATCATATTGACCATGCGCGGACGCTTGCGATCGTGTTGCCTTCGCTACTGGAGATTCGTAAGGAAGAGAAGGGCGCGAAGCTGTTGCAATATGCGGAACGTGTTTGGCATATTATGGACGGGACGGATGATGAGAAAATTCAAGCGGCTATCGACAAAACGCGTGCTTTCTTTGAATCGCTTGGAGCTCCGACGCATTTCAGTGAGTATGAGCTTGGCGAGGAAGTCGTGGATGCGCTCGTTTCTCAGCTTGAAAAACATGGGTTGACGGCGATTTCTGAACGAGGGGATCAAACGCTTGATGTCAGCCGCGAAATTTATAGAAACGCCTTGTAATAATAGGCTAATCTAACTTTATGTGAATAGGACGCCGGACTTTTTTTGAGTTTGGCGTCCTATAATAGTAGATTTTGATAGGGAAGAGGGGATGATGATGAGGGAGATTCAGGATAGTAGTGCTAAAACATTTTTTGGACATCCTCGTGGTCTTGCAACGCTGTTTTTTACGGAGTTCTGGGAGCGTTTTTCTTACTACGGGATGCGTGCGATTCTTATTTACTACATGTACACGGCGGTTGTCGATGGAGGGCTTGGTTTTTCTCAAGCTACAGCGACGGCGATCATGTCGATTTATGGCTCGCTTGTTTACATGTCTGGCGTTATTGGTGGTTGGACGGCGGATCGGATTCTAGGACCGCGTAGGACGATTTTTTACGGTGGCGTCTTGATTATGTTAGGGCACATTGCGCTGTCATTTCCAGGAGGCGCGACGGCACTTTTCGTATCGATGTTCTTCATTATTATTGGAACTGGTTTTTTGAAACCCAACGTATCGAATGTGGTCGGTGATCTTTATCCAAAAGGAGATCAAAGACGGGATGCTGGTTTTAGTATTTTTTACATGGGGATTAATCTGGGTGCGTTTATTGCGCCGTTTATCGTAACGGGCGTGTCGAATTCGGCTAATAGTTATCATGCTGGGTTTGGTGTGGCTGCGGTTGGGATGGCGGTCGGTTTGATCGTGTACGTGATTACGGGGAAAATGTATCTGCGTGATGCTGGTAAAAAGGTTCCTAACCCACTGAAAAGCTCGGAAAAGAAGAAAATGTCTGGTCTAGTGTTAGCTTTGGCAGTTGGAATTGTTGCTATTGGTACGATTGTAGCTTGGCTTCAAGGTGAATTTACATTGCAAACAGTCATTATGACGGTTACCGTTATGGGTGTTATTATTCCGCTTATTTACTTTATTGTGATGATGACGAGTAAGAAAACGACGAAAGATGAGCGTTCGCGACTTACGGCTTACATACCTCTATTTTTGATCTCGGTTATGTTTTGGATGATTGAGGAACAGGGATCAACGACGCTTGCTTTATTTGCAGCTAATCGAACGGATCTGAGCGTTGGTAGTTTTACATTAGATCCGGGATTATTCCAATCGCTAAATCCAATGTTCATCATTATTTTATCACCAATCTTTGCTTGGATCTGGACGAAGCTCGGAAAAAGGCAACCAGGAACACCACGAAAATTTGCGATGGGTCTGTTTTTTGCGGGGCTATCGTTCGTGATTATGATGTTGCCGGGGATTCTCGCGGGAAATACGACGACAGCAGTAAGCCCGATGTGGCTTGTGCTGAGCTTCTTTATTTGTATCGTGGGTGAGATGTGTTTGTCGCCAGTTGGTTTATCGGCAACGACAAAACTAGCGCCAGCGGCATTTGCATCCCAGACAATGAGTGTTTGGTTTTTATCTGATGCGATGGCTCAGGCGTTTAATGCCCAAACGACGCAATATTTCAATGCCAAAACGGAGATCTTGTATTTCGGTATTTTCGGATTTGGTGCCGTGGCATTTGCGATCCTACTTTTCCTCGGTGCGCCATTACTAAAAAAATATATGCGAGGCGTGGATTAATGACGCCAAATTGTGCATAAGAAGGCAGTACAAAAAAAGCATTGAGAACTGGATTTTAGACCAGTTTTCAATGCTTTTTAGTTTGTTATTCAGAGAAGTGTCCTTTGTTCTTTTTGTAAAGGTAAATTGGTAGTCCGATTGCGGTGAGAACTAGTCCGATTCCGGCGTTCATTGGTTGTGTGAACAAGGTGTTCAGAACGATGAAGGCTCCACCACAGATCGCAATGAGTGGTATCACTGGATAAAGTGGGACTTTGTAGGGTCGGGCGAGTTCTGGTTCTCGTTTTCGCAATATGAAGACGGCAATGAATGTAAGTGTATAGAAAATCCAGATGACGAAGATGAGCATATCTGTCAGTTGGTTGAATTTCCCGGTGAAGATCATGATAATCGAAATGAGGAGTACGACAATTCCACCATTATACGGAACACTGCTTTTAGCGCCAAGTTTTTTGAACCAGTTGCTGAATGGTAGTTGATTATCTAAGGCCATTGCGTATGGAATACGGATTCCGGTCATGGTATAGCCATTGATAGTACCAAAAACGGAGATTAGAATTCCGACGGTGATCAACTTCCCGCCAATTGAGCCAAAGATGATGTTTGCTACGTCAGATGCCGGTGTTGCTGTAGCTGCGAGTGCTGCAGCAGGCATCACGAATAAATAAGCAATATTAATCAATAGATAGACAAGCATGACACCTGTTAGTCCGAATACGATCGCTTTTGGCAAATCTTTTTTCGGGTTTTTCATTTCGCCGGCAATATTACCAACGTGAATCCAGCCATCATAAGCAAACATTGTTGCAACAAGGCCGGAACCAAGGCTTGTCAAAAATGGGTGGTCTTCTACACTGATCGGGAATAAACGAAAAGCAACGTCCCCTTGATGAAAAAGTCCGAAAATAATAATTAGGATAAGTGGTATTAATTTACATATTGTTGTGACGGCTTGAAATGAGCCCGCTACTTTTGCGCCAATAAAGTTCATCAGCATAATGAAAACTGCTGCAGCAATGGCAACTGGGACAATGATATGATCGCCAGTGCCAAAAAGATTAGCGACTTGTGTTGCAAAAATAATGGATAAGGCCGCGATATTTGCTGGGAAGTAGATAACCGTCTGCGCCCAGCCAAGTAAGTATGCGGTTAGCTTGCCATATGTTTTTTGAAGGTACATCATCATTCCACCGGTTTGTGGGATGGCCGCGGAGAGTTCCGCTGCGGTTAGCCCTCCACAAATAGTGATGACACCGCCGAGAATCCAAGCTAGCAAGCCTAATCCCGCAGTTCCAGTTGCTGAATAAACAGCCTCAGGTTTGAAGAATACACCGGAACCAATAACAGTCCCCATAACAATGGTTAGTGCGGTAAAAAAGCCAATCTCTTTTTTTAGTTTCTGATTTTCCATATGTTTCCCCCTCGCTTGTCTGCGGTATGACATAATAACACCGCAGACAGTTGCTTTTGTAAAAGTGAAAATAAATTAATGCCTTACTACTGTATCATTTTCTAGCTTTTTTGTCAGCTTTTCTAGCATATCTTTTGTCATACGGTCTAGGTCATATTGTGGATCAAAATCCCATTCGTTTCTAGCACAACTAGCGTCTAGGGAATCTGGCCATGAGTCAGCGATGGCTTGACGAGCTGGATCGACATCATATTTTAGTTCGAAGTCAGGAATAAATTTGCGAATCGACGCAGCGATTTGTTCTGGCTCGAAGCTCATTGCGGTAATATTAAAAGCGTTGCGATGCACGAGACGTTTTGGATCCGCGTTCATCAGTTTGATGATGGCATCAATAGCGTCTGGCATATACATCATATCCATGTGCGTTCCTTTGCCAATGAAGGAGGTGTAGCTCTTGTTCTTCAAAGCTTCATAATAAATATCTACTGCATAATCGGTTGTTCCACCGCCTGGTAAGGTTTTATAAGAGATGAGGCCAGGGAAGCGAACGCCGCGGGTATCCACACCAAATTTTTGGAAGTAGTAGTCACATAGAAGTTCACCGCTGACTTTGGTAACACCGTACATTGTGGTTGGCCGTTGCAACGTATCTTGTGGTGTGTTTTCGGCGGGTGTGCCCGGTCCAAATGAGCCAATCGAGCTTGGTGTGAAGAATTTCAGATGGAGTTCGCGTGCTACTTCAAGGGCATTGACAAGTCCGCCCATGTTAAGGTTCCAAGCTAATTGTGGCTTTTCTTCGGCAACTGCGGAAAGAAGGGCTGCCAGGTGAATAATGGTATCGACTTCATATTCACGTGCGATATCCATCATCTTATCCTTATCGGTCACATCTAAAATCTCAAAGGGACCGCTTTCAATTACTTCGTTGCCAGCGATACGGCGAATATCTGTTGCGATAACACTATCTGTACCATTATCGGCACGTAAACGCATCGTTAATTCAGAACCAATTTGACCTAAGCAACCTGTAATAAGTACTTTTTTCATTAAAAAAACCTCCATTGGATTTGAAATCGTATTTTTATATATTGCGACACATTCATGATATAATTAAATTTGGTGTTAGAAAGAGTCATCGGTTGGGTGCGCATTGAGACGAATGTACACTCGATCGGCTCTTTTTTACGTTTTTTCGACACATATTGAGTGATGTGTGTGTTCTGCACTGGGAAGGAAAGTGGACGTGTGCCGACTTTTTCCCAAGAGACGTATGCAGTTTTTAAATCACGTTTAGCTCTTTACCGACTTTTTCGTAGGTTGTAAGCACTTCATCGAGCATTTCTTTTGTGTGGGCAGCGGTTGGCATATTACGAACGCGGCCAGTGCCTTTTGGAACGGTTGGGAAGACGATCGATTTGGCATAAACGCCTTCTTCTAGTAAACGGCGGGAGAACTGTTGTGTTAGGTTTTCATCGCCAATGATGCATGGTGTAATGGGTGTTTCTGAATGACCGATGTCAAAGCCTAATTTTGCTAAGCCCGATTTAAGGTACGCACCGTTTTCCCATAATTTATCCATGCGTTTTGAATCGTTCTCCATGATGTCGATAGCTTCGATACATGCGGCTGCGGTTCCTGGTGTTAGGGATGTTGAGAATAGGAACGGTCTAGCGCGGACTTTGAGCCAATCGATTAATTGTTGAGAGCCAGCCACGTATCCACCGACCGCACCAATGGCTTTGGAAAGTGTGCCCATTTGGAAATCAATTTTATCGGACATACCGAAATGTTTGACGGTTCCAGCACCTTTACCCATAACACCTGAGCCATGCGCATCATCTACATAAGTAATTAAGCCGAATTCTTCAGCGATAGCAACGATCTCCGGAATTTTAGCAACATCGCCATCCATGGAAAAAACGCCATCTGTGATGTACATAATTTTTTCATATTGACCGCTTTCGGTTGCTTCTTTGGCGACGCGGCGAAGGTCATCCATATCTTGATGCTTGGCGCGCAATACTTTAGCACCAGAAAGGCGACAGCCATCAATGATTGATGCGTGATTTAGTTCATCGGAAATGATCGCGTCTTTTTTTGTCATGACAGCGGAAATTGCCCCATATTACAGTTGAAACCGGATTGGAAAGCAATTGCTGCTTCGGTGTGCTTGAATTCGGCAAGGCGTTCCTCAAGTTCATTGTGGATGGTCATCGTTCCGTTAATCGTCCGGACGGCACCAGCGCCAACGCCATATTGTTCGGTCGCTTCGATGCATTTCTTTTTAAGGCGGTCGTCATTTGAAAAGCCAAGATAGTTATTGGAAGACAGGTTGATCAGTTCGGCACCGTTCACTTTAATTTTTGCGCCGTTAGGACCTTCTACCGTATCAATCGTGTTGTAAAGGCCTTGCTCTCGTAATGCTTGTAATTGTGGTTCTAGAAAGTCATTTAAAACGTTGTTCGTCATGTGAGAGATTCCTCCTAAAAAGTTTTTATATATTATCACGCATGCTGAAATTTTCGGATGGGGTTGAAAAAAGGGCACGCGCGGTAATGACAAAATAAGATTAGAAACCAAGTGAGCGATCGGTTACCATATGGTTGATATTTTTCTGTTCTAAAAATTCTTGAAGTATGGAGAGAATCAGGCTCTTGATTTTTTCGGGATTGCCAGACTCGATCATCGTGGTTGCGATTTCATCTTCGGTAAGCATCGTAATCAGATAGGTGAAAATCTCGATTTCTTCGCTTGACAGTGTACTTGGAAGTAGGAAGACGAGAATGTTTGCGATGTTGATTTTACCTTCTGAGGCGACATGCATTTCTAGATTATGTTTGGAGTTGAAGATGTGAACCGATGATGTAGTGACGTCTGTGTTGATAAGAAACATGGCCGTATTTGTTCCACAGGCCAAGATTTTACGCTTACTTTCGTGTTGGTTAAGCTGAGCATAAAGGTTATCCGCCGAAAGGTCGGTTTTTTGCGCGATTTCTTGACTGAAAGCGCGTAGATTGTCTTCTAAATTACGGGTCATCACGCTACTTGTTATGAAATGCGTTGCTTGGATAAGGGAAATAATCAAGTTATAATAGCATTGCATCGCGGTCAAACTAGATAAGGCAATGTCAAAATCAGTCGTTGATGCGGCATCCATCGGAAAGGCCTCATTTTGCTTCCGATTCGCAATTTTCTCCAGCTTTTTATTGATGGTATTGATTTCATGATCTGTGAAAAAAATACTGATAAATTGATAATCATGCGTAAAATTCTCCAAATGAGATGTTGATAGGATCATATCGTATTTTTCTAGATTGGTTTCTTTCATGAGATCGATCGGCGTGATGAATTTCATCTTTTTTAATTTCGGTAAGCGCTTCCTAAATCTTGCTTGTAGCCAAGTATTGATACCACTACTGCGCGAAGTGACGATGAGCGCGCTGTATGGTCGCATGTTTTCGGAATGAATAATGGCAGCTTCAAAATGAAGAACGATAAAGCCAGTCTCTTCCTCGGGTATTTGTTTGAAAGGATAAACGTCACACGCAGCGTTATGCACAATCTGGAAAAGCTCCGGAAATTCTGCCTTGATCATTTCGAGCAACGGATTACTCATGGGCATCTTTTTCTTCAATCGGATAATGGAATACTGGATATGTTCGGTGAGTCCTTTTAAAACATTGATTTGGGAAAGCGGTGTATCGATTTCCTTGGCAACGCGTGAAATGAGCTTCTTCGCGATCCGAATGGCTTGCACTTTCTCATTGCGATAGAAAACATCTTGTCCTTTACGGATCTCGGATTCAAGTACAAGCATTGTCAGTTCGGCAATCTCACTCTCCGGTATTTCCACCATGTCTGGCAAGCAATCACGTAAAATTCGCTCGGCAATATCAAATTCAGGATATTCTTGCAAAAAGACATGATTGCCTTCACTCTTTGTAATGATTTTCCCTTTTGGAATCTGCTGAATCGTAATCATGAGAAAAATAAGCAAATTTATGTAGGAATCGTTACTAATTTCATACGACAGCTTCTTCATCCATTTACTAATAATCGGATCGCACATCTGCAAAAGGGAGACATCAATGAAGTCGGCGAGTCGTTCGTCTATTGGATTTGTTTTCTCGTCTAGAATATCGCTGAACATCTGGTATAGTTTGATTTTCGGGATCGTCATCAAAAGCAATTCCCAAAGCAGTTCGCGCTTTTCCAGAATAGAAGCTTCTAGTAGAACCCCAATACCGCGCTTTCGTTTGATGTGAATCTTACCATTCCAATCTTCTTCAAGTCGCGTTAAATCACTGCTGACCGTCGCGACGGTGACTGATAATTCATTGGCAAGCGCTATTAACTTTACCGGTTCAGACTCGTTTAAAAGTACCCGCAAGATGATTTGTTGTCTCTCAAAAGGTGTGAATTCATTATTGACAAGTTCTAATATATTTTTTTGAATCTGGTCGCGGTGAAGGGTTGCTCCCGTCACGGTGAGTCGGCTACCATGTTTCACGAGTGTAAGTTTGAAGTCGTTCAATGTTTGGGCTACTTCTTTTAAATCACGCCGCACGGTTCGCTCGCTAACACCAAGATAGGACGCGAGTTGCGCAATCGAGATATCGCCAGGTACCGATAAGATTTTCTCTAAAATGATTCGGGAGCGTGCAGATAGGTACATTATGCTACTTCCTTTCGCAGAATTTTTCCCCCGTGAAAGCTGCTTCGTGCATGCTATTTCTTGCGTTGCTAAAGTTTCACCTTACACCCTTATACTATGACTCCGCTTGCATATAAGCAATACAAACATACTGCTAATTTGTCCAGATTTGAAAATGAAAAGTTGGACAAAGTTATATCAAGCCATGAAATGAGTGCTTTTGCTAGTGTTTGCAGGCGTTGGCGCGCAATACTTTTGGGAAGAATCAATCTGATATGATTTGTGAAATAATTATCAAACTTGATTTGACAGCGTTTCTTTTATGATGCTATTCTGTACTCGCAAACAGAATTTAAAGAAGGACGTGTTCATGATGAAAATAAGTGTTGTTAAGGAAATAAAAGCCGGTGAAGCACGAGTTGGAATGACACCAGAAAATGTGCAAAAATTGGTGGATCAAGATCATGTTGTGATGGTAGAACAAGATGCGGGAATTGGCTCTGGTTATAGTAATCAAGAATATGTGGAAGCGGGCGCCATAATCGTTGATCAAGCCGAGGCGTGGATGGCTGATATGGTTGTGAAAGTGAAAGAGCCGCAAGCCTCCGAATATCCTTTTTTCAAAGAAGGACAGATTATTTGGGGATTCTTACACTTGGCCGCATCAAAACCTTGTGTGGAGGCACTTTTAACGGCTGGTGCTACAGCGATTGGTGGCGAAACTATCGAAAAAGATGGCGTGCTGACCTTGTTGAAACCGATGAGTGCTATTGCTGGGCGCCGCGCGATTTTCATGGGAGCTTATTACTTAGAGAAACAGCATCAGGGTGAAGGAATTTTGTTATCAGGAATCGAAAATATTCCGGCTGGGCATGTTGTGATACTTGGTGGCGGAAATGCAGCGATAAATGCGTGTGATATGGCGATAGGAATTGGTTGTGATGTGACGATTTTAGAGTTGAATGCAGCACGTATAACCTATTTACAAGAACATTACGCGAATCAAGCAGTGACAGTTTTGCCGTCGACTACGGAAAATTTGGAACAAGAAATCAAGAACGCAGACCTGTTCATCTCTACCATCCTCATACCTGGAGCAAAACCACCAAAAATCGTGAAAGAGTACATGGTAGAATCAATGAAAGCGGGCAGTGTTATTGTTGATATTGCTATTGATCAAGGCGGAACAGTGGAAACGATCGAGCATTATACGACACATGATGATCCTACTTTTATCAAGCACGGGGTTATCCATTACGCGGTGCCGAATATGCCGGGCGCAACGCCTAGAACCTCCACGATGGCACTGGCAACGGGGAACATCGAATACCTGCTGGCTATTGCCAATAAAGGGCTAGAACAAGCCATGTTAGCAGACCCATCTTTAGCGAGCGGCCTCAACATTCATCAAGGGGAAATAACCTCGAAAAGCCTTGCTGAGACACTAGGAATGGAACTTGGCGAGGTGCCTCAATGATAAAAACCAATGAATACGTCAATATTTGGGATATTAATAAAGCGAAAGAAGTCCTTCAAAATAATGCCCGCAAAACACCGCTTGTAAAATCATTCTACTTAACAAGCGTTGCAGAAGCAAATGTTTACTTAAAGTTAGAAAACATGCAATTAACAGGCTCCTTCAAATTTCGTGGAGCCTACAATAAGATAGCCGCTCTGACAACGACTGAAAAAGAGCATGGCGTCATCGCGTGTTCGGCAGGGAATCACGCACAAGGCGTCGCACTATCCTCGAAATTACTTGGAATCAATAGTAAAATCGTGATGCCTGAAACGGCGCCTCAAGCCAAAATTGATGCGACGAGAGGTTACGACTCCGATGTTGTTTTATATGGACAAACGTTCGATGAAGCCAAAGAAAAATGCATTGAAATCGCAGAACGGACCGGGCGAACTTTTTTGCATCCGTATGATGATCCAGCGGTGATTGCGGGACAAGGCACCATCGGTTTGGAAATTTTGGATAATATGTGGGATGTCGATACCGTCATCGTTCCAATTGGTGGCGGTGGCTTGATTTCGGGTATCGCGATCGCCCTCAAATCCTTCAATCCAAACATTCGGATTATCGGTGTACAAGCAGAAAATGTGCATGGGATGAAGTCCTCGTTTGACGCTGGAAAAATAACGCCGCATTATCAAGCGCCAACGATGGCTGACGGTTGTGCTGTCAAAGTACCTGGTGACATCACATTTGCAACTGTACAAGCATTGGTGGATGAGATTATCACAGTTTCAGAAAGCGAATTAGAGCAAGCCATGAAAGATCTGTTACAGCGCGGAAAAGCCGTTGTAGAAGGTGCTGGAGCTCTTAGTGCCGCCGCGCTTGTTTCTGATAAAATAGTAGACTATGTCAAAGGGAAGAATGTGGTGTGTGTCATCTCTGGTGGAAATGTCGATTTAGAGCGAATTTCACAAGTTTGCGAACATTTCTTTTCAAGTGAAGTAGTTCAGTAATCGCAATCACTTTCATTGTAACTCTTTTCCAAAATAGGTATACTTAAAGGAAGCTAGAGTTTTGGAGAGGAGTGAATGCAATGAAGGTGCAGTGGCAAGCGATTGTCGGTATTATTATCGCTATTTTGATTATTATCTTTGGTACAACGAATATGGGAACGGTAGATGTGAAATTACTGTTTTGGACGGTACAATGGCCGCTTATTATTGTTATTTTAGGATCTGTGGTGGCAGGAGCTTTGCTCGTTATTTGTCTGAATTACTACCGAGCAAGAAAGAAGCGTAAAGCTGTGAAAAATCCAATAAAATAGCCGCTAAAAAATCTCCAAAGGCCTCGTTTCATGGTCTTTGGAGATTGGTGTTTTATTTCAGAATTTTACGGTGAAATTGTTGATGGGAATCATGCACTTGTTGATGCGGTTTCCCATGCAAATTTTCAGCAAATGGCTTTTTCTCTTTGTCGTGTGGAAGAGCGTCACTGATTTTTGGTGTTTGAATCGCTTGCGAGGTCTGACTTTTCTTAGAATTGGTCATTTTTTAAAACCTCCTTTCTTGTTCCTTTCCCCAAAAATATAGATTAAAACACTAGTTCATAAGGTGAAGTAATAATGGAAGATAGGAGTGCTTCTCTGTATAGGAGGGGTATTTTTTATGGGTTCAATAATAAGCAAACGGTTGACAAGCTACCCTAGTATCTATTAAAATGGGGTGTATAAACGATAATGAAAATCATTCTCAATTATAAAGGTGGGTGGTTGCTTGAAGAGAGCGATACTTATTATTGTTTTTATTGGACTAGCGCTACTTTCGGTATTTGTCGGGGTACAGAAGATTTCTATATTACATATTTTTGAATTAACAAAGGAACAATGGGACATTATTTGGATAAGCCGAATCCCTAGGCTGATCAGTATTATTTTGGCGGGAGCTGGGATAAGTATTTGTGGGATGATTATGCAGAGTTTGACGCAAAATAAGTTTGTTTCGCCTACAACGGCAGGGACGATGGATGCGGCAAGACTCGGAATACTTGTATCGTTGCTCGTGTTTACGACGGCGAGTCCTTTAGTGAAAATGGGTGTGGCTTTCTTATTTGCATTATTAGGTACATTTATATTTATGCAAATATTGGAACGGATTCCATTTACAGATACGATTTTTATTCCGTTAGTCGGGTTGATGTTTGGTGGGATACTTAGCTCGATTACGACATTTTTTGCATACAAATTTGATTTGATTCAAAATCTTTCTTCGTGGCTTCAGGGCGATTTCTCGATGGTACTAAAAGGGCGTTATGAATTGCTCTACGTTGCCGTTCCGCTCATTGTGATTGCGTATTTGTATGCGAATCAATTCACAGTGGCGGGGATGGGCGAAACTTTTTCACGAAACCTGGGGCTTTCTTATAAGGCGATTATGCGGATTGGACTGGTCATTGTGGCGTTTATCACGGCATCGGTTGTCCTGACGGTGGGCATGATTCCTTTCTTGGGATTGATTGTGCCGAATATTGTCTCGATTTATCGTGGGGATAATATGAAGAAAACGCTATTTGATACGGCCGTTTTTGGCGCTACGTTCTTGCTGTTTTGCGATGTATTGGGACGAGTGATTATTTATCCTTATGAGGTGTCGATCAGTTTGATGGTAGGCATTATCGGTAGTGCGATTTTTATTTATCTGCTGATGAGGAGAAAAGTCTATGCGTAAAAATTGGGTTTTAGCAGGTATTGTCGGGCTTTTGATGGCGTGTTATTTATTTTTATTCTTGGGTGGGAATCCAACTTTTGCTTTGGAACTCAGGTCGACGAAGCTCCTTGCGATTGTGTTTACGGGCGTTGCGATTGCGGTTTCGACGGTTATTTTTCAAACGATTACGCAAAATAAAATATTAACGCCTTCCATCATGGGGCTGGATTCGCTTTATATGCTTTTGCAGACGTCGCTTGTGTTTATTTTTGGCTCACAAGCGTTGATGCGAGCTGGGAATGGACGCTGGAATTTCTTTTTGTCGGTATTGTTGATGATGGGATTTGCACTTGTTTTGTATTGGTTGATGTTTAAGCGGAACGGGCGGAATATTTATTTCTTGTTACTTGTCGGGATCGTTTGCGGGACTTTTTTCTCGAGTTTCTCATCTTTCATGGAAATGTTGATTGATCCGAATGAATTCCAGATTGTACAGGATAAAATGTTTGCGAGTTTTAATAATGTGAACACGTCGATATTAGTGGTTGCTATTCTCATTTTTCTGCTGGCGATGATGTATTTATTGAGATTTGTGAAGTATTTGGATGTGCTGTCTTTGGGCAAGGATCATGCGGTTAATTTGGGCGTTCCTTATAATCGGATTGTGAAACAGCTGTTGCTTATTATTGTTGTCTTGGTCTCAGTTGCGACGGCGCTTGTCGGGCCAATTACGTTTCTGGGACTGATTGTGGCGAATGTGACGTATCAGTTTTTGAAGACGCACCGCCATGTCGAATTGCTCATTGGAGCGAGTCTGATTAGTTTGGTGGCCCTCGTTGGTGGGCAGTTGCTAGCAGAAAGGTTATTCCATTTCGATACGCCAATCAGCGTGATTATTAATTTATGTGGCGGCGTATATTTCTTGTATTTGCTTTTGAAAGGGGCGAAATTATGATTGAGGTACGGAACTTGCAGAAAAAATATGGAACAAAATCAGTGCTTCAAGATATCGATTTGGTGATTCCGGAAAAGCAGATCGTGTCCTTTATCGGAGCAAATGGTGCGGGAAAAAGTACGTTGCTCTCCATTATCGCGCGTTTGATGAAGTCGGATGGTGGTGAGGTTTTGGTGGATGGCGTGGCGCTCGCTGATTGGAAGTCGGATGATTTGGCGAAACGGTTGTCGATTTTGAAGCAGAGTAATCATGTGACGATGCGTTTGACGGTACGGGATTTGGTGGCCTTTGGGCGTTTTCCGCATTCGAAAGGACGTTTGCAAAAGGATGATGAGGCGTTTATCGAGATGGCATTGGATTATATGGAGTTACGGGATTTGGCGTCGCGCTATTTGGATGAGCTTAGCGGTGGTCAGCAGCAACGGGCGTATATTGCGATGATTATTGCGCAGAATACGGATTATATTTTGCTGGATGAGCCGCTGAATAATTTGGATATGAAGCATTCGGTGCAAATTATGCAGTTGTTGCGGCGTTTGGTGGATGAACTGGGCAAGACGGTGTTGTTAGTTTTGCATGATATTAATTTTGCGTCGTGTTATTCGGATTCGGTTGTGGCATTGAAAGATGGCGCGGTTGTGGCGAATGGTAGCACGGCGGAGATGATTCAGGAAGATGTGTTGGCGCAAGTTTTTGATATGCATATTCCGATTTCGTTGATTAATAATGACCGGATTGGCGTGTACTTTAAATAAAGGAGGTGAGGGCGCCAAACGGTTGGTATGACATGGAATAATAGCTTCAAAAATAGATAAATAAGGGTGGTTAAAGTAGATGAAGAAATTAGTATTGGTCGCAATGTTGATGCTTTTGGCGGTGTTTGCGGTTGCTTGTGGGACGGATGAAAAGACGAATGCAGACGCGGAAAAAACAGCGAAGGAATTGACGATTAAGCACGAACTTGGTGACACGAAGGTGAAGCAAAACCCAGGAAAAGTGGTTGTTTTTGATTTTGGAACACTTGATACGTTGAAGGCGCTCGACTTGTCTAAAAACGTGACTGGTTTGCCGAAACAATCTTTGCCGAAGTATTTGGATGCTTTTGCAAGTGATAAATACGCGGATCTTGGCGGTTTGAAAGAGCCTGATTTTGAGAAAATAAACGAGGCGGTACCGGATTTGAACATTATTTCTGGGCGCCAATCCGATTCTTATGATAAATTTTCCGATATTGCACCAACGATTTATCAAGGTGTGGACACGAAGGATTATATGAAGTCGTTCCAAGCGAATGTGAACACGGTGGCTAGTTTGTTTGGAAAAGAGGATGAAGCGAAGAAGCAGTTGGATGCGATTGACAAGCAGGTTGCGGATGTAAAAGCGAGCGTGCCAGCTGGTAAAACGGGATTAATTATTTTGGCGAACGATGGAAAAATGAGTGCGTATGGCCCTGGTTCGCGCTTTGGATTGATTCATGATGTGCTTGGTGTGACGCCGGCGGATCCGAAAATTGAAGCGTCAACGCATGGTCAAAGTATTTCTTCCGAGTATATTGCGGAGAAAAATCCGGATTACTTGTACGTGATTGACCGTGGTGCTGCGATTGGCGGGGAATCTTCCGCGAAATCTGTCGTGGAGAATGATCTAGTGAAGAAGACGAATGCTTATAAAAATGGCAACATTGTTTACTTGAATCCAGAGTACTGGTACCTGTCTGGAGGCGGGCTAGAGTCTGTTTCAGAGATGGTGAAAGAGGTTGGAGATAGCCTCAAATAATACGGAAAAACTGCTCAGCGAAATGTGTCGCTGAGCAGTTTTATTTGGCGTTGTATTCTTCTTTTAAAATAGCGTAGTAAGCGTCATCTACGAATTCTTCTTTGATGTAGCGGCTTTTTCGAAGTGTACCTTCGTAGCTCATGCCTAGGCGCTGCATGACTTTTCCAGAGGCGGGGTTGCGGACGTCGTGCATGGAGCAGACGCGTTCTAGTTGTAGTGTTTGGAAAGCTAAATCAAGGAGTGCGCGCCCAGCTTCGACCATGTAGCCTCGCCCCCAGTAATCGCGATTGAGGACGTAGCCGAGGCAGCCACTTCGGTTCATTGGATCGATGCGAATATCGATGGTGCCGATAAATTTACCAGTTTCGGCGAGTTCTATTCCGTATTTTCCAATGGGAGACGCGACGAAATATTCGGCAATTGTTTGACGGGTGATTTCGATGGATGTGTGTGTATCAAAAACAAAGCGTGTATTCTCGTCATCAGAGGCGTATTCAAACATACTTTTTGCGTCGGCAAGCGTGATGGGGCGTAAGATAAGTCGTTCGGTGCGAATAATTTGATGTTCCACTAACAAGTAAGTAAAGCTTTCCATTTTCGTTCCCTCCTTTTGGGTATTGTTGCTTATTTGAGCACAGGTAACCGTGGTTTGGAAGGGAATTTTTGAAATTGAGGCTGGAAAAAGGTATAATAGAGCTATAGAGTGATTAGGAGGTTTTTTACATGCCGATAAATGTAGCTTTAGATGAGAAGAATCTATCTATTCAAGGTGTCAAGTTTCGCAATAAACAGGATTATGTCGCGATGAAAAATTCTATTGGTTCAGCTATGTATGAAGGATTTGAGCCGACTAAAGTGATGGTTGAGTTACTCAGAGATATTCATGACGGAAAAAAAGGTACAGAGGCTATCTCCTCGTTTGTTTTGGGGTAGTAATATGAATTCAAATTATTATTATCTAGATGACGAAAATTTATATACGTATCCTAATACCTCAATATTGAGAAATAAATTGGATGTTCAGAACTTGGAAAAACTCCATTTGGCTGAGCATCTTTTTGTTTCTAATAGGCTTGTTCAATTAGTAGAGGAACCTATTCCCGTTATGGATATAAAATCTGTAAGGACAATTCATGAATATCTGTTTCAGGATGTTTATACTTGGGCTGGAGAGTATAGACGTGTAAATATAAGTAAAGAAGGTAAGCCATTCATGCCTTTCCAGTCTTTTCATATGGCGGAGATACATATTAGTTCTCTAATTAGCCAATTTAAGAGAAATAATGATGATATTACGACAGTTAGCAGAGGTTTGGCTGAGATATTAGACAATCTTAATTACATGCATCCATTCAGAGAGGGGAATGGCCGAGCCCAGCGAGAAGTTATTCGATGTTTGGCATTAAGTAAAAACTACACACTTGAACTGAATCCCATTAATAATTCACGAGTTTATAATGCTTACATGCAGGGAGCTGTAGAATCAAATGTGGTGTTGCTAACAGAAATCATCGTGGAACAGTTGACATAAATTGATGGTATGTGAATTTTATGCAGGAGGGGAAACGAATGTCTAAACAAAAATTAGAAGAAATCGTACCACAGGAGGCGCTCCCGCAGTTTTTAGCAACGGAGAAAAGTCGGATCTTGCTTTCGTTTAAGGATGAGGGAGAGCTTGGTTTGATGCAAAGTAAAGCGGGCGGACGGGCTTATTTGCCGAAATCGGAACCGTATCCGCGTAATGGGGATGGTCAGCCGTTGTCATTATTGGCACAGATTAATTTTGAGGAAATGCCGGCTTTGGATAATTTTCCGACGCGTGGGTTGTTGTCGTTTTATGTGGATTACAATGATGATATTATTGGCATTGACTTTGATGAGCCGACGAACACGAATGGGTTCCGTGTCTTTTATTTTGAGGATTTTAGTGAGGTTAGTTACTCGAAGGAAGAGCAGGATGCGTTGTTTGAGTCGGTGGATAAGGATGATTTTTACCCGGTTGTGGAAGGAGAGTTTTGGATGTATGGGCAGGAGAATTCGCAGTTGTTGCTGACGGATAGCTATGATTTCAAGAAAGTGTTTGGCGGAGATTTTTATGAAGTGGCTGAAAAGCTGGTTGGTGAAGATGATGACAAATTGGATGAACTTTTTGAATTAGCTGAAGTTGGTAGCCAACTGGGAGCGTACCCTTATTTTACGCAGGAAGATCCGCGGAAATACCAAGAGGGTGTGAGGCATGATACGTTGCTGTTCCAACTGGATTCTGTTGGTATCGATACATTTAATTATGGTATCATTTGGGGCGATTGCGGCATCGGGAATTTCTTTATTAATCTGGAGGATTTGAAGAACAAGGACTTCTCGAATGTGATGTATAATTGGGATTGTACCTGAATAAATTGGAGGAGCTGGTTTCGTGCTAGCTTCTTTTTTATTTTCAAAACCTTAACATTTCTTTAAAAAGTTTTTAGTAAGCCTTGATTGTTGGGTGGTATGCTAGAAACTATAGAAAAGACGAGGAGGAGATAGAATGAAAAAGTTAACGATTTGGACGGTTTTGCCAGTGCTATCCCTTTGCGCGGCGGTTATGATGTACTATCTTTGGTTTCAAGGATGGTTGCAATTTTATTTGAGAGATGTGATGCAAGCGGTGGATCACATGGGATATATAACGGTTGGTGTGACGGCATTGATGCTTTATCTTTGTGCGGTACAGCTTGTCAATTGGAAAATTAATAAGACGTTGCTTGTTTTGACATATGTGATTTATTTTGGCATCATGATTGGGCTTCTGTTTGGAAAAGCGTCTGGTGCGCAAGGGTTTTCGACGGATACATTTGGTTTTGTGGATACGTTTGTTTCGGGGAACTTGCGGGTGATTACGATTGGAAACGTGCTTGCTTTTGTGCCGATTGGGTTCTTGTTGAAGAAATTATCACCCCTGATGGCGCTGCTTTCAGCGGGAATCATGATTTTTATTGTGGAAGGGTTGCAATATGCGCTACATGTAGGGTATTTTGATACGGGAGATGTCTTTTTGAATGTATCTGGTATCATGATCGGGTACGTGATCATTCGTATTTTTTCAAGTTCGCATAAACATATAATGGAGCAGAAATGAGTGGACAGTAATGAAAATGTGGAAAAAAGTGATTTTAGCATTAGTGGGAATTGGCGTTGTGTATGTTGGCGTCGTGCTCGGCTCTATGTATAGCGGGGCGCGGGAGGTACCAACGTCAAACCCGGATACGATTCTTATTTAGGTTCAAAAGTAATCGATGATCCGGCGCGGCCAATGCCTGTTTTGCGGGAACGATTGGACGCAGCGATTCCGTTTATTGAGAAGCATGATTCGGCGAAAGTGGTTGTGTCGGGCGGCCAGGGTGAGGATGAGTCTGCGTCTGAGGGAAGTGTAATGAAGGCCCATTTGGTTGCGCACGGCATTGCGTCATCAAGGATTGAAGTCGAGGATACATCGATGCGTACCGAGGAAAACCTAGCGAATAGTAAGGCGAAATTTGAGCTTGGTAAAACGGTCATCGTGACAAGTGACTATCATTTGTACCGCGCGTTGATGCTAGCAGGGCGGCAAAACATCGATGCGACAGGATTACCTGCAAAAACGCAGATGGGAGCGCTTTTCAAAGGTGTGCCTCGCGAGATTTTATCGATTAGTTATGCGTTGGGTTTTTGATCGGTAGAATTTAAAAAAAGTTATTGACATTCACGTTACGTCAAGGTGTAAAGTAGAGTTATCAAGGAGGCGAGAGACGCATGGAATATACGGTTCAAAAGCTAGGACAGCTTGCGGGAGTGAGCACGAGGACGCTGCGGTATTATGATGAAATTGGGATTCTGAAGCCAGCGAGAATTAATTCTTCAGGGTATCGGATTTACGGGCAAGTTGAGGTGGATCGATTGCAGCAAATCATGTTTTACCGTGAAATGAACGTCAGTTTGGAAAAAATCAAGGCGATTCTAGAACAGCCGGATTTTGACGAGGCGGAAGCACTTAGAAAACATCGCGTCGAACTGCTTGATAAACGAAAACAATTAGACGAACTGATTCGCAATGTGGAGAAATCCATCGCGCATTCAGAAAGGAGAATGACAATGACTGATCAAGAAAAATTCGAAGGCTTCAAACAAAAAATGATAGATGATAACGAAATAAAATATGGCACGGAAATTCGCGAGAAATATGGCGGGGAGACGGTCAATAAATCGAACGCGAAGCTAAAGGGCATGAGTGAGGCTGAGCTTGCGCGGGTCGATCAACTTGGTCAAACGATCTTAACAGACTTACAAGTGGCGTATGAAACGGGTGATCCAGCTGGTGAACTGGCACAAAACGTAGCGGCAATGCATAAAGAATGGCTGATGGCTTACTGGGATAGCTACAGCAAAGAAGCACATGCTGGACTTGCCCAAATGTACGTTGATGATGCACGATTTACGGCTTATTACGACAAAGAAAAACCAGGATCGGCCGCTTTTTTACGCGATGCGATTGTCATTTTTACTAGTAAGTAGGCTGGAAAAACGATATAATGAAGAGAGCTTCCGAACATTGATGCGGAGGTTCTTTTTTAGTTTGGGAGGGATTTTTAATGCTAGAAACAAAACGCCTAGTTTTCCGCGAATTGGATCAACTCGATTTTGCGGATTTATGTGAGATATTGCAAGATGATGCGGTGATGACGGCTTATGAGGGCGCTTTTACGGATGAAGAAGTGCAGCGCTGGCTTGCGAAGCAGTTAGATAATTACGAACGGTGGGGCTTCGGTCTGTGGGCGGTAATCAAGAAAGATACTGGCGAATTTGTTGGACAAGTAGGTTTGACCATGCAACGTGTGGAGGCAGAGGAAGTGCTGGAAATCGGTTACCTTTTGAAAAGGAAGTTTTGGCAGCAAGGTTTTGCAACGGAAGCAGCATTCGGATGCAAGCAATATGCGCTAGAAACGCTAGGTGCAAAAACGGTGACTTGCACGATTCGAGACAAGAACATTGCCTCCCAAAAAGTCGCCGAACGGATTGGTATGACAAGACATAAGCGCTACGTGAAATATTATCGCGGCGTCGAGATGCCACATTACGTATATTATTAAATTTAAGTGGCGACATGTCTATAGATTTTTAGTACAATAGAAGTGGAGCATAAAAAGGAGGAAAGCATGAAAAAGTTTCTGTTTATAAGTATACTCTCACTACTTCTTGTTATCATGGCAGCATGCGGACCTAAAGATGTTACTTCTTCTGGAAGTGATAGTGAAACATCTAGCAAGCAAAAGGTGTCGAATCAGGCTACAGTTTTAACCGTGAAGGATATGTCGGGGAGAACGGTGAAATTCGCCAAGAAGCCAGAACGAATCATTACACTTACCAATTCTGATATGGGAATTGTTTATGCACTGGGCGGAACAGTGATTGGCCGTCAAACGATGGATGCAAGCGGTGTTGAGCCAAGTGCCGCGCTAAAAGCAACAGAAGTCGGCAATACTCATGACTTGAATTTAGAAAAAATTGCATCGCTCACGCCAGACGTCATTATCGCAAGTTCGGAACAAAATTTAAAAGACGTCCCCGCGCTGGAAGGGATTGGCGCGCAAGTCATATTAACAGGCGCCAACTCGATCGCTGATATCAAAAAACAAGAAGCGATTTTGGCGCAATTACTAGGGAAAGACGCGACGAATCTAGAGCAAGAGATCGATACGAAAGTCGCTGCAATAAATGAAAAACAAAAAGGAAAGGCAGTTCGCGCACTACTCATACTAGGCGCACCGGGCAGTAATTATGCGGCATTGCCGAATTCACTCAGCGGAGATATCCTCGAAAAAGCTGGCGGAATCAATGTTGCAAAGGATTTCAAAGGGGTCGAGAATTTCCCTCAATATGCATCACTTAATATTGAAAAAATCGTCGAATCAGACCCAGAGGTGATCTTTCTGATGATCCACGGTGGCGACGAAAAGGAAACCGAGCTTGCGTTCCAAAAAGAAATGAAGCAAAACGATGCATGGAATTCCACAACAGCTGTAAAAAATAACAATATCGTCGTGCTTCCGGCAGATCTTTTTGGTACAAACCCTGGTATCCGTATTACAAAAGCGCTTGATTACATGGCAAATGAACTGAATCAGGTTACAAAATAATGCATGATCCACGTAAAAAGAGAAGAATCATCACATTTATCGTTACGATTTTGCTACTCATCGTTGTTTTCTTTTATGGTTTGACAACAGGGTCGGTGAAAGTGAGCTATTCTGACGTATGGCAAACGCTGATGGGGCATGGCGACGACCTTTCTACACAACTCATTTGGAATCTGCGTTTACCACGAATGTTCATCGCGTTTCTCGTTGGAGCGGCACTGGCCATCGCTGGTTGCTTACTACAAGGTGTGATGCGCAACCCGCTCGCTGACCCAGGCGTTATCGGTGTTTCAGCAGGTGGTGGACTTGTCGCGATTATTTTGACCATCGTGTTGCCATCACTGAGCCAGTTCGTCCCACTTGGCGCTTTTATCGGCGCTTTTGGTACGGCGCTCCTTATCTATTTAGTCGCTTGGGACAAAGGCGTTGCACCACTTCGTGTTATTTTATCTGGTGTCGCCATCAATGCCTTTATCGGTGCGATGACATCAGGAATCATGGTGCTTTATAGCAACCGCGTGCAAAGTATCATTTCGTGGATGACCGGAACGCTATCAGGAAAAAGCTGGTACCATCTGAATCTTATTTTGCCATATATGATTGTCGGTTTTGCGCTTAGTATCTTTGCGATTAGGTCATCAAACGTCCTCTTACTCGGGGATGACGCGGCGAAATTGCTCGGCTACTCCGTTGAGAAACACCGCTTTTTCATCATCATGCTAGCGGCTTTCCTAAGCGGTGTAGCTGTCAGCGTCGCAGGCTTAATTGGTTTCGTAGGGCTTGTTGTGCCGCATATTTTCCGACTTATCATTGGTAATGACTATCGTTACCTGCTACCAATGTCAGCGATCGGGGGCGCTTTGCTCGTCGGATTTGCAGACACGGCCGCGCGTAGCTGGTTTGGCTCGATTGAATTACCAGTTGGCATCCTGCTCGCCATGATCGGCGCACCGTTCTTCCTATTTCTACTACAGAGAGGGAGGGTTGCCTCATGACCGCGATTACAGCACTGGAAAACGTCACCTTCATCCGCAAGCGTTCCTTCGAAATGAAGGGTTTACAACTCGAAATTCCAGAAGGCAAAATCACCACGATTATCGGGCCAAACGGTTCCGGAAAATCGACCATTCTGCGCCTCATCATGCGTCTTTTAGCTCCAAATGAAGGCAAAATTATGTTAAATGGCACAGATCTAAAAAATATTAGCGCGAAAAATTTAGCACGCGAAATGACGATGCTATCTCAATCACCCGATGGACTTATTGATGTCGTGGTACGCGATCTTGTGAGCTACGGGCGGATGCCTTACAAATCATGGCTTGGCACGATGGAAAAAGACGACGAACTCGCGGTAGATTGGGCGATGAAAGTTTGTAACCTAGAAGAGCTTGCATACCGCCCGCTACACACCTTATCTGGCGGCGAAAAGCAGCGAGCTTGGCTTGCCATGGCCTTGGCACAAAAAACGCCTATTCTGCTATTAGACGAGCCGACAACCTATCTTGATATCTCGCATCAACTAGAATTACTCGATCTGTTGAAGCAACTCAATCGCGATTTTGATATGTCGATTATTCTTGTTTTGCACGATTTAAATCAAGCCGCAGGATATAGCGACCACGTTATCGTATGCGAGGACGGAGAGATTCAGCGAACCGGAACACCGGAAGCCGTTTTCACGAAGGATTTACTGCGCGATATCTTCAAAATCGAAGCGGAGATCCATACGACGGAAAGAGGCTTACGCGTACTCCCAATCGCCTCGGCAAAATTTCATTCATGAAGTTAAAGATATGTTAAAGATTTCAATATTATGGCTCTAGAAACCAAGACAGCATCCTGTTTTGTTCTCTAGAGCCGTTTTTGACTACATTAGAATTTAGTGAGAAAGCTTCCTATCCAGTACAAAATTTTATATAATAAGAAGGTTGGCGTAAGGTAAATATTATTAGGAGGAAGTGCATGAATAATAAAAGGGACGGCAGTACAAAGATAGATTATTCGATCATTATTCAACCTTCCGAATCAATGAAAAGCTTCTTGATTGTCGCCCTCACAAACTAATCTGGGATCATACTAAGAAAACACACATTCGGACATGCAAGAGCGATGTTATTTTTTTATGAAAATCAGTCTTATGGCCTTGGTTCCGATAGACCTTATTATGTTACAATCAGATTTAGGTACGTCGCTAGTGCTTATTGCTATTATGATTGGCATAATGTTCACAGCGTTTACTGCTGCCGATTTTTGGTGGTATCAGATAGCCAGCCATTCCAATCCCAGAAAACGATAATGATTTTATTTTTACAATCATCGGTGAGGACTTCGGCTTTGTTGGTGCATGTCTCTTACTTGTGTTATACTTCTTATTAGTTTACCAAATTATCCGTGTCGCCTTGGATGTTGGGATGCCGTTTTATTCGTACATATGTACAGGCGTTGTGGCGATGATTTTTTTCACGTATTACAGAAATAGGTATGACGATTAGAATATTACCAAATTACGGGGATACCGCTACTATTTATTAGTTATGGTGGAAGTGCAATGGCGATCGGCCTTGTTTTATCCGCACGTTACAATGCACCAAAGGCAATGGATCTATAAATTTTTAAAAACTGTATGGGAAACAGTATTCCGTCCAGTAAGGAGCGTTAGGAATGAATTCGCAAAATAAAATGTCTACGAGAATTGATTACGGTATTGTATTATCTCTTATGTTATTGTGTTTGATCAGCATGGTTTCGATCTATAGCGCACAGCTAACGAATGAGCAGTATACAGCCAACTTTGTCATGAAACAAGCCGTTTGGTTCGTTGTTAGTGGCTTTGCTATTTTCGTTATTATGCAATTAGATTATGAAAAATTAACTAAATGGGCGTACTATTTTTATGGTGCGGGTCTTTTAATGTTGGTTTTTGTGTTGTTTTTCGGTAAAGAGGTGAACGGCGCGAAAAGTTGGATTATCATTCCGTTTTTAGGAAGCCTGCAACCATCTGAGGTCGTAAAAGTGATCTTAATTATCGTGCTTGCAAAAGTGATCTGGGACCATAATCGTAAATACACGATGCATACGGTTAAATATGATTTCTTGCTTCTTGTCAAAATGGGTATTATTACAGTTATCCCGATTGGTCTTATTATGCTACAACCCGATTTAGGAACTGGCCTTGTTTTTATCGCGATTATGTCGGGAATGATTTTGGTTTCGGGGATCACTTGGAAGTTGATTGTGCCGATTTATGGATCGATTGTGGCGATTGGTGGGACTTTGCTATATCTTGTGCTCTATCATGAGAGCTGGCTTGTGAAGCTAGGCTTTAAACCGTATCAATTTGAGCGTATCCATACGTGGATTAATCCAGAATCTGATCCACAAGGTGGCGGCTATCAAGTGTTGCGCGCGATGACGGCGATTGGTTCGGGTCAGATTAGCGGGAATGGAGCAGGGTACAACGCGATTGCGATACCAGAAAACCATAATGACTTTATTTTTACGGTTATTGGTGGGGATTTTGGTTTTGTTGGCGCGAGTATTTTATTAGCGATTTATTTCTTGCTCATTTATCAAATTATTCGTGTGGCTCTAGATATCGGTATTCCGTTCTATTCTTACATTTGTACAGGTGTGGTCATGATGATTATGTTCCACGTATTTGAAAATGTTGGGATGAATATTGGCTTACTGCCGATTACAGGAATACCATTACCATTCATTAGCTACGGAGGAAGTGCACTCCTTGGGAATATGATGGCCATTGGTCTGGTTCTTGGGATTAGATATAATTATCAGAAATCGATGTTTACAGTCAAGGAAGAGAAGCTCGCAGAATAAGAGGTGGATTACCCTGTCGGTTTGGTGGTCGGGTAATCTTTTTTTGCTTTTTTTAGGGAACTATTTGTGATTACATTCGAAATCCATTATGATAGAGGTAGATTACAATTTGGGAGGGGAATAACAAAGATGATAACTTTTTACTGGTATCCAAAATGTTCGACCTGCAAGAAGGCAAAACAGTGGCTAGATGACAACCAAGTGGCTTATAATCAAGTAGACATGATTGAAACACCACCGAAGAAAGAGGAATTGCAGAAGTGGTTTGAAAATAGTGAACTAGGAATTCGTCGTTTCTTTAATACGAGCGGCATTAAATACCGTGAATTGGGCTTAAAAGACAAAGTAGAGCATATGACAGAGGATGAAGCGTTTACATTGCTTGCAACTGATGGTAAACTAATTAAGAGACCAATTGTTACGGACGGTAAAAAAGTGACGCTTGGCTTCAAAGAAAGCGAATTTGTAGCAAACTGGAAGTAAATACGGACTTGAAGGGGGATTTATTAAAATGAGTTTACCAAAGGATTTACGTTATTCAGAAGAGCACGAATGGGTGAAAGATGACGCGGGAAATTTCGTTATCGGGATTACAGATTTTGCGCAAGATCAATTAGGTGATATTGTTTTTGTTGAATTACCAGAAATTGGTGACACGATTACGCAAGGTGATTCTATTGGAAGTATTGAATCTGTAAAAACAGTGTCTGATTTTTATGCGCCAATCACAGGGAAAGTCGTTGCGATCAATGAAGTGCTTGAAGATGAGCCTGAACTACTTAACTCAGCGCCTTATGAGGCTGGTTGGTTATTGAAAGTGGAAGATGTAGACGCAGCGCAAGTTGCAGCCTTACTTTCTGCAGACGACTATGAAAAAACATTAGATTGATACGTTACATAGAAAACCCTCTCGCGTGATGCGGTAGGGTTTTCTTTCTTTAAAGCATGGATACAGAGGGGAGGCTAAACAGTGGTAGACATTTGGAATAAGCAACAACTCATGGCGCAGTTAGATAATCGCGCGGATTTCGCAGTATATTTTTTCACGCCGATGTGTTTAGGCTGTCAACAAGCGATGAAGTTGGTAGACCTTGCGGGAGCCGCCTTGCCGGATCTTGCTATTGGCAAAATGGATTTGAATTACGTACCAGAACTCGCGGAGAAATGGGCAATTACGAACGTGCCAGTCTTATTGACTTTTAAGGATGGTGAATGGATTTCGACGAGCTATAGGTTAGGAAATATGATTGAGGTGTATGATTTTTTGAAGGCGTTGTGAGATTTATTTTTATTTCAAAAACAGGAAGTAAACGAAGATTAAATGTTTCCTTCACCCAAAAAAGTTTCGCTTCCGATATAGATGTGTACCTTGCAAAAAAGGTTTCTATAGACCCACATGAAGACGGTGTGGTACTATACTTGAGATACTTCATCGGCGCCTATGAATGCTCTTTCTTAGGCGCGATGATATTTATAGTATAGCGGGGGTTTATGATGAGCAATTCTAATTTAACTATTCTTTCGGTAATAAGTAATTTTGTTATCGTGGTTTTGAAGTTTATCGTTGGATTTTTGACGGGGTCTGTTGCGGTTATTTCGGAGGCTGTCCATTCATCGATGGACTTGTTTGCGTCTGTGATTACCTTCTTCTCGATTCGTATTTCAAGTCAGCCGGCAGATACGGACCATCCTTATGGGCATGGGAAAGCGGAAAACATTGCTGGAACGATTGAAACTTTACTTATTTTTGTGGCGGGGATTTGGATTATTTTTGAATCAATGAATAAGTTTTTCAATCCGCATGAGATTCGTTTTCCTGCTCTCGGTATCGCGGTGATGCTTTTTGGGGCTGCGGTGAATATTATTGTTTCAAAAATCATCAAAAAGGCGGCGGATAAGGAAAATTCGGTGGCGATGAAGTCGAATGCGCTTCATTTGTACACGGATGTGTTTACGTCGCTAGGCATTGCGTTTAGTTTGTTACTTGTTCATTTGACCGGCTGGTTGTGGCTAGATCCTGTCATTGCGATTTTAACGGCGTTTTATATTATGTATGAGGCTTGGAAGTTGTTGAAAGAGTCGTTCCCACCATTGATGGACAAGCGTTTGTCGCCAAGCGAAGAAGAGGAAATTAAGCGTATTATCCTGACGTATCAGGACGATTTTATTGAATTTCATGATTTCCGTTCTCGTCGTGCTGGCGCGGAGGAATATATTGATTTCCATTTGGTCGTGGCGAATGATTTGACCATTGAGCAGGGACACTCGTTGTGTGATGCTATTGAGAAGGAAATCTACGAATTTTATGCTAAAGCGCAGGTGCTCATTCATTTAGAACCGGAAGAAGAGCGGGTTTTGACGAAGTAAATCGGGCGTTCTTAGTTTAGAAATGTACCTTGAAGTCTCTTGTGATACAATAAATATAGGCGATAAAGATGACGCGCCGAACGACAGAAGGGATTGATATGATGACATCCATTTTAATTGCAGACGATGATAAGGAAATTGTTGATTTGGTCAAACTATACCTTCAAAATGAGGGATACACGATTCATAGTGCGTACGATGGCGCCCAGGTGTGGGAAATGGTACAAAAAGAGCAGCTGGATCTCGTTGTGTTAGATATTATGATGCCGAAGATGGATGGCTTGGAAGTGTGTCGCTTGATGCGTCAAGAAGGTATCGCGACGCCAATTTTGATGCTGAGTGCGAAGGCCGAAGATAACGATAAAATTATGGGGCTCTTGACTGGTGCTGATGACTACATGGTAAAGCCGTTTAATCCACTGGAACTGTCGGTGCGTGTGAAGGCGATTTTGCGACGCGTGCAGATGATGAAGCAGGGGAGCCTTGGAAATAAGCCGAGTAATGAGCTCATCCTAGGACCGATTGTGATCGATCGTGAGCTACACACAGTGATGGTGAATGAGAAAGAGTTGCATTTAACGACATCAGAATTTGATATCTTATTTTTGCTTGCGCATGAACCAGGTCGTGTTTTTAGTTCCGAGTTGATTTTTGAGCGGATTTGGCAAGAAAAAGCGCTTGGTGCGAGTAAAACGGTGATGGTGCACATCAGTAATTTGCGCGATAAATTGAAGGATGCGATGGATGGGGAAAATGTGATCAAAACCATCTGGGGAGTAGGTTATAAAATTGAAGTTTAAGCAGTTAGTATGGCGAGTTTGGCAGCAAATGCACCCGATACAAATCTTAATTTTAGCGCTGCTATCTTGGTTTTCTAGTTTTGTAGCTTTGCGAAGTATTGGTTTGTGGTTGGTTTCTGTGAAGAATGATTCGGTAGTGCTGATGGGAACGACGAGCCGGTTTATTGATCTGTTTGGCTATGGCCGCTATGATAAATTGCTGAATTCGCCGTGGATGATCATGCTTAAGTACATGGGGATTTTAGCTGTATCGCTTGTCTTTTTTTATTTTTTTTCTATTGGCTATTTAAACAAAACTTGCTTAGAAAACAGTTGCGTCGAATTAATATTGCAATTTTAGAGAACCAACCGATGGAGCAGGAGAGCTTGATTCCTGAGATTATGCAACTGGAAGAGAGCATCAATAAAATGCGGGAGCACCAGGAGGCGTTAATTGCGCAGGAGCAAGAGGCTCAGCAAGCTAAGAATGACCTCATTACGAATGTATCGCATGACTTACGCACGCCTTTGACCTCTATTTTAGGTTACTTAAGCTATATTCATGAGGATCGGTATCGCGATGAGGTGGAACTGCGCCATTATACGGAATTGGTTTATGGAAAGGCACAGCGGTTGCATAAGTTGATCGATGATTTGTTTGATTATACGCGCTTGGAGAGTGCGGAGTTTCACATCAAAGAGGACACACTTGATATGGTGGAATTGTTGCGCCAACTAGTTTCCGAATACGAGCGCTCAGCCGCGGAGAAAGACGTTCGGATTGTCGAAATGTACGCTGTGGAGAATTTGCGGGTAATTGGTGACGGTATGCAGATTATGCGTTTGTTTGAGAACCTGTTTTCAAATGCGCTTAGATATGGTGCGAGTGGTAAAAAGATTGACATTAGTGCCAAGAGTGAGGCTGGCATGGCAGTTATTGAAGTGTCCAATTATGGCGCGGAGATTCCAGCTGGCGATATACCGCAATTGTTTGACCGATTTTACAAAGTGGATAAAAATCGGACGACATCGGGAACGGGGCTGGGTCTTGCGATTGCGAAGTCCATTGTCGAGCGCCACGGCGGTCAGGTCACGGCTACGAGTAGAAAAGGAAAAACAACCTTCACTGTGCAGTTGCCAATCAGCAATCTTTAAAGTTTCTTTCTGATTTCTTAACTCCTGGTTTATCATTGTTAGTTAGAATGAAACTAGGAGGGGAAATCATGAAAAAACAAATGGTAATTTTATGTTTAGCTTGTTTAACGATTATTGCTATTTTATTTTTTTATTTTTTTGGGGTGAGGGTATTCGCACTACGCCAAAGATTGAAGCAACTAGTGCCTTGGTTATTAATACGAAAAGCGAGGAGCCCATTTTCAAAAAGGGAGAAAATGAAGTGGTTCCCATTGCTAGTTTGACGAAATTAATGACTGCATACTTAGTACTCGAGGCCGTCCATAAAAAGACGATTTCATGGAGTGAAGTACTACCACTGAAACGCCTAGATGATCCTCGTGCTGTGAGCTTATACGCACAAACCGGGACAAAATATTATACGGTACAAGATTTGTTTGCAGCGATGCTAATTATGTCGGCTAATGACGCTGCTGAGGCACTGGCTGAGCGCATAGATGGTACCAATTTTATAAAGAATATGAATGCTAAGGCTAAGGCGATTGGAATGTCCAGTGAGACGAAGTATGGAAGTGCTAGTGGCTTGGATGAAGCTGGTGAGACATCGGTATCCACGGCCAATGATCTGTTGACTTTGTCGAAGAGGTTGATACAGGACTTTCCAGAAGTGCTCGATATTACTTCGCGAACAGAATATGTTATACAAAAAGGGAGTACAATACATACGACGAATCAAGTTCTGGCAAAAGGGTCAGTAGATGGAATGGACGGCCTTAAAACTGGTTTTACCGATCAGGCAGGCTATTGCCTCATTGCGACGGCGGTACAAAATGGTGAACGAGTTATTGTGATTACACTTGGAAGTAAAACAGACGGCGCGCGCGCAAAAGCAGTCGAAAAATTGATGGATTACGGTTTTTCAAAATAAATATTGACTGAATCTTGACAAATCCGACTAAAAACATGTAATATTAATAAACACAAGACGTAAGCGCGGTTTGCGTCGGAAAATTAATCTTATCAAGAGTGGTGGAGGGACATGCCCGAAGAAACCCAGCAACCTAAGTGGACGAAAAGCCCATTGCAAGGTGCTAAATCATACAGAGCGTAAAGCTTTGAGAGATGAGAGAAAAGCGTAAATTATGCATGTAATTACACCTTTCTTCGCTCAATTTGGCGGGAGAGGTTTTTTGATTAAGAAAAATAAATAAGGGTGGAGTTTACTTTGATTAGGCTTAAAAGCGTTGCAAAAGAGTATAAAACACGCAAAAATAATGTCAGAGCTGTAGATGATGTCAATTTAGATATTGCAGAAGGCGAGATTTTTGGCGTGGTAGGGTATTCAGGTGCTGGAAAGAGCACGCTGATTCGGATGTTTAATGGTTTGGAGTTGCCAACAGAAGGTACCGTCGAAGTCGATGATTTATTTATTTCAGAAATTAGAGGAAGTAAATTGCGTAAGGCGCGCCAGCAGATTGGAATGATTTTTCAACATTTTAATTTACTTTGGTCGCGTACCGTCTTTGATAACATCGCTTTCCCGCTAGAAATAGCTGGAGTTAGAGGGGAGAAAAGACGCTTTCGAGTGAACGAATTAATCCGCCTTGTTGGTTTAGAAGGCAAGGAAGATGCGTATCCGTCGGAATTAAGTGGCGGTCAGAAGCAACGTGTCGGGATTGCTCGGGCGCTTGCCAATAATCCGAAATTACTGCTGTGTGATGAGGCAACATCCGCGCTCGATCCGCAAACAACGGATGAAGTGTTAGAACTGTTGTTGGATATTAACCGCCGTTTGAACTTGACGATCATCGTGATTACCCATGAAATGCACGTTATTCGTAAAATCTGCAATCGGGTAGCGGTGATGGAAGCTGGTCGCGTAGTCGAACTCGGGGATGTGATTGAAGTGTTCCAACATCCGAAAGAGTCCGTGACACAGCGATTTGTGCGCCAAGTAACGGAATCAGACGAGACGGAAGAACTGATTCACATGCTGCTTAAAAATTACTCGGAAGGCAAACTGGTGAAGCTACTTTTTGTTGGTGGACAAGCGACACAGCCGATTATTTCACAAGTAGCGCAAGACAATCAGGTATTACTGAATATTTTACATGGAAACCTGACGCAGACGCAAAATGGGGCGTACGGGACTTTATACATTCAAATTCAGGGTGAAAAATCGCAAGTGGATGCCACAATCACACGGTTACGCGAGCTTGAGATAGAAACGGAAGTGATTGAAGGATGAACAATTCTGGAGGATATTTTGCAAACGTAGATTGGGATATGATGAAAGCAGCTACAGAGGAAACGCTTTACATGACGATCGTTTCACTGTTCGCTGTTTTCTTCCTAGGTTTAGCTTTGGGGCTAGTCTTATTCCTAACCAACCGCAAAAAGGATGCTGGTTCACGGACGGCGTATTGGATTACAGCCATTTTAGTCAACGTTTTCCGATCGATTCCATTTATTATCTTAATCGTATTACTACTTCCAATGACGAAAACCTTAGTTGGTACGATTATTGGACCAAAAGCGGCACTACCAGCCTTGATAATTTCAGCAGCTCCATTTTATGCGAGAATGGTCGAAATCGCGTTTCGTGAAGTAGACAAGGGCGTGATTGAGGCAGCCAAAGCAATGGGTGCCAACCTGTTCACGATTATTGGCAAGGTTTTAATACCAGAAGCATTACCAGCAATTATTTCAGGGATTACCGTGACGGGGATATCACTTGTTGGCTTCACTGCCATGGCGGGTGTTATCGGCGCAGGCGGACTCGGAAACGCGGCTTATTTAGAAGGTTTCCAACGAGCGCAACCAGCAGTCACATTAGTAGCAACTATTATTATTTTAATCATAGTATTTGTTTTCCAATTCATTGGAGACATCTTAACCAAATGGGTCGACAAACGATAAGAAAAGGGGCGTTAACGGATGAAAAAAGTTTTATTAGGATTATTTACACTGACATTAGTACTAGTTTTAGCAGCTTGTGGCGGAGGTTCGAAAGATGACGCAAGTGGAGACAAAGGAACGACGCTCGTAATCGGTGCTTCTAACTCACCACATGCCGTTATTTTGGAAAAAGCGAAACCGATTTTAGCAAAAAAAGGCATCAACTTAGATATTAAAAAATATACCGATTACGTAATGCCAAATGTAGCATTGGATGAGGGCGACTTAGATGCGAACTATTTCCAAACGATTCCTTATATGGATCTAGAAATGAAGGAAAAAGGTTATAAGTTCGTCAACATGGGTGGCATTCATATTGAACCCATGGGCCTTTATTCTAAGAAAATCGATTCATTAGATGCTCTGCCAAAAAATGCGTTAGTTATCATGTCCAACAGTAAATCTGATTGGCCGCGTGTGCTAGGAATTCTTGCAGATGGTGGCGTTATTAAACTAAAAGAAGGCGTGAAGCGTCAAGATGTTACGTTTGATGATATCGTGGAAAATCCGAAAAACATTAAGTTCAAATACGATGTGGATGCTGGGTATTTGATGACAGCATACAACAATAAAGAAGGCGATGTTGTCGCGATCAACTCTAATTTTGTGGTGGATCAAGGCATGAATCCTAAGAAAGATGCGATTGCAATTGAGAAAACAGATTCTCCTTATGTAAACATTATTGCAGCACAAGAGAAAAATAAAGATAACAAAGATATTAAAGAATTAGTAAAAGTGTTGCAATCAAAAGAGATTCAGGACTTTATCACGAAAGAGTGGAAGGGCGCAGTTGTCCCTGTCTCCAACTAAGTGAAAGAACGGATACACATTAAAAAATAAAGCCGAAGCGTACCTTACCACGTAGGATGGGGAGGTACGCTTCGGCTTTAAAGCGAGCGTTTGTTACCAATTTATTTAGTCTTTCGTTGTTCGCGGATGATGTCGGTGATGAGCTTGTCGAGCTCTTTTTTTGTGATGATTTGGGTTGGATCTGGCGGTGTGGGGATCTGTTCGTAATGTAGTAGTTCCATTGTGAAGTCGAAGTTTTAGTTTTTGTTTTTTAGAGGTGTCTTCGTAGTTTACGGACATTGTTAGCTTTCGGACACCTTTTTCTGCATCGGGATGCATGGTTATGGTCATACCTAATTTAATATCGGCATTTGTGATAAGCTCTTTTAGTGTTTCTTGGGCTTTTTTGTCGGTGGTTAACCATGTTTTCTTGGCTTCGGTTTCGGTCAATCCGGAGACTTCTGCATACAAGGCGATGAAATCTTTGTTGGTTTGAAATTCTTCCAACCAAGCGTTACTCAGTTCGGCCATCTCTTTTTTATCTAAAGTGAGTGTGATATTGCGATCTTGGGTTTTGTAATGGCTTTTGTCCAGGTTATTGATTTTTTTATACAAGGTGAAAGCTGTTTTTTGTTCAATGGCACGCAATTGACTGGACTGTTCATCTACGGTTTTTTCATCGATGACCCGGTTGGTGATGTTTTGTAGTGCTTGCAGGACGTCTAGGTGTCTGTTCTTTAGATCTTTATTGTCTGCTAGTACTCTGGAAAACACGGAGTCTGTCGCTAGATCTAGGATGTTTGTGACGGTGTTTGGTGTTTGGTAAAGATCGGCGACGGGAACGTAAATTTTGCCCGTATTACCATTTTCAAAAGAGTGGGCGGTTATGTCCATTGCGGGTGTGCCTCCGACATGAAGGCCGTAAGTATTATAGGTTAAGTCACGCGTAAGGTCACGCGATGTTTTCATGGTTAAACTGCTTTTGGCTAATGCGTCTGGATTGAGGAAAGCTAGCGTATCAAATCCGGCAATTGTTATGGGTTTCAATGTGAATACAGCGGTATATTGTTTGTTTTTAGCGATGCCTCGAAAGGACGACATGAATTCGGATTTCGGTGAGCTACATGCGGCTAAGATAATCGTAACTGATAGGATGATGACTGCGAGCGCTGCGATGGCTTTCTTCATAAAAACTCCTCCAAATGTTTCAAAAATATTACACAAATATAACGATACCATATCATCATACAATCTTCAATCTCTTATTTTCTAAACGCCTGTACAAAAAATCGTTTTGGATGTTTTCGGTCGTAGATTTTGGTACACTTAGAGGGTATGCGAAGGGGCTGTTTTCTCAAGTACAATTTCATGAGTGATAATAAGAAAAAAACATCGAGAAGTTAGGGTATGCCACAAAATAAGGCGCTTTTTGAAATAAAGTATTTCGGATAGTTGTAATTAGATTAGAATTATACTAAACTAGAACCATACGTACTGAAAATAATGCGAAAAAATTAGGAGGTAATTTTTAATGTCAACGTTGAAAATTCAAGATTTACATGTTGAAATAGAGGGCAAAGAGATTTTAAAAGGGGTTAACCTAGAAATTTCTACAGGGGAAATCCACGCTATAATGGGACCTAACGGAACTGGTAAATCGACGCTATCCTCAGCAATTATGGGGCATCCTAAATATGAAGTAACGCAAGGGACAATCGAGCTTGATGGGGAAGATGTTCTAGAAATGGAAGTAGATGAACGCGCTCGTGCTGGTCTATTCTTAGCAATGCAATATCCAAGTGAAATTAGTGGGGTTACAAACGCTGAATTCATGCGTGCAGCGATCAATAGCCGTCGTGAAGAAGGTAAAGAAATTCCATTGATGCAATATATCCGCAAATTAGACGAAAAAATGGCTATTTTGGAAATGGACGAAGAAATGGCGGAACGTTATTTGAACGAAGGTTTTTCTGGCGGAGAGAAAAAACGTAATGAAATTCTACAATTATTGATGATTGAGCCGACGATCGCGATTCTAGATGAAATCGATTCAGGTCTGGATATCGATGCATTGAAAGTAGTTTCAAAAGGAATTAACGAAATGCGCGGGGAAGGTTTTGGCTGCTTGATTATTACCCATTACCAACGTTTGCTGAACTACATCGAGCCTGATTTCGTGCATGTAATGATGCAAGGAAAAGTCGTGAAAAGTGGCGGATCTGAACTTGCGAAGCGCTTAGAGGGCGAAGGTTATGACTGGATTAAGCAAGAACTTGGTATCGAGTTTGACGAAGAAGAAGAGACCGTTGACCAAAAATAAGAGGGTGAGGGATAAATCATGACAGAAAATTTAGCTGTAAAAGATGATTTTATCCGTGCTTTTTCAGGCGATTTAGGCGAGCCTGGCTGGTTAACAGAGCTACGGATAAACGCATGGCAACAAGCTTCTGAGTTAGCATTGCCGTTTGTAGATAAAACAAAGATTGATCGCTGGAATTTCACGAAGTTTGAGGCTTTTGCGGCTTTTCAAGCGGGTGTGACGAATGAGGAGTTGCCTGAAAGTGTGCAAACGCTAATCAGTGAGGACGCAAATGTGTACGTCCAAATCGATAATCGCCCAGCGCGACTGCATTTAAATAAGGAATTATTGGATGCTGGTGTTATTTTTACGGATATCATCACGGCTGCGAAGGATCATCCGGAATTGGTACAGAAATATTTCATGACTGAAGCGGTGAAAGTAGATGAAAGTCGTTTGACGGCCTTCCATACGGCGCTTGTGAACGGTGGATTGTTCTTATATGTACCGAAAAACGTGGAAGTGAAAGAGCCGATTCAAGCGGTTTTTGCACACGGAAACGCAGCTTCACCACTCGTAAACCATGTGTTATTGGTTGCGGATGATAATAGCGCTGTGACGTATGTGGAGAACTATGTGACGCTTGACGCGGAGAATAAAGGTATTGTGAACATTGTTGCTGAAGTGATTGCGGAGAATAATGCGCAAGTTAAATTCGGTGCGGTGGACAACTTGGGAAGTGGCGCGACGACTTATGTTAGCCGCCGTGGACATGTTGGTAACGATAGCCGTGTGGAGTGGGCGCTTGGTTTGATGAACGATGGCGACACGATTAATGAAAATACGACGAACTTGATGGGCAATGGCTCTGTCAGCGACGTGAAAACCGTGACGGTTGGTCGTGGGAAGCAAACGCAAAACATTACGACACGTGTGACGCATTACGGCTTGGCTTCGCTAGGTACGATTTTGTCACATGGAGTTATGAAAGATAGCGCGACAACGATTTTCAATGGTATTGGGCATATTAAACATGGCGCGTCGAAATCGGATGCGCAGCAAGAATCTCGCGTGTTGATGCTTAGTCCAAAAGCGCGTGGAGATGCGAATCCAATTCTTTTAATTGATGAAAATGATGTAGTAGCAGGGCACGCAGCGTCAGTTGGCCGTGTGGATCCGTTGCAACTTTTCTATCTAATGAGTCGCGGAATCTCGAAACAAGAAGCAGAACGTCTTGTTATTCATGGTTTCCTCGATCCAGTTGTGCGTCAACTACCAATCGAAAGCGTGAAACTTCAATTGAAGGAAGTTATCGAAGGGAAAGTGCGCTAATATGACGCTAACCCAAAAAATTCAGGCTGATTTTCCGATTTTAAAGCAAGAGATCAACGAAAAACCGCTTGCTTATCTGGATAATGCTGCTACTTCCCAAAAGCCGAAGCAAGTCTTGGATGTGGTAATGAAGTATTATGAGTGGGAAAACGCGAATGTTCACCGTGGTGTGCATACGTTGGCAGCTCGCGCGACGGATGCTTATGAAGGAAGTCGTGCCAAAGTTGCGCGCTTTATTGGTGCACGGGAGACGGCGGAAATTATTTTCACGCGCGGGACGACGACGGCGATTAATATGGTTGCAAACGGTTATGGTGACGCGAATTTACATGCGGGAGATGAGATTGTGATTTCTCACTTGGAGCATCATAGTAACTTGATTCCGTGGCAGCAATTGGCGAAACGGACGGGCGCGACGCTTGTTTATATCGAATTGGATGCAGACGCGACGATTACGCTTGCCAATGCCGAAAAAGTGATTAACGAGAAAACGAAAATTGTCGCGATTGCGCACGTGTCTAATGTGATTGGCTCGATTGCACCGGTTCGCGCGATTGCGGATTTGGCGCACTCGGTTGGTGCGGTTATCGTTGTGGATGGCGCGCAATCTGTGCCGCACATGAAGGTTGATGTTCTCGAATTGGACGCTGATTTCTACGCTTTTTCGGGTCATAAAATGATGGCGCCGACGGGAATTGGTGCGCTTTATGGGAAACGGGAATTGCTTGATGCGATGAACCCGACTGAATTTGGTGGCGAAATGATCGATTTCGTAGAGTTACAGGATGCAACGTGGAAAGAACTACCGTGGAAAATGGAAGCAGGGACGCCAAATATTGCGGGAGCGATTGGTCTTGGCGCGGCGATTGACTATTTGGAAACAATCGGTTTTGACCTGATTCACAATCACGAAGAAGAATTAACCGCCTATGCGATGGCAGAAATGCAAAAGCTAGACGGGATTACAATATATGGTCCACTGGACGCGACAAAGCGTTGCGGGCTGATTACGTTTAATTTAGAAGGAGCGCATCCCCATGATATCGCGACAGTGCTTGATGAAGAAGGCGTGGCAATCCGCGCTGGACATCATTGTGCGCAACCGCTCATGAAGTGGTTGGACACGTCTTCTACAGCCAGAGTAAGTTTTTACGTATATAATACCAAGCAGGAGGTCGACCAGTTTATCGCTGGCCTCAAGCTAACAAAGGAGTATTTCGGACTATGAGTGGTCGCAAATTAGATCAATTATATCGCCAAGTTATTATGGATCACTACAAAAATCCGCGTAACAACGGCACGCTCGATGACGAAAGTGTCACGATTGACCTGAATAACCCGACGTGTGGTGATGAAATTCATCTCCATCTTAAAGTGGAAAATGAAATCATCACTGCCGCCAAATTTACAGGTAGCGGATGCTCGATTTCGATGGCGAGCGCTTCGATGATGACCGAGAGTATTATCGGCAAATCAGAAAAAGAAGCCCTCAAAATGTCGCGTGACTTTTCAGAAATGGTACAAGGTCATGAACACGATGTGATCGATGAGAACGGTGATGTGGAAGCATTATCCGGCGTTGCTAAATTCCCAGCTCGAATTAAATGTGCGACTCTTTCATGGAAAGCCATGGAACGTGCGATTTTCGAATTTGAAGGAAAGAAATAATAAGTTTAAAGGAGGATCTTGACTATGACTGAAATTCCAGAAATGGGCGAGTATAAATACGGTTTTCATGATAAAGATACATCCGTTTTCCGTAGTGAACGCGGCTTGACAGAAGATATCGTAAGAGAAATTTCAAGCATTAAAGAAGAACCACAATGGATGCTCGATTTCCGCTTGAAGTCCCTAGAACAATTCTACAAAATGCCGATGCCGCAATGGGGTGGCGACTTATCCGAACTGAAATTTGAGGATATTCGCTACTACGTGAAGCCATCGGATCACACGGTAAACGATTGGGACGAGGTTCCTGACGAAATCAAGCGTACCTTCGACAAACTCGGAATTCCAGAAGCAGAGCAGAAATATCTTGCCGGTGCTTCCGCGCAGTACGAGTCCGAAGTAGTTTATCACAACCTGAAAAAAGATCTAGAGGACATCGGTATTGTTTTCAAAGACACAGATTCAGCGCTCAAAGAAAACGAAGACATTTTCCGCGAGTATTTCTCCAAAGTTATCCCGCCAACTGACAACAAATTCGCAGCGCTAAACTCGGCTGTTTGGTCTGGTGGCTCGTTCATCTACGTTCCAAAAGGCGTGAAAGTGGATACACCGCTACAAGCCTATTTCCGTATTAACTCGGAAAACATGGGACAATTTGAGCGCACACTGATTATTGTGGATGAAGGCGCGAGCGTAAACTACGTAGAGGGCTGTACAGCACCAGTTTACACGACGAACTCCCTTCATTCAGCGGTTGTTGAAATCATTGTTAAACGCGATGCATATTGCCGCTACACAACGATTCAAAACTGGGCAAATAACGTGTACAATCTAGTAACCAAGCGTACTTTCTGTGATGAAAATGCGACAATGGAATGGATTGATGGAAACATCGGCTCGAAATTAACGATGAAATACCCGGCGGTTCATCTTCGCGGGGAAGGCGCACGTGGTATGACGCTCTCCATCGCGATTGCTGGTAAAGGACAACGCCAAGATGCCGGAGCGAAAATGCTTCACTTGGCACCAAACACGTCGTCCACTATCGTCTCAAAATCCATCTCCAAACAAGGTGGTAACGTAACCTATCGTGGTATCGTTCACTTTGGCCGTAATTCAGCAGGGTCCCGCTCGAATATTGAGTGTGATACGCTAATTATGGATAACGCATCGACGTCTGATACAATTCCATACAACGAAATCTTGAATAGCGATATTTCCCTTGAGCATGAAGCGAAAGTTTCCAAAGTATCAGAGGAACAATTATTCTATCTGATGAGCCGCGGCGTAACGGAAGAAGAGGCGACAGAGATGATCGTAATGGGCTTCATTGAGCCATTTACAAAAGAATTACCAATGGAATATGCCGTCGAAATGAACCGTTTGATTAAGTTCGAAATGGAAGGCAGTATCGGGTAGGTCTTTAGTGATTGTTTTCAGCAATCAAATAGCTTTGCAACCCAAAATTTCAGAAGCTATTTCGTATAATCTGTATAGATATTAATTGAATCAGTTTCAAACTTCTTTTTAAGATGAACATAGGTATTAATAATTGTTTTAACAGATGCATGTCCGAACCCCTCGGACATGCATTTTATGTTACTCCAACTTCGATCGAATTGAAGACATAATCAAGGAATTTCAGAAGAAACTAATGCTTTTTTGTTTATGAGCATATGTTACCTTCGTTGTATCTATGTCAGAAAATTGGTTAGCTTCTTGATAGATGTTATAGTTCGAATATCCCGTTTAATCGATCCAAGAGTCAATGATATACATAGGGAATAGTATTAAAGTAAAAATATTTTAAAAAAAACTGTCAGATATTTCGAATCGGCTGTCAATGTATTAGTTGAAGGTAGCTATGGCTTAATTCTAACAGGAATTTAAAAAGAGGGATAAACAATGTTTTCAGACAAACAGTCAATGATATACATAGGCATACTATTAAAATATTTTTTTAGAAAACTGTCAGATACTTCGAATCAGCTGTCAATGTATTAGTTGAAGATAGCCATGGCTTAATTCTAATAGGAATTTGAAAAGAGGGATAAACAATGTTTTCAGATAAACAGTTAATGATATATATAGGGCATACTATTAAAATATTTTTTAGAAAACTGTCAGATTTTTTGAATCAGCTGTCAATGTATTAGTTGAAGATAGCTATGGCTTAATTCTATTATGAATTTGAAAAGAGGGGTAAACAATGTTTTCAGATGAGCAATTATTGGATATGCTCACTAATCAGCCTGAAATCGGTTTTGGGCTATTAATGGATCAATATATTGGTCTTGTTTATACAATAGTAAGAAGTAAGTTGATAAATGTAGCAAGCAGTGAGGATATCGAAGAATGTACAAGCGATATTTTCTATGAGTTCTATCAAAATCGAGATTCACTTGACTTAACAAAGGGAACTATCAAAGCTTTTCTTTCCATCATTGCAAAGAGAAAGGCGATACGTCAATTTCACAAACTTGTAAGACTATCCCAGAATTACCTAAACGAAGAGTTGGAGGCAGATCGTATTAACTCACAAGAAGATGTGGTAAGCACCTTGATCGACAGAGAGGTAAAAGCCGATTTGGTAAAAGAAATAAATGCTTTAGGTGAGCCAGATAATGAGATATTCATTCGGAAATATTTTATGGGGCAGAGTACAAAGGCAATAGCAGAAGCTTTACAAATAAAGGCGAATACAGTTGATAAAAAAATTTCCAGAGGTCTTCACCGTTTGCAAAATTCGATAGGAGGTATTCTGTAATGGATAGAGATATTCAGAAAATTTTAGAGGACTTAGATGAAAGTGAGATGACAAAATTGCTAAAAAAAGATATGCAATTTGAAATCGATTCTCTTGTTGCTGAGAGAATAAAGCAAGCTACATTTAAAAAGGCTAGTCTGGAACCAGAAAAATCCATCAGCCAAATACAAAAAGGGAGTGCTATTATGAAGAAAAAACGTCGATTCTCAAATCAAACCAAGGTGCTTATTACTGCTGCAGTTGTAATACTTTCCTTTACTGCAGTGTTAAATTCAGATAAAGTCAGTGCTACATTAGACAATTGGTTTAAGTTTAACCCAGGCTCAGGTATCACACAAAATAATGATAAAGATGTTGAATTCCCTGAAAACGGAAGATTGATTCTGGACAAACAGTCAGCGTTAACTGCTGAAAATGATCAATATCATTTAGCGTTAGAGAACGCAGCTTCAGTGCAAGATGAACTTTTACAGGTCGGTGTAACAACAATCAATAAATTAAAAAAGAATGTTCAAAAAAGTGATGCTTTTTCAGGCATTACTGAAACGCCGTATGTATTATACATTGGTGATCAACAGTATCAAGATGAAGGGAATGGCCTAACAGGCTCATCTGAATCCATGGTGTCAGGCATACCTGAATTTAGAGTAGGTAAAGGAAATTTAAACACGAACACTGTCTATAAATTAGTAGATACACAGAACGATTTATCTGTTAGTTTTAAGCTGGTTGATGCAGAATCTGTTCAATCACTTAATGAAATCGGGAAGACTGTAACGCATAATAACTTTGGTGTAACAGCCCTACCTACTTATAAAAATGGGAAAATTATGGTGGAGCTATACCCATCAGGAAAAGATAACGGGTATCATCCTTATTACTACTTCGCAGATCAGCAACGTTTGACTCAATTCGGAGGCGTGACACTTTTAACAGAAAGTGGTTCGAAAGTCGGTAAAACGCCAGATACAACCTTCAATGTTGATAATAAATATGCTTTTGATGTAAACTCGACTGATAAAAATTTTGATCTAAAAGTTTCAGCACTAGCAATCGCGCACCGGACAGACACGGCATCAACAACGATACCAGTTCCAGAAATGGGTCAAAAGTTGCCTGTTAACAAGGATGCACAATTTAAAGATGGTGCTATAACTATTGTATCTGTAGAAAGAATTAAAGATCCCGAAGGCGAAAACCCCAATGGTGCAGTGAAGATGACTCTTAAAATGAAAAGTAAGAATGAACATATGAAGCTTTTTGATAGCTTACTTGTTGTAGGTAAGTATGAACATGAGTATGATGAAAATGGCGTATTGAATGAAATTGTCTATTCACCAAGTAATAACGCTGGTGAGCCAATGAAGTTCGATAACGATTTAAAACTTCAATTTAGTTGGCCGATTTACAAATTGAATGATACCTATAACTTTAATTTTACTAGAGAAGATCTCAAGTAATCATTGTGTTAGTCTTAGGCCAGCTTTTGTCGATGATTCAAGAGAAAATCACAACTAACAAATGACGAATTGGAAGCATCTTAGCTCTATGTCAATTGTTGGGATGAAATATCGAGGTGCGAGCTAGAGTTTCCATAGCTCGTGCCTCTTTTTAGCCTACAGAAACGTCAAAATCTTTGATAAAGTGTTGTGCGAGTATTTTGGATCGGAAGCTTTCGAAGCACTGGAAGCCATAGGCGCCTCGTTTTTCGGCTATTTTAGGTGTATACGGTAATCTTTAATACGATTCGTACGGGTTTGACAGTGAGGACAAGTATGTTTCTTTCGCTTTAGTTGAATATGGATGTGGCACGTATCATTCTCTATCGAATGCTCGATGATCTGAACGTTTTTTTCTAAACTGATAAGTTGTATGATAAAATGGTCTGGCATGGTAATATCGCTTCTTGGGGGTGGGTTTCCTCACTTTTAACTTAAAGGATGTTGATATTACTGTGTTTTTTTTGCCTCGAAATGGCAACGAAAAATGTTGAGGCAGATATTTTCGTCTTTTTATGCCTAAGTCACTTAGAAACAAATTTTATACTAGCTTCAGATTTGTGATATAAAAATTAATATATATTACTAAAATAATATATAGTGTTAAATCCAACACTAGCTTTCTGGCAAGAGGAACTAATCAAATCATGGGCTTTAGACGAAGTTAAATAGTTCCTTGACACTCTTGTCTATAGTAGTAAATGTTTTGCAGGACAAGAGGTTAGACCATATTATGTATGTAATATTTCTTCGGTTTTTTCTACCTTTACCCGTGTCGTTTTTCCCTCCTTTATTTCAAATTCAAACGCTAGTTCATTTTGTTCATTAACTCCCTTTTTTAAAAAAAGTGGTAGACAGAACAATGTGTAAATGATATAATTCAGTTCTGGATCCAGCAAGTAATGTAGGTTTGGAAACTTACTATCCTTGTAAAAAGCAGAAATACCAAAAAAACATTATATTAAGGGGTTATCAACTTATGAAGAACAAAAAATATTTAAAACCAGCAGTAGCAATCGCATTAGCACTTTCTCTTGCAGCTTCACCAACTTATTTAGGTATGGCATCATCAGAAGCATCTGCAGCTACAAAGCAAGTATCAGCACCAGTTATTAGCGGAGAAGTCTTTGCGGATAGTAGTATTCTTTCTGGTTCAACGACAGATAAATCTGCAGCTACTGTAATTGTTACTTTTTCAAACGGAAATCAACGAATTGTAGGAGTATCGAACGGGAAATTCTCAGTTAATTTACCAGCTGGCGTTCTTGTAGCTGGAGGTAAAATTTCTGTTAAAACAGCAAACAAGAATTATGAAGAAAGTCTTGCAACGGACATAATCGTTAAAGCAGCTTCAAAAAGCCAACCAGTAACACCTGTTGTTCCATTAACACCTATTACTCCAGCAACGCCTGTTGTTCCAGTAACACCAGTTACTCCAGTAAAACCAGTAACACCTACTACTCAAGCTTCAGCGCCTCAAATAGTTGGAACAGTTAATACAAGTAGTACTATTCTTTCTGGTGTAACGACAGATAAATCTGCAGTTACTGTAATTGTTGCTTTTTCAAATGGAGACATGCGCATTGTAGGCGTGCAAAATGGGAGATTCTCAGTCAATTTACCAGCTAGCGTTCTTGTAGCTGGAGGTAAAATTTCTGTTAAAACAGCAAACAAGAATTACGAAGAAAGTCTTGCAACGGATATAATCATTCAAGCAGCTAAGTAATAACTCTCAAAAAATCAACCAGACCCAACACCAGCAGAATCTGTTGTACTAGCAGAACAAACTCTAGAGTTAAAAATACTTGGTATCACTCCCATGAGGTGGAGCGATACCAAGTATTTTTTTATTATCTGGGACCTCCATTTTTAGATCTCTTTACAAATTTTTAAATGAAGCTTAAAATGAAAGAACGAACATACGTTTTTTTGGAGGTGTTACCATGGAATCCAATTTGGAACAAAAATTAAAAACATTGCCTGAATTGTCAGGTTGTTATATATATCGTGACAAAAAAGGAGCCATCTTATACATCGGGAAATCCAAGAACTTAAAACACCGTGTGAAATCTTACTTTACTAAGACCCAAATTGGAAAAACAGCGCGCTTAGTTCACCATATCCATGATTTGGAACTTATTATTACTGATTCTGAACAAGAGGCTTTACTGTTAGAGATGACGCTCATTATGAAATATCAGCCGCCGTATAATGTGATGCTCAAAGACGAAATTCAGTATACATATCTTAAGATCACAAAAGAAGCAAACCCACATCTCGAGCTAACGAAAGAAATTAAAAAAGATGGTGCCCGTTATTTCGGTCCGTATGCTAGTAGTTATAAGGCAACGGAAACGCATGAATTGTTACAAAAAATCTATCCACTTTGTCATTGTGAAGGGAAGAGAGGGCGTCCTTGTTTTTACTACCAGATAGGTATGTGTCTTGGCCCCTGCGTTCGAGAGGTCACTAAAGAAGAATACGAGGCTCAAATCCAGAAGATAGAGGCCTTTTTTTTATGGCAGCGGATATAAAGAGGTGAAACGCGAGCTAGAAAAACATTTGAAGCAGCAAGTAGACAATCTTGAATTTGAGCGGGCGAAGGAAACACACGAACTTTTGAATGTTTTAGATCGGATAACAGACAAGGAAAAAGTGCTAACGCGGGATTTTGGTCATCGTGATGCCATTCATTTCGTAACACGCGATCAGTTTTGCGCTATTCAAATCAGCTTCTTACGGAACGGAGCGGTTGCTGGGAGGAGTTCTAAAGTATTGGAGCTTGTAGGGGAAGAAAGTGAACTGGTGGAGAGTTTCCTGATGGCTTTTTATACGGATCCTAATCATTTGAGGCCAAAAGAGTTACTTGTTCCTGAGCAACTGGATGCGAAATTATTGGCGAGTGCATTAGGTATAAAAGTAAGAGTACCACAGAAAGGTGAAAAAAAAAGCATTGCTAGAGCGCATTCATGAAAATGCTAAAAGTGCACTAGATGCCCATTTTAAAATGATAGATTATGCAGAGGAAAAAGAAAACGGAGACCCTGATTAGTCTGCTACAAATATGTTAGGCTTAAACAACGAAGAAAGCGCTTAAAATGATGGGTTTCAACTGCGCGGATAATCAAAAAATGTTAAGTGAGGAAGAGGCGAAATAAAGATGCTAAGAAAATATCCAGAAAGCCTAGTTGATGATATCAAAAAGAAGCAAGAAGTAGTGCTGGTCGATGAAGTAGAAGTTTTGCTTAAGCATATACCTGATGGTGACATAAAAGGTGCCATGGATCCTCGTCTTTATAAAGAGATGAAGAAAATGGCTCTCTTGTCCAATTTCATTCCGAAAAGCATGTTCAAGATGGACTCGAGTCCGAAATCCTTGGTGAGATTAAGAAAAATATTTAACAGTGTGGATAGTTATCCAATGGTAGAAGAGGAAATTAGAACAACGAAATTCCTGATAAAGGCGAGTGGAAGCTATGATATGCCAATGTATTGTTTCAAATCAGAGGCCCCGTTAGAGAACGCCCCAATACTTTATTTTATTCATGGAGGAGGTTTCTTTGCCGGTAGTGTGGATGTAGTTACCGAAGCGCTCAAATTATTTGTTGCGAACACGAATATGATTGCCTGCTCTATCGATTACCGCTTAGCGCCTGAAAATCCGTATCCAGTAGGTCATGAGGATTGTTATACAGGGCTTAAATGGATACATGAAAATGCGGCTCGATTTGGTGGGGACCCAACTAATATTTTTGTAGCAGGTGATAGTGCTGGTGGGAATTTAACCCAGTATTGTACGAACAAATCGTTAGAAGACGGGAGCCATTTGGTTAGAGGCCAATTATTACTTTATCCAACGGTCAATATGGGTGGCGTAAAAGACGAACATGTTCATTTTAGTAAAGAAAAATTTGATATTTATTCTAAACATAGCAAGGTTATCAATATGTCGTTGGGTATGTTTGATGACTTATCAGGTAGTTTAGGAGATTTTCTAGGAACAAAGGATTTGATGAATAAATATTTAACGCCGTATTTGGAGGTTAGCTCAGATTTGCCGCCAACATTCATAACTGTAGGGGAACACGACTTTCTAAAAATTGAAACGTTGGCTTATGCGCGTAAATTGACACTTGCTGGGATTGATACAACAACAGTAGTATACAAAGGACTTGGACACGCTTATATTGATAAGGTGGGATATTACCCGCAAAGCGAGGATTGTGTACTAGAAATGATTGATTTTATAGGAAAGCATAGAAAATAATTCCTGCATAAAATCGAAGTGTATCCGGATTTTTGTTTAGAACGATTGCAAAACATGATGTAGCTTGATAAACTAGTGGTATAATGGAAGAAACGGCGGTGTTTGTTAAAATGACTGGAAAAGTAACATTGTTTGTAACGAGGCACGGTAAGACAATGCTTAATACAACGGAGCGCGTGCAAGGATGGGCGGATTCGCCACTGACTGCGGAGGGGGTTCTAGTCGCGGAACAATTGGGACGCGGTTTAGCAGATACAACATTTGAAGCGCTTTATACGAGTGATCGTGGACGGACGCTTGAAACAGCAGATATTGTGATGCGCCACGCAGATTTTCAGTTGCCGGTGAATCAGTTGAAGGGATTACGCGAATTCGGCTTTGGTAAATTTGAAGGCGAATACAATCTTTTCATGTGGGAGACGGTGAGTAAGAGGCATGGTTTTCCGTCTGTGGAGGCATTTTTTGAGGTACATAAGCATGATGCGCCACGGGTGATGATTGATGCGGTAGCCGAAATGGATGAGACTGGTATGGCGGAGAATTGGGATATTTTCACGGAGCGATTGCTTCAGTCGCTGGACTTGATCTGTGAAGAACATACAGAGGGGCATGTACTCGTGATTTGTCACGGTATGGTTATCAATATTTTGCTTTCACTACTGGCTCCAAACCGCGTGGATGGTCCCATTGAAAATGCGAGTGTCACTAAAATAAGTTATGCAAATGGGGAATACACTGTAGAGTCGGCGAATGACATGCAGTATGTTGCGCGTGGCATCGTTAAAAATTAGGATAAGGGATGAAGAACATGGAAGATGAACCGATCAAAAAAAAGAACAACACTCTTAGGTATTCTGGCATTTTTACTAGGAATTCTATGTATCGTGATGATTTTTATAAAGCCAGTTGAGTTTGGATTTGTCACGTCGAGTAATTGGTTTATTGTGATTTTTGGTGTGGCGGTAGTGGCGATGATTTTTTCGATTTGGGGTATTGCAAGGGAGACAGAGCGCAATTTCTTACCGATTATTGGCTTTATTATTTCGATGGCCTATATCGTATTTTGGGTGATTTTTTTCTTGTTGATATTAATAGGTGTGATGTAAAAAATGAGATGGAGGAATGAGAATTATGGCATTTGAAACAAGAAAACCGATTTCTACTTTTTTAACGTTTAGTGGGAAAGCAGAGGCGGCGATGGATTTCTACGTTGGGCTGTTCGGTGAAGATGCGAAGACGTTCGGCAAAACATATATCGGCGAAAGCGATCGTGGGGAAACCGGTAAACTGCTTAATGGTACGTTCGATATTCGTGGTCAATCATTCATGGTAATGGACATGGAGGCGGAGTATGCTACGCCGTTTTCGTGGGCAACTTCGATTTTAGTGCAGTGTGAAGAGGAAGTAGAGTTTGATCGCTTGTTTGCGGCATTTTCCGATGGAGGTTCTGTGATGATGGGACCAATCGAGCTTCCACCATTTAAAAAAGTAACATGGGTTACTGATAAGTTCGGCGTGACTTGGCAGCTCGTTTGGTAAAATAGGAAAAACGTTTGTGACGAAATAAAGCTAGAAAAGCCCTTCCCGGAAATGGGGAGGGCTTTTCAAAAGTATTAACGTGATGCGGTTACTGTAGATGTGAGTGGTTCGCATACGTTACTGTAGTCATCGACCATGGTGGCTGTTAACGTGGTTTCAGCTTTTAACAAAGCATCTAGTTTAACGTGAATGATACCAGCAGAATCAGCAGAATATCGCTTTCCTAGTAGTGTCAGTCTAGAATAAGGCGTCGCAGTAGAGAGGATATCTGTACTACGATCGGAAACCTCTTGTACTAATTGCGGCCCTTTTGGTAATGCGGTAGTAGAAGGCTTAACATTGTAGACTGGACTATATAAAACCTGACTATACTCTGATGAAGTTACTCGTAGCATAACACTATCTCCAAGAGGGATAGGGGAGCCCAGTCTTATGTACCACTGACCATAGCCAAATGAGTATGTAGAAGCAGATTCTTTTCCATTTACTAAAAGAGTTACAATAGAATTTGGTCGTACACTTCCAAATAGCATGTTTGCTCCAGTGGTGACTGCAGGATCTATCGTGTTTCCATTTGCTACGGTGTATACTTTCGTGGCACTGCTAACCCCTGTTGATGAGATGAACTTTGTAATAACATTATCACCTAACTCTAGATAATTCGGTAATTGAATATGAAAAACTCCGTTAGTATTGCTTGTATAGTTTTGTCCATTGACAACTAAAGTGGCATTTGGGGGACCGATAAAGGTGGCCTCTTTACTGGTATTTAGTAAGTTTCCAGCCAAAAATGGTACATCGATAGACGCGTTGCTGGTAGCAGTTACATTACTATTGTGTTCAGCTACTTGAGCAATACACGAATTACCAACAGTGAAGCTTCCTAAAGTTTATCCTATTCCGGCGGCGACAAGAATGGCATTTATTTATTTGTTAAAAAGTTACACAAAAAAATTGAAAAGAAAACGCTTTCTTCGAGAGGGTAGTTGCGATTGAGGAAGGCTACTATAAAAAAACCTCCGTATCAAATAGAAGGCTCATTTGGTACGGAGGAAAAATTTAATATACAATGACCTAACACTTATAAAGAAATCACACGTGGATTTTTCCCAGTGAAGCCTTGTTCTAATATCGTCATATTTGTAAGTGTTTCGTTGTCGCTTACTAATTTTTGCGTACTGTTTAAAATGGCATCATGCAACTGATCATAAAGACGACCATAATCACCAAGTGGTGTAGGTACGGTTTCTTGCACGGTTTCGTTATTTTCATTGACATAAACAAGCGTACCGTAATGGCTCTCAGGATCAATACCGAAATTCGCATCACCAGGCATTACACCAGCTTTTAGGCATGTTTCCTGCTGGTCGATACCATATTTCACGAAGCTGCCTTTTGTACCGTGAAGGATGAACTTCGGATATGGAATATTCACCAAATGGCTTGTCTTCACAATTACCTTATGCTTTGGATAGAAGAATTGCACTTCAAATGTGTCATCAGGATTCTTCGGATTGCGAACAGAACGAATGTCGTAACTAACTTCTTCAGGGCGACCGAACAAATCAATAATTTGATCCATCATGTGAACGCCAAGTCCATAAAAAGCTCCGTCGTAATATTCCCCATCAGAATCTGGCGCCTCCGGACGATAATAATCCATATGTGATTCCAGTTCTACAAGATCACCTATTTTCCCACTAGCCAAAACTTCCTTTACCGCCAAGAAATCACTATCAAAACGACGGTTTTGGTAAGCCGTCGCAATTAAACCTTTTGATTTCGCCAGTTCAAAAAGCTCTTCCGCCTCTTCAGAAGTTGTGCAGAACGGTTTTTCAACGAGAACGTTTTTGCCGTTTTGCAAAGCTTTTTTCGCTAGTTCATAGTGCGTGCTTGCAGGCGTGCAGATGCTGACTAACTGAATTTCGCCGTCTTGCAAAAGCACATCAAGATTATCCGTAAATTCAATCTGATGTTGCGCATATTCTGCCTCCAGTTCAGGCTTGCGGTGGTGATTGTAAATCGTTTTAACGCGGATATTGTCGCGGATCAGCGTGTAAGGCATGTGATAACGCGTCGTACTTTTCCCAAATCCGATATAACCAATAGTCAATGTCATTATATTTCCTCCTAGAGAGATGCTTGGGCCAAATAAATCGGCGACAAGCGCTCGCATTTAAGGAGTTTCGCGAACTTCCGGTTCTCATGTACAGTCGTACACTCCGCTTCCGGCTTCCGCAAAACTCCTTAAATACAAACGCTTTCGCTCGATTTGTGTAAAGCCATAAATACTTTTTATCTAAAGTATGGTGAGCTCTTTTCACTTATTCCGAATTTTCCCAAGGCCTCTTGTTTATTACTCGTTAATAAATTTCACGCAAACTGGTTCTGGAACGTGGATATCTTTTTGAAGTAAAGTTAGCGCGCCAGTTTCTTTATTCACGCCAAATACTGTAACGTTGTTCGTGTTTTCGTTGGATACTAACAAAATTTCGCCACTCGGATCAAGGTCGAAGTCACGAGGACCAACACCTTCCACAGGAGTAGTAGCGGCCAAACTCAATTTACCTGCTGCATCAATCGCAAAAGTCACAACCGCATCTTGTCCGCGATTAGAAACATATAGGAAGCGACCGTCGTTGGAAATGTGAATCGCGCTACCTTTATTTTCACCACTAAAATCAGCTGGTAAAGAAGCAATGCTTTGAATCTCAGTTAACGCGCCAGTGGCTTCATCATAAGCCGCAACGACAACATCAGCCGCCATTTCAGTCATGATATAAGCAATTTTGTCGTTCGGATGGAAAACAAGGTTACGAGGACCACTTCCACCCTTGACTTTCAAATCGCTCACTTTTTCAAGAACACCGTCGTTTAGCGCATACGTTGTCACATAGTCTGTTCCAAGATCACACGTAATGACAAATTTCTCATCCGGCGTGAAACCTGCAAAATGGGCATGTGCTTTTTCTTGACGCTCTTTGTTCGGGCCAGTACCGATATGCTGAACGGACGAACTTGGAGCTTTTAGTGCGCCGTTTTTCTCGGTTGGGTAGGCCACGATTGTTCCTAAATGATAGTTCGCTGATACGACAAAAGCGCCGTCTTTCGATGCATCGACATAACAAGGAGGATTTCCAGCTTGGACTTCTTGGTTCAAATAATCTAGAGAACCATCTTCTTTAATCGCAAAAGCCGCAACTCCGCCATTTTCGCCATCTTTTGCTACAGAATAAAGATATTTTTGATCATCCGTAAGTTTCAAGTAAGTAGGATTGTCCATCTTTCCAGCAAGCTTATTCTGCGTAATTTCACCTGTTTTTTTATCAATATGAAGGCGATAAATTCCTTCACTTTCTACTTTGGTGTATGTACCAATGTAGGCAATTGCTTCTTTGTTAGCCATAAATCTTTTCCTCCTTTAAGCGTTATCTTCTTTATTATTATAGCACAGCTGGAGAAAAGTATAGGCTTATAAAACTATGTTACTATATCATTACAAATATTTCTGTAAAAGCACTCATTTTAGAGATTGAAAACACAATTTTAGCGAAAAAAGTGCGTTTAATGTAAAAAATAAGAACTTTTTTCGAGTATTCATGATATCAATATAAAATAATTGTAATAAAAACGTAACAAAAGTATTGACTTAGAAATATTAATAGTGTAATATAAAGATATCGAAAGGGCGCCCCTTAGAAAACTTGTAAAACTGCAACTATCCTTATGAAAAACTAAATTTGAAGGAGAGATTATGATGAATAATGTAATGAGCAAAAAAACAACTAAATTGGTAGCCGCAACAGGATTAGCATTGACACTAGCATTCACAACAGTAGCAGCCGGAGCCTTTACAGTAGATGCAGCACAAACAACACATTATACAGCGAAACCTCAAATGGTAACAGCAAAATCAGCAGTATACGTTCGCGCAGGTGAAAGCACAAATTCAAAAATACTAGGCACACTTAAAAAAGGTGAAAAAGTTTACTTCGTGAAAGACAATTATGGATGGAGTAAAGTTACTTATAAAGGCAAGACTGGCTATGTCGGAACTCGCTACTTAAACATTCCTGGCAAACAAGTCAACTCAGTTAAAAAGTAGAACCAACAAAAGCAGCAACTGCCAAAACTGCTGTATCCGTTCGGGCTGACGCAAGCAAGACAGCTAAGATTTTAAACACACTGAAAAAAGGCGAAAAGTAACAATTGTAATAGACAAGCATGGCTGGAGCAAAGTGATTTACAAAGGTAAAACAGGCTATGTAGCGACACAATTCTTAAACTTAAGATAAGTTTTTCTGCAACAAGAGTGAAAATTGTGAAGTAAGTAGGATTGCATCACAAGAATGAGTAGCTCATCACATAGATTTTTGCATAAACTCCCCCCATGAAGAACGAAATAGGACGTAAACTGGTTGTATAGATCAGTTCGCGTCCTATTTTGTTCCACAGAAAAAGAGTTGTGAATTGCTTTTTGACAATGGCTGAGTATAATGAGATGCAAGAACATATAAACTGTTGTACTTATTTTATGGGGGTGTTGTGTATGAATCATTTCTTTTTACAGTTGATCGCAGAAAAAAAGGTTAGGCGACAAATCAGGGTAGTCCAGAAGATTTACGATGCTAAATTCCCTATGACAGTGGATGAGATTGCAGAGGATTTGGATATTTCCAAAAGAACATTATCTAGAGATATAAAGGATATCGAGCACTCGTTTCCAGAACAAGAAGTATTAGAACTAAATACGGTGTATGGCTATTCTATTAATCACACGCATTACGTCGATGATCTGATAGTAAGAATTTCTGAGGAATCACCATTGCTTCTTATTGTGAATGGTGTTTTTCAGGGAGAGTCCAAAAGTATCGATGAGTGGGCAGATGAATTGTTTATATCGACATCTACGCTACACAGATATTTAACATACCTGAAAAACATATTAAAGGAATTTAAGCTTGAATTATCGTTAACACCGATAGCAATACTTGGTGAGGAAGTGAATATTCGACATTTCTTTTTTAACTTTTTCTACAATATGAATGATATTTCGACGATAAGCCATCCAACAGAAGCGGAGTATGAGTTTCACCTAAAATTATTGGCTGAATATGATGAAATCAGGAAAACCAGTAATTTTTCACAACACAGAAGAGGGCTGTATTGGATTATGGTAGTAAATACTCGCATTAAACAAGGTCACTTTATCAAAATAAATCCAGAACTAAAAAAAATGCAAAAACAAATGGAGACATATCAGGTATTAGCTCAGGTAGTAGAATCACTACTCCCGATTTTTGTGGTAGATAGTGTGCCTGAAGATGAGATGGTGTACATGGATTTGTTGACGCTAGATATTTTTGTGTATTTAGGGGATAGAGTTATAAGTGGTTTTCATTCTAAAGCAGAAATGGATGCAGTCGATGATTTTCTAGCGAAGGCATTTCAAGTGTTAGGTATTGATGCGATAGAAGCGTCTGATTTAAGGGTTTTCATTGCCTATTTTCGTAATCAAATTATATTATCTAAGCTAACACCTTTATTTCAAAAAAATGTTTATGAGGTCAACCAACTTATAAAAGGTGGACATAAGGCGTTGTTTTACAATTGGGTAGATCTATTGCAAAATGACCCAATTAAGCAAATTGCTAACATAGAGTATATAGAGGATGTAGCGGTGAATTTGACGATCTTTACACATTGTATGGCTTATAATAAGCACTTCAAAGAACGTGAGCGGCACATTTTATTTACATTCGATGGTCCTAACGCCTATTTGAACTATTTGGCGACTTTGATAGAGAAATTCAATATTAAAAATGTCCGAATCACACTTTTGACGAATGAGCACGCTACGAATGAGCTTATAAAAGAACGTCAGGTGGATGTTGTTGTGTGCAACTACAAAGATGATAATGTGGTATTGGACTGCGAAGTATATAAGGCCGAGCGGGTTCCAACAGAGAATGATTGGGAACAAATTCGTAACATTATATTTTATATGGATGAAATTATCTAATAATAGCAGGAAGCTCTAGTGTCAGTAAAGTTGCTGATACTGGAGTTTTTTTGTTGGAAATAGAATGGCGGAGGTTGAAGCCAAATTTGATTTCTAATCAATTATTAAAAATGGTTTAATAGAATTAACAACAAGAACAACTGACCACAAGAAAAAGACATAAAAAAAATGTCAGAGTTGTGACGGATACCAACCTTGTCATAGCAAGGAAAAAAAAATGTATAGAAAAAAAATAAAAACATGAGGTAGCATGGTATCATTTTGGAGCACGTATAAAAAAGACGTTTTGATTGGATTAACGTATTAATAAAAATACAAAAACATAGTAGTATTAATTCTAGTCATGCAAGGAGATATTAATGGAGGTTTACAAATGGATTATTTAGCAATAAACAAGCTACTCATTCGGGATAAGACAATTTTACAAAGCATCATAAACTCCAATGATTTTCAGGATAACTTATTGGAAACGGTAGTTATTCGAAAAGGGGATAGAATAATGCAAGATAGGATTCAAGATATTTACATCATAGAGGAAGGCTATCTTGCCAAAATATTTACTCATAATAAAAATATAGAAAAAAAAAATATGTCAAGCATTCTTGAGTGAAACAGATGTTATTTGGAGTAATCAATTTATTAGTGATAGTAAGGTGAGTTATGAGCCGCTAAGCAGAGTTGTATTAACGAAAATTGATGCAAATATTTTTTTTAACGTACTAGCATCACATCCATTTTTTACAGACGTCCTTATTGAGGTATTGAATCGAAATGAGGAGCTTGCTGAATTATATGCCAAGCAGTTTCAGTACGAGTTGCAAGACAGAATCCTTATGTTATTCGAACAGCTAGGAACACAAATAAGTCAGCAAAAGTTTATTTTGCCAAAAGGCTTGAATGCATATTATATCGCTGCTTATTGTGGCGTGAGTAGAGTTAGCGCTAACAGAGTATTGAGAGAATTGAAAGAAATTAAATTGATAGAAAAAAATAGTAAAGGTATATTAATATTCAGAAAATAATAATGTGACCTAAATTAGAAACATGGGTTTATAAGTTCTCCCGTGCCCGCAAAAAACTTAAAATGATCATTTGGAGTGTCAGTTCAAAGGGTATACAGTTAAGAAAATAAATTTAGAAGGAGAATGATTTAAAAATGACAGAAGCAAAACAAAGTAATAAGTAGAGTATCGAAAGTAATGGTAGCAGGAACAATTGTGTTTTCTAGCTTAGGGACAATCCCTTTTAATACGTTAGCGGCTGATGTAACAGGGACGCAAGCGGCAAATGCGCAAGTTACAATCCAGAATGGCGTAAAAGCAGAGTATACGCAAATTATTAAAACTAATCCATGGCAAGGTAACTTGGTTGGAACAGAATATGTAGCAAAAACATTTAGTGAGGATTTCGGTACGAACGAGCTTTTTCCAGGGGTAGGAAAAACGAATTATTCCGTTACGAAAACAGCTTTCGTTGTCATTCCAGTTTCTGGGCAATATAATTTCAGAACACAAGGAGATGACAGAACATCCGTTAAAATCAATGGAGTGCAAAAGTTAGCAACAGGTGCGTATAATGCGACTGATGACAAGAATGTAGGTTATTTTCACGGTGGAGATGTCGTTGAAATTTCACAGACGATGGAAAATGATGGAAGTCTAGGTTTTATGGCCTTAAAATGGGGAATGCCAAACTTGATATTGGAAAATCCAGATGGGCAAAGAAAAGATATTCCGCTTGCTAGTACGTTCCCAACAAGAGAACAAGCGGAGCAAGCCGCAGCAAAAATGAAGGACTATGGTGTCTTGACAGAATATTATGACGGCACTTCATCCAATGTTTTTAAAGGTCAAGTAGTTGAGCCTGAGAGTTTCACAAAGCATTATGGCTCGTCGGAACCGTATCCAGGGGTAGGAACTACTGACTACACAGTGAAGAAGACAGGTTATATTTATATTTCTGAAACTGGTAATTACCGTTTTAATGGCGGTGGAGATGATTACTATACGCTTGCTATTGATGGAAAAGAATTGATTAAAAGTTTGAAGTATCCGAATTATGCCGAAACAGGTAATATCTACCTGGAAAAAGGAGCGACCATCAAAATTGAGCAAACATTTGTTAATGAGGGTGGCGAAGGCTATGCCTCACTGAGATGGACAACTCCTAGTCAACCCGCATACAGTGACGTTAAAGTAACAGATGTTTATGAGTCTAAGGAGAAAGCACTGGTATCTAACGAAGGAACATCATTTGCGGATGCGAGCGCAGCAGTCAACAACTTATTTACAAATCAAGATCCAAATGGCAATATCAAAAGTACCTTAACACAGGCTGAAATCGATGCAGCGCAAGCGTTAATCAATAAAGTAACAGATCCAACGAAAAAAGCAACGTTACAAGCCGATTTGAACAAAGCACAAAGCCAATTAGATGCTAAAAACGCAGCCTCAGCGACAGAAAAAAGCAAACCAAGATGCGGCTAAAAAAGCAGTAGACGAACTATTCAACAACAATACATCATCAAGCAATGCGATCAAACCATTGACAGATCAAGCAGCAATTGATGCAGCACAAGCACTAGTAAACAAAGTAACAGACCCAACAGTGAAAGCAGCATTGCAAGCCGATGTAGACAAAGCACAAAACCTACTAGACGCTAAAAACGCGGCAACAGCAGCAGAAAAAGCAAAACAAGATGCAGCGAAAAAAGCAGTAGACGAACTATTCAACAACAACGCACCATCAAACAATGCGATCAAACCAGTAACAGACCAAGCAGCAATTGATGCAGCACAAGCACTAGTAAACAAAGTAACAGACCCAACAACAAAAGCAGCATTGCAAGCAGATGTAGATAAAGCACAAAACCTACTAGACGCTAAAAACGCGGCAACAGCAGCAGAAAAAGCAAAACAAGACGCAGCGAAAAAAGCAGTAGACGAACTATTCAACAACAACGCACCATCAAGCAATGCGATCAAACCAGTAACAGACCAAGCAGCAATTGATGCAGCACAAGCACTAGTAAACAAAGTAACAGACCCAACAGTGAAAGCAGCATTGCAAGCAGATGTAGACAAAGCACAAAACCTACTAGACGCTAAAAACGCGGCAACAGCAGCAGAAAAAGCAAAACAAGATGCAGCGAAAAAAGCAGTAGACGAACTATTCAACAACAACGCACCATCAAGCAATGCGATCAAACCAGTAACAGACCAAGCAGCAATTGATGCAGCACAAGTACTAGTAAACAAAGTAACAGACCCAACAACAAAAGCAGCATTACAAGCCGATGTAGACAAAGCACAACAACTGCTAAATAATAGCGTACTAGCAATACCACAATTGAATCCAATGACAGAAGCAGACACAGTATTCAGCGGTAAATTGGATGTTTCGAAATACAATCCAGGCACGATTCGTATTTACATCAATAATGCACCAGCAACAGTTGTAACAGTGGACGCGAGCGGTAACTTCTCGTTTAACATTGGAAACCGTAAAGCAGGCGATGTAATCGGTGTAGATTACAAAGATCGTACAGGTCAGTACAATACTACGACGAAAACATCGATCACAGTAACCCCAGTAGCTAGCAATCTAACTATTAATAAAATGACAGAAAATGATGACACGATTACTGGTAAAACAGCACCAAATGCAAAAGTGAGATATGTTGTCAATGGTCAAGCAGTGAACGTAGGTAATGCAGATGCGAACGGTAATTACTCGATGTATATCGGCAAACAAAAAACAGGAACCGTTGTTGGCGTAGAAGTGTTTGATCCAGCAACAAACAAATACAAAGCAGCAGTAACGACAACGGTACTAGCCGTGAACGTTACGATTCAATCCATGACAAACACAAATGATACCGTATCAGGAACAGCCCCAGCCAATGCTAAGCTAAGATTCCTAATCAACGGTACAGCTGTGAATGTAGGAACAGCAGATGCGAGCGGGAACTACAGCAAATATGTAGGGACTCAAATAGTAGGCACAACAGTAGCAGTAGAGATATTAAACCCGGACACAGGAAAATACGAACTTGCGAAAACAACAACTGTAACAGGCGCTCCGAAAAACACAGCATATACCGTCAACGCATTGACGACAGACAGCGACACACTGACAGGAACAGCCCCTGCAAATGCCAAACTAAGATTCTCTATCAATGGTAATTTAATCAGCGTGATCACGGCAGACGCATCTGGAAATTACAGCAAATATATTGGGAAACAAAAAGACGGCACAGTCGTTAGCGTCGAGCTATTAAACGAAAATACGAACCAATATACAGCACCACAAGCAGTGACAGTTACAACAGGAACAGGCAATGCAACATTGGCACCAGTCATCAATACAATTACAGAAGGCCAAGGCGTGGTTACCGGCACAGTTCCAACAAGCGTTACAACTGTCAGAGTATGGGTAAACGGCGTTGCACAAACGATGGTAACTGCCACAAACGGTAACATCACATGGACAAAAGCAAACCTAAAAGCAGGCGATACAGTCAAAGTTGACTATAAAGATGCCACTGGAAACTGGATTTCCGCAGAGAAAATCGTAACAAAATAATAAAGAACGAGCTGGGACGTGAAAACAGTTTTCCGTCCTAGCATATAAAGTAAGCCAAGTAATATATGGTGTAGAAAATCTGACAGACAAGCTTATTCATCGAGATAATCTCAACTTACCCGATTTGAAAATAGAATGGCGGATGTTGAAGCCAAATCTGATTTCTAATCAATTGTTAAAAATGGTTTAATAGAATTAACAACAAGAACAACAGATCAGACGATACAGTCAAAGTAGACTATGAAGATGTCACTGGAAAATGGATTTCCACAGAGAAAGCCGCAACAGAATAATAAAAATGAGCTGGGATGGGAAAATATTTTTTCATCCCAGTATATAAAAATAAGCGAGGTAATAGAATGAAAAAAATAGCAATCGGACTCGTAGCAGTAATCGGTCTTACATCAGCTCTTACAGGATGTAGCAATCCACCATCAGAAAAAAGCCAAACAGAACAAAAGCAAGCGGTGCAACAGGAAACAATAAAAGCAACAGACCAAAAAACAGTCAAACTAGGCGATCATGTAGATTTTCTAGGGCTGATTATTACATTTGAAAAAGCCACCTATTTAGAAAATGACAAAGGCGTCAAAAATAGTGTGATGAAAATAGATATGAAGGTAGAAAATAAATCAGCAGCATCACGTGGCTTTACAACGATTGATATGGAGATTAAAGACAGTAAAGGTAAGAAATTAGCGATTTATCCAGGCGAAAACCTAGGTGAAAAAATAAAGCCAGGCAAGTCAATCAGCGGTTCAGGTTATTTTACAGTGAACGGCAACGGACCATACACAATCACTTACAAAGACCAAGATTCAGATAAAAAAGCTTCATGGGAAGTGGAGGTTAAATAGCATTGGAGCAAAAAACAATTGAACTAGCAGACTTTTTATATGTGTTAAAAAAATGGTTCTGGCTCATCATTATTCTATGTATCGTAGGTGCTGCGAGCGGATTTGTTATTTCAAAAGAGTTTATGACCCCAATCTATGAATCTCAATCACAACTAGTCATTAAGCAAGAACAACACAAAAATGACACAACTACAACATCAGAAACCCAGAGTAACATCCAGCTCGTTAACACCTACAAAATCATCCTAGTAAGTCCGACTGTGTTAGAGACGGTAATCAAAAGTTTAGATTTACCAGAAACAACAGAGCAACTTTCAAAACAAATATTAATCGAGAACTCGAAAGACTCTCAAGTGCTTACTGTCAACGTATTAAATGCAGATCGTGAACTAGCAAAACAAATAAATCAACAACTGATCAAAGCAGCAACAAAAGAATCCGATAAAATCATGTCTGCCAATAATATTCGAGTTTTGACAGAACCAACTGAAAATATGTCACCGGTTAAGCCGAATAAAACATTGGTGATTGGCGTAGGATTCCTCGTCGGATTCCTCGTAGCTATCTCCATTATTGTGATCAAAGAAACGATGAGACAGCATATCAGAGATGAAAAAGAGTTGCGAGCGATTATTAAAGCCACCCATTTAGGCAATATAAATCAATTTTGATAGGAGTAAATGTATGCTTTCGCTATCTAGGAAAAAAAACAAACCACCATTGAATAGGCTAGCTAAGTTAGGAGAAAATAAATCAGTCAATGAACAGTTTCGCATTATTAGAACGAATATCGAGTTCGTCTCCATGGGACAAAATAACGTGTATCTTATCACATCAAGTATTCCAGGAGAAGGCAAGTCAACGATAACATCGAACATCGCGATGACTTTTGGACAACAGAATAAGAAAGTATTGTTGATAGATGGAGATATGAGACGACCGACGCAAGACAAGCTATTTCGCAGGTTGAACAACGTCGGACTGAGTACTTTACTTGCTAACCAACACAAAATGGAAGAAGCCATTCAACCGATTGAAGAATACAATATCGACTTTTTGCCAAGTGGTCCCGTTCCACCTAATCCCGCTGAATTACTTTCCTCGACCAAACTTGAGAAACTACTGGAAGAATGCAAACAGAAATACGATCTCATTTTCATTGACAGTCCTCCACTGATTGATATTGCTGACGGTCCAATTTTGGCAAGCAAGGTAGATGGAACTTTTCTAATCGTACGAGCATACAAGACCTATAAAGCAGAGATTCAGAAAAGTGTACAAATACTAGAGCAATCTAATAGTAAAGTCATGGGATATATTCTAAACGATGTAAAAAAACAAGGCCAAGGCAAAAACTATTACGTCTATTAAATGATAAGGATGCGTTTATAAATGGAACAGACTAATTTTCAACAAGTAAAAAATACGTTAATACTAGGTGCGGGCGACACTGGTCATATTATTGCTAAGAAAATCATGAAAGAACAAGAGGAAACATTTAATATTCTTGGCTTTCTAGACGATGCCCCAGAGAAACAAGATATTAGTTTGTCTGGTGTTTCAGTTATCGGGACTTTAGCAGACTTAGGGCGGTTGATCAAGCTATATGATATAAAGTTGGTTATTGTCGCTATTACGAACATGGGACGAGTCGCTTTTACAAGAATAGAAACGATTTGTAAGCTTGCTGATATAGAGTTGAGACGAATTCCATGCATCGAGGACTTACTTTTAAAAAATGAGCCGCTTATCAATTTTGCAGATATTCCAGAACAATCTTTATTAAATCGTGAACCAGTTCAGTTAAATGATGCGGATATTAAGCGACAACTGCATCAGCAATCGGTATTAATCACAGGTGCTGGGGGTTCCATCGGTTCGGAGATGTGTCGCCAGCTGTTGAGATATGAACCGAAATCGCTTATATTGCTTGGTCATGGTGAGAATAGTATTTATCTGATTGAGCAAGAGTTGCGTGAAAAGGCTGGGAATACAACGCTTATCCCGGTTATCGCGGATATCAAAAATCGGCAACAAATGCATGAAATCGTGGAAGAATATGCCCCGAATGCGATCTATCACGCAGCAGCACATAAACACGTGACTTTGATGGAAACAAATCCACATGAAGCGATTAGTAATAACGTGATTGGAACAAGAAACATTAGTGAAGCGGCTGATCGATTCGGTGTACAATCATTTGTGATGATTTCCTCGGATAAGGCAGTCAACCCAACAGGCGTAATGGGTGCGTCCAAACGAATGTGTGAAATGATTATCCAAGAATTCGCACAGAAAAGCGATACAAAATTCGCGGCGGTTCGTTTTGGAAATGTACTCGGTAGTCGAGGCAGTGTTGTCCCGATGTTCAAAAAGCAAATTGCTAAAGGCGGTCCAGTAACGGTAACAGATCCGGATATGACGCGATTCTTCATGACAATCCCAGAAGCGGCGAGCCTCGTTTTACAAGCGGGTGTTTTCTCGCAAGGTGGCGAAATCTTTGTCTTAGATATGGGTGAGGAAGTCAAAATTCTAGATTTAGCAAAAAATATCATCCGATTATCTGGCTATTCCTTGGATGACATTGAAATTAAATTCACCGGTTTACGTCCAGGTGAAAAACTATATGAAGAGTTGTTGCTAGAAAATGAACTGGAGCCTCAACAAATATATCCTAAAATCTACGTTGGTAAGACAAAATTTGTGAGTTTTGAAACATTGCACACTATTTTAGAAAACAACGACAAGTGGACAAAAGAGGAACTGCGCAAAGAGATGTTAGCGCTCGCGAACAGTAATCACATAACGCAAGAAAAAATAATTTGAAAGTCTAGGTGGTGAATCGTTTGAACTGGTTGTTTGCACACGATAATCGATTTTTGGAAGCGGAAGATGGACAAGTATACTCGGAAGTTGCCTTCTCGTACAGCAATTGGGAGCGCTATGTGAAGCATGTCGATCAGCTCACTGTCATTGCGCGCATGGAGCCATTAGGGGATTTAGATACTACGTTTTTAAATCTTTCAAGTGGAGAAAATGTCGCGTTTGAAGGCATGCCAAATCCATATGGAATCAGAGCTTTCACACCATTTCCACGCGGATACAAAACGGTACTCGCGGCAGTTGAAAAAGCCGATGGAGTCATCGCCCGCTTGCCTTCAGAAATCGGCTATATGGCAGTCAAAGCAGCTCGAAAAACGAAGACGCCTTACTGTATTGAAGTCGTTGGCGATGCTTATAACGCAATGGCGACGTACGGCGATTGGAAAGGGAAATTATACGCCCCTTTTGCAGAACGGAAAATGAAGCGAAGCATTAGCAAATCTCAACATACACTTTATATCACGGACAGACACTTGCAAGAACGTTACCCGACGAACGGTCAAAGCGTCTCTTGTTCCAATGTAGAACTTTCCAAGCTAGCGGAGGAGACGATCGAACGACGCCAAGAAAGAAATGCGAAGCCCGCAGAAAAGTTGATAATCGGCATGAATGGTTCGCTATCTTCGCCTTACAAAGGTTTTGAAACAGCCTTCCAAGCGCTTGCTAGCATTAAATCGGACTTACCGCCGTTCGAGTTTCGAATTTTAGGACGCGGGTCAAAAGAAGACTGGCTTGAAATGATCGAGCAGCTAGGATTAGCCGAATACGTCGTTTTTTCGGGCACATTGCCTCATCAAGGCGTCTACGAGTGGTTGGATGATATCGATATTTTCCTGATGCCAAGTAAAACAGAAGGGCAAGGAAGAGCTTTAATCGAAGCCTTATCGCGAGGTTGCAGTTGCTTAGGATCAAACGTCGGAGGCATTCCAGAACTAATCACAAAGGAACAACTACATGAGCCAAACAATGTTGCCGAGCTAGCGGACAAATTAGTCAAACTCGCAACCAATCAAGGAATACGACGACGATATGCTAGGTTGGCGTTTGAACGAGCTGTGGCTTTTCAGAGTGGGCGGTTACAAGAACTCAGACAACGATTCTTTCAGGATTTTAAAAACACCATACACAACAAACGAAATGAGGAATTATAATAATGGCTAGGAAAATTGCAGTCGTAGGTTTAGGCTATGTTGGCTTGCCGGTAGCAGTCGCCTTCGGACAGAAGGAAAACGTCGTCGGATTCGATATTAACGAAGAGCGCATCCAAGCACTTCAAAATAATATTGATACGACAAAAGAAGTAACCACGGAAAACCTGGAAAAAGCAAAGATTGATTTTACGTCAGATGCAACAAAATTACAGGCATGCGATTTTATTATTGTCGCTGTACCAACCCCAATTACCAACGATAAACAACCGAATTTAGCGCCGTTAATCAGTGTCTCCCAGACTATTGGCGAGAACTTAACGGAGGGAACGATTGTCGTGTATGAATCTACCGTATACCCAGGTGTGACCGAAGAAGAATGTGTGCCAGTCCTCGAAAAATACTCCCAACTAAAAGCAGGTCAAGGCTTTTATGTAGGCTATTCCCCAGAGCGAATTAACCCCGGTGATAAGAAAAATACCTTTTCCTCGATTAACAAAATTGTATCTGGCCAAACAGAAGCGGTAACAGAAATTGTTTATGAGACGTATAAGTCCGTGATTCAGGCGGATGTCTATAAAGCAAGCAGCATTAAGGTAGCAGAAGCCGCGAAAGTGATTGAGAATACACAACGAGATTTAAATATTGCACTTATGAACGAATTTGCGATGATATTTGATCGGTTAGACATTGATACATCGGAAGTGTTAGCTGCAGCGAAAACGAAATGGAATTTCCTACCCTTTGCACCAGGTCTTGTTGGTGGGCATTGTATCAGCGTGGATCCTTATTATTTAACACACAAAGCGCAGATGCTTGGCTACGATCCACATATGATTTTAGCAGGTCGCCGAATTAATGACGGCATGAGCCATTTTATCGTTTCAAGTCTCATCAAAAAAATGATCGCGGCTGATTTACCCATTAAAAATAGCGTGGTTACGATTCTAGGTGTGACGTTTAAAGAGAACGTTCCTGATATGAGAAATTCCAAAGTGATGGATATTATCGCCGAATTAAAGCAGTTTGGCATCGAGGTACAACTTTCAGATACCGTATTGGCAGCAGAAGGAACGAAGCTTGACGATGAACTTGTACCATTTGCGGAGTTGAAACCAAGCCACGCGGTAATTATGGCAGTACCACATGCAGAGTTCTTGACAACAGGTTGGGAAGGACTAGCAGATTTAGTCACGCCAGGTGGGATTTTCATGGATGTGAAAGGTGCGTTAAATAGCGCGGAAAAACCAAATCATATCGACTACTGGAGACTATAGTATGACCAAATTACTCATGGGCGTGACGTCATCGATTAGCCTACAACTTCTCCGAGGACAGTTAGAATACTTTAGCAAACAGGGTTACGACATTCATCTGATTTGCTCGCCAAGTGGGGAGATAGATCAGATGCTACCGGAGAATATCACCGTGCATAACGTACGAATGACGCGCGAGATATCACCGTTTTCTGACCTCTTGTCCTTACTCCGAATTATCATGATCTATTTAAAAGTGAGACCAGATATCACCAACGTATCCACACCAAAAGCAAGTTTGCTCTGCATGATAGCAGCATTTCTCACACGTACACCGACACGCATTTATTCGGTGATTGGTCTAAGATTTGAGACTTGCACAGGAAAAAAACGAAAACTATTACACTTCATTGAAAAATTAGTTTGTAAACTGAGTACGACATGTCTCGCGGTCAGCCCTAGCTTGAAGGAAGTTTTAGTAGAAGAAAGACTGGCATCGCGAGAGAAAATTCGCGTGTTGGGATCTGGGAGCTATAACGGCTTAGACTTAGCGGAATTCCAGTTAGACGCGGCGGAAGTGGCGCGTTTGAAGAAACAATACATGCCTAATAAGAAACACAAGGTCATTGGTTATGTAGGACGGTTGACGAAAGATAAAGGCATCGATGATTTGGTGGGCGCTTTTACGGAACTCTCTGAGGAACACGGGAATCTCACGCTACTCTTAGTTGGTGATTTTGAAGCGGGTGATATGGTTACGCCGCTAACGAAAAAGCGAATCGAGGAGCATCCACATATCGTAAAAACCGGCTTTGTCCCTAAAACAGCTTCCTATTATCGCCTGATGGACGTGTTTATTTTACCGACCTATCGTGAGGGCTTTGGAAATGTCATTTTAGAGGCGGCGGCAGCGAATGTCCCTGTGATTACAACGAATGTGACAGGGGCAAAAGATGCAATTATTCCGAATGAAACGGGATTACTGATTGAAGCGGGTCATATAGCGGCTATGAAAAAAGCATTGATGACGCTACTGGAAGATAACGAGTTGGCCGAAAAACTTAGCGAAAACGGGAGCATGCGAGTGAGTAGAGAATTTAGATCTGAAATTATTTGGCAACAGTTAGATAAGGTGTACAGAGAAACGGAGGTCGATAAGCGAAATGTATACGAAATGGAAAAATAATATGGACCGGTGCATAGCTGTCGTGATGTTATTGTTGCTAGCGCCCTTGTTAGGAGTTATCGCCTTACTCGTATGGGTGAAATTAGACAGGAAAATCATCTTTTCGCAAGAACGCGTAGGTTTGCACGAAAAGATTTTCAAGATCTATAAGTTTAAAACGATGACTGATGAACGGGACGCGGAAGGTCAATTATTACCGGATAACGAACGACTTCATCCATTTGGTAACGCATTACGGAAGCTGAGTTTGGATGAGTTGCCACAATTAATGAATGTTATCAAGGGCGATATGAATTTTATCGGACCACGACCGCTGTTAAAAGAATACCTTGCTTTTTACTCAGAAGAAGAGAAGAAACGTCACCATACGAAGCCTGGTCTCAGCGGTTGGGCACAAGTGAACGGACGCAATAGTATCAGCTGGCAGGAGAAGTTTCAATTAGACCTCTATTATGTTGAAAATCAGTCGCTTAAGCTAGATATGCTCATCTACAAAAAAACGATGTTGAAAGTGATTCGTCGAGAAGATGTGAATACGTCAGAGCAAGTGACAATGGAAAGGTTGGACGAGATTAAACATGCTTAAAACAAAAAAGATGATTCCGTTAGCAGTGCCTCACATGAGTGGTATGGAAGAGAAATATATTCAGAAGGCTTTTCAGGAAAATTGGATTGCACCATTGGGCTCGAATGTAGACGGCTTTGAAGCAAGCATCGCATCCTATAATCACGTTTCAGAGTCAGCGGTTGTTTCTTCTGGAACAGCAGCCATCCATTTAGCGCTTCAACTCTTAGGTGTTGGTGCCGGAGATACAGTATTTTGTTCCACCTTTACGTTTGTTGCTAGTATCAACCCAGCGTTGTACTTAGGTGCCAAACCAGTATTTATCGATTCGGAGCAAGAGACGTGGTGCATGTCCCCATTTGCTCTCAAAACAGCACTAGAAGACGCGCGAAAAAAGAACCAACTACCAAAAGCAATCATCGTTGTTCATATATACGGGCAGTCCGCTAAAATGGATGAAATCATCGCTTTGGCTAAGGAGTATGGTGTTCCAGTCGTAGAAGATGCGGCGGAGTCACTTGGAGGCACATATCGAAATGCCCCGCTTGGAACGCTTGGTGACTTTGGTATTTTCTCTTTTAATGGGAATAAAATCATTACGACATCGGGTGGTGGTGCTTTAGTGGCTAAGCAACCGGAGAAAATCGCAGAAGCCCGCTTTTTAGCTAGTCAGTCGAAAGAAGATGCGCCGTATTATTTACATCACCAAGTTGGCTATAATTATCGCTTGAGCAATGTGCTTGCTGGGATTGGTATCGCTCAAATGGACGTTTTGAATGATCGGGTGGCTAAAAAACAGGAGATATTTGCAACCTATGAAAAAGGATTAGCAGATGTTCCGAGTGTAGTCATGATGCCAGAATTGGATGTAGCAAAAGGAAATCGCTGGCTTTCGACCATGACATTTTGTGTAGACACGGTTGGGAAAACGCCAGAAGATGTAATGGAATTATTGAAGGCACGAGGTATTGATAGTCGCTTATTGTGGAAGCCAATGCATCATCAACCACTTTTCCAAGATGCGCTATTTTATGCGGATGGAGCAGGAGATGTGGCGACAAAGTTGTACGAAACAGGATTATGCCTTCCATCCAGTACGCAGATGACGCAAGAAGAACAGGAATACGTGATCGATACAGTAAAGGAAATACTCATCAAATAATTTGAAGGATGTATGAATAAATATGCCAATAAAAATTCCTAAACAATTCTACGTTATTGCAGTCAATGTTATCATGTTAGCCATCGGTGGTTTTGTCACTTTTTATGTGGCAGGTAATACCAATGGGAGTGGTTATGATCGACTCTATTTATTACCATTGACGTTTACGGTCAGCTTCTTGTTCGTCTTTTCGCGAATTTTATTTCAGCGATTTAAAGTATTTATCATTGTGTTTACGGGGATTGGATTTGCTAGGTTTGTCGTGTTACCTTATTTTATCGTATTTAATGATTATTACGGAGGCAGATCACCAGAACCACCGCTTGCAGGCTCGATGGAAACCGCGATTTATTTGAGCTGATTGTCGTGACGATTGTCATTGGGATACTTGATTATTTGCAAAATAAGAAATACAAACCGAGAAATACGCAGCAACCGTTTGATGAAACGAAAAGCTATTTTGGTTATATGGTATTTATTGTCGTGGCTATTGTTGCGGCGCTTGGAATACCGAACGTGATTTCATCCATTAGCTTCTTTATTCCGAAACCGGATTTGGTGGATGTGATGGAAGATAGTAATGTGATGGTTATGCTTGGTGGCTATATGTTTATTTTAGCGAAGCAGCTTGTTTTCATTATGGTTACGTGGTGGGCGCATAAGAGACATCAGGCAACAAGTCAGTTACTCTATGTGTGGATTGCGATAGGTGCTTTATTTGCTAATATTGGTATATTTATCGGTACGAATCGTTCAGATATTGTGTTAGTTGCGATTGTTAGTTTAGTGACATTTCGTTTGTTGTTTCCGAAGTATTTTAAACTCGTTGTGCTCCTTGTTGTCGGTATGCTCGTTGGAATTCTTTTGATTATGAGTACGGTGCGAAATATTGCCTCAATATCTGGTGGCACGAGTGGGGTTACGGATTTTACGGATAATTTACAAGTGTATTTTGGCGGACCGTATAATGTGGCGATGGCGCTTGAAACGAAGCTGATTTACCCGGAATCGCAAAATTGGAGTGTGCTGTTTTTCGATATTTTCAGACCGATGATTGGGGTGAATATGTTGGTGAAAGATTTGCCGTTTGAGTATTCGAATATTTTCTTTAATCAACGCTATTTCTATTCGGATCATGCGACGCAAATTTTGCCAATGATTGGGCAAGGGAACTTGTTTTTCGGTTATTTATTGTCGCCGCTATTATCTGTGTTAGTGGTGTGTCTAGCGTATTTCATTCAATCGAAAATTGATCAGACGCGTTCTATCGAGATGTTCTATTTTCTTACACTAGTTTGTACGCGAATGGGGATGTTGATGGGGCAGAACACGATGAATATTATCAATGATTTGAGTTATAACTTGGCGCTGTTTTTAATTGTGTACTATGTGAACCGCAAAATTGTTTACAAGAAACGTTTAGGAGATGTTCATTATGAATAAGAAAAAATTGTTTTTCCGATATGTTTTGCCAATGCACTGTATTCAATTATTGACTGCGTGGATGCCGAATACAGATATCACGACGAAAATTCGTGGCCGGTTGATGCGTCCGTTTTTCAAGCAATGTGGGTCTAATTTTCGGATTGGAACGCGGGTTATTATTAATCGACCGGATTTGATTAGTATTGGTGATAATGTGTATATTGCGCACCAATGTTATTTGAACGGTACGGGCGGTTTGAAGATTGAGCGGAATGTTTCGGTTGGGCCGATGTGCGTGATTGTGACATCGAAACATGTGTATCAAAATGGTGCGGTTTCGATGGATTCTAAGGCAAGCCGTGTTGTGATAGGAGAAGGTTCGTGGCTTGCGAGTCATGCGGTGATTAATGCGGGAGTCACGGTGGCGGAAGGGACGACTGTTGGGGCGAACGCGGTGGTAACGAAGAACTTCGAGCCGCATACGATTATTGGTGGGGTGCCTGCTCGTGTGATTCGCACGCAGGAAACGTCGCTATGAGTTTTGCCGCGCGAATGTTCAATAATGCGTTCTTCCTAACCTTTGTTAAAAAGGGGTTTGTCGTTCTGAATGGCATCATTAGTTTGATGCTGGTGGCTAGATACTTTGGACCTGCGATGCGTGGGGAATATATGTTTATCGTCAATGTGGTGATTGTGGGGACGACGATTCTGAATTTAGGTATTTCACTCATTTACCCGCATTTTAGAAAACAAGATAAGCGTGCGAAAAATCTTTTTGTGAGCTATTCGTTTCTTCAATTTTTTCTGTATTTGCTTGTTTCTTTGCTGATTCTGATCTTCACGAAGAATGTGATTTTAGGTATCAGTGCGTTGCTGATTAGTGTGAATGTGTTGAATCTGCCAGTGACACAGATTAATCTAGTAGAAAATTTGAAGCAGCAGTCGATGATTATTATTATTTCATCGCTAATCAATACGGCTTTGATTACTCTCGCTTTTTTTCTGACGAGTGAAAATTTGTATCTGATTTTGATTATTTTCGGATTGAAAAGCTATGTATCGATGGTCTTTTCTTTAGCGTCGTTGTGGGATAAGGATTTTAAGTTTACGATTGTTCCTGTCAAATATAAGAAGATGACAGCACTCGCGTTTCTTCCGTTGTTAACCTCTTTTTTGATCGCGATTAATTACCAAGCAGATATTATTATTTTGAAAATGATGTCCGTTGATTTTTATCATATTGGGTTGTACAGTACGGGTGTGGCGCTTGCGGAGTATTCGTGGATGATTCCGGATATTTTTAAAGAGGTTATGTTTCATCATAATGCACGTAAAGATGATGTGAAGCGGATGACGTTTTCGATTCGGTTAGGTTTCACGGCGGTTGTTTCCGTTGCGATTCTGGTCATTGCTTTTGGGAAGCCGATATTGGGATTCTTATTTGGAGCTGATTTTGTAGCGGCGTATCCGATTGTCGTGTGGATGTTTTTGGCGGTTCCTTTTATGGTCTATACGAAAATTATTGGGACGCTGTTTTCGGCAAATGGTGGGTGGCGTTTTTACTTCATCACCTTGCTTATTAGTGTGCTACTGAATATCGGCTTGAACGTGGCGCTCATTCCATCTTTTCATATTTATGGTTCTGCGTTTGCTTCGGTGATCTCGTATGCTTTTTGTGGTGTAACGATGTTGCTTTGGTTTAAGCGGAAATATAAAGTGCCGTTTCGGGATGTATTGTTTGTGAAATGGGAGGACATGCAGAAAGTGATGCCATTTTTATTTAGGAAAAAAGCATCGTCGGTGGAATCGCTTATTATAATTGGCGACGGCGGGCATAGTAAAATGGTTCAGAATATCGTTCGGGAGAGTGGGACGTATCGGCTGACGGAGGTATGGGATGATAAACATCGTGAACCTGTGGCGCGAGACGGGATTATCTACACAGCGTTGGATGAAAAATTGCAGGGCTTGACGCAAATGAATGAGGATGTTGTCTTTTTTGTAGCGATTGGTGATAATGAAATTCGGAAAAAAATCGCTCGAACCTTGGCTTTAGCTGGGAGAAAATTTGCGGTGATTGTTCATCCGACGGCGTTTGTCGAAGCAACGGTGGAAATTGGCGAAGGTAGCTTAGTCATGGCTGGATCGATTGTTCAGGCGAATACGGTGCTTGGAAAACATGTGATTGTAAACAGTGGCGCGACTGTAGAACATGACATTTCGGTTGGGAATTTTGTTCATTTTGCTCCTGGAAGTGTTGTGACTGGCGGATGTACAGTGGCGGATAGCGTGTTAATTGGTGCTGGGAGTGTTGTGGTGCCAAATATAAGTATTGGAGCGAATGCCGTTGTTCGTGCAGGAAGTACACTGACGCGTAATATCGAGGCAAATACGTTAGAATATAGCAGAAAAAAGACCGAATAGTGAGGGAAGTAGCCCATCCTAATTCGGTCTTTTCGTTGTTTAGATAATACCTTCTGTCAACATGCTATCGGCAACTTTCAGGAAACCGGCGATGTTGGAACCAACGACTAGATTTCCAGATGCATCGTAAGCGGATGCTGTGGCGCTAGCGTTTTTGTAGATATTTTTCATGATGGATTTCAAGTGAGAATCCACTTCTTCAAAAGTCCAGCTCATCCGGATGCTGTTTTGGGCCATTTCTAAGGCTGATACAGCAACTCCGCCAGCGTTTGCGGCTTTGGCAGGTCCGAATAATACGTTGTTTTCTTGGAACACGGCAACAGCATCGAGTGTGGATGGCATGTTCGCGCCTTCTGCTACTGCGATGACACCATTGTTAACAAGTGTTGCGGCTTGGTCTGCGTTGATTTCGTTTTGTGTTGCACAAGGTAAGGCGATGTCAGCAGGTAGGGACCAAATATCTCCGTTTGCGACAAAAGTGGCATTTGGATGGTGTTTCGTATATTCGCTGATACGTTTGCGTTCTTGCTCTTTCAATTGTTTGACGGTTGCGACATTGATGCCGTTCTCGTCTAAGATGTAGCCACTTGAATCGCTACATGCAATGACAGTCGCGCCAAGTTCGTGGGCTTTTTCGATGGCATAAATCGCGACGTTACCTGAACCGGAAACGGTGATTTTTTTGCCTTTTAGGGAGTCACCTTTGTCTTGGAGCATTTCTTGGGTGAAGTAGACCACGCCGTAACCTGTTGCTTCGGTACGTGTTAAACTTCCGCCGTAGTTCAGGCCTTTACCAGTTAGAGTACCAGCATCGAAGGCGTTTAGGCGCTTATATTGGCCGAATAGGAAGCCGATTTCGCGGGCGCCGACACCGATGTCACCAGCTGGAACGTCGGTATTTGGACCGATATATTTCTGCAATTCGGACATGAAGCTTTGGCAGAAACGCATCACTTCATTGTCTGTTTTACCTTTAGGATCAAAATCAGAACCACCTTTACCGCCACCGATAGGCAAGCCAGTTAAGGAGTTTTTGAAGATTTGCTCGAATCCAAGAAATTTGACGATGCTGCCGTTTACCGATGGATGGAAACGAAGTCCGCCTTTATATGGACCGATAGCGCTATTGAATTGTACGCGGAAACCACGGTTGACTTTGACATTGCCGTTATCGTCTACCCAAGGGACGCGGAATGTGATGAGTCGTTCTGGCTCGGTCAATCTTTCTAGAATTCCAGCTGCCTCATATTTCGGCTCTTTCGCTAAAACAGGGACTAAAGATTGTAAAAATTCTTCGACTGCTTGGTGAAACTCGCTTTCAGAAGGGTTGCGTTTCTTTACTGTTTCAAAAATACGTGCTGTGTAACTTTCTGCTGCTTCGACTTCTTTTGTCACTGTTGTTGGTTGTACCATATTGATCGCTCCTTGTGGTTTTATTTTAAGTGAGAATAAATGTGACATAAAAGGTATACATCAAATGTTCACTTTTCTTTTATTTCGAGTTGCTAGCCTTCGAAAAATTCACTTATAATGTTAGTTTACATGAAAAACGTCAAGTATACAAGGTAAAAAAACGACTTTTCTGATTTTTTTAACAAGGTGCGCAATTTATAAACGCTTTCTTTGAGTGGCTTCGGAATGTTACAATGAGAGGGAGTTTTGAAAAGAAATGAGGGAATGGATAGTGTACAAAAATGATATGTTAGAAAAGGGCTTTATTCGGTTTGATGCAGGGGCGGATATTGGTCGTTTATATAAGAAGGATGCGGCTTGGATTGCGGAACAGTTTGCTGAGATTGAGCAGGCTTTTGAGGATTTGCCGGTCGATGTTTATGCAGCTGGACTTCATCGTTATCGCCGTTTTTCGCGTGCGGTTATTTTGCCGTGGTCGAATCAGGTGGAATGGTTGCCGGCGATGGTGAATGAGGATGGGGAAGCGGTTGCGGAGTATTTTCAGGGTTCGTTTAATCCAGAGTTTAAGGACGCGTATCGTAGTTTTCCGATGTTGCAGCAGGAGATGCTTGAAAATGAGCTTTTGAAGCGGATTATTCAGTTTGATTTTGCGCAGACGTATTGGGAGGCGCGGGATATGGTGATGCCGGTGAATGTGGGCGTGCATTTTGTGAAGTTGAAGGTGGAGCGTGATGGGGACGAGGCGGTTTCGTCGCCGAATTGTTTGCATCGGGATGGTGAGCCGTTTACGTTTGCGCATTTGGTGAAGCGCCGGAATGTCGTTGGAGGTCAGAATGTGATTGCGACGGTAGATGATGTGGATCAGTTCCCGCAAGATATTGATGAGGGGCATATTTTTGCGGATTTTGCGTTGACGAAAGGTTTGGAGTCTTACGGGGTTGCGGATGTGGCGGTGAGCCATTATGTGAGTGCGGTTCGTAAAGGGAGTGGCGACGAGGCTGGAGAACGGTCGATGATTTTGATTGATTATCAGCCGACTGTTGTGAAGCCGCTTTGATTGGTTAAAAACATAAAAAGGGAGACAGAGGATATGGAGAATAAGCATGCTTGGATTATTGGGATTTGTGTGATTGTAGCTGGGATGATGATTGGAAATGGTGTTGTTACTGGTTCGGAAGATAGCCCAACTCCAATCGAGCTGTCGGATGATGGAGCGTCTATAGGTGTTAATATAGAAAATTCGGATACGACATTGTTGGATGAGGATGGTTTGATGTCTTACTTGGGCATTGATGAAAAAGAGATGAAACGACTGCAAAAGGTTGGGGATTTGCCTAGTATTACTATTGATGGTTATATGTATTATCCAAAGACAGGATTAGATAGATGGGTTGAGGAGAATACGGGGAAAACTTTCTAGGTAGATAGAGTTAGGTAAGGATGTGAGCATGGATATGAATCGATTATATGCCTCCAAATTAAATCTGGTTGTGTTGACATTAATGTGGGCGTTACTGCTGATATTGAATTTAATCAATTATGTAAATACGAAATCAGGGTTGGTTTTGATAGTTGTTATTGTTGCAGCGGTGGGGTTGGTGTTGAATTTTGTGTTCTACTTTGTGGCTAGTAGGAGAAAGAGGGAGAAGTTTTAGAGAAGGGGAGCGTAATTGGTTTGTAGTCATTTCTGTGTGGGCTTGATTCATGGTTCGGCGCATAAGAACCACTGGGGGATTACTTGCTCACTGCGTTCGCATGCATATTGTGGTTCTAATTCAGCATAGTACGCTTCATAAGAACCACAACAAAACACACGCGGGGGAACCGCATGTGCAAGTAGGGAGTTTTAGGAGTGTGTGGGACGACGATATAAAAGGGATATCAGGGAAATTTTATGGTATAGGATGTATTCACCACAAGAAGCAAAGCGAGTAATGCTTCTCATTTTGAATAAGAAATGGGTTTTCTTTTGAAGCGTGTATTAGAACTTGAAAAGAGAACTCATTTTTATTTATCGTCGTCGCCACATCATCTTGGGGAAAAGATGATTTGCTCCAATAAGTTAAGTATATCTCGAATAGTAATCTTAAAACATCGCTTTGTCTTACATTATGAAACTGAAAAGTGACAGTTTTGTCAGGTTCGATAAGCTTGATTAGAATGTGATGAGAGTAGGGTTAAGCGCGTGTTAGAATATATTATTTCTCCTCTAAAATGGAAGTTAATGCCTGGATGCAACCTTGGTTTTCTTGGGTGGATCCGATGGTGATTCGTAGCCAATTTGGTTTGAGGCCGGCGCGTACGATGTAGCCTTTTTGGAGCAGTTTATTGAACAGCTCGGTGGCGTCGCGTTTTGTGTCAAAAAAGATGAAGTTGGCGTCGGATTTGTAGTAGGTGAGTCCGCGCGCGTCTAAGAAATCGTACCATTGTTGTAGGCCGCTCGTGTTGGCGTCGACGCATTTTTTGACGAAGGCTTGATCGGCGAGTGCGGCTGTTGCGGCGGATTGGGCGATCGATGAGGTATTGAACGGGAGTCGCACGATGTTCAGCGGTTCGCTCAGTGCCTCCGGGATGATCGCGTATCCGATGCGCAAGCCTGCTAAGCCGTAAATTTTTGAAAAGGTGCGCATGATGATCACGTTTGGAAATTGGTCAAGGAGTGCGAATGTATCTGGATAGTCGGCCGATGTGGCGTATTCGTAATAGGCTTCGTCGCTGATGACAAGCACGTCCTTTGGTACGGATTCCAGCAAAGTTAGGACTTCTCGTTGGGTGGAAATCGTGCCTGTCGGGTTATTTGGGTTACAGAGCCAGATGATTTTGGTGCGTGCGTTGACGGCGTTTGCCATGGCGGTGAGATCGGATTTTCCGGTTGTTTCATCAACTGGGAGCGAAATCGTTTCAGCGCCTTCGATCGTGGCGTGTAGGGAGTATTGGGAGAAGGTCGGCGCGGCTTCGATGATGTTGTCACCCGGTTCTAGGACGGCGCGGGAGATGATTTGGATAACGTCATCGAGACCTGAGCCAAGCAAGATTTGGTCGGTAGGAACATCATGGAATTTGGCGATCGCTTCGCGTAAAACACGCCCGGCGCCATCTGGATAATAGGACAGATCGATGCTTCCTTCTCTTAGGATGCGCGACACGGCCTTAGATGTGCCGAACGGATTTTCATTTGACGCTAGTTTGTAGATTTTTTGGAGTCCGAGTTCGCGGCGTACTTCTTCTAGCGGTTTGCCGGGTTTGTATGCAGATAGGGCGTTTAGGGCTGATTTTACCATGTGGAAACCTCCTTCTTATAATTCGTCGATTGGTTTGCGATCTTCTGTGACGCTGAGTTTACCTTCGCGTTTTTCGAGTTCACGTGCGATGTCATCAGTCGTCAAGCCTTGCTGTACCAACAATACGAGGACGTGATAAGTCAGGTCGGCGAGTTCTGATGTTAATTCCGCGTTGTCATTATTTTTTGCGGCGATAACCACTTCGGTCGCTTCCTCCCCAACCTTTTTCAAAATTTTATCGAGTCCGCGGTCGAATAAGTAATTGGTATAGGAGCCTTCTTTTGGCGTTGTTTTACGGTCATTGATTTGATTGTAGAGTTCCGTTAGGATGCTCATTTTGCAGTCACTTCCTTTTCAATATTGAAAAAACAGCTGTGCGCGCCGGTGTGGCAGGCGGCTCCTATTTGGTCGACGCGAATCAAGAGTGTATCGTTGTCGCAGTCGGAGCGGATTTCTTTGACGTGCTGAAAATGGCCGGATGTCGCGCCCTTATTCCAGAGTTCGTTGCGGGAACGGGAGAAAAACCACGTCGTGTTTGTGTCGAGTGTTTTTTGGTAGCTTTCGGCGTTCATATAGGCGAGCATGAGGACATCGCCAGTCGTGTCTTCCACAATAATAGCAGGGATGAGACCTTTCGAAAAATCAAGTGTCATGGCCGAATCGCAACTCCTTTCGCTTGCAAAATTTGTTTGACTTCAGGGATCGTCATTTCACCGTAATGGAAAATCGAGGCGGCGAGTGCTGCGTCTGCACCTGTTTTCTCAAAAACTTCGACCATGTGTTCCGCGTTCCCGCAACCGCCTGATGCGATGACGGGGACGGAGACGGCGTTACAGATGGCGTCGGTGAGCGCGATGTCGTAACCGTCTTTGGTACCGTCGCCATCCATACTTGTAAGCAGGATTTCGCCAGCGCCGAGTGAGACGGCTTTTTTCGCCCACTGGATAGCGTCAAGGCCTGTATCATCACGTCCACCGCGACTGTAAACATGCCAGGAATCATCGTCGGCGTGATATTTCGCATCGATGGCCACGACAATGCATTGATTGCCAAATTTGGCGGCACCTTCTGCGATCAGGTCGGGATTTTTGAGGGCAGCGGAGTTGAGTGAGATCTTGTCCGCGCCAGCTTGGAGTAAGGCTTTCATATTCGCGACGGAATGGATGCCACCGCCGACGGTAAGCGGGATGAAGACTTGTTCTGCAGTCCGCGCCACGACATCAACCATCGTCCGGCGTTCTTCGTGGGTGGCTGTGATATCCAAGAAAACAAGCTCGTCTGCACCGGCTTCATTATAGGCCTTAGCAATTTCAACAGGATCGCCGACATCGGTTAGCGACACGAAGTTGATCCCCTTCACCACGCGTCCATCGGTAACGTCTAGGCACGGAATGATGCGTTTAGTCAGCAAGGTTCTCCACCTCCGTAATTTCTGCCATGGAGATATTACCGTTATACAGGGCTTTTCCAGAGATGGCACCATATAAACCGAGTTCGGCAAGCTCTATTAAATCGGCTTTACTGCTCACGCCACCAGATGCGATAATATCTACATTTACCGCGCCTTGTAAAGCCTGTAGTTGCTGCAAATTCGGACCTGCAAGCGTGCCGTCTTTCGCGATATCAGTAAAAATGATCGTTTGTACACCGCCTTTTTTCGACTTCTTTTGCAAAAGTGAGGTAATCCGTAGTGCTTACATCGAGCCAACCAGATGTGGCAACAAAGCCATTTTTCGCGTCAATGCCGACCGCGATTTTGTCACCGTAAAGCTTTACGGCATCGCGAACGAAGTCAGGGTGGGAAAGAGCGGCCGAACCAATAATGACACGATCGATGCCAGCATCTTCGAGATAAAAGGTGATTTGTGCCATCGTCCGGATGCCGCCGCCAACTTGGACAGGAAGCTGCGAAACTTTTTTTCATTTCACGAATGATATCCAGATTTATCGGTTTTCCTTCTAGCGCCCCATCTAGATCTACAATATGTAAATAGGTCGCGCCTTCTTCGCTAAACGCTTTTGCTTGGCTAATCGGGTCGGGATTCACCACCGTTTCTTGGGCGAAATCACCTTGGTAAAGCCGCACACAACGGCCGTTTTTCAAATCTATTGCTGGGAAGATGCGCATTCGATAACCTCCTTAAATCCTTGTAAAATTTCGAGTCCTGCTTGACCGCTTTTTTCGGGGTGGAACTGGGCGCCGTAGACGTTCTCATTGGCGATGATACCAGGAATTTCTACGGAATAGTCACTGGATGCCATCACATATTTTGGCTCGCATACGGCATAATAGGAATGGACATAATACACAAAATTCCCATCTTGACCATGCGCTAAGGGGCAATCCTGCTTCACCTCGAGCTGATTCCATCCCATATGCGGAATTTTCGCCGTGTCGGGGAGTAGTTTTGCATGCCCTGGAATGAGCCCGAGCCCTTGTGTGTAACCATGCTCATCGCTGGAATCAAGCAACAGTTGCATACCGAGACAAACGCCGAGTAGTGGTTTCCCATGTGCCACAGCTTCTTGCAAAACGGAAATTAAATCGCGTTCCTCGAGCGCCGCCATGGCTTGCGGAAAGGCACCAACCCCCGGCAAAATAATCCCATCAGCCGCCAAAATCTCCTTTTCCACAGCGGTTATCTTATTCTTTAAACCAATAAAATCGAGCGCTTTGCTGACGCTTTTCGTATTGCCAGTGTCATAATCCACAATTGCAATCTGCATTTACAGCACGCCCTTCGTCGAGTTAACCCCTTTAATATCGGGATTTACCGTAATTGCCTGACGCAATGCGCGCCCAAATGCTTTAAAAAGTGCCTCAATTTTGTGATGCGTATTTTTACCATAGAGGACGCGGCAGTGTAAGTTCATCGTCGCATTAAACGCCACAGCTTGGAAGAATTCCTCCACGAGTTCCGTATCAAAAGCACCGAGTTTCGGGTTATCAAAAGTGGCGTCAAAAACAAGATACGAACGGCCACTCAAATCTAGTGCTACAAAGCCAAGCGATTCATCCATTGGCACGTATTCCGAACCGTAGCGGTTAATGCCAGCCTTATCGCCAAGCGCTTCCTTCAAACATTGACCAAGCACGATTCCGACATCTTCGGCGGTGTGATGCGAGTCAACATCGAGGTCACCGATCGCTTCACAAACAAGTCCAATGCGGCTATGTCGCGCAAAAAGTGTCAGCATATGATCCAGAAAACCGATCCCTGTATGAATCTCACATTTTTCTGGCTGATCAAGATATACCTCCATACGAATCGATGTTTCCGCTGTTTTCCGTTCTATTTTGGCAGTTCTCATTTTAGTTTTCCTCCTCAAAGCGAATTTGGATAGCGCGAGCATGCGCGGTTAAACCTTCTTTTTCAGCGAGTAACACAATGGCATCCTTCTCCTTTTCGAGCGCATCCTTTGTATAGGAGATAAACGATGTCCGTTTGCAAAAATCAGCGACGCCAAGCGGGGAGAAGAAGCGCGCCGTGCCACTCGTCGGCAAGACATGATTTGGACCAGCAAAATAATCACCGAGCGGTTCGGATGCATAAGCGCCTAAGAAGACAGAACCAGCGTTTTTCACGTAGCTCAAGTAATCCATCGGGTTTTCCAGCTGAATTTCTAGATGTTCCGGTGCGATGTCATTCATAATCTCGAATGCGGCTTCGATTGAATCAGCAACAATAACTTGCCCAAAGTTTGCTATCGAGGCGCGTGCGATCTCTTCACGTGGCAATGTTCGCAATTGTTTTTCGACTTCGCTTGCAACAGCTTGGCCAAACGGTTCGCTTGTCGTAATGAGAATCGCGCGCGCTAGCTTATCGTGCTCCGCTTGCGACAATAAATCCGCAGCTACAAATCGCGGATTCGCTGTTGCATCCGCCACGACTACAACCTCAGAAGGTCCTGCAATCATATCGATGTCCACGATGCCAAACACTTCTCGTTTTGCCAATGCGACAAACATATTTCCAGGTCCAACGATCTTATCTACTTTGGGAATCGATGCTGTTCCGAAAGCTAACGCCGCGACGGCCTGCGCGCCCCCAACTTGATATACTTCGTCGGCTCCCGCAATCTTGGCTGCCGCTAAAATATAAGGATTCAAACCATCCGCACCAGGCGGAGTCACCATAATGATTCGCGGAACGCCTGCGATTTTGGCTGGGAGAATGTTCATTAAAACCGAGGACGGATACGCCGCCGTGCCTCCTGGAACGTAAATACCAGCCGTTTCGAGTGGCCTAACGAGCTGACCACGCATGACGCCGCGTTTTTCCGTATCGACAAACCCAGACTGTTTCTGTTTTTGGTGATAGGAAAGAATGTTTTCCTTCGCCTGCTCCAAAGCTTGAATGAAATCTGCCTCGACATGTTGAAGCGCGTCATCAAGATCGCTTTGAGAAACCCTAAAATCGGTTAGCGTAACCCCGTCAAACTGCGCCGTCAATCGTTTTAGCGCCTCATCACCATTCTCACGAACATCTGCGACAATTCGCTTGACGGCAAGCTCTGTTTCGATTTGCGCCTCATCAACTACTGCCGTATGTAATTGCTGAAAAATTGCCTCTTTATCCCCAGAAATAAATCGCATCATCGTGTCTCCTCCTCCAATGTGTTTTCCAACAAGTCAATCAACTCGAAAATTTCCGCCTTATTCCGCTTCAGCGAGGCCTTATTTACAATCAAACGTGCCGAAATAGCGTACATCGTATCAAAAATGACCAGTCCGTTTTCGCGCAAAGTTGATCCTGTTTCCACAATGTCAATAATCGCATCCGCAAGTCCAAGTAGGGGCGCCATTTCAACAGAGCCCTCAATTTTAATGATTTCGACGTCCTCACCGCGTTCCCGAAAATATTTTGTCGCAACCGTCGGATACTTCGTCGCAATAATTTTGCGTCTATAATCGCTTGGATCATAACTTGGCGTGGATGCTAAGCAAAACTGACATTGCCCAATTTTTAAATCCAGCATCTCGTAATGCTCCTTGTCTTGCTCCATCAGCACGTCTTTTCCAACGATTCCGATATCTGCAACACCATGTTTGACATAGGTCGCGACATCCGGAGCTTTCGCTAAAATAAACGAATAGGGCGCATCCTCGCTCGCAAAAATGAGTTTCCGGCTTTTTTCATGCAGCATCTCGCAATCCACGCCGGCCTTTTCAAGAAGCGCAACAGCCGATTTTTCCAAGCGTCCTTTTGTCAGCGCAATTTGTAGCGATTTCATGATAAAACCTCCTTCTCCGGATCGATTTCGCGAAGCCCATTACCAGATACATCAATCAGTTTATGATATTGCCATTTTTTCGCATAGGCCATACTTTCCGCTAGTTCATCAAAAAAACTGAGCGAACTGTTCGGCGTCTTGGCAAGCACTTCTTCCGCGAGTTGCGTCGTTTCTAGCGAGTAATGAATAAATGTTTTAGCGATATGCTCCTGCTTTTTCAACGTCCGGCGTTTCAGTGAAACAATCTCATCTAAATTCAGCGCGAGACCAACCGCAGGCCAATTTTCCTCGCCAAACTGGGCAAGAAGCGAATCATAACGTCCACCGCTTAGGAAATGAACAGCAGACATATCCGCATATCCCCGAAAAATGGCTCCCGTGTAATAATGAAGTTCCTGCACGAGGCCGATGTCCACCGATAAGTGCTCCGGTGCATTCACGACCTGAACAATCGTTTCCATCTGTGTCAATGCCTCCAAAATCAGTCGATTATCCGTCAAAGCCCGCGCTTCTCCAATTGTATCCACTGACCCAAACAATCGTGGCAATGCTAAAATAAAAGCATCCATCGCGCTTGGGTGACTCGCCACAAAGGATCGAATCCCGAATAAACTCTTATTTTGCAAGGCTTGGCGAAAGATTTCCTCATCGTTAGCCTGCAGCGCAAGCGACTGGATAACCGCTTGATAAATCGCGGCATGGCCAATCTCGATTTGGAAATCTGTCATCCCGAGTTCCCGTAAAACTGCAATCGCGCTAGTGATACACTCAATCTCCGCCTTTATCGAGGCAAAACCGATAATCTCAATCCCTGCTTGCGTCATCTCGTTCCGTTCCCCAGCCAGCTCCTCATTCGCCCGAAAAACCTTGCCACTATAACAAAGCTTGAGCGGTGGTGTGACGCCAGTAGTACTAATCACGCGTCCAATGGGAGAAGTCATGTCAGGCCGTAGCACTGTCAAGCGTCCTTTTGTATCGAAAAAACGGTATAAATTCATATCATCAATCGCCGAAAAAACATCATCAAATTCGATAACTGGCGTCTCAATCCGTTGATAGCCCCGCTCGTGAAATGATCGGTTCACTTGATGTTCCATATCATAGGCCGACGCGGCTTCCTTGAAAAGTTTATCTCTTGTTCCAATAGGCAAATTCCGATTCCACTTCATTGATCTGAGCTCCTTTTTCATAAAAACTTTAACATATTAGCATATTAGCAGAGTAAAGCATTTTTGTAAATAGATAAAATAAAAACTTCTGTTCCCTCATTATATCAGAAAAATGAAATATTTTATAAAGATAGCATGACCTTCTTTCCAAGGGATGCTATAATTGGAAGAAAAGAGGAGTGGTGGTACATGATCAAGCGTGATGGACATACACACACCGAATTCTGCCCGCACGGTTCTGGTGATAAAGTAGAGGCGATGATTGAAAAAGCAATTGGACTTGGATTTACCGATTATTCGATAACGGAGCACCCGCCGATGCCCACAGCTTTTGAACAAGAAATTGCTAATTCGAAAGAGGAGATTGCGACGGCGGCACTTCAGTGGGATCAGCTAGATGCCTATTTTAAGAAGGCACATGAGGTGAAGCAAAAGTATAGTGATCAGATTCGGATTCACGTCGGATTAGAGGTTGATTTTTTACCAGGTTTTGAAGCAGATACGAGAGCTTTACTTCGGGAATATGGTTCGCAGATGGATGATGGTGTTTTATCGTTGCACTTCATACCGGGAGTTGGCGGCTGGCGATTTATCGATTTCTCAGCGCCAGATTTTGAAGCTGGAATTTGGAAGCATTATGGAAATTTTGCAGCGATTCAAAAAGCCTACTATGAGCTGATTCGAGAATCATTGTTTGCCGATTTAGGCGTGGCAAAACCAACTCGACTGGGTCATATCTCACTTTGTCAGAAATTCCAGCATTATTTTCCAGAGCATGAAACGGCAATAAAAGGGGAAGCGAGACAGCAAGTATCGCATCTACTCCAAGATATAAAAGTGCGAAAGTATCAATTAGATTGGAATACAGCGGGGTTATATAAAGAATATTGCAAGGAAGCTTATCCACCACTTGATATTGCCAAAGAAGCACATTCACTTGGCATTGAGTTAGTCTACGGCTCAGATGCGCACAGCTTGGCAGATGTTGGCCGCGGCTATGATGATATAGAAAAATCTTTGTAGGCGAATTACAAGAAATCATAGAAAAAAGCTGAAACTCCATCCATTAGGACGATATTTCAGCTTCTTTCTTGCATTTTTTAAACGACGAACACAAAATATAAAATAAATAAGATCATCAAAATATACATAATCGGGTGAACTTCTTTGTAACGACCTTTAAAAAACATCGTGATCGGGTAAAAGATAAACCCAAGCGCAATCCCCGAAGCAATCGAGAAACTAAGCACCATCATCAAAATAACCATGAAACACGGCACGGCGATCTCGAATTTAGACCAGTCAATATGCGCCACATTTCCAATCATCAAAATCCCGACTATGACAAGCGCTGGCGTCGTCACTGCACTTGTAATCACACCAAGCAGCGGCGAAAAGAACATCGAAAGAGCAAAACAAATCGCAATCACAATCGCCGTCAAACCAGTCCGTCCACCAACCGCCACACCAGCCGTTGATTCCACGTATGAAGTGGTCGTTGATGTCCCTAAAATCGAGCCAACAATCGTTGCCGATGAATCTGCGAATAGCGCCCGACTTGCACGAGGGACTTTGTTATCCTTCATAAAACCGGCCTGATTCGCAACAGCCACCAGCGTCCCCGCGGTATCGAAAAAGTCAATAAAGAAGAACGTCAAAATCACAATCAACATCTGCGGCGTGAATATGTCTCCAAGATGAAAAATCGCTTGCCCAAATGTAGGTGAAATATCAGGAATAGGCGCCACAATTTGCGTCGGGACATCAATCAATTGAAAGAGCATCCCGACAATAACCGTCGCAGCCATCCCGATAAAAATCGCACCATTTATGTTCAAGGTCATCAAAACAATCGTGATGACAATGCCGAAAACAGCAAGCAAAACCGCGCTGTTATGTAAATCTCCAAGCGCCACGAGTGTCGCTTTGTTTCCCACGATAATCCCGGCATTTTTCAGCCCAAGAAAAGCGATGAAAAAGCCGATTCCTGCACCAACTGCGAATTTTAGTTCTGTCGGAATGGCATTGATAATTTTTTCTCGAATCCCGGTGACGGTCAGTACAATAAATACACAACCGGAGACTAAAACACCTGATAAAGCAGTTTCCCAAGGAATTCCCCATTGCGCACAAACCGTGTAGGCAAAGAAGGAACTAAGCCCAATGCCCGGAGCGAGCCCAATCGGATAATTCGCAATCAATCCCATAAGCAGTGAGCCAACCACAGCTGCTAGAGCCGTTGCCACAAACACCGCGCTCATGTCCATTCCAGTCGTTGCTAGCGCGGAAGGATTCACAAATAGTATGTACGCCATCGACAAGAAAGTCGTTAACCCCGCCAAAATTTCCGTTCTAACCGTTGTCTTATTTTCTCGCAGTTTAAACAATTTTTCCATTAAAAAAAGCCTCCCTGAATTGTGTTGTCGCACATTTTTCAAAGATGAGCCATCGCAAAAAAAAGCCGTTTCTAAGTCAACGAAAAAGAAACGCAGTATGCTATTGCTCGTAGTGTAGCCATTTACGGTAGCTAAGTAGAAACGTCTGGGCCATATTCCTAGACATATACGACATGTGTTTATTTTAGCTTAGTTAGTGGCGGTTAGCAAGAGGGGGGGAAAGAATCGTTGCAAGAGAATGAGAAACTGGCATAATGAACATAAAAAGAGAGGCGCTGGACACACAACTCCCTTAACAAGTAGAAGCTGCTGAAGACAATGACTTAGTTTGGATAGATATCAATAAAGTAGACAGTAAAATGATAAGAAGAAGTGAAATGCTCTGATAAAACTTAACTTCAAAAGATATGAAGGATAGTATATGGAAGAAACACACGATAATGGCTGTCCTATATTTACATATATAAGAAAAAAATTATTGCTTTTCACATGTATTATATGGTACGTTTTAATAGAGATGTATTGCTCAATTACAAACAGAAAAGGGGCTTAACAAGATGAAAAAGGGACTATCACGATTACTTTTAGTCACGATCGCTATTACAATGATCGTGTCTACGATTCCAGCGTACGAACCGTATGCGGAACAAGGAGTGCCACCAGCAGAAGGAACAATAGAAGGCGCATCAGAAAAAGCAACGATTAAAACCGTAAACAGTAAACAGTGGGGGTACAATGCTGCTGGCAAACAAGTTGCATCTAGGTATACCACTAAATAGTGGCTAATGGAGGTGAGGGCGTTGTATAAGAAATGGAATCATTTTTATAATGAGCATCCCTATTGGAGTGTCTTGATAATAGCTATTGTAAGTGGTGTGATAGGTATTTCAATAGAATTTATAGTAAATGGTGATTTTATGGAAACGGCGATTTATGGAGTATTATTTTATAACATTTTGATGTTGTTAAGTGCTAGGAGAAGAGCAAAAAAAATAAAGAATAGTTGATGAAGGGAACAAAGTAAATGTAAAGAAAGGGCGCGCTGAAAAAGTGATGCTCTTTCTTAAGGAAAATGGAAAAATTGTTAGTAAGTAATAGAAATGAAATTTACAAAAAAGGAGTTGAAGTGGTGTGCGTAGCCTTTGTGACTAAGGAAGTGACTCTCCACGCCATGACTTTTCTAGAGAATAGGTCCAAACGCATATATAAACAAAGGATTGTTTGATGGGAATATAGAAAATATCACTAATCCATATTTGATTAGGCGCTGATAGTTGAAACTTTAAGCTTCCGACTGAATAATATTTAAAAAAACCGTCATTATGTCTTAAAAAGATAAAATGACGGCTTTTTTGATCACCTCAAATACTACTTTATCAAGTTATAAGTTTATACTTTTAAAAAAATAGGGTATAATGAGGATATTACACGAGCTTAATGAGCTTGTCCTTTGGAGGTAGAAATGATGAAATATGAATTTCCGCAAGATTTTTGGTGGGGTAGTGCTGCTTCAGGTCCGCAAACGGAAGGGGCTGCGGATGTTGATGGCAGAAAACCGAGTGTTTGGGATCATTGGTACAAGGAGGAACCGGGTCGCTTCTTCAATAATGTTGGACCTGTGAATACGTCTAACTTCTACTATCAATATAAAGCGGATATTCAGTTGATGAAGGAAACGGGACATAATTCGTTCCGGACGTCGATCCAGTGGTCGCGCTTGATTCCAGATGGGGTTGGTGAAGTGAATCCTAAAGCTGTGGAATTTTATAATAATGTGATCGATGAGATGTTGGCAAATGAGGTGGAGCCGTTTATTAACTTGTATCATTTTGATATGCCGATGTCGATGCAGGAATTGGGCGGCTGGGAAAATCGCGAAGTTGTGGATGCTTATGCTGCTTTCGCTAAAACGTGTTTCGAGTTGTTTGGCGACCGTGTGAAACATTGGTTTACATTTAACGAGCCGATTGTTCCTGTTGAGGCGGGTTACTTATATGATATGCATTTTCCGAATGTCGTTGATTTCAAGCGTGCGGCACAGGTGGCTTACCATACGACGGTGGCTCATGCGCTTGCGGTCAAAGCGTATCATGCATTGCAGCAAGATGGTGAAATTGGAATTATCTTGAATTTGACACCATCTTATCCGCGTAGCCAAAATCCAGCCGATCTACGCGCTTCACATATTGCAGACTTGATTTTTAATCGAAGCTTCCTAGATCCAGTGACAAAGGGCGAGTTTCCGGCTGATTTGGTGGATATTTTGAAAGAGCATGATGCGCTCCCGGTTTATACGGAGGAAGATTTGGCGGTTATTAAGAACAATATTATCGATATTCTAGGTGTGAATTATTACCAGCCGCGCCGTGTGAAAGCCAAGGAATATGCGGCTCATCCGGATGCGCCGTTTATGCCGGAACACCTATTTGATAACTACGAAATGCCTTATCGTAAAATGAATCCATATCGTGGTTGGGAAATTTTTGAGAGGGCGATTTATGATATTGCGATCAATCTGCGTGATAATTACGGCAATATTCCGTTCTTTATTTCGGAAAATGGGATGGGCGTGGAAGGCGAAGATCGTTATCGTACGGAGTCTGGCTACATCGATGATCATTACCGGATCGCGTTTATTCAAGATCATTTGAAGTGGTTGCATAAGGCTATGAGTGAGGGCGCGAACTGTAAAGGATATCATCTGTGGACGTTTATGGATTGCTGGTCGTGGGCAAATGCTTATAAAAATCGCTATGGTTTAGTTGAAGTGAATCTGGATCAAGATTATAAACGGACGGTGAAATCTTCTGGGCGTTGGTACAAGGCGCTTTCAGATAATCATGGCTTTGATGCTTAATTATATGATAAAATAAAAGAAAAAAAAGAGGTGTTTGGCATCATGGCGAATAATCAGACAAAATATAGTTTTATCGCGGAAGAGTTGAAAAAGCGTATTTTCGCTAAGAAATATCCTCTTGATAAGCCAATTCCGGATGAGATGTCACTTGCGAAGGAATTTGATTGTAGTCGTATGACGATGAAAAAAGCACTGGAAGTTCTTGTTTTGGAAGGGCTATTGTATCGTAAGCGGGGGCACGGGACGTTTATTATTAAGTCAGCGCTCGATATGGATCGGCTCCATATTCATAGTCAGGAAGTAAATGGATTTACGAAGTTGTTGGAAGGGCGCGATGTGGAAAGTAAGATCGTGGACTTTCAGGTAACTTTTCCGGATGTACATGTGGCGGAGCGGTTGAATATTGATTTGGAGACGCCGGTTTATGATATTGTGCGGGCGCGGATTCTGGACGGGGAGCCGTATGTTTTAGAGCATACGTGCATGCCGGTAGCGTTGATTCCCGGTGTGACGCAGCAAGTGTTGGAGCATTCGATTTATACGCATATTCGCGAGGAACTGAATTTAAAAATTGCGAGTTCCTACAAGCAAATTCGGGCGGATAAGCCGAATGAGTTGGATTTTCAGTATCTGGATTGTGCGCAAGATGATCCGGTGATCGAGGTCGAGCAAACGGTTTATTTGAATAATGGGATGGCGTTTGAATACTCGAAGTCGCGCCATCGTTATGATAAGTTTGTGTTTACGACGGTGAATATTGCTAGGCGGTAAAATGGGGGAGGCTGTGTTTCTTTGATGAGGCGCAGTCTTTTTTTAGTGGAGAAATGGCGGGGAATGTGCTATGTTGATTTTATGAAAATAGCGATGGGGTGCGGTGGATATGATACATATTTTAGTGGTGGATGATAATTCGTTTATTACGGGCGGACTAGAGATTATTCTTGGAACGATGGATGGGATTGAAGTGGTTGGAACGGCTGCGGACGGGGCAGAGGCCGTAGCATTTTGTCAGGAGCATGAGGTGGATGTGGTTTTGATGGATGTGCGGATGCCTGGGATGGACGGGGTTCAGGCGACGAAAGTGATTACGGAAACAACGCAGACAAAAGTGATTATTTTGACGACATTTGATGATGACGCGTTTATTTTGAAGGCGATTGAGAACGGAGCGAAGGGCTATTTGCTGAAAAATAATGATCCGCAGATGATTCACCATGCGATTGTGAGTGTGATGCAAAATCAAAGTATTATTCAAGATGAAATTTGGGATAAGGTGAAGCGCTCGCTACAGGATGAGGTGATGCCTGCTGCTCCTGATTTGAGTGGATTGCACTTGACGGCGCGAGAAATGGATGTGATGAAGGCTATTGCAAGCGGTCTTTCAAACAAGGAAATCGCGAAGAATTTATTTATTTCGGAAGGAACGGTTGCCAATAATATTTCGGCACTCCTTGGAAAATTAGGATTAGATCACCGAACGCAGCTCGCGATCTTGTATTTGACGGGCAAAATTGGAGGCGTTGAAGGGTGACGAGGTATAAGCTAACGCTGGATGTGGCGTTTTGTTTGTTGCTGATCGTATATTTATTTGAGGAAAATACGCCAAGTGGGATGATTGCCCTCTATTTATTGCATTTTTTGCTGTATATTTCGGTGACGTTATTGTCGTTTATTCTTGTGCGGTACCAGCTGGGAATTCGGCTAGGGTTAATTGGGCTGGTTTGGTTGGTAAGCGTCTGGTATTTGCCTCTGATGTTGCTATTAATGCCGTTTTGTACGCTAGCTTTGTTATTGCGTGATGAGAAGTGTCCACCGAAATGGATAGGATGCGCTGTGATTTTAACCCTGATTCCGTTATTTTTCGGAGGGTACACGTTGATTTATGTAGGAATTAGTATTTTTGTCGGTGCTTTTTATTGGTATTTGAACCGGGCGGCGTATGTCATGACGGAGATGGAGCTAGAGAATGAAGGGATGCGTGTGAAGCTGGATGGTTTTGCGGCGAGGCTCGATGCTGCGGAAACGAATAATATCCGGCAGACGTATTTGGCGAAGCTTGAGGAACGGAACGCGCTATCTCATCAGATTCATGACCAGTTGGGGCATTCGCTGACGGGTGGTTTGATGCAGCTTGAGGCCGCGAAGGCATTGCTTAAAACGGATCGGGAAAAAGCGGCAGAACTGCTAGATAATGCGATTTTGATCAATAAGTCGGGCATTGAGGAGATTCGCAAGACGCTTAAAATGACTAAACCTGCTCAGGAAAGTTTAGCGATTAATCGCGTGAAGGCGCAGCTAGAGACATTTGAGGCACAGTACGGGATTCGGACGATTTTTCAAACGCAAGGAATCGTTGCAAAAGTGACGCAAGCGATGTGGTATGTTTTCATCCAAAATTTGACGGAAGGTTTGACGAATATATTGAAATATAGCCAAGCGAGCCGCGTGGATGTGACGTTGACGGTTTTGAATAAGTTTGTGCGTTTGGAGTTGAAGGATAATGGTGTTGGTGCAGAATCCGTAACGAAAAGCCTTGGTTTGATGGGAATGGAGGAGCGAACGGCGAAACTTGGTGGCAAGCTGATTATTGATGCAACGGATGGATTTACGCTCGTGACGCTGATTCCGCTCGAAAACGTGAAGCATGTGAAAAAATTCGTGAGATCTTCACGGTAAGAAAGTGAGTATTTGCACTGTTGCGATGCTCGCTTTTTTTCTATACTAGGAAGTAAGATAAGCATGGAAATGAGGGAACGCAATGAAAATCGTAGAAATTGAGCAACTAACGAAGAAATTTGAGAAAAATATTGCAGTGGATAATCTGGATTTGGTCATTGAAGAAGGGCAGATTTTTGGATTGCTTGGGCCAAATGGTGCTGGGAAAAGTACAACGATCAGCGTTTTATGTGGACTTTTGAAGAAGAATACGGGTGTGATACGACTTTTTGGTGAGGAGCAGGAGCAACATAGTTTGGAGATTAAGCAGCGAATTGGCTTGGTGCCTCAGGATATTGCGCTGTACAATGATTTGTCGGCGTTTGAGAATGTGCGCTTTTTTGCGGGGCTTTATGGGCTTCGTGGGAAGGAACTGGATGCGGCAGCGGAGACAGCACTGGAGTTTGTTGGTTTGGCGGACAAGCGGAAGGAGAAGCCGGGTACTTTTTCAGGTGGCATGAAGCGGCGCCTCAATATTGCGTGTGCGATCGCGCATAAACCAGCGCTGATTATTATGGATGAGCCGACGGTCGGAATTGACCCGCAGTCTAGAAACTACATTTTGAAGTCGATTAAAAAGCTGAATGCGTCGGGTTGTACGATCATTTATACAAGTCATTATATGGAAGAAGTCGAGGAGTTGTGTGATTATATTGCGATTATCGACCATGGCAAAGTGATCGCGGAAGGTACTAAAGAACAGCTTGTGAGTCTGGTTTCCGATATGAAAGAAATGCGAATCGTTGTGGATGAGGTTGCAAAAGTGGATCTGGACGAATTGCGGACGATTTCTGGAATCCAACTAGTGGAAGTACTGGCTGGCAATACGCTGAAAATTACTTCAAACAGTGAAGTGAATAACTTGAATACGGTATTAGAAGCCTTGATTCGTCATTCGGCGGAAGTCGTCGAGATGAACCAGCAAACGCTGAATTTGGAAACGGTCTTTTTAAACCTAACAGGCCGCAAATTACGAGATTAGAGAGGGGAAGTTGGGCAGATGATGATTTTTCATATTATGTTGAAGGCAATCAAGCTCACGCTGCGTGATAAGGGCTATTTTCTCTATATGTTAATTTTTCCATTAGCGCTGATTCTAGTGTTAGGGAGCGTGTTGCAGGATAGCTTTAGCAGTGATGTCAAGCTTGATAAGATGACGATAGAGTACGTGGTGCAAAAGGAAAGCCCGCTAGGCAAGGGGTTTGAGCAGTTCGCAAAAGACGCCAGCGGGAAACAGATTACGTTTAAGGAAGCAAAAAGCGCGAAAGCCGGCAAAAGTGCAGTCGAAAATGGAGATGCGGTCGGATTTGTTGCGGTTGCGGATGATTTGACGGTGACGACCAACTCACCAAGCGCTATCGAGATGAGTGTATTGAATGGTTATTTAGACCAGTTTACGGCGCAATATCAGTTGGCGAGCACGATTGTAAAAGTAGACAAGACGCAAGCAAGTGTGTTGCAAAATCCACCGAAACCGTCTGATACGGCTGTTCATATCGAAAAGCAGGCGTCAGGAAATAAGATTAGTGCATTTGAATATTATGCGGTTGCGATGATTGCGATGGTGATGATGTTTGGGATCAACAGTGGTATCAACGTGTTTCGTGAGGAGAAGGTGCGCCATACAGATGTGCGATTGTTCATTGCACCAATCAAGAAATCTACGGCGATTATCGGGAATTTTCTCGGCGCGATTTTTATGCAGGTTGTGGCGCTTCTGTTGCTAATGGTGGTTTCAAATCTCTTTTTCGGGGTGAGCTGGGGGCCATATGTTGCGGTGATTTTCGTGATTTACTTTAGCTTGTTGTTCTTGTCGGTGGCGCTTGGAATGGCGGTCGACGTGTTTAGTAACGGGAACCCTGCGGCGACGGGAGCGGCGTCGATACTTGTGCAAGTGTTCGCTTTTCTCGGAGGCGCGTACTTCCCGACTGGAGACGGCTTAATGTCGAAGCTTTCACCGATTGGCTGGGTGCGTATCGGCGTTCGTGATGTGATGTATAATCAGGATGTGGCTGCAGCTGTCATACCAATCGCGACTAATTTATTGATAACTGCTGTGCTTGTCGTCATGATGAGCTTGTGGATTCGTCGAAAGGAAGTGTATTAAAATGCAACAAGTTGGATGGATATTTAGGCATAATTTGAAAAGTCTCACGCAGAGCAAGGCGAAATTGCTGATGATTATTGGCTTGCCGATTTTGAGTATTTTAATCTATTTTCTTTCGTACGGTGCGCAATCGACGACTGCCGGGCTGAAAATTGGTTTGGTAAATGAGGATCCAGGCGCGTATACGACGCAAATGGTGACGTGGATGAAGGCGGACAATAAAGAGGCGCAGTCGGTTTCACTATCCGATGGAAACAAGAAACTCACGAGTGGATCGCTAGATGCGCTTGTTATTTTTGAAAAGGGATCGGAAAAAAGTATCGAGGCTCTTGATCCGCAAGATATTACGGTGAAATCGATTCAAGGCGATACGGTGAACAAGACGGTGAAGGCTACAGTGAACGCTTCACTCACCAATATGATGACGATGATGAAGGCGAGTCAAAATAGCGGACAAGATTTCTCTAAATACGCGAGTACATTCGACCAATCTAAAATTAGCGTGACGCAAAAAACGACAAGCACACAGCAAGATGTTGTTTTGATGATGTCGATGCAAATTCTTGGTTTTCTATGTATGATGTTGCTGTACGCGGCGGGGAATCTAGGCGAATTAATTTTGCAGGAAAAAGAAGATGGCACGTTTTACCGACTTATGTCCACACCGCTTAGTAGCAAGGTTTACCTATTTGGGAATGCGCTTTTCTCGTTAGCGGTTGTTGTGACGGAGATTCTGATTTGTCTCGTAGCGATGCGATTTGCATTTGGCATTGATCCAGGGGTATCTTATTTTGCCCTATTTGGTATCCTGTTTATTTTCGCAATCATGGCAGTGCTTCTATCGCTCGCTTTAGGATTCACAGCGACGAGCAGAAAGAGCGTCAGCGGTTTGCAAATGATTCTATTCACATTGACAAGCTTGCTATCTGGCGCGCTCATTCCAGTAGCCATCATGCCAAGCTTCATGCAAAAAATCGCCGAATTCATGCCACAGTATTGGGTCATGGACGCGATCACGACACTACAGCAAAATGGCAATTTGGCCTCTATCAGTCTGAATATCGCGATTCTGCTAGGCTACGCATTACTGTTCTTCTGCATTGCCAGCTACAAATTCACAAAAAATACACGCGTCCATTCGTTTGTATAATAAAAAATTCCGCGGTGCCCAACTAACGAAGCATCGCGGAATTTTTTTTCAATCCAATCAGAAATCTTGGGCAACTCCATATTACTATCTAGCGCAATGGCTACCGTGAAATCCTCCGCATCTTGATTGCTTGCCAAGAGCTGCCAACCATTACATTTCAAAAATAAACCTAAAGAAGCAAGCGCTGTTCTGTTATTCGCATTCGCAAAACAGTGTTGGATGATCAAGCTTTTGTATAGTATCCCAGCCTTGTCATGTAGCGTAGGATAAAGCTCCCGTTCAAAAACGATCTGTTTTGGCTGCTCGATGCACATGTTAAGCGATCCGGGCTCCGTCAAATAACGAATCGTCATCGATCGACTAAACCGCGGAATGCTTGGTCATATTCGTCTAGCACTTCTTCGGCCATTTTTAGGAAATCGGGAGAGACAGCATCTTTTTTCTCAGCAGCTTTTCTAAGTTCTACAACATTATCTTTGATCACGAATTCAACATTATCGCCAGAAACGATTTTCAATTTTGTCATCACCTCTTAAATAAGTATACATAAAAGCAACAACCTCCGCTGGTAAATCCGACTCTAAATCCTCATTATAAAGCGGTAAATTCAAATCCAATATGTCGCCATCTATTTTCCCCGCATAACGCTTTTGCATAAACTCTGCCAACGAAAGACACTCAAATATTTTCCTTATGTTCACGAAAACGGCGAATACTGTGGTTCAGAACTTCCGAAAGTACGAGTCCAGCGGCGATAGCACCAGCAACTAGAGCAACGCGTACCGAAAAAGAAATAGCCTCGATATAATCGCCGAGCACAAAATTCCGAACGGCTTGGTAGGCTAAACCACCGGGCACCAATGGAACAATGCCTGGAACGTTGAAAATGGTAACAGGTAACCTTTTAGATTTTGCAAAGAAATAACTGGCGATAGCGACAATGAACGCTCCGGCAAGCGTGCTCATCGTTGTGCCTGCCTCTAGGTGAGATAAAATCCAGTAAGTCATCCAGCCAAGCGTCCCAGTAAACCCGCATTCTATTAATGAACGACGGGGAACATTTGTGATGATGGCAAATGCGAGTGTGGCGAGGAAACTGAAAACAATTTGCATGAGTACTATCGAAAACATTGGGTCATCTCCTTCCAGATTTGTTGAGAGTCTTACGAAGCGAACTTTGCTGAGTTAGAGCCTCAATATGCATAGGAACCGTAGGTGAGTATGTAATCCACCAGTGGCTCTTATGACGCTTATCTCCGAATGATTAGCAAAACAAGTTAAGAAGCAGAGAATCCAGAGAGCCTTAATATGCATGGGAACGTAGTGAGCATGTAATCCATGTGCTGCATCGTGTCCTGCGCCTTCGGATCCAGCTTCAGAAGCCAGCCCCTCGAAACTTTCACGCCCTCCACAAAAACCAAGAGCGGGTTTTCATTGCGGCCGCTCCAGTTTTTTTCGGAGCTGAGCGGGCCGTTTCAGCTTTGTTGTGGCTCTTACGAAGCGAACTTTGCTGAGTTAGAGCCTCAATATGCATAGGAACCGTAGGTGAGTATGTAATCCATGTGCTGCATCGTGTCCTGCGCCTTCGGATCCAGCTTCAGAAGCCAGCCCCTCGAAACTTTCTCGCCCTCCACAAAAACCAAGAGCGGGTTTTTATTGCGGCCGCTCCAAGTTTTTTCGGGGCTAAACGGGCTTCCTCAGCTTTTCATTTGATCCAGCTTCAACGGCCAACTCCTCGAAAACTTCACGCCCTCCATAAAAAGCAAGATCGGCTTTTTATTGCGGCCGCTCCAGTTTTTTTCGGAGCTGAACGGGCCGTTTCGGCTTTTCATTGGATCCAGCTTCGGAAGCCAGCCCCTCGAAACTTTCACGCCCTCCATAAAAACCAAGAGCGGGTTTTTATGGAGGCCGCTCCAAGTTTTTTCGGGGCTAACGGGCTTCCTCAGCTTTTCATTCAACCGAAAAAGCGGAATACCACTGCTATCCCAATCCCAATCGTCCCTGCTGTAATCAAGGCTTCGGTTCCGCGTGCCATTCCTGACAGTAGGTGTCCAGCCAGCAAATCGCGCACGGCGTTTGTGATTGGAACTCCAGGCACGAGCGGCATGACACCACCAATAATCATCTTGTCCAAACTCACACCCCAGCCGACCGAAATCGCGAGTATCGACAATAAACCAACCGTAAATGCAGCTAAAAACTCGGCCAAAAACTTCACTTTAAAAAATTCGGTACCGTAATAAAAGATGATAAATCCGATCGCGCCAATCATACATGTTGCAATCAAGTCTTTCCAAACCCCACCAAAAATCATCATCAATGTACCACTAACAACTGCTGCCGCAACGATTTGTAACCAGATTGGAAAGAACTTTACCTCTTTATCCAGCGACCGTAATTGCGTATAAAATTGACCTAGCGAAATTTGTTTCATCGTAAATTCACGAGATAAATCGTTGACCTTGGAGACTTTCTCCAAATCAATCGTTCGCGTTGGTATTTGTTCCATTTTTACCGTCGAGCCGCCTTGCAATGCCATAAAAATACCAGTTGGAGTTACGAAACTTATCCCTTTGGATTCTGAAGCAGCCTCTGCAATTCGGCTCATCGTATCTTCCACGCGGTACATTTCTGCGCCGCTTTCCATCATAATTTTTCCCGCGAGTAAACATGTGTCGAGTAAAAAATCTTGAGGAGCATCTTCCATCGCATTACCCTCCGTTCTAACTAATCTCTCCTCCCATCCTAACGCAACAACAGCAATTTTTCTAGTCAAAATAAAAAGATTTTCTAAAAACACGATTCTACAAGGCGATTTGAGGGTAAACATCTGGTATTATGAACTATGAAAGCATTACGTATAAAAGGAGTCTTGGCAGATGAGCAGTATCGAGTTTGAAATTGTAGAACACATTGGTGTATTGTCGGAAAACGCTAAGGGATGGCGCAGAGAGGTTAATTTGATCAGTTGGAATGGTCGCGCCCCAAAATACGATATTCGTGATTGGGCGCCAAATAATGAGAAAATGGGCAAAGGCATTACGCTCACAGAGGAAGAGTTTAAAAAAATCGCTGAACTAGCGAAGTAACGGGGGAGTTTGTTTATGTTTGCATATGATATTTATGAACCAATTGATCGCAAGGCAGAAGATACGTTTCCGACGATTTTTGCACTGCATGACGTTGGAGCTGACGAGCTAGATTTACCAGGAATTTTAGAATCGGTCATGGATAGATTTGTCATCGTTGGAATTCGCGGAAATGTCCAACAAGGTCCAGGATACGCCTACTACAAAATGGTATCAGAAGGAGAACCTAGCGAAAAGACGATTACATATGCAGCAAACAGCATCCACGAGTTCGTTGAAAAAATCATCGGTCAGTATCCATCGATCGATCGCAAAAAAATGTATTTGATGGGCTTTGGACAAGGCGGCATCGTATCGATGACGGAATTCGTCCGCAATGGAGGGATGTATCACGGTGGCGTTTTCCTGAGCGCGAAGTTACCAGCGTTTCTCGAGGCAGGCCCGAAAAACCTCCTTTTAAAGAAGAAGCCCATTTTTGTAGGCCACGGAATTAATGATGCCGTTCTTCCTGTTGTGGAAGGCGAACGCATTGCACGATATTTTAAAACGATGAGTGATGAAGTGACACTCAGGACGTATTACGTAAGCCATAATGTGAATGTAGCCGAAGAAGATGAAATTATCGATTGGCTCACAGGCATAGAAGAAAAAGTTACAGACTAGGAGGATTTACAAAATGAAAGCATTAGGATTTACACAATTCGGAGCACCCGAAGTATTTGAAGAATTAGAACTAGAAACACCAAAAGCAAGCGAAAAAGGTGTAGTTATCAAGGTCTTAGCCGCAGGGGTGAATCCTTATGATGCTCTGTTACGCGCAGGCGTGATGCAAAAAATACGGCCATTAGGTTTTCCAATTGTTCCCGGAAGCGATGTCGTCGGTGAAATTACCGAAGTCGGCTCCAAAGTGAAGAACTACGCGGTTGGAGACATCGTCATTGGCCATCCTTCTATTGGAGGTTACGGCGAGTATGTCGCGACACCAAGTTACAATATCGTCAAAAAACCTGAAGAGATGAGTATAGAGGAAGCGGCAGGACTATCGTCTGTTGGAATTACGGCGTACTATGCCCTACAAGTTGCGAACGTGAAAAAAGGCGAGACACTGATCATTCAAGGAGCCTCAGGAGCAGTTGGCGCGATCGCAGTACAAATTGCCAAAGAAAAAGGTATCAAAGTGATCGGGATTGCGAGTAGTAAAAATGCAGATTACGTTAGCGCACTCGGCGCAGACCGCGTCGTAGCTTACGATCGTGATAACGTAGCTGAAATGCTGGCGGATAAAGCAGACGTTGTACTGGATGCAAGTTTTGGCGGTAAAGGTGCCGCGAAAGGACTTGCTTACGTGAAAAAAGGCGGGCGTTACATTTCGCTTACAGCAGTTCCAGAACATGCTGAAGACAAGAAAGTGACAGCAGTTCGCTTGAAGCGCACGAAGGACATGAAGGATAAAGAAGCGTTGGGTTACTTGGCCGATTTATACCGCTCGCATAAATTGCAGTTGAAGACGGCGGAGGTACTGACGTTTGACCTGCGCGGTGTGATTGGCGCGCATCAGTTGATTGATAAGAAGAAAGTAGCTGGGAAGTTGATTTTGAAGTAGGGAGAACAAAACGCGTAGTTAGCATGCGAAGGTATTTTAAGAAGCCCAGTAAACCGTTATACAGCAAACGGTTTACTGGGCTTCTGCCATTTTAAATATGCAGTAGTTTTAAGAGGTGAAATGTACTTTCACTTTTTACTGTGTTAACGCCAGCGCTCTAACTTTTTCAAGAATTTTTTAGTATACATTTTATTCAGAAAAAATTTCCCGATCTTACTCATGTCAGATTCCTGAAATCCTTTTAAACTTATTTCATAAAACTCATCGAAGGTTGCGTCAGGATTTGTCCACTGTCCCATTTCATAACATTTCAAACAATATTTTTCTGAGCGTGTTCCGTCTTTTTCGGTACCAAATTCTTCTGGTTTATTCATAGGTATGCCGCAACTTTGACACTGTGGTGTTTTCGCCATTTTTTATCTCTCCATTTCTATGTTATCCGCAGAATTTTACATGTTATTCAGATTTCAATAACAAAGATCTAGTATAGCGTACTCTTCGCCTGGATACAATAAGAAATCCGTGATTTTGCTGGATAAGTTTTTGAGCTCGAGAAGAGAATTTGTATCGATAAGGAATTCTAGAGTGAAATATGCAGATGAATCAAGTATGTTTTATTAAAGGTATGACAAAAAACAATGATACCTAAAAGTTATGTATAGTTTTGTCATATGTTCTCACCTTGGAGGTACTGACGTTTGATTTGCGCGTATCAGTTGATTTGAAGTAATAGATAAGTATACGTTGTAAGTGACAGTATGCCCCTTTTTGATAGAGGGAGAGTACGATCACTAAATAAAAATATGGACAAATACTCTCATTACATATAGAATGAGTAGTAACTTAATCTATATATTTTATAATGTAAATACGTTACTAACAACCTTTATTACATTTTTAATCTATTACATTTTGAAGGAGTTTATAGTAGCTCCTAATTAAAAATAACTGTTTATTCCGAATTGTGCTCGTTAAAAATTAACTAACCATGCTTGTATAAAGTTACCATCCATGCTACAATTAATTTGTCAGGCAGTTAATAATTACTTCGATATAATCAAAGTAATTAGTAACGTTGGCTTATTTATTGGGTGGGGGTGAAAATTATGTTAGATAAAGAATTTAGCATTATAATGCTAACCATTTTGTACAAGATGATCACATGGATCGAAGAAAATATAACATTAACAAAAAATGATGACAATGAGGCAGGTAAGAGAGCGCCTACCCCAAATGTCTTGAGAGTTTTTGTCTTAGTTGTATTCCTTTTGATACTCTATATCATTCTAAGGATTCAAGCTGAATTGTAGTTAGATACAAACCTATAATTAATGTTGGGAGTGAATGCGGCAACATTGCTTCCAACATAATTATGAAAGTATACTAACAAGTTCATTTTAACATGAATAGAGATAAAATACACATTAAAGGGGTGATAAATTTGAGGTTAAAAATAGTTTGTAGATTGGACAACGAAGTAATGCCATTAGATTATCGAAGCAAGATAGTAATGATTTTAAAAAAGGGCTTAGCAAAGAAACATCCAGATATTTTTAAAACATTATACGAAACGAATAAGCAAAAAGATTTTACTTTTGCTGTTTACTTTAAAGATGCAAAATTCACAAATAAAGAGATAATTGTTTCAGGGAGAGAGCTAATAATTAATTTTTCAACTGGAAATGCACAGTTAGCTATTCCTTTTTACAATGCATTTACAAGTTTGAAGTGGCAAGAAATCAAAATATCGGATGGTTGTCATTTACAAATTCAAAAAGTAGATGTCATGAGAGAAAAAGAAATAAAAGATGAAAGCGTCGTATTTAAAACTCTCTCGCCTATTGTTTGTCGAGATCATGATCAAGAAACGTATAAAGATTGGTTTTATGATTATAGCGATGCTGATTTCGAAAAATTGTTGAAAAGAAATTTCTATTCTAAGCTTCAAGATCGATATGGCGACTTTTTATCTGAGGATATTGAAAAGCTCTCTATAGTGCCTATTGATATGAAAAAAACTGTAGTACTCCATTACGATTTGTATGTTGCGTGCTCTATAGGCGTGCTAGAAATAAAGGCTCCAAAATATATGTTAGACTATATTTCTAGCTGTGGGTTGGGCTCTATTACGGGCATGGGCTTTGGGATGTTAGAACAAGCATAGGAGGTGAAAATATGAGTGAAATAGAATGTCGAGCGAATGATTGGCTGTTTAATGCTGGCCTTGTCGGTTTCATCAATATTGTTGGTAAAAAGAATGTCAGGATGGAAGGTCAGAGTGTTTTTTTTGAAGAATCTTTATTGGACGGCTTTGAGGAAAAGTATTTTGATTATTTTATTCGGGAATATGAGAAAACGCTGTCATGGTATAAGATCGTTTCGTTCAAAGTGGAAATGGAGCAGCATCGGAAAACAGATTTTGCAGATTTCGATGAAAAGGCATTAGATCGGCTGAATGAATACATCGCGAATGTGGCGAAGTATTACTTGAAAAGTGCGAGCTATGCAAGCGTATACCCACTTATTGATGCGTCTGTTGATCCAGCCCAGTGGGGGAAAAACCTCGCCAAAGTCGGGCAGCTAAAAAAGAAGGAAACATTCGCGGAGAAACGTGCAGAAATCATCCAAGAAGTGAAGCAAGTCTATCCGAAGCTCGATCAGATTATCGCTTTTTGTGAGAGCGATAAAGGGAAGAAATACTTGGCGGCTAAAAATGTGATTTACACGGTCATCAAAAATGGCTGGAATGGTGTCAGTTTCCTGAATCCGCAAACGAAAGAAAAGGATTGCTACGTGGATTATCGTGATAATTTTGTCGCGCCTGTTGTGGAATACCGAGAAACGGATCTAGAAAAAGCGAAATTTCATTGTTTCACATGTAATAGGCCTATTAAAAACTTGAAACTTGATCTGAGCTTTATGAACGAAACCGGATTCGATACGGCTCGTAAAACATCACATGTTTGGGATTTCAACAATGATATTGCTGTTTGTCCACTTTGCAAAATGATTTATTCCTGCGTCCCAGCTGGATTTACCTATGTTTATGGCAACGGTATTTTCATCAATGATTCGGTTAGCGCGGAAGCCTTGCATGAGGTGAATGAGAAAATACGCTATGAAATTTTGCATAATCATGAAGATTCCTTAACGCAGACAAGTCCGTATCGTGCGCTGATTGAGGCGATTACTAATCAAGTTGAGGATAAGCGGCACTACGAGTTAGCAGATATCCAAGTGGTTAGGTACGAAAATGAGAAATATCGCTTCAACATCTTATCCAAGCGCGCGTTGAATATTTTTCATGACTCCAAAAACGCTTTAAAAATGATTCAAAAATGTGGTTTTAAAGAAGGTACGTTGAACGTTAATTTCTATCAAGAAACGGTTCGCCGTCTGATGAATAATGAGAATTTATTTACATTTATCCACAAAGCGATGTATTTAAAAGTGACGAATGTGAGTAATACATATTATCATATGGGGCACGTCGGCAGTTTGCTTGAAATCAATACGAATTTTCTAAAGGAGATAGAGGCGATGACTGAGATTTCGAAAGGTCGGATTTGGCATATTAACAAGTGCGGGAATGAGTTTAAGAAGGCGTATCCAGAGCATAAGCGTGGCGGGTTTAACTACAAAATGTTGAACGCGTTGAAAACAAACAATCGTGATGCGTTTATGGACATTATTCTAAACAGCTATTCGTATTTAGGCAAGACGATTCCAGATTTTTTCTTAGAATCTTTTACGAGTGATGAGACGTTTAAAACGGTCGGTTATGCCTTTATGGTAGGTGTGAACGGTGCGATAGAGACGGATGACAAAGATAAAGATGGAGGAAATGACAATGAAAAGTAAAGGCCTAGCAATGACAATCATTTTTCAAGCAGAAAGCGCAAACTATGGGGAGAGTCTAGGGAATATCTCGGCGCTCAAAAAAATATCTCGCAACAACGGTGACCAATACACGTACATTTCTCGCCAAGCGATTCGTTACAATATGATGGAGCAGGTTGGTGAGAAGCCTGCCCCAGTCAAGGCGGAAGGTAGTGGAGACAAGAAGGTAATTCAGTTCTTGAGTGAAGCAACGATCACAGATTTTCCAGAACTTGATTTCTTCGGTTACTTAAAAACGGAAAAGGGCACACAAGGGCAAAAACGTTCGGCAAAAGTACGGCTTTCAAATGCGATTTCGCTGGAGACTTTTAAAGCGGATCTGGACTTCCTGACGAATAAAGGACAAGCGGATAAAGTTGGCGAAAACATGAACATCGCGCAAGCAGAGATTCATCGTTCTTACTACCGCTATACGGTGACAATTGACCTCGATCAAATCGGAATCGATGGACAAATCGAAATCGACAACAAGGAAAAAAGCCGTCGCGTGCAAAAATTAATGGACACAATTGCGTTCTTGTATCGTGATATCCGCGGTCGTCGTGAGGACTTGAAGCCGCTATTTATCATCGGTGGCGTGTATGATGTGAAGAACCCTGTTTTCCAAAATGTCGTGGATATCAAGGATAATAAAGTCCTCGTCGACAATATTCTTGGTGTGTTGGATTATAGCGGCATCAAAGAAAATACCAAATGTGGTGTGATTGACGGGCAATTCGAGAACACGTCTGAGATTAAAAAAGCACTAAATGCCGAATCTGTGCCTGCTTTCTTCAATGATCTTAAAGAAAAGATTGATGCATATTATGAAAGCAATTAGGATTAAACTATGGCAGGATTTAGTGAATTATAAAAAGCCGACGAGTTTTCAATTAAAGGAAACATACCCGTTGCCGCCGTATTCGACGGTGATCGGGATGGTGCATACGATGTGTGGGTTTACAAGTTATCATCCGATGGAAATCAGTATTCAAGGAAAGTATTTTTCCAAGGTGAACGATTTGTACACGCGGTATGAATTTAAGAATGGCATGACGTATGACGAGAAACGTCATCAGTTAAAAGTCGGTGATTATGGCGTGGGTCGGGGAATTGCAACGGCGGAGCTGCTTGTGGATGTCGAACTACTTCTGCATGTGATTCCAGAAGATCAAAGCTTGGTTCCGACGATCGCCGAAGCTTTCGAAACGCCGCAAGAGTATCCATCGCTTGGTCGCCGTGAGGACATTGCGACGATCCAAGAGGTGAAGGTGGTTTCGTTTGAGCGGGTAGAAGCGGAAGAGGACTTGAAACTAGATAACAACTATGGCGCCTATGTTCCAATTTCCATTATTGAAAAGGAGGATGTGTACTTTAGACCGCATGAAAAAAGTCATATTGGCAGAAATGAGCTACTGGGTACGCGCTATCTCTTGACCGATACGTATGAGCTGATAAATCGGGGAACTGCGAAGGCGCCGAAAATGTATCGAAACTGGCATAAGAAAGATGTTTTTTATACGACGTCTATTCTCATTTCTGAAGAAGACTATTTCTATGTAGACGAGGACGGCAAATTAGTATTTTTAGATATTAAATAAAAATCGGAGGGGGTTTGCGCTCCCTCTTAATCTGGAGGCTCCTATGAATAAATATCTAGCAAAATCTAAACCTGAGGAAACCATTCAAGAACATACCGATAACTTGCTTGCGAATTACGAGTTGTTACAAAAATATTACCCAGAAATAAGAGTGAATTGGCATTTTTTGAATTTGGCATGTATGATTCATGACCTTGGAAAAATGAATCTGTTTTTTCAAGAAAAAGTTTCAGGTGGTAGGCGCAACAAAAAAGAGATTCCGCATAATTATCTTTCCGTTGCATTTGTTCCATATAAAAAGTTAAAAGAAGAAGGCTATAGCAAAGAGGAAATACAAGTGCTGTTCCAAGCGATAGCGAGGCATCACGAGCGAGATATTAACTTCACTGAGGATGAATGGACTTTAGAAATGAAGAAATTAGAGCAAGAATGGCAAGGTTTTACATATGATAAACTAGGAGAGTATAGAGCCTATCGAAGTCACTTCCCTGCTAAATATTATCAAGTAACGGCGCATATTTTTGAAGGGAAAACAGCAGAGAGTTTCGAAATATTTATTCAATACGTCCTCCTAAAAGGTCTCCTAAACCGCATTGATTTCGCGGCGAGTGCAGATATCGACGTTGAAAAGCCCAACGATTTTTTAGAGGCGGCGATGACGGAGCAGATGAATGTATTTCGGAAACAAAATCCTGACGCTGATTGGAAACCCTTACAAAAATATATGCAGGCGCACCAAGAGGAGAACATGATTGTTGTGGCGGAAACGGGCATGGGGAAAACGGAGGCTGGGTTGCTTTGGCTAGGAAACAATAAAGGCTTCTTCACGCTACCTTTGCGGACGGCGATCAACGCGATTTATAGCCGGTTAATTGATAGCGAAACGGGCATTGTGAGGGAGCAACAGACGGATCGCGTTGGGTTGCTTCATTCGGAAACTTACGGTCAGTATTTGATTCACGAGCCAGAGATGGAAGCTATGGATATTGAGGACTACTTTACGAAAACGCGCCAAATGTCGCTTCCGATCACGGTTTGCACATTGGATCAGCTTTTTGATTTTGTGTTTCGTTATGCGGGATTTGAGCCGAAGCTGGCGACGCTTTCTTATTCCAAGGTCATTATCGATGAGGTGCAGATGTACTCGCCAGACTTGTTGGCCTACCTCATTGTTGGGCTTTCTTACATCCAAAAAGTGGGCGGTAAATTCACGATTTTGACGGCGACTTTACCGGGAATTATTCCGGATCTTTTGGCCGAAGAGGGCGTTACTTTTACGCGTGCGGAGGAGGACTTTATTTCTGATCGGGTACGCCATAGTTTAAAAGTTATTCACGAGCCGATTAGCAGCACGTTTATTAGTGCGTTTTATGAGGACAATCGGATTTTGGTGATTTGTAATACGGTGCGGGTTGCGAAGGCTATGTACGAGGAGCTCGTTGAGGCTCACGGCGATGCGGAGGTTCACTTGCTGCATAGTCAGTTTATTAAACGTGACCGTACTGCGAAAGAAGACGCGATTTTATCGGATGGGCAAAAAGGAAGCTCTAGGCCTTGTATTTGGGTGGCAACGCAGGTTGTGGAGGCTTCGCTTGATATTGATTTTGACATTTTGTTTACCGAGTTGTCTGATTTGAACGGTCTTTTTCAGCGGATGGGGCGGTGTTACCGGAATCGGGAGCTGGATGTGGCGACGAATGTGTATGTGTTTGACGTGGAATGTTCGGGTTTGAGACCGCGGGGCTTTATCGATGCGCAAATTCATGAGAACTCGAGGGCGTTGTTGCAAGATGTGGACGGCGCGGTTTCGGAGGCCCAGAAGTTGGCGATGATTGATCGGGTTTACTCGACGGAGGCGCTTGAGGGCAGCGAGTACTATGAGAAAGTGAAGGGCGATATAGATTACGTGAAATCTTTTGGTACGTATGAACTGGATAAGAACGAAGTGAAGAAGCGATTCCGTGATATTAACTCGGTTGCTGCGATTCCAAAGCCGATTTTTGCTGAAAATGAAGCCGAAATTAGAGGCTACATCGAGACGATAAAAACGAAAGGCCTGGATCGTAAAACGAAGATGAGGGCGCGAACGATGCTCTCAGCGTTCATGCTGGACGTGCCAGGTTATATTTTTGAAAAAGGGAACTCGGACGCCATCAAGATTAATGACTATGAAAAAGTGACTATTTTTGATTGTGATTATGACACAGGCCTTGGTTTGACGCCAAAAGATCGAGAGAAAGAGGATCAGTTTTTCTAGTAGGAGGGCAGGGCAATGAGAATTAGCGGGACGCATGTGTATTATTATTTTGTATGTCAGCGCAAATTATGGTGTTTTGCGAAGGCGATTCGGATGGAGCATTTGGATGAGAATGTGCAGTTGGGCAAGTTGCTTGATGAATCGAGCTATACGCGTGATTCTGGTCAGGTGATGATTGATGAGACGGTGAACATTGATTTTATCCGCGATTGGAAGGTTTTGCATGAGGTCAAGAAAAGCAGGGCCATCGAGGAGGCGGGAATTTGGCAGTTGAAGTATTACATTTATTTTCTGCGTGAAAAAGGGATTGCGATCGAAAATGGCGTGATCGATTATCCGAAACTGCGCCGCCGAGAAGAAGTGACGCTTTCACCGGAAGATTCGGAGGAATTAGTGCTGATTTTGGCGGATATTGAAAAAATTTGCGCGCAAAATACGCCACCGCATGTGATCGACAAACCGATTTGCAAAAAATGCGCGTACTTTGAGTATTGCTATATTTGAAAGGAGACATGTATGGAGAGCTATTATTTGTTTTCAAATGGCGAGTTGAAGCGGAAGGATAATGTTGTCCGGCTAACGGCGCCAGATGGCAAGTTTAAAGATTTAAAAGTCGAGATGACGCGCGAAATTTTTTCTGTTTGGGGAAGTGGATTTAAATACGAAATGTTTGAATTATATCGGCCAACTTGGAATCCCGGTGCATATTTTTAATTATTATGGGTTTTATAGTGGCAGTTATTATCCGCGCGAATCCAATGTTTCTGGGGAATTGCTCGTGGCTCAAGTGTCGCATTATGCGGATGAGTTGCTTCGTCATGCGATTGCGGTTCAATTTGTGGAAAGCGCCTCGTTTAATATTTTGCGGAACTTAAGGTATTATCGTCAGCGTGAGAAAGATGTGGACGGGGCGATGGAAGAAATCAAGGCGTTGCGGAGGAAAATTGCGAAGACGCAGAACGTTCCCGAGTTGATGGGCATCGAGGGGAATATTCGCAAAGTGTACTACAGTGCTTGGCAGGCAATTATTAACCAAGAAATCGATTTTGAAAAACGAGTGAAGCGGCCACCGGATAATATGATTAATACGTTGATTTCATATGTAAATTCTTTGGTGTATTCGAGCTGTTTGACGGAGATTTATAAAACGCAATTAAATCCAGCGATCAGTTATTTGCATAGCGCGGGGGAGCGGCGATTTTCGCTTTGTTTGGATATTTCGGAGGTGTTTAAGCCGCTGATTGCCGATCGGATTATTTTCAGCATGTTGAACAAGAATATTATTACAGAGAAAGACTTTGAAAAAGAAGCTAATTTTTGCTATATGAAGAAAGAAGCGCGGCAGAAAATTTTGCAGGCGTATGATTTGCGGATGAAGGAAACGGTGAAACATCGGGATTTAGGACGAAATGTTTCCTATCGGCATCTGATTCGGCTGGAGTGCTATAAACTAATCAAGCACGTGATGAACGATAAGAATTACGAAGGATTCAAGATTTGGTGGTGAATGGCGATGTATATTATCTTGATTTACGATATAGCACAGGACAATGGTGGCGCAAAAGTATCGCGAAACATTTTTTAAAAATCTGTAAAAAATACTTAACGCATGTTCAAAAATCAGTTTTTGAGGGGGAAATCACGCCACCGTTGTTAGTGAAATTACGGATGGAGTTAGATCAATACATTCGTGAGGAAGAAGATTCGGTGATTGTGTTCTCTAGTAGGCAGGAAAGATGGTTGGAGAAGGAGTTTTGGGGAGCAGCAGATGAAAAAACGTCGAACTTTTTCTAAGGGGTGAAAAAATCTGTCGACCTCCAGTAGCGTAAAAACACTGGGGGATCGACAGATTTTGATAAAGTGTTGGGGTAGAATGGGTTTCGCGATTTAGAGGGGGAAGGTAGGATGAATTTGTAGTGCGAAATTTGTTTTTTGGTGGAGGTCGACAGATTAGGTGTCTTGAGGTATGATGGGAGTAGGCTCGAAATAGCACGGGTTTTTATCTAAGTAATGTGAAATGTAAATTATGTTATGTCGCTATTTGTTCCGCGTAACTAGGGTGTTTTTATCTAAGTAATGTGAAATGTAAATGTATTCTTCATTTGCCATTAAATTCTCGATGGATCCGGTTTTTATCTAAGTAATGTGAAATGTAAATATTACCAGGGGGTTATTTTGTCCGCGATGATGGATCGTTTTTATCTAAGTAATGTGAAATGTAAATAAACAAAAAAATGCGGCTGATTTCACCGTAGATATGTTTTTATCTAAGTAATGTGAAATGTAAATATCAATAACGTCTGTCAGTTTTAAGGCGATAAATAAAGTTTTTATCTAAGTAATGTGAAATGTAAATCCTTAAATTGCAAACTTTGAATTTGTCCCAAAAAGGTTTTTATCTAAGTAATGTGAAATGTAAATACTTTTTTGTAACGGTGTCTGCGCTCGCTGTAACATGTTTTTATCTAAGTAATGTGAAATGTAAATATTTATCGTTTCGTCTATTAATACGACATCATTAGGTTTTTATCTAAGTAATGTGAAATGTAAATTCAGCTAAAACAGCAGGGAACTGGTTATATTACGAAGTTTTTATCTAAGTAATGTGAAATGTAAATTTCGTAATCTACAAACGCCTCGCCATCTAGTATCTTTGTTTTTATCTAAGTAATGTGAAATGTAAATAAATAAATCACAGGTACAGATGGATCAGCACCATGTTTTTATCTAAGTAATGTGAAATGTAAATTACGATACCGACGCTTCTTCTTACATCGTTGGCACTGTTTTTATCTAAGTAATGTGAAATGTAAATAAATAAATAATTGGTGTATCTGGCGAGCCTTTTTTTGTTTTTATCTAAGTAATGTGAAATGTAAATATCCCCGCTGCCAAAGGCGCTAGAATAAGCATCAGCGTTTTTATCTAAGTAATGTGAAATGTAAATAGATTATTTTGCATAACATCCGCGATAATTTCCAGTTTTTATCTAAGTAATGTGAAATGTAAATACAATCCAGTGAATGATTGTTAGCCTACCCCGTTGTTTTTATCTAAGTAATGTGAAATGTAAATAAAAGACTAATCACGCTTTCCTGGCTTTCTAAAAGGTTTTTATCTAAGTAATGTGAAATGTAAATAACTAACTTCCGCCATCTTGTCCACTCCTTATTCCGTTTTTATCTAAGTAATGTGAAATGTAAATTTAAATTCGATAAAAGCGCTTGCCATCATCAAAAACGTTTTTATCTAAGTAATGTGAAATGTAAATCGTGCTACTAATTCATTGTTCCGAAATACTGGTTTCACGTTTTTATCTAAGTAATGTGAAATGTAAATTCTTTAGCATAAACAACGGTTGCTTTCCCTAAGCGTTTTTATCTAAGTAATATCTAAATCATGAACATGTGGCAGGATTCGCTTTAAACCTACGTTTCTCCAAGCAATATGAAAAACGAGTGAAACATAAGCAATCAAAAAACACCCAGCCAAGACATACAGTGTCTCTTAGCCAGGTGGTTTTTCTCGTGTCCCGTTTCCCGCTTCCCGCTTTTTAGTCGCGTAGAGCTTTGCCTAAATATAGACCACTGCAAGCTGCGTGTGACAGTGAGTGCGTGACTCCGGAGCAATCACCAATAAAGAACAGGTTAGGAACGTCAGACTCGAATGAAATATCGGTATGGATTTCTGGCCCTAATTCTTTCGTATCATAGCAATATAATAATGTGTTTCCATCTATTTTAGACTGTGAAACCTGCTCTAAGCAATGAAAAAAAGCAATCGTTTCTTTTAATAAATCATCCAAAATTATGTCGGCGGCAAAATCTGATTCGTACGGCAATGTCCCCTCGATTTTCTTTCTGGGTTTAAATTCGGAAGATAGGGAGTGAAGGGGGTAGCCAATGATTCTGCCTCTATCTTGGTTGATTTTGTGGAATAGAGGGTCAAGATATGCATTCATTTGTGCTTCATTATCGAAGTGATAGGGGCGAAATAGTGTGAAGTTTAAATTGTTACTTGGTTTATCTTCTCTACAATTTTGACCATCTGGTGTCACTCGTCCATGTAAATTTCTTTTAATTACCCGCCCAAATTTATTCATGCAATAGCTATATAAATGACCACTTCTCATTTTGACTTCTAAATTATTTTGTAGTATTGGATCCAATGTCTCGCTTAGGGTCTCGATGCGAAAACCGATATCTATCCTTTTTTTCTGATAGGCAAGTCCCAGTTCCGCCAAACTGTTGTCAAGAGAAGGATTCTTTTTTGAACCGGTAGCAATAATCACTTTTTTGGAGTAAAAAACATGGTTTTCTGAAGTGGTAATGCGAAATGTATCATCGGTTTTCTCTAGGTTGGTTACTGCATTATTAAAAAGGAACTCGATTCTATTGGACAAGTGAGCAAATATATTCGTATACACTTCTTTCGAAAGCTTGGTGCCGAGATGCTTTGTTGGGCAGTCTAAAAAATGTATCGGTGAGTCGCCTTCACGAGACAGGTGGCTGTCTGCATCGGATTGGTATTTTAAGGCAGATTGTCCGCCAAACGTATTTATTATTTCTTCCACTTCGGCTAGTTGCTTACGTACTAACTTGTCTCCAATTTTGCTACTTAAATTACTACCCAAATAAGGGGAAAAATTATACTTTCCTTCTGACAATCCTAAACCGCCAAAACCGGAGGCAGAAGGTTTTTCAAGCCGCTCTTCTATGCTAGGACCTGAATCAATGGCCAGAATTTTTTGCTTATCATCTAATTTCAACATCGTAAAAATACTGCTCACTCCAGCGCCGATTATTACTATATCGTACATGTTATTCACTCCTTGCTGTAAACTCATTTTTAAATAAGGTTAACATCATGAACGCGAAATTGCAATGGATTTGAGTGAAATACAATAAAAAGCACCTAGTCTAGGCATTTTACAGGCCATGATTAGATGCTTTTTTAACTATTCTACTTCTAAAAACAATACCTTCAAATAGTTGCCTTCTTTAAAACTACTCCGCGTTGCAAAGTCTGCGGGTAGCGTAAATTGCTCCACAATTCGATATTTCCGTCCTTGATGCTGAAACGCTTCTTGTACAACTTGTTTAAACTTTTCCATGCCATACCCGGCGTAATTGGTCGATGCGACAATGATGCCATTCGGATTCGTGATCGCGATGCTTTCCTCCAGCAATTTCCCGTAGTCTTTTGCGACGCTGAATGTTGTTTTTTTCGTGCGGGCGAAGCTTGGTGGGTCTAAAATCACCATGTCGAATGCCAACGCTTTACGATTCGCGTATTTGAAATATTGGAAAACGTCTTCGGCCATAATCGTGTGTGCCGTTGGGTCAAGTTCGTTGACGCTAAATTGTTCGCGGGTTTTGGGAATGCTACGGTTGGCAACGTCGACATTGGTTGTGTGAGCGGCTCCGCCAAATGCTGCGGCAATCGAGAAGGCGCCTGTATAAGAAAATGTATTCAAAACTGTCCGACCTGCTGCATATGTGTCGCAAATGGTTTTGCGAACGTCACGTTGATCCAGGAAAATCCCTGTCATCGCACCATCGTTCAAATACACCGCGTAATTAATCCCATTTTCCTTTACAATTAGTGGTTCAGGAGCCGTCTCCCCTTCTAAAAAGTCGTCGCTTTCCAAGTATTGTCCTTTTTCATCGAATCGGCGTTTTTCGTAAATACCACGCGTATCAATCGCGCGCTTAAGTGCGGCGACAAGCATCTGCTTCCACTTATAAATCCCGTTGCTGTACCATTGCAAGACGAGAAAACCATCATAATAATCGACCGTCAGACCGCCGAGACCATCGCCTTCACCGTTAAAAATTCGAAAGGCAGTCGTCGCCTCGTCATGAAAGAAGGCTTGCCGTTGCGCAAAGGCTTCTTTAAAAAGCGTGACAAAAAAAGCTTGATCAAGCGCTTGTTCGGCGTCATACGTTAGCAGCCAACCAATCCCTTTATTCTGATTTCCGTGGTAGGCTTTTGCGATAAAACGATTGGCCTCATCTGTCAGGCGCAACACCGTTCCTTCTGCCACATCAGGCCAAGCGACAACCGCTTCTTTTGTCAGCAAGGGATAGCCTTGTATGTATTGCCGCGCCGATTTTTTCTTTATTTTAATCGTTATTTCCTGCATCCTGCTTCATCCTCATTTTAAAAAGTAATACATCCACTATATCATAAAATAAAGAGGCAAAAACGAAATTGTGACGAAAACTTCATAATTATTTCCTAGGAAGCGGAAGTATTTAACTTTTAATATAGCGGAACGTGCTATTATTTTAGTGAAAGGAAATTTTGGGAAAAAGGGGGTTTTGAATGTAACGGCAAATAATAGCGGTTGTAACTTCGAAAAATTAGGCAGTCTATCCAAAAATAGGGAGGATGTTTTATTTGAAGAAACTACTTTTTACGTTACTTATTGTTGCTTTATGTTCGGTTTATGTGAAGGAGGTTCAGGCGGTATCAGAGGCGAAAACGATAGATATGAGTGGAATTGTAACCGCTAACAATAGGGGCTTGGCGGACCAAAATGCTTCTCGTTGGAATGATCTGATGCGACAGCTTGATAGCACGCAACACACGACGATTTATGTTCCTAAAGGGGTGTATTATTTTAGCCAGACATTGGGGATACCATCCAATGTGACGGTGACTGGAGAGAAGAATGCAGAGGGAGTGAGCGAGTCTTCGTTAGTTTTTACTCAAGTGGTTCGTGGGATTGCGACGCGTTTTCCATTGAATGAAATGAAAGCGCATACGATTAGTCTGGAGAATTTACAAATAAGCTATACTGACGACGCATCAGATGAGAGATCTGGAACGCTTATCGACTTTGGCGCGGGCTACGAAGAGAAGAATTACGAGGATTATCAAGTTCTGGATACGTTGAACATCGAGAATTGCGTGATTGATGCGAAGAAAAAGGGAAATTCCACGGTTTACCTTGGTAGAGTAACGAACGCCACGATTACGCACAACATCATCAAGAATTCAGGTTTGCAAAATGGCATCGGGCTGGAATTTTCCAAGAATGTGCGAATTTATGATAACGATTTGTCGGATCTTGGCAGGTCTGGGATTCAGATGTATAAATTTAATGGCAGTAAGGCGGAACCGATTGTTATCGAGAAAAATCGGATTACAAATTGGATGCAGCGCTATGGATATGCGCATTTTAAGACGAAATATGAAGCGGGCATTCCAGTGGATGTGATGAATGATTCGGGAATTGACAGTTATGGACCACAAAATGAGAATTTCATCATTAAAGATAATGTTTTGACGGCTGGTCAGGTTAATAGTGAGAATCCAAACAACACGAAAATTAGAATGGATTATAGTGAGAAAGTATATCCAGAAAATATGATTTTCTATACGGGGATTCGTTTGTGCGGTGTCACGGATGCGCTTGTGACAGGGAATCAGGTGGATTTAAAGGGACGCGATATTTTCACGATGGTCTACATCAATAGTCGGGAGAAAGAGGATAGTACAGGGATAATTTCAACGAAGCCAAGCAATATTTCGATCGACCAAAATAAATTCCAAGCGGAGGGAAATGTTCGCTACCCAGTTCGCATTTTTGAAGGGGATGTGGCTGCGAATGATAAGGAAAAAGGGGTATCGTTCACGAAGAATGACTTTTTGATGGAAGGAAAACTTGTAAACAATGGTTATTATTCCTTTTTCACGATTAGTTCGGCTACGAAGAGGCTGTTGCTGATTGGAAATACACTCACGATGGGGACGCGGATGGATCATTTGGTTTCGGTCAGCGATGTTGCATACAACGGTACGCAAGTGAAGCTGGATGAGTTAGTTGCTGTGAATAACACGCGAAATGGTGCGCTGGAAAATACGGTGCGTGGGAATATCGGCATGACTGACTACGCTTACTTTGTTCAGGATAAGCCACTTTTCACGAACACAAATCTCTACACTGGGCAATATCGTGAGCCGGTTTGGAAGATCCGACTTTTGAAAAATTCTCAGGTGGTGAAGCAAGCAGATACAGATGTAGTTACCAAAACCTATACTTTTAAAGGGTTAGATACGCTCGTGGTGAATGATGGTAGTAAGTACGAGCTCGTCGGTGTGAATGAGAGTTATCAAGAAGTGATTCGGATACCGCTTACAGTGCGCTCTTTGCTGGATGTTCCGGCCTATATTATCGGGACGAATGAATATACTGGGACATACGGTTCAACAATTACTAGAGTGCGGCTTTTTAAGGATAATGTGGTGATCAAGCAGGCAGATACGGACGGGGAAAACTATACGCTAAAAGAGATGAGAAGTTTGATTCAAAATGATGGAAGCAAGTATGAAATGGTAGGTTTGGATAAAAATTTCGCAGAGGTAATCCGTGTGCCGCTGGAAGTAAAATCGGTCTTGGATGTTCCGGAATACACAGTTGGGCAGAAGGAATTTAGTGGAGGATACCGAGATAATATCCGAGTCGTTCGGCTGATGAAGGATGGCAAAGCTGTGAAGCAAGCAGATATCGACGCGACAACACAAAAATTATACATTAAAGGGATTAGAGAATATCATATTGGCAGATGGAGCTAAATATGAGGTAGTGGGATTTGATGCGACGTACAAAGAAGTAGTTCGTATCGATTTGAAAGTGAACGTGTTAAAGGTCGGGGTTACCCAGAATGTTTACACGCTCGGTACTAGTGAAAATAAGGGGAGCTATGAGGGGCCAATTTTGCGGGTGCGTTTGCTCAAAAATAATATACCCGTTAAACAGGCCGATATGGATCAAGTTTCCCAAACATACGTGTTAAAAGGCTTGGATGCGATCGTGAAAAATGATGGAAGTAAGTATGAATTGGTGGGGATTGATGAATATTTTAAGGAGATTGTTAGAGTAGATTTTGTTGTGGACGGCCTGTAAAAATATAGACGGAATGGGGTTTTCATAGTTATATGGAAATCCTTTTTTTTTTAAAACAACAAATGTGTCAAAAAATACATAATTATATATATGTAGAGGAGAATTTTTTACTTTTTGCAACTTATATGTATGGTATGATTCGTTTGTGGTGCTACTCGTATTGTGAGACGTACCGGAAATGAGGAGGGAAAGACAACAATGATGATTAAAAAAATTGGGGTGGCGACTGCTAGACATCACTACAGATTAGCTGAAATTGGGCAGAATGATATGATTTTAAAAATATCTAGGCAATGAGTGAAAGGTTAGCTTATAGTGGGAAATAATATTGGAAAAACGAATACGAGATTAGAAATGACATCTTTAACATGTATATGACCAAGAGCTATTAATGTGTCACGATAAAAGATTGCTGATTTAACGATTTTTTACGTGTACATTAAATATAACTACTCAAATGAGCAAAAAATGGAGGATTTACAAATGAGCAAAAACATCGTCAAAATTGTGGCAGGAGGCATGATTGTATCAGCCGTATTAACTGGAAACACAAGCGTGCCGTACAATGTAATGAAGGGACCTATCGTGCTAGCGGCAACAAATGCACAAGGTGTTCCGAAACCACCAGTGGAGGTAATTAGTCTTCAAAATGGTAGTTTTGAACAACCAGCCGTGTCTTATGGAACTTGGAAAACACTGGATCAATCAGAAGTTCCAGGATGGAATACAACAGGATCAGATGGCTTAATCGAGATCCAGAATCATTTTGAAAACAGAGAAGCAGCGGATGGAGAACAATATGTGGAGCTAAATGCATATGAAGCTTCTGGTTTATATCAGGACATAATCACGACACCAGGGGCAAAAGTGAGATGGCGAGTTGCGCATCGTGGGCGGTTGACAACGGATACTGCAACCGTTAAATTTGGAACACCTGATGATTTAAAAATAATCGAAACGATGACGACTTCAAAAGAGGCTTGGAAAACTTATTCGGGGACGTATACCATTCCAGCAGGACAAACAACTACACGGTTCCAATTTGAAGCCGTAGGTGGAGATCCTAGAAATGGGAATTTACTGGATAATATCGTATTTGCCACGCAATCCTTCATTACTCTAGATGGAAAAGTAGACCAAACTTCTGTGAAAGAAAACAAAATTGCGACCTACTCTTTCGACGCCAAAAATGAAGGCGGTATGGCATCACAAAATACAGAGTTATCGATTCTGATTTCGGAAGAAGTGACTCTCGTTTCATCTGATGTCATGGTGGACGGCGTATCGATTGCTGGCTCTTATGACAGTAGTACTCGTACACTATCGATCCCGCTTGAAAGTGTGGGTGAGGGCGCAACAAAGCATGTGACATTTGACGTGAAGGGCGCAGTTGTAGCCGACGATATCACTACACAAGCGACAGTGACACATCAAGATCAAGGCTTTACAGATGAAGACTATATAAATTACTCGAACGACGTCACGTTGAAGGTGATCGCGAACCATGTGCCAACCATTGAAGCATCAGATCATACCGTGAAAAAAGGGGGCACATTTAATCCTCTTACAGACGTGAGCGCAGTGGATCAAGAAGATGGTAACCTAACGAGTAGCGTGAAAGTAACAGAAAATGATGTCGATACTTCACAAGTCGGTACGTACCATGTGACGTATAGCGTGACGGATTCTGACGGCAATGTCACGACGAAAACGATTGCGGTGACGGTGACGAGTAATGATGCGCCGGTTATTAACGCAACGGACGTGACGCTGAAAAAAGGGGAACAATTTGTGCCGACAGCGGGTGTGAGTGCGAGCGATACGGAAGATGGCGACGTAACGGCTGACATCCAAGTGACGGCGAACGATGTGGATACAACACAAGTTGGGACGTATCATGTGACATATAGCGTGACGGATTCTGACGGCAATACGACGACAAAAACGATTACGGTGACAGTGACAAGTAATGATGCACCGGTCATTACAGCGGCAAATAAGACCGTGAAAAAAGGTGGTACGCTTGATCTGGAAGCCGGTGTGAGTGCGACGGATGCAGAGGATGGTAATCTGACAAGCCAAATCACGATCACGGCGAATGATGTGGATACGTCGAAAGTGGGAACGTATCATGTGACGTATAGCGTGACGGATTCTGATGGCAACACGACGACCAAAACGATTACGGTGACAGTGACGAGTAATGATGCGCCAGTCATTACAGCGGCAAATAAGACCGTGAAAAAAGGTGGCACGCTTGATCTGGAAGCCGGTGTGAGCGCGACGGATACTGAAGATGGTAATCTGACAAGCCAAATCACGATTACGGCCAATGATGTGGATACGTCGAAAGTTGGGACGTATCATGTGACGTATAGCGTGACGGATTCGGACGGCAACACGACGACCAAAACGATTACGGTGATAGTGACGAGTAATGATGCACCAGTCATTACAGCGGCAAATAAGACCGTGAAAAAAGGTGGCACGCTTGATCTGGAAGCCGGTGTGAGCGCGACGGATACTGAAGATGGTAATCTGACAAGCCAAATCACGATCACGGCAAACGATGTGGACACGTCGAAAGTGGGAACGTATCATGTGACGTATAGCGTGACGGATTCTGACGGCAACACGACGACCAAAACAATCACCGTGACGGTGACGAGTAATGATGCACCGGTGATTTCGGCAACAGATCAGACATTGAAAAAGGGAGGTACGTTTAGCCCATACGCAGATGTGACGGCAAGTGACACGGAAGATGGCGATATGACACTGGCTGTCGAGGTAACCGCGAATGATGTGGATACGTCGAAAGTCGGCACGTACCACGTGACATATAGTGCGACGGATTCCGACGGCAACACAACAACGAAGACGATTACCGTGACGGTGACTAGCAACGATGCACCAGTTATCCAAGCGTCCAACATCACGATGCGTGTCAATAAAGCCTTCGACGTGAACAATGCTGTGACAGCGAGCGATACGGAAGATGGCGATATCACTAGCAAAATCCAAGTCACAGCGAATAATGTCAATGTAGCCAAAGCAGGCGTGTATCACGTGACGTACAGTGTGACGGATTCCGACAATAACACGACGACGAAAACGATTACCGTGACCGTGTTGACGGATGACGCGCCGATTTTGACAACGAGTGATGTGTATTTAAAAGTGGGCGACACGTTTGAACCGCTGGCAGGTATTACCGCGAATGACACCGAAGATGGCAACCTCACGAATAAGATCAAGGTAGAGACGAACACGGTAGACATGACGCAAGCGGGCACGTATGCTGTTTCTTATAGCGTGACGGATTCCGATGGCAATAAAACCACAATCCAACGCCACGTCTATGTCCGCACGAACGACAAACCAGTAATCCACGCGACAGACCAAACATTCAAAGCTGGACACACTTTTGATCCGATGGCAGGTATGTCCGCAAGCGACACAGAAGACGGCGATGTGACAGGAGACGTGACGATTACAGCGAATGACGTCGATGCGACTCAAGCAGGCACCTACCACGTGACCTACAGCGTGAAGGACAGCGATAACAACGTGACGACGAAAACGATCACGGTGACCGTTTTAACCAATGAGAAACCAGTCATCACGGCAAGCGATATCACGCAAAAAGCCCATCGTTCATTAGATCCACTGGCAGGTGTGAGCGCCGAGGACCTCGAAGATGGCGATCTTACTTCGAATATCCAAGTGGTGGCGAATGATGTGAACATCGATGTGCCCGGCGAGTACCATATCACATACA
>NZ_AODD01000007.1 GCF_000525835.1 Listeria grandensis FSL F6-0971
TATTATTGTGAGTATCGTTTCAGTTACGATATCATTTATGGGTTTTGCACTTTTTAATCAAAATCAAGCGGGAATGAATGGTCAAGGAAATATGCCAACGAATGGACAGTCGCAAATGGGTGGCTCTGATGAAACATATGGAACGCCGCCAAGTGGTGCTCCTGGACAACAACAAGGAGGAGGTTCGTCCGGTTCATCTGGTGATACAGATGCGGATACTGGTGCTTCTCTAAGTCCAGGCTCTGATTCAACGGACGGGACATCATCGAATTCTCTATAAATAGCAAAAAGCCACTTTCGATTTTTCAGCGAAAGTGGCTTTTATTAACAGTTACAGGAATCTCCGGAGCACTGGCCAGCATTATCATCTTTGTTATTTAGCATCGTTAGTGGATTTTCTTCTTTCCAAACTTTTTCAAGTACTTCTGTAAAACTCGTGGCTGGCTGTGCGCCGGAAACGCCGTATTTCTCGTTGATTACAAAGAAGGGGACGCCTTGGATCCCAAGGGAAGCGCCGGTTTGTTCATCATCTCGAACGTCGGCTGAAAAGGTGTCGCTTGCCAGCATATCTAAAACCTCGGATCTGTCCAGACCAATCGATGCCGCAATGTCTGCTAACGTCTCATGATCGCCTAAATGCTTGGATTCTGTGAAATAAGCGTGAAGTAAGGTTTCTTTTAGTTCTTCTGCTTTTCCTTTTGTTTTGGCGAATTGAAGCAAGCGATGTGCGTCAAACGTGTTGGTTGGAATCATGGTATCAAAGTGATAATCGAGGCCAACCGTTTTTGCCTGCGCGCTTACTTGATCGTTCATACCCTTCGCTTTCTCGATTGTCATTCCGTATTTCTCCGCTAAAATCTCGTCCATCGTCTGATCATATGTCACCGGCGCGTTTGGATCGAGCTCGAAGCTACGATATTCTACTTCTACATCTTTTCCAAATTCCTTTAAACCGGCCTCAAAATTACGTTTTCCAATATAACAAAACGGACAGGCAAAGTCCGACCAAATCTCTACTTTCATACGTGTTTCCTCCTAAAAAAGATTTACTCATCTTCCATTAGTATAGCGTGATGTCATATAGAATACAATTAAGTTGCTTACTATTTGTTAGTGACGAGCAAACGAGTTGAGAAGTGCATTGGAAATGAGGTATCTTTGTAGTGTAGAGGAGTGGAGCGAGATGGAAGTTTTTCAAGTGAAGGATAAGTTACCAACTAGTGAGGAGCCGGTTGTCTTAGTTATTGGTAAATTTGATGGTGTTCATAAAGGGCATCAATACCTTTTGAAGCGCGCGAAATCATTTTGTGGTGGGGGAGAGAAGTTGGCCATTGTTAGCTTTACGCCGCATCCGCTATGGGCTCTCAAAAAAGATCCAGCATACCAGCGAGCAATTACTCCAGATGAAGAGAAGTTTCATTGGCTAAACTACCATGGTGTGGATAAGGTATATAATGTGGAGTTCACACAAAAATATGCCGAGACTTCTGCGGAAACATTTATTAGAGAACATTTGCGTGGCCTCAATTTGCGCCATATCGTTGTGGGTGAAAGTTTTAATTTTGGTAAGGGGCGAGATTCGGATGTGGATTTATTGATAAATCTATGTGGCGAGCGCGCAGTTCCGGTGACGGAGGTTCCCTTTGTGAAGGATAACGCGCGTCATAAAGTGAGCTCAACAGAGATTCGTGCGGCTTTGCATGCGGGGAATTTCCTTGAGGCGGAACGTTTACTGGGGCATTCTTATTTTATAGAAGGGAATGTGGAATCAGTCGACGGTTCCTATGTGCTCACAGGGATCGATGATTTTGTTGTGCCAAAAATGGGAACGTATTATGCGTTTATCGATGGTAAGCGGGAGCAAATACGTGTTTTAGAAAATGGTGAGATTAGCGTACCAAAAGTAAAGCAGCATATGCGGTTACAATTCGACACTATCCAATGAGATGGTGTTTTTTTAATGGGTTGATTTTCCAACAGAATGGTGCTATACTGATTTAGTAAGTTTACTAATTTACTAAACTACTAAAGGAGAGATACCATGAAAATTCCAACAAATTTAAAACACAAACCAGTCATTGTCGCTGAAAACTACGAAGATGTGGATGGCAAACTTGCTTATAATTCGGATGCAAAAGGTTTGTCGCTTGGCTTGGCGCAATGGAATGACCGTGGCAAAGTCGATATTTCAGCAAAAGTATGGCGACACACCGGTGGAAAATGGTCTCGCCAATCGGAAGAATTACCGTTACATCGTGTGCTGGATTTGGCTATTTTAATCGGTCGGTCGAAGCTTTATTTTAAAGATGCCTATAAATATGAAGGCTTATATAATATGGAAAACCCGCAGATTGATCGGATCGGCTTACAAGGAGACGCGATGACTGTAGAGGTTTGTGAAGATAATCCAATGATTGATGAGGATATTGTGTTATTCCAGCAAGTGCTTGCCGACAGTGACGAACTTGTGAGTGAGCGTTTACGAACATTGAGCAGAATTTTGAAAGAAGCAGGATATTAAGGAGGTTTTTGAACATGGCATCAGAGAAAGAGACGCGTAAGGAAATGATTAATGCGTATAAGCAAATGAAGCATCGCGCGGGTGTGTATCGGTTTATTAATAAGGAGACAGGCACGTATGTGATGGCGGCCAGTATGGATTTAAAGGGGATTCAGAACAAATATGAATTTGCGAAAAAGATGAATATGCCAGGTGCATTACCGCGATTGATCGAGGATGAGGTTGCGAAATATGGTATGGATGCGATCGTACTTGAGGAGTTAGAGCTTGTTGATATGAAGGACGAGATGAACAATCAAGATATTAAGGAAGAATTAGATGTGTTGCTCGAGCTGTGGCACGAAAAACTGAGCGACTGAGCAGGATAGAGAAGTCAGGATAGACATGAATCAATGGAAAATTGGTTTTTGTTCTCTCTTGGCTTTTTTGTTTAGGTTTGGGGGCAATTCTGCTATACTTAATCAAAAGTGGTAGAAGAGCCCGTTAGAGAGGTTGGTGAAGGGATGAGGAAATATTACACGCATCAAATCGGGATGGCGCTGATGCTGACTTTTGGCGTAATAACCGGTCTTGGTGCAGCAAGACGCGTGTTGTATGTAACATTGCTTGATCAGGAGCGTTCTAGTTTGTATTGGATTATTGAGCTTGCGTTAGCGATTATTATGATTATTACGGCGATTTTATCTTATTCAGGTCGACGATTGAGAGGGACAGAAGTTGTTGTCAGCCTGTTGTTCGTCACTTATTTCACGTATTTTGTGATTCGTGCGGTGATAGGGATGGAAGAAATGGTGAATACCCAAAATGCGAATATTTTTTCGATGTTAGCGGGCTTGGCGATGTTCTCAGCGTTTATCTTGTTTTATACAACGGAATCAGGAGCGGTGACGGCCAAAGCAGAAAACAGAATGGTAACGCTCAGCGGCTTTGTATTTGTTTTGTTAGGTCTATACTTGGTTTTATACTTGCCATTTTTCGCTATCAAGCTTACGCGGACACGAAGGGTTGGGAAGATGCTAATTTTCAAAAAGCGGTTTTCTATCCGGCGATGATTTCAGTGGGGGAATACGCATTTGTCGCATTATCATTTGTTTTCTGCGCCTTTTTACTATTCCAGAAATGGCAACCGTTACTGGCTTATATCGGCATGGGAATCGCAATGCGAGAATTATTATTTGGTTGGCTACAGATGCGGGCATTACAGGGGGATAACACGGAACTCACGATGTTGAGTATTTTGCCATTATTTGTTGGTATAACAGGACTTATCGGCTTCCTTCTATTCATAGGAGGAGCGAAACGAGGCGAACAGGAGGAACAGATTTGAAACGAAATAAATGGGTTATTGTGATGACATGGATTTCTGTGTTGGCGCTATTTCTTTGCGTCGCGGGGCTGATTGCAGTCGCGCAAGGGCAAACGAAGACGGGGTCCACGACGACAGAAAAAACGACACCAAAACAAGAAACGAAGAAATCAGATCGCTTTCAGGTGACTGGTTTAGGTGATTCATTGACGGCGGGTGTTGGTGATACGGACGGGAAAGGATATGTACGCCGTGTTGTCGATACAATGGAGAAGGACGGCACGCGTGTGACACTGTCCAACCTTGCCATCAGCGGCGCGCGTAGCAACCAGTTACTCAGCCAGCTCGGTCAAAAAGAAATCGCGCAACAGGTCGCGAATGCGGATGTCGTCTTTATGACAATTGGTGGGAATGACTTATTCCGCGGTGGCGCAGCACTGGAAGATTTGAACACGGCGGAGATTCAGAAAAACGAAACGGCCTATTTAAAAAATCTAGAGCAAACGTATAAACGCATTCGTGAGCTAAATAAAGATGCGGTCGTTTATCATCTCGGTTTGTATAATCCTTTTGTAGATGTCAAAAAACGGGTAGAGTTGGCTAGTATTGCGGCAAAATGGAACATGGATACACAAAATTTGGCGAGTAAGTTTTCACGAGTGGTGTACGTTCCGACCTATGATTACTTTATTTTGAATGGGAAAAAATATTTATCGAGTGATCACTTCCATCCGAACGGTGCGGGATATCAGTTATTTGCAGACCGGGTATCAAGTGTTATGACAACGGACGGAGAGGGGGAAGCGAAATGACAACAGCTTTATTAGTTCAAGATTTAAACAAAAAAATTGGCAAGCGGCAAATTATCAAAGACTTGAGTTTTGAAGTGAATGAAGGGGAAGTGTTTGGCTTTCTAGGTCCGAACGGTGCGGGTAAAACAACGACGATTCGAATGCTGGTGGGGCTGATAAAACCAACTTCTGGAACGGTTTTAATTGGTGGCAAAGATATTCAGAAAGATTTTACGGAAGCGATGAAAAGCCTTGGATGTATCGTTGAAAACCCAGAGTTTTACCCATTTTTGACAGGGTGGGAAAATTTAGCTTATTTTGCTCGGATGGATCGGTCGATTAAGCCTGAACGTTTGCACGAGGTAGCAGAGCTTGTTGGAATGTCGGCGCGCGTACATGACCGGGTGTCGACTTATTCGCTTGGGATGCGTCAGCGTTTAGGCATTGCGCAGGCCTTGTTGCCGAATCCGAAGCTACTTATTTTAGATGAGCCGACAAATGGGCTAGATCCATCTGGAATTCGAGAAATGCGTGATTTTATTCGGTTTTTGGCGAAGAAGCAAGGCATTAGTGTGCTTGTTTCATCCCATTTATTGAGCGAGATTCAATTGTTGTGTGACCGGGTGGCGATTATGACGAACGGCGAGATTATTGCGACGGATGATGTGGATAAACTGCTTTCTGACCGGGAAAAAACGCGATGGCGCTTTGAGCCAATGGCAAAAGGTGCGGCGATTTTAGCGGAGATGACCGCGGTAACAGAGCAAGATGGTGCTTTTTATACGTCGTTTGATGCGGATAAATTACCGGTTTGGAATAGTCGGGTTGTTCGCGCGGGTGTTCAAGTGCTTGAGATGCAGAAGATTACACCATCGTTAGAGGATTTATTTATCGAGTTGACAGGAGGACAAGGCATTGATTAACTTAGTTTATAACGAGCAGCTGAAGCTTTATCGGAAACGTCGACTCCTGATTATTTTATTTTTAGTGGCAATTATTGTGGGAATTTTTACGTATGCGCAGTTTCGGCAACATCAGGAAGATGAGAAAAAATCGGGTACGACGGATTGGCATGTGCAAGTACAGCAACAAATTGTGGACATTGAGAACCGGTTAAGTTCCAATCGGATTCCGGATGAGTATAAGAAATATATGCGTGTGACGCTGGGGCAGTTGCAATATTATTTGGATGAGGATGTGAATCCAAATGCGCCAGGAGCCCCAACTTTCTTGAAATCATTTGTGGAAAATGGGATCGGCTTACTGTTTCCGTTGTTTGTGATGGTGATCGCGGCGGACTTGATTTCTTCGGAGTCGGGAAGTGGGACGATCAAATTCCTGTTGACAAGGCCGGTGAAACGATGGCGAATTTTGACGAGTAAATTTATTTCGATGATGCTGTCTGTGTCGATTATTTTGCTAGCATCGGCGGTGATAGCATATGCGATTTCAGGCGTCGTGTTCGGGTATAGTGGTTGGACCGCGCCGATTTTGACTGGATTTGATGTGAGTGGTGATGCGGTTGGAACAGCGGGTGTCTATTCACTGCCAATGTGGCAATATTTATTGATGGAGTTTGGTTTGGCTTGGTTGGTCGCGATCGTGATCGGTGTGCTGACATTGATGTGTTCCGTGTTGGTGAGAAGTACGGCTGCGGTGATGGGCATCATGCTCTCCGCGCTGATTACGGGCTCGATTTTGAGCAATCTCGTGTCATCTTGGCCAAGCGCGAAATATTTGTTTATGGTTAACTTACAATTAACGAATTATCTAAATGGAACAAGCCCACCTGTTGATGGTATGACGCTCGGTTTTTCTGTTGTAACATTGCTGGTTTGGACGCTCGCAGGATTGATTACTTCTTATTGGGTATTCATGAAACGCGATGTATATTAAGAGAGAGCCTATGTGACGTACATCGATGTCATACAAACGCTTTTGTTCGATTTATGTGAAAAGGAATTTTCGTTCTACTCAGTAAAATGGGTAGGGCGATTTTTCTATACTTGGCGTTTTTAATTCGCTCACTTACTTTTTATAAGCATTTTTCTTTTCTTTTTTATAGTTTAGTGTTAAACTGTTTTTAGAGATTAGGAGAAGGGTGTGAGGGTATGCTAAATGGTATTCACCATGTGTCGGCTTTTACGAAGTCGGCGGCTATGAATCGGCATTTTTATACGGAAATTCTGGGTTTACGTTTAGTGAAAAATACGGTGAACCAGAATAATACGCGGATGCGCCATTTGTTTTACGGGGACTACCAAGGAAATCCGGGGACATTGCTTACTTTCTTTGAGATCAAAAGGTTAGGTCGTGCAAGACGAGAACGGGATTTTTATGGGACGACTTATTTGGCCGTTTCGAAGGGTTCGCTTGATTTCTGGGAAATGCGGTTGGCGCCGCATGTGATGGAGCTTCGTAGGACGAATGCTGGGCTTTATTTTCAGGATGCAGATAGCTTTCAAATTCAGTTGGTGGAAACGGATGCGGTGATTGAGCCTGAGAATGCGACGCGGCATACGGATATTCCAGCAGATAGGCAGGTAATTCGAATCCTTGGCATGGATTGGCATGTTGGGGATACGAAGCGGTTAGCTGACTTTGCAGAGCAGTTTTTGGAGCTTACGCCTGATCCTTTTACAGCATTTATTCCGAGTGAGTCGGAAGCGTTATCGCGGATGGGGCGTGGGAGCTTGGATCATGTGGCTTTGCGGGTTACGAGTAAAGCGGAAGTCGCGAAATGGCATGCCAAAGCGGTGGCTGCGGGTCTAAAAATAGAGGAGTTCGTGGATCGGGCTTATTTTACTAGCCTCTATTTCCGGGAACCAAACGGGCTCATGATTGAAATTGCGAGCGATACACGGGGTTTTACGATTGATGAACCCGTAGAACAATTAGGTGAAACATTGGCTTTACCGCCATTTTTGGAAGATAAACAAACAGAAATCGAATCGAATTTAAAGGAGAATGAGAAATGAAAGAGTTAAAAGGAATCCACCATGTGACGGCGATGACGAGTAGCGCGGAGAAGAATTATGCATTTTATACGGAGACTTTAGGGATGCGTCTTGTGAAAAAAACGGTTAATCAGGATGATATTCAGACGTACCATTTGTTTTTTGCGGATGATGCGGGTTCTGCGGGAACGGATATGACATTTTTTGATTTTCCTAATTTGCCGAAAGGGCGCAAAGGGACGGATAGTATTTCGAAAACATCGTTTCGTGTGCCGAGTGATGCAGCGCTTGATTATTGGGTGAAACGCTTTGATTCGCTTGGTGTTGAGCATGATGCCATCCGTGAGAGTTTTGGTAAGAAAGTGTTGGCGTTCCGGGATTTTGATGAGCAATCGTTGGAGTTGATTTCGGATGAGAACAATGAGGGCGTTGCACCAGGAATCCCTTGGAAAAACGGTCCAGTGCCTGCAGAATTCGCGATTTATGGACTTGGTCCGGTGTATTTGACGGTGCAAAATAAAGAGAACATGGGCTTGATATTGACGGTTATTCTCGGGTTTCGGGAGGTTGCTGTCGCGGGCGCTGAGCATTTGTATGAGGTCGGTGAAGGTGGAAATGGCGCGCAAGTAGTTGTGGAAGAACGGACGGATATCTTGCCTGCAATGCAAGGCTATGGCAATGTGCATCATGTTGCGTTCCGCGTGGAGGATCATGACGAATTAGAGAAATGGATTGCGCGTGCGAATGAGTTTCAAGCGCCGAATTCGGGTTATGTGGATCGCTTCTATTTTGAATCGCTGTACATGCCGGTTTCTCAGCAAATCTTGTTTGAGTTCGCGACGGATGGCCCTGGTTTTGCGCAGGATGAGCCGTACGAAACGATGGGTGAGAAATTGTCTTTACCACCATTTTTGGAAGCGAAACGGGCAGCCATTGAAGCCGAGGTTCGCCCACTAAACACGAAAAGGAGCTGATTTTAGGATGGAACATCTGTTTATACCTGGAAAAAACACAACGCTTGATCCGCTTGTTTTGCTACATGGGACGGGAGGCGATGAGCGGTCGATGTTACAGTTAGCGGAGATTATTGCGCCGGATGCGTCTATATTATCATTTCGTGGCGATGTCTCGGAGCAGGGCGCCAATCGTTTTTTTGCAAGATATGCGGACGGTTCGTTTGATTTGGCGAGCTTGAAGGAGAAAACGGGGCAACTAGTGCTAGAAATTAAGAATTTGGCTGTAAAATATGATTTTAACGCGGAAAATGTCGTGGCGGTTGGTTATTCGAACGGTGCAAATATTGCAGCGAACGCGATCTTGACGGATGCTTCTAGTTTTCAAAAAGCGATTTTATTTCATGCGATGCCGTCTGGGGAAGCGATGCCTGATTTTTCGCTTGCTGGAACTCGTGTATTTTTGACGGCGGGTGTGAATGATCCATTGATAAGTGCGAAGGGATCGCAAGCATTGATCGACGCATTGAAAAATCGTTCGGCGGATGTGGCGGAGCTATGGACGGAAAATGGGCATAATTTAACGCTTGTGGAAGTAGAAGCTGCGCGTGATTGGTATGTGGCACAGCATGATTAGGCTGGATGCAAGGGAAATTGGGGCTCAGAGTAACTATAAGTTTTTGAGTGGGGCAATTATTCCGCGTCCAATCGCTTTTGTGACGACGCTATCAGCAAATGGAATTTTGAATGCGGCGCCGTTTAGCTTTTTCAATGTGGTTTCGAGTGATCCGCCGATTGTGTCGATCGCTGTGCAGCGAGACAAAGGACAAATGAAGGATACGGCGCGAAATATTATCGCTACCAACGAGTTAGTTATCCATATTGTCGATGAGGCGCTAACAGAGGAGATGAATAAAACAGCAGCAAGACTGGAGCCGGATCAGAATGAGCTGACACTTACGAATTTGACGACGGTGCCGAGTGAAGTGGTTTCGGTGCCAGCGATCCAGCAAGCAAAAATTCGATTTGAGGCGAAGTTAGCTCAGCATATCCCAATCCAAAATGAGGCGGGAGAAACGGTAACGGATTTAATTTTAGCGAAGGTATTATGTTATCATGTTGATGCAACAGTTTTCGATGAGGAAAAACAATATATTCTGACGGATGCACTGAAACCAGTTGCTCGCTTAGCGGGAAATAATTACGCGAAACTGGGAGAAAACTTCACGATGGAACGCCCTCAGTGAAATTTGTAGAAACTTAGCGCGCCAAGTAATGTCTCACACAGGAGGCATTGCTTGGCGCGCTAAATTTTTTTATGGATAGCTCTTTTTCTGCTATACTGGAAAAAAGGGATTTTAGTTGGGGGTAAATAAACGATGATTCAGATACGAGAAGCTTGTGAATATGATGCAAAACGGTTTGCGAAAATGCAATTGCAGATAGATAGTGAGACGGATTATATGCTGTATGGCGCGGGAGAACGAGAAATCACGTCCAAAGATGCTCGCAAACGGATCGAATATTTTGCTGATTTGCCGTACTCGCTTATTTTAGTGGCGGAGGATACGGAGACGGAAGTCTTGATGGGTTTTTTAATTGCGGATGGAAACCCGCCGAATCGGATGCAGCATAGTGTTTATATTGCTGTGGGTGTGCTAAAGGAGTACTGGGGACGGGGCGTGGCGACGCGCTTATTTACGCATATGGAAACGTGGGCGAAGGCGCGTGGTGTCGTACACAGACTGGAACTTGGTGTGCTTTGTGAAAATACGAAAGCGCTTAGGCTTTATCAAAATTTAGGATATGAAATCGAAGGGACACATCGTGATTCGTTCATGATAGGCGCTGATTATTATGATACCTATTGGATGTCTAAATTAATTTGAATTTTGCAGTAAGGACTTGCCAATCGCTTTTTACCATGTTACAATGTGACTAATTATAATGATCGGAGGGTTGTCCAGATGTGGTATGTTAGACTTAGAATTCCAAATTCGCTAAACGTAATTAAATAGTGCGAGAAATGAGGATAGGTCAGCCTCGGAAGGTACATGAGTAGTGTGCTATAATTCGAGCGTATGAGCTAAACTCATGAGGGATTGGTCTGCCTTTCACAAAAGGGAACCCATTTTTGGTATCTTACTAAAAAATCAAATATTTTCGCGAATCTTGTTTTTTTAACAGGATACGTGTCGATATTAATGGGAAGCAGATGAATGGTCTGCTTCTTTTTGGTGTGCTTGAAACTGCATATATGGGCCAGTGACCGCACCTTTACCCTCGCACGTGTGACAATAAAATGAACACTGGAGGAATGAAAAATGACTAGAACGGCTATATTAGTAGGTATTACAATGAACCAAGAGAACTTTGAATATTCCATGGAGGAACTTGCGAATTTGGCAGAGGCTAATGCCATTGATCCTGTTGGTAGGATCACGCAAAAGCTCGATCGGAAGAATAAAGCGACATATGTAGGCAAAGGTAAAGTAGATGAAATCAAGAGTTTAGCGGATTATGAAGACGTGGATCTTATTATTTTCAATGATGAACTCGCACCGTCGCAGATTAGAAATTTAGAAGAGTTGCTAGAATTGGAAGTCATGGACCGCACACGACTTATTTTGGATATTTTTGCGGAGCGGGCAAAAACGAGAGAGGCGCAGTTACAAGTTCAAGTGGCACGTTTGAAATATGAATTGCCGCGCATCGTTGGCCAAGGGGAAGGGATGGATCAGCAAAGCGGAAAAGGTGGCCTGAAAAACCGTGGGGCTGGGGAAACGAAGCTCGAAATGGATCGCCGTCGGATTAAGAAGCAGATTAATCAGCTAAATAAGGAGCTCGACGGACTTGTAGCGGAACGGCAAGTGCAGCGTCGCCAGCGCCAAAAAAACGAGATTCCTGTGGTTTCGCTTGTCGGTTATACGAATGCGGGGAAGTCGACGATTATGAATGCGATGGTAGCGGAGCATAGTCAATCGGCGCATAAACAGGTTTTTGAGAAAGACATGTTGTTTGCGACGCTAGAAACGAGTGTTCGCGAAATCATTTTGCCAGATAAAAAGCAGTTTTTGCTCACGGATACGGTAGGTTTTGTGAGTAAATTGCCGCATAACTTGGTCAAGGCTTTCCGCTCCACACTTGAAGAAGCGGCGGAGGCGGATGTGCTCATCCATGTCGTGGACGTGTCGCATGAACATTTTGAGGCGATGATGGCGACTACGGAAGAAACACTTGCGGAATTAGATATTATTGATCGACCGATGATTTTTGCTTATAATAAAGCAGACTTGGCGAACAATGTTATGTTCCCACGACGCGAGGGAGATAGCCTTTATTTATCTGCGAAAGAGAGCACGGGTCTTGAACTACTGGTTGATATGATAAAAGAACAGGTGTTTAATGACTACAAAACAGTGACGCTAGTCGTTCCATTTGATCGTGGGGATGTCGTTTCTTATTTGAATGAGCATGCAGACGTTTTAGAAACGACCTACGAAAATGAAGGAACGGTGTTGCAAGTGAACGCTCAGCAGTCAGACCGAATGAAGTTCGCCGAATTTATCCAATCAGAGACTCAAAAAGAAGGATAATTACGTGTTACTTTGTTATAATGAAGAAAAAGATGTGAAGGGTAACAAGTCTATGAAAAATAATTTTTTAAAAGTTACTGGATTTGCCGCGCTAGCCTTTACGGGCTATGCATATTGGTCGACCAAACAACTCAGAGAAACGGAATACACCATTGCTTCTGCTAAAATTGCGCCAGAACTAGATGGTTTTCGTGTTTTGCAATTATCTGATGTGCACGGCTGTACGTTTGGGCGTTACAACCATCGCTTGATTAAGAAAATTTGGCAGTTGGATCCAGATATTATTGTCGTCACGGGCGATTTACTGGATGGCGATGAAGGTATTAATACGGTGATTACGCTGATGCGAAAGCTGGCTCGGCGCTATCCAATCTATTACGTGACAGGAAATCATGAGGCGCATAGTGCGAATTTAGAAGATTTACTGCCAGCGCTAGCAAAGAGTGGGATTGTCTATTTGAATAATCAGCATGTGTACATCGAGCGTGATGGTAAAACCTTTGCATTAGCAGGGATTGATGATCCAAGTTTGCAAATTCAAAAACCGCATGATTTGACATTGGAGGAAGAGGTAGCACGTGAAGAAGAAATCGTTGTAGCCGAAATAAAAGAAGCAACAGCTGGGATTCCAGATCCTATTTTCACGTTTTTATTATCGCATCGTCCAGAGAAATGGGCGATTTATCAACAAGCCGCGATTGATTTAGTGTGTTGTGGTCACGCACATGGCGGTCAAATACGCTTGCCAGGGACACAAGGGCTTTATGCGCCACAGCAAGGTTTACTACCGAAATGGACCGCAGGCATTCACCGAGCAAACGGTAAGGCAATGATAATTAGCCGAGGTGTTGGTAATGCCACTATTGTACCGAGGGTTTTCAATGAACCGGAACTGCCAGTCATCACATTGCGGCACAAATAACAGGAACGGGCTTGAGACTACGACATAGAAGTTGGGTTTCAAGCCCTTTTTTTTATGAAGGAGAGACATGCATGATTTACATTGATAACAAAGATTGCTTAGATCAGTCGGAGAATTTTGCCATCGAGGAATTTGCTTTGCGACATCTCGATGAAAATGAGACGTATATCATGTTCTACAGGATGCACCCGACGGTCATTGTGGGCAAGAATCAAAATACGTTAGCGGAAATAAACCAGGACTACATAGAAGCGCATCAAGTCCAAGTGTTACGAAGACTTTCAGGAGGTGGCGCGGTTTACAATGACGAAGGGAATATCAGTTTTAGCATTATAACGAAAGACGATGGGGAAAGCTTTCATAATTTTGAACGCTTCACAAAACCGGTTATGGATGCACTGATTACACTTGGCGTTGACGCTAAATTGAGCGGTCGCAACGACATTGAAGTCGCTGGCAAAAAAATTTCTGGGAATGCGCAATTCGCCACCAAGGGGAGACTTTATAGCCACGGAACCTTAATGTTTGATGTGAACCTAGAAAATGTCGAAAAAGCGCTGCATGTGAACCCATTGAAACTACAGGCCAAAGGTGTGAAATCTGTCAGGTCGCGTGTCACCAATATTCGAGAACACTTGCGCGAAGATATGGATATCGCTGCTTTTAAACAAGTCTTGCTGGAATCTATTTTTAAAACGACGGATATCCCAGTGTATACTTTCACAGATCAAGATAGAGCTAAAATCGCTCAAATTCGCCGTGAACGCTATCAAAATTGGGATTGGAACTATGGTAAATCACCGAAGTTCAACGTAAAAGGAGAACAAAAGTTTCCTGGTGGTCTTGTGGAAATAAGACTTCAAGTCGAAAAAGGTAAAATTACGATGGCGCAAATATTCGGCGATTTTTTTGCCACAGGGAATATCGCGGATGTGGAGCAGAAATTGCTCGGCTTGGCCTATACAAAAGACGCCATTCTCGCCTTTTTTGATAATCTTGACATTCCGAGGTATTTCGGGAAAGTCACAAAAGCCGAATTAGAAACACTATTTTTTAGATAAACTTATAATCTAAGTCTCAAGTATGATGTATTGCATAGTAGCTGTATGTTAGACTACTACTATAAACTAAAAGAAGGCAGGGAACGAAAAATGTGGAAAAAAAATTAGTGTAATTGCAATGACAACGGTAATGGTAGGGACTCTCGCAGCGTGTGGAGATGATGATGCGAATGGTGATAATAATAACAATGGAAACAATACGCAACAAACAACAGATAGCGGTTCAAGCTCCAATACAACGACAACAGATCTAAATAATAAGAAATTTTCGATGAGCTATACAGAGGCAATTGAAATTTTCAAAAATAAGCATCCCAAAACGGATATTACTTCCGTAGAATTATCACAAGAACTCGGTAAATTCGTATATACGATTGACGGCGTAGATGATTCTAGTGAATTTGAAATGAAATTCGACGCGGATACGAAAGCTATTTTACAAGATAACAATGAGAAGTTAGACCGAGAAGATGCTAATGGTGTGGAACGGGCGAACGAGAAACTGGATTTGACAGGGATTAAAACACCACAAGAAGCGATGACAGCAGCTTTAAAACAACAAGCAGGAACGGTAAAAGAATGGTCAATCGATCGTGAAATGAACCAAACCTATTTCAGCATTCAAGTTATGAACGGCACGCAAGAAGTGGAAGTTAAACTAGATTCCAAAACGTTAGCGGTTCTATCAACAGAACAAGATGATTAATGTTATCCCAAACGCTCGTATGCTTAGTTTTTTATTCTAAGCATACGAGTATTTTTTTATATACATATATTTTGCAGAGCACAAGGTAACAAAAAATAGTGCGCACTACTTTCTTTCCATCTGTGGCTTTTAATATTCGGCTTTACGTGATAAACTAATATGAAAGAATGAGAAGGAATGAGTGTTGGTTTATGGCTGGGGAAAAACTGATTCGGTTTTATCGAACGAAATTGAGTAATTATAATTTAATATATAGTTTTATGATGACAAACATCTGTTTTTTTGGTTTACTGATGATTTTATTTATCGCTCTGCCACTCGCATTTGGCTTAGCATTTGGTATGAATGGACTTTGGTTTGGACTTCTTGTGTATGCGATTCTTTTTTTGCTTTGCTACTACATCGTGATTGTTCGCAAAGCAAGGAAAATACTCTGGAAAAGCTATCGTTTGCGCGAGTTCAAGAAGTTACACATGTTAAAATTATGCCTATTACGAAATTATTTAGCAAAAAATGGATTTGCAACATCAGAGGAACTAGCTACATTGCAAAAAGTAGTCGAAGAAGATCATGTTTTTGGGACAAAAAATGTCACGATCAAAAATATCGCGACATTGCTCGTTGTGTTAATTATGGCAGCGCTTGGAGCTGTTTTTATTTTGGAGGCGAGCCCAGAGGGACACCGTATTTTTGTAGCGGGGTTACTGGCTTTGTTAGTGGTGTGTATCGCGGTGGTTTTACGCGTTGTCGGATATGTGATCTCGCATTTTACAGATGCTAAAAAACGCCATGCTCGGGCGCTAGCTCGAGATATTCAGGAACTCAGTGCAAGTTACATTATGGAGCGTAACACAACGTATCAGCATATCGCGAAATGGAGTTAATCATCGCCAATAATGACATTTTAAAAGAAATAATTGATGGAAAAGCGATATTTTAAGGTCAATTGAAGGGGAGTCACCAAATGAACAGAGCAGTAAACGAAACATTAGAGAGCAAGGCGTACCGTATGATTAAAGAGAAGATTCAATCAGGGGAATATCAAGTGGGACAACGTCTTATTGAGGCGGATACTTCAAGAGCGCTTGAGTTGAGTCGGACTCCAGTGCGGAAGGCTTTTGCGATGTTGACGGTCAATGGGTACTTAGAATTTGAGGATTACAAAGGGGTTATCGTTAAAAACTGTGCCATTACAAAAGAACGCTATATCGAGATGTTGGATGTTATGGAGCTGTTGTTGCTAGCGACCATTGACAAGATTGAAGCGAAATCTCTTACCTTTACCAATCATCGTGTCTTAAGCAAAGCAACAGATTTTTTAGGATTAGAAGAAGCGACGGATAGGCAGTGCATGGAATATCAGCGCTGGTTTCTCAATGAAATATTAAGCTACGCCAAAAATGAATATTATGTGCAAGTTGTGAATCAGTTTTATGACGACTTATTGGAGTTTGGCGAACCGGATGTTTTTCAGTCTGCAACAAAACTGTTCGAACAGACGCTTGATAATTATGTTGCTTGTGGACGTCATATTGAATCGCGTGATTTTTCAGCAGCACGCGTCGTCGTAAAGCAGATTATTAATGATCGGATTTTATTTATTTTCAGATAAAAGACGCAGAGGAGTTTTTCGTATTATGAAGAAAATTTTACGCATCGGTTTTGCGGTGCTTTGCTGCCTTGTTGTCAGCGCCTGTGGTGGTCAAAATGAGGCGAATAAACCAGAACCAACCCCAGCGAAAAAGCCAGTTCCTGCCACGAAACAAGAAGAAAAGCCAGTAAAGACTGGAACGGATGTCAATCCAGAAACGCTACAAATCCCAGTATTGATGTACCATTCCATCAATACAAATGTCAAAAATAATTTAATTACACCTCCAAACGAGTTTGACGCTCAGATGAAGTGGTTGGTCGATAATGGTTATCACGCGATCACGCTTTCTGAATTAGACTTGATGCTTATTACAGGTAAAAATGTGCCAGACAAACCGGTAGTAATCACGTTTGATGATGGATATCAAGATAATTATACGAATGCCTATCCGATTTTGAAGAAGTATGGCTTAAAAGCGAACATTTTCGTTATTACGGATAAAATTGCGAAAAATAACCATTTCGATGAGGCCGCGCTGAAAGAAATGAGTAAGTATGGGATAGAGATGGAGAGCCACACGGTTCACCATCAAGAATTAAACACGCTTTCCTATGATGATCAGGTCAAAGAATTGAAGGAATCTAAAGCCGTTTTAGAGCATCTGACGGGCAAGACGGTGAATTCGATTTGCTATCCCGTTGGTCGTTATAATGAGAATACAAAGCGTGCAGCCGAAGCAACAGGGTACAAAATGGGGTTCACTACTGAGGCGGGGAAAGCAAATAAAAATGATGGGATGTACACTTTACCGCGTGTAAGAATGGTACCAGGAATGCAAATGAAATCTGCTATCCAATAAAAAAATATGTCCAATTGAAAACTAACTTTCAATCGGACATATTTTTTAACTTAGCTGAAAATGTTCATGTAACCAGTGCAATCCGAGTGTTTCAATTTCGTTTAGTTGTTCCATAAAGCCATGATCAGCACCGTCTAATTCAATCAATTTCGTGCTTTTAGGGAAAAGATCTAAACCTTGCTTCGTAATCTGCGTCAGCTCCCGCTCTAAATCACCTTCTGTTCCATGGATAATGAGAATCGGGCAGTTCACTTTTTGTAACGTCGCCGCTTGATCCATTTGGTCAAAATCAAGCAACATCTGCTTATCTAGCACGATTTCTGTGCGCCATGGATCGTCCACATAAAAAATCATACTACCACTACTTTCACATTGCGCCACCTGCTCTTTTGAAAAGTTATCGACATGTTGATAGGCAATCGCGCCGGTAACGGGCCCAGTCAGGATCATCGTCTCAATATCGGTATCGTAACAAGTAAGTGATAGCCGGCCACCAAGGCTATGTCCCCAAAAAGCAAATTTCTCCATCCCGAGTTGTTGGCTATATTGTTTGGCAGCTCGTAAATCAGTGACTTGTTTTTCAAAATGGATGGCAGTGTCGTCACTTTCCCCGTAACCGCCGCAATCATAGGTGAGCACATTATAACCGTTTTGTTGTAATTTTAAGGCGAACCGATCAAACCGTCCGCTCGATGATTTATTGGATAAGAAGCCGTGTGTCATGATGATGATTGCTTTTGAAGGAGCTGCATAAAAATGACCAACCAGCGTTAGTCCAGTTTCGTTTTTGAATGTGATTCGTTCCATTTTTCAGTCCTCCTTGTTTTCCATAATTCTGAGTTAATTACTATGCTTTAACTTTAACGCCAAACGGCTGATTTTTCAAGTAATAATTATTGAAATGTTGTGCTTTTGCTGTTTTTTTACGCTGGGAACAGGGTATAATGAGAAAGAGTAAAGTTAGGAGTGTGATACATATGGGGAAAGCATTATTAATTGTGAACCCTTCTTCAGGTAAAGAAAAAGGCAAGGTATACGCGGAACGGGCGCATCAGGCATTACTAAAGCGATTTCATGAGGTCGAGGTAAAAGAGACGACCAAGGGCGGAGACGCGACCGAATTTGCTTTACAAGCAGCAACAGACGGTTACGAAGCGGTAATTGCGATGGGTGGAGATGGAACGCTAAACGAAGTTATTAATGGTATTGCAGAGCAGCCACACCGACCAGCGTTTGGTTTTATTCCACTTGGAACGGTTAATGATTTGGCGCGTTCCTTAGGTGTTCCACTGCGTCCTGATCGTGCCATTAAAGCATTAGAAACAGCGCGTAAACGAACAATGGATATCGGTAAAATAGGCGACACATACTTTATGAATGTTTTGGCAGCAGGGATGATTGCCGAAGCGGTCGATAAAGTGAGCGTGGAGCAAAAAACAAAATTTGGCTCGGTAGCATATTTTGCAGAGGGATTAAAAGCATTTGCGCGACATGAATTGCTTGCGTTTGAGGTGAAATATGATGACGGGGAATGGGATGGTAAGGCTGCGCTTGTTATCGCCAGCTTGACTAATTCTGTTGGTGGCATGGAGCAGTGGGCACCGGAGGCTGAGGTAGATGACGGACTCATTCACGTATTTATTTTAACGAAACTGGGAGTCATTGATGCGGCGAAAATTTTGCCACAAATCGCACTTGGAACACTAAAAAAAGCAGACGGCGTGATGTATTTCTCGACGACACGTTTAGAAATCGATTGTGACCAGGCGGATGTTAAAGTAAATGTGGACGGGGATCCGGGAGATGCATTTCCTATTAAAATCGAAGTTTTGCGGGAGCATCTAGATGTATTAGTGCCGGAATAAGGGCCATAAGAAAAGCATGGGTACTCCGCAACAATTGGCGTACCATGCTTTTTTATGCTTAACTCACTAGTTCACTGATTTTATGCAAAATGGCTTGCTCAAGTAGTGGGTGATAATGGAATGACTCACAAATAACGATCTCACAATCGGGATTTGCTTTTTGGAGATGTAGCCGTTCTTGATCGATAGCGACAACATGTGTTCCTGTAAAAAGGAAATAAGGCAGGATGTAGATTTTTTGGTATCGTGTACTGAGCACTTCAAGTTTCGCGGGATAGCTTGGCTCGCCTTTAATTTCGCTATGGAAGACAGGTAAATGAAGTTGGGACTCCAAAAGCTGTGCTACACTATACAGTCGTGTCGCGGGTTCATCATCGCGTTCATTGCCAAGCCCGACAAGTAATACTGCTTCTGAGTTGGTAAAATTAATACTCGTATCTAGAATTTTTTCTTTAGCAAGAGCGATGATTTCTGGGTCAAAACCAAATGTTTTTGTCATTTTTATAGTAATATTAGAATACTTTGTCGTCAAGGAATTCAAAATGTCAGGGATTTCATATTTAATGTCGCTTGACGAAAATAGAAAAACGGGAACCACGATGAGTTCATCAGCACCAGCGGCTATCGCTTTCTCACAGGCGATTTCGATTGTTGGATAGCTCATCTTTAGAAAACCTAATTCTTGGATTATCTCTGGCCGTTTCTTTTTAATGGTGTTAATAAATGTACAAAATTCCGCATTGCCCTCAGCCAGCTGGGTGCCATTGCCAATATAAATGATTGCGCGCAAAATGATTAACTCCCTCCAAGTTATGTACTACATTGCTGTTAGTTATATTTTAACCTGCCTGAAGTCGTAAGCCAAGCTGTTTGTCGAAATAAAATTTTTAAATGTCACCAAATTGTGAACTGGTGTGAAGAGGTTATGTAGCGAGACAAATCATGAAAATGTAGGATAGATAGTGGTGTTAAATGCTGTTATTTTAAATAATGGAGGGAAATAATTAATGGGTGAAACGGTGGATGTTGTTTATAAAGGACTTGCTAATTTAAAAAATGGCTTCAAGCCAGTTCCGGGGAAACTATTTATCACGGAGGAGTATCTAATTCATAAACCAAATGATTATTTTGTGGAGGAAGTGACAATACCCTTTACGGATGTGGTGCGAATAGAAGGTGTAATGACGAAGATTTTAGGTCGAGATATGTTATCGAATTTGTTGGAAATCGAGACAAAAGAGGGGCATAAATTCCAATTCGTTGTTAATAAGCAGAAAAAGTGGTTGGAAGCGATGGAACAAGTGCTTACAAAACGCGGGGAGCGCAGTAAATTAATGAAAGATAAATAAGGATAAGACTATGGGTAGCGGCACAACTCATAGTCTTTTTCTTTTTGTTAGTGATGGATTTGGTTGAATTTGGCGACGGCACCGATGAGATTAGCATCATTTCCAAAGGCGCAGGAAACGATGGTGGGAGCAACTTTTGCGATGGTGATTTTTGCTAACAGGGTATCTAGTTCGGCTTGGATGGATGGCAGGAAATCCGCACGTTCGCTCACGCCGCCCCCAATTACAATTAATTCAGGGTCGTATACATACTGCAAATTGAAAATCCCCTTAGCGAGATTGCGGTACATCGCTTCAATTTCATCTATGGCTATCTGGTCACCAGCTTCTTTCAATTGGAAAGCTTCTACACCGTTTAGCGATGAAAGACCTTTACGCTTAGCGATTCGTGCGGAGGCATTAACTACGGTGCCGGTATCACTGAGGTTTTCTAATTTATCATTCATAATCATATAACCAAATTCACCCCCATGAAGGTGAGCGCCTGCATGAATTTTTCTATCTTTAATGACAGCGCCACCAATGCCTGAACCAACAATGATAAAAAGAATATCGTGTACATTTTTTGCTACACCAAGCCAAGTTTCGGCGAGAGCAGCGCAGTTCGCATCATTTTCAAGTGTAATTGGGAGAGCTAGCTTTTCTTCGAGTAATTGTTTGAACGGGAAATGGTGAATGTAAGGAATCGCGCTAGCTCCACCGATAATACCGCTTTCATTATTGACTGCACCAGGGCAACTAAAGGCAACACCATCCAAGGAATGCGTGCTATATGTATTTTTTGTTGCTTCTAGCGTGTTGATCAAGCCTTCTAATGTGTCTGGTGTTTTGAACTTCCCTTTGTCCATAATCGTTCCATCTTGTGCTACGAGAGCATACTTGACCGCAGTTCCACCCATATCAAATGCTAATAGTGTCATGCTTTTTCGAACTCCTTTATCTTGAATTTAATCTTAAGCATACGTGGAATTCTTTGAAAAAACAAGTGTAAATAAAAATAAAGCGCAAAAATTATTTTACAATTATATTACAAAGTGTTACAATTATGTCGTACTTATTTATATCAAGGAGGAAATAAAAATGCATGTGAGCAGAGCAGAGAAGGCGCGCGTGAAACGTAAGAAACGGCGTCTGGGAGTACTTTTAGCAGTCATGGCTTGCTTTTTATTTGGGGGAGTAGGAAGTGCTTATTTATTCGTACAGGCACATTCTAAAGTAACAGCAAACGAAATGAGTATGAATGATGAATCTACGGCAACAGTTAAGGCGAATATTGTGATTGATCCGAATGCGTCACTGAAAACAAAAGTGGATCTCGTCTTAAAGAAGCACCAGTTTAATGGGGCGGCTTATGTCGTCAAAGATAACAAAGTGATTATTAATCAAGGCTATGGTCTGGCGAATAAGACAACTGGGGAAGCTAATACGAGCCAAAGCTTATTTTTTATAGGCTCGATGGAAAAAGCTGTCGTAGCCACTGCAATCATGCAACTTCAAGAAAAAGGGATGCTAAGCGTGGAGGACCCAATTGCTAAGTATTTCCCAACATTTCCAAATGGAGAAAGTATCAAAATTAAGAATTTCTTGGGACATACATCTGGTGTGGAAGGTAGAAAAAAAGGTAATCAAAAAATAACATCGCAACAAGTTTTAGAGGAGGTAGAAGCAGCTGGGATTAAACGGTCACCGGGAACGTGGGACTATCAAGATGACAACTATGCGGTGATGGGGCGTTTAGTAGAGGTATTAACGCATAAATCATTAGCCAGTTATTTAGCACAGTATGTCTTTGCGCCTGCTGGTATGAAATCTACAGCGATTGGTGATTCATTTTTCACACATCCAAATGAATCGGTTAGTTATAAAGTGAAGGATGGCATGCTGATGAAAACGAGTTTTGTTCAGGATACATCACAGTTGTTCGGTGCGGGAAACATGTATATGCCACCAAAAGATATTTATCTATTTGATAAAGCTTTGACGAGTGGTAAACTGGTGAATCAGGCAAGCATGCGTAGTATGCTTCACGCTGGTGCTGGGAACTATGGTTATGGCTTTTATACACGACCTAATTTTTATATTTCCCGCGGTGTATTATACAACTATGAAACGATCAACAGCTTTTCAAAAGATCGTCGCGATGCAGTCATTGTTTTCTCCAATATTCGGATGGAGAAAGATAGTGGGGCATTAGTTAAGGAAATTTATAGCGTTATGCAGTAATAAAATAGATGCGATTTGACAATTTCATGCTATAATATACAAAAAGCGAAAAAACTTCAGGAGGAATTTTTTAGTGGAAATTAAGGTTCAGAAAAAGCTTGCGACCGGGCAGGTTAGATTTGAAAGTGATTTCGGCACGTGTGAAGGAATTTGGAATGATGACGAGCCGGAGTCGAATCGCAAATATACTGTAGAAATTGAAATACCAGAGCATTTGACGGCGGCACGACTCGCTCTTAGCGACGAGAAGCATTGTATTTTGGAGAAGGTAGAAGAAGAGGAGGCTGTTCACATCGTTGGGCAATTAGAAGACTACGAAGAGGATGGCTTTGCTGTTTTGCGCTTGGAAGACAGTATTATCTGCTTTAATACAAAATACGATGAGCAAATCGAAGCAATGCACGGAAAATTTATTGAGTTTGAAGTAGAAAAGATACATTTAAGCAAAGTGGGCATTTAAAAAGATCGCAATTGAGCTGCATGCCCAATTGCGATCTTTTTAACTTTTTTCCGTAAAGACTTTTAGCATTTGTTCTAAATCATCTTCGTTTCTGACGAATAGCAGAAGGCGCTGGCGTCCAGTTTCGATAACTAGCACGCCATCCTCAGACAGGTTGATACGCTCCATCTTTTTATATTCAAAGAAGAGGAGAGCATAGAAGAAACCGTGCTCCTTGAAGATGACTCTACCTTTTCTAATAAAACAAATGTAGAAGAAAAGCACGCCGAGAATGGCTAGCAACACGGATGTAGAAATAGGGCCGTGACGCAAGAACGCGTTGGAGATAAACAGCATCGCAATCAAACCGACGAATATGTATCCATCCCACTTCCCTCGCGAACGAAGCGGGACACTAAGAACGGTTTTCCCTTTCCAAAAATGAAGAATAACGCCATCATAAACGGAAAATAAAAACGCGCCGACAATCATGATAATTAGGAAAATATTTGTTGCATCCATGCTCATTATTTACACCTGCATTCATTAAATTCTCCATTCATTGTAACATTATCCACTTAAAAAAGGAACTAAAACCATACTGTACCTAGCGTAAGGTTGCAAAAATTGTACGAGAATATCCAAAATATCCTTGTGCAATATTTCATTACATACTATAATTAGAATTTAAGTCGTTCTATTTGTGAAAAGGCTGTCTAAGGAAGACTTTAACGAGCTTAAAAAGGAGACCAGCATGAAAAAAATAGTAATAGTAGTAGGTATACTGATTATCACGATTGGTGGAACTTTGATGTACTTGAGCCATATGAACTACTGGCCGTTTCAGGGGGATAAGGTAACAGGTGTTCCAGATGGAGAGATTAAAAATGTGCGTTCGCAACCGAGTTCAGATGAATTATCGATGCTTTTAGCTGCAAGCGGCGAAGTAGATTATAATGTGAAAGCCAAAACGATGGATGTTTATTTTGATGTGTATAAGCGGGACACACGTGTGCGTCATGAGCGGGTAACAGCTCAAGCAGGCGAAAAAGCGGCACAGATGAACAGTCGTTTTGTTTGGGGAATTCCTGGGTCTGATATGTTTGCACCAAGTGAAATTCGCGTAATTATGAGAAATGTCCAAGAATCATATGCTCAAAATACGTTCGTTATTCCAAAAGGTATTTTTGGAAAAGAGAATGGAGATTCCGCGAGAACGCAACCATTTGAGGACGGAAAAATTAAAATGGGGGAAAAATATATATTACAATTGTGGGAGTTTAATAAAAAATACGAAGCGGGAGACAGCAATGACCCTTTCTCAAAAGAATTCCTAAAAGAAAGAGAACAAACCGTCATTTTATACATGGTTTTCAACTAACAAAACCGGATTCCTCACTATTGAAAAGTGGAGAATCCGGTTTTTAATTGTTATAAAATAATTCTTCTCAAATCACGAACCAGGAACTGCGAAGATGCCTAATACATAGCCTACAATACCAAGTGCAAATAACATGAAAATAATCCAAAGCGCGTTGATTTTTTTCTTCAGTAGCCACATACAAGCGAATGTTAGTCCCAATGCAAGGATACCAGGCATCAAGCTATCCAAAATATCTTGCACAGTAGTCGTTGTTGTTTTACCTTCTTGGTTGGTCGTTTTCGAAACAACGACAGGAATATCGATGTTGGTCCATTTATTAACCAGTCCACCCATGACGAACAGTCCAAGAATGGAGGCACCTTCTGTCAGTTTCTGAATAACTCCACCGGCCATATCGGAAACCACGTCGGTCCCTTTACGGTAGCCGTAGAATACGCCCCAATAACGGAAGCCAAGACGAACGGCGTTAAAGAGTACAAAGAATAGAAGCGGTCCAAAGATACTACCGGTCGATGCGAAAGATGCACCAAGCGCGGCAAATACGGGACGGATAGTTCCCCAGAAAATTGGATCCCCAACACCGGCAAGCGGCCCCATCAGACCTACTTTAATACCATTGATGGCAGCTTGGTCGATTGGTGCACCATTCGATTTTTGTTCCTCCATCGCAGCGGTTACTCCTAAAATTGGAGCTCCCATATAAGGATGTGTATTGAAAAACTCGAGATGGCGTTTGATTGCTTCAGTACGTTCTTCGCCTTCATATAAGCGATTGATGATCGGGACAACGGTAAAACAGAATCCCAAAGCTTGCATACGTTCAAAGTTCCATGAACCTTGGAATAGGTTGGAACGAATAAATACGGACATTAAGTCGCCTTTTGTCAGCTTTTTCTCGCCAACAGTTACTTTTGCTGTTTCGTTACTCATAATTTGGTTACCTCCCTTTTTTAGTCGTCTAGGTCGTCATCCAGATCGTTCGCTGGTTTCGACCCACCGCCACCTGCTGCTCCATATTGGGCAAGTGCTTCTTTTAAATAATATTTAGGGCTTAGTTGGATGTAGACAATGGCTGCTACGAGTCCAAGAACACCAAGTGCTACTAAGTTGAACGTAGTGAAGGCCGCGACTACGAAGCCGAGGAAGAAGAACGGCATTAAGTATTTCGCTTGCATCATGTTAATAACCATCGCATACCCGACAACAACGATAAAGCCACCAGAAACGTTTAGGCCGTTAACGAGCCAATCAGGAATAGCGTTTAGCATATCTGTGACAACGCTAGTACCCATCGATAAGGCAACGATTAAGACCGGAATGGCAATCCGCATCGCCTGGAGAAGCAGTGCCGTGACGTGCAGGAGGTCGATGCCCCTTAGATTCCCTGCTTCCGCCATTTTATCAGCGGAGTGTTGGAAACCTACTGTAATGGTACGAACGAGAATCGTTAAGACTTGACCCGCAGCGGCTAGTGGAATCGCAAGTGAGATACCAACGCTGATGTCTTGTCCTCCTGAAATAACTAAGATAGTAGAAATTAATGATGCCAAAGCTGTATCTGGTGCAACTGCTGCTCCAATGTTCATCCAGCCAAGCGCGATCATTTCCAAAGACCCCCCAATAATAATACCGGTTGTCATATCCCCAAGCACGAGACCTGTAAGCGTACAAGCAATCAACGGACGATGTGTTTGCCACTCATCCAGAATACTACCCATACCACAAATACAAGCTACGAGGAAGACGAGAACTATTTGTAATGCATCCATATAAAATTCCCTCCCAATTTTCTTTCATTAAAATAAATTGATAATGTCAAAAGCACGCGATACGTATGTGACTTCAAAGTATATCCCTATCAGTTACAACGAAACTTACATACCTTCTTTATCTAGTAATGGAATCATCATAACTTTGCTGTCAGCAGCCACTTTACGGATTTCAAGCTCAATTCCTTTTTCGTTTAATTTACGAAAAGCTTCGATGTCTTCTGGCCCTACAGAAACAGCATTTGTAATCTGTGTTCTGCCATCACGATACGCCATACCACCGATGTTTACGGTTGTAATTGGAACGCCGGCTTCTACAAAACGAAGGACATCTGTTGGATTTGTGAAAAGAAGCATGACGGGTGTTGTTGCATATTTAGGATTATTATAGGCACGAATTCCTTTTTCAACATCTACTACGTTTGAGACAACGCCGGGAGGGGCTACTTGTTTTAGAAGTGTGCTACGGATTTCATCTTTAGCGACATCATCATTACACACAATAATGCGCTCTACCTGCGTTTCCTTTGTCCAAACTGTGGCTACTTGACCATGGATAAGACGGTCATCAATTCTTGCTAAACGGATTTCCATTATAAATCATCCTCCTCAACGTTTTTAAGTGATTGTTTTAGTGACTTAACGCCATCTCTTCCAGCAGTTAGCGCAGTGTTTAATAGATCCTCAAAACTGCTTACTGCACGCATCGACAGGGTTTCAAGCAACATCGGAATGTTGGTACCTGTTATGACATCCATCTTTTCTTTCGGCAGAGCAATTTGGCTGGCTGCGTTGTATGGGCTTCCGCCGAACAAATCAACCATGAAAAGAACTCCCTCAGAATCATCGATAGCATCCAATTTTTCATTGAATTTTTGAATCAATGTATCTGTGTTTTCACCTGGAACAAACGTAATGAATTCGACGTTTTCTTGCTTGCCGATGATCATTTCTGTCGATTTAAGCAATTCGCGCGCCGCTTCACCATGTGTTCCAATAATGATACCCACTGGCATAATAACTCCTCCTTTTTCTCTATGAACAGGATTTTTCTACCCTTGCAATCCAAGAAGCGTGCCCATATGTATGCTTTCTTTTAACATTTGCTTCTTCAAGAGGCTCCTTATCCTGCGAAATATATGTTGGTAAATTGATACAATAAAAACGTGGCATAATACACTGCTACGCAATAGACTATCAATCCGTACATACAATGTTCATTACCCTAATAAGTTATTTTAAAAAACAAAAATTACGCAAAAAAAGAACGCTGCAAAAAAATTCAAAGTTAGAAATTCCTGTGCAGTCGTTCCTTTTTTTTATGAAATTGTCTGGTGTGTCTTTGTGATGATATCGTAAATGTAGCACTGTTCATCGTTTGTCAGTGATAGCTTCATCGGTTGGAAGCAATCGTGGTTCGCGCTTTTTATCGCTTGGAAAATGCGCGTGTCAATCATAGCCTCGCTCCTATCGTGATAAGTGAGACTATCTTTTAAAACCATGCGTTCCATCGCGCAACCGACATGAATGAGCAAGTTGATCTTTAGTGTGTTTTCCATGGTGTATTGAAGCTCTGCCTCTAGTGTACTAGCAAATTTTAGAAGGAGAGGCACGATTTTTTTCGGATTAAGGTACGTTAGGAATTCACTCAAACTATCCTCAATAACTTCACGGGCAATCCAGCTGGTTTCGCTTTTTTTGATAAAAATATCGCGTTTCTTTACCACTTGAACGATTTGGTCTTCTCCTTCTTTGGCAAAAAGACGCTCAATGGGCATGAATGGGATCTGAACTTTTGGATCATGGATGCCGATAATGAGTAGGATGTCATTCTCTTCTTGCAGTTGATCGATTTTTTGAGTGGCTTCTAGGATGCCGATAGGAATAACTTTGATGTGGTCGGTAGTGATGTTTTCTAAGATGTTCTCGATGAAGGATTGTAGTTTTTCAGCCGTGCCTTCACCAGTTGCGCAAATCGTGACGATGGCGTGTGGTTTATCATTTTGTACGATAGGGGCTTCGGAATCATAGCCGCCATAGCCGCGAAAATCTTTCAGTGAATCATAGATGCTGTCTAAATCCATGTCGAGAATATTCGATTTGCGAACGGCCTCAATAACGGTCGCTGTGGAAACCATATCGAGCGTGCGAACGGGAATGCCGGTGCGTTCTGTGATGACTGAGCCAAAACTTGTGAGGGAGCCCATATCAACGAGAAGCAAGACGCCGCGTCCCATATCGAGTTCGCGAGCACGCTGAGTGATTTTGTCGAGAACGACTTTTGGGCTAAGATCGAGTGGCATATCGATGCTATCAACGAGCCCTTCACCGAGGAGTTTCTTTGCAACGTTGACGATGCTTGTTGCCGTGCTGTTTCCGTGTGTGGCGACAAGGACTGCGACACGATTTTCTTCTTGGTCTTTCAATAAAGAACTGATGAGTAGCGTCAAATAGAGAACTTCCATATTAGGCACGCGAATGTGGAATTCTGCTTCGACTTCCTTTTTTAGTTCGCGCGCAATGGCGTAACTTTCGGGTTTATCATTGACGACGTTTTCGATATTGGTGTATTTTAACGGTTTGTTGCTGCGTGCCCGTTTGAGAAATGACGTGAGGTGTAGGCTAAACGCGAGCAGGAAACGTTCGTTTAATTTTTTGCCGAGTTGTTGTTCAATCTTGACTTGGATATCCTCGGTGAAATTCAAAATCTCTTCGTTAACAATTTTAAGAATGTTATCGCGATCGTGAATTGTATTTTTGAATTTATTGTAAAAACTATTAAGGTGTACGTCGATATCCATCGTGATAAATTTCTTGATATCTTCATCTTCAACGCCTTGATCCATCAGAATGGACGCCTTATCCTCGATGATTTTATAAAGGTTGAAATTAGGCTCGTACTCATCGGAATTAATGAGTTGCTTGCCACGCTCTGGCATGATTACCGTGTAGGGATCGAGGTATTTCGAAATTTCTTGCAACTCCTTACGACGACCACTAAAATGGAAAAAACCGTCTTTTATGTTGATGGGCAACGTTTTAAAGTCAATCAGAATTTCTTCGTTTCGATCAAAACTATTTAAAAAACCTTGGGCACAGACAAGCTGAATATTAGATTTTAACTGTCCGATATTACCAAACGTCGTGTTCCCGATCAGTGCTTTAGCAGCTTCATCCTCAATCCGCAGTGGTTTACTAATGCGGTGCGCTTCATTGGAAAGCAGGTTTTTCAAAAGGTCTACGCGTTCTTTCGGTGTTCGTTCTTCTAAGCTTGGTAGCGAAATGACAATGGGAATACGGCGGACAAAAGTGCGTAGCAAGGACGATTCAGGGTCTTCCGTCGTTGCCCCGATAATAAGTACGTTGGATTTGCGACGACGATCAGTTTCGCCGAGCTTGTTAAAAGTACCACTATCCATCAAGTAAAAAATCATTTCTTGACCTTCTGGTGGTAGGCGGTGAATTTCATCTAAGAATAAAATGCCACCGTCCGCTTTTTCAACGAGTCCTTCTTTTTCGTTATCTGCTCCGGTAAAAGCCCCTTTTGTATGACCAAAAATATGAGACATGAGCAGTTGTGGGTTATTGTAATAATCGGCGCAATTAAAAATAATAAAAGGAGACTGGCTGGATAAGCGCTCGGCATGTTGCGAATAGCGATACATCAAATTTGCAAAAAGTGTTTTCCCGACGCCTGTTTGGCCAACAATTAAGGTATGCAAACCATTCGGGGGATAGAGAACCGCGGCTTTTGCTTGTTCCACTTGTGTGCGTAAACTTGCTTCCGAGCCGATTAGATCATCGAATGGGCTTCTCATGACAGTATTATAATTTAGTTGTTTTAGTAAGGATTGGCAGTTTTCGAATTCGAGTTCATCTGGTGAAAGCAAGCGTTCGATCCGTGCTTCTAGGGCTTTGCGGTCGAAATAAAGTACAGGCCGGCCGCTAATCTTGATGATTTTTCCTTGGCGGTGTAGCTCATTTAGTTCCATGCTGACATTATTTCGTAAAATTCCGAGGGCATCTGATATTTCTGTTGCGGTGATACCTTGATTTTGTTCTAATTGCTGTTTGATATCATCGTGATCCTGTTGCTGGATATAGTGATAAATCCGCTCAATACGTTTCATTACGCATCCTCCGATTCATTCCTTTACTGGAAAATGAGTAGTGTATTAAAATGTCTGATACACTACTGAATTTCTGTATTCATTTTAGCATGGTTTGCTTATTTGTCAACTGCTGTTGGGTTTCGTACATTGACGCATGTAGCGAAATTAGGATAAAATGAGAAAGCAATGATTATAATGTAAATGGAGATGAATTTCTTTGACAAAATTACTATTTATTAAAGCATCGCCGCTTCCGGATGATGTATCTCGTAGCATGGTCGTAGCAAGTGCCTTTTTAGAAAAGTATCAACAGGAAAATCCGGATGATGTTATCGAGCGCATCGATGTTTATGATCACGAGATTCCGCTGATTGATGGTGCTTTTTTGACGGCGGGCAATGAATTACGCGCAGGAAAAGCATTTACGGATTTAGAGCCGGCGATGCAGGAGAAATTAACGGCATTTGACGCGTTGACTCAGCAGTTTATGGATGCGGACCGTTATGTGATCGTTTCTCCACTTTGGAACCTTGGTATCCCGCCAATGTTAAAAGCTTATTTTGATACGGTGGTTGTCGCTGGGAAAACATTCCGCTATACACAGTCTGGTCCAGAAGGCTTGTTAAAAGGTAAGAAGGCGCTACAAATTCACGGAAGTGGTGGCGTTTATTCGACAGGTGACTCCGATCTTGAAACACACGGTGAGCCTTACATTAATACGATTTTGAACTTCGTGGGCGTAGAAACATTGCCAAGTGTGTTTGTCGAAGGAGTAGATTATGATCCTACGCGCAAAGATGAGATTCTAAATGCAGCAATAGAGGAGAGCGTTCGTCGTATTCAACTATTTTAATAGGAAATGATGAGAACTAGAGATGGCTTTTCGAGCAGATCTCTAGTTTTTGCTTTTACTTTGCAATTAAATGGTGATGGCTTTTGATAGTTTGCCGTTGAAAGAGGAGGTTAAGCCAAAAGTTGGCGTTGTCGGCGAGATTTTAGTGAAGTTTCATCCTGGCGCGAATAATGATATCGTTGGGGTGATTGAAGAAGAAGGCGGGGAAGCGGTCGTTCCTGATTTTGTCGATTTCTTGCTGTATTGTTGCTACGACAGTCATTTTGCGGCGAATATGTTTGGAATGTCGAAGGTGAAATCGTTCGCGAAGCATAGTTTGGCGATTCCAGTAATCAATAAATATCGGAAGCCGATGTCGGATGCTTTGCGCGCTAGTAAGCGATTTGAGGCACCTGAAAATATTGAGGTCATCGCGGAAAAGGCCAGTCGGTTGTTATCGCTTGGAAACAAGATGGGAGAAGGCTGGTTCCTGACGGGCGAAATGATAGAGTTGCTAGATAGTGATGTTCCAAATATCGCGTGTTTGCAACCATTTGCGTGTTTGCCAAACCATATCACAGGCCGTGGTATGATAAAAGGTTTGAAAAAAATGTATCCTATGGCGAATATCATGTCGATAGATTACGACGCGGGTTCGAGTTCGGTCAACCAACTAAACCGGATAAAATTAATGCTCTCTATCGCGAAGAAACAGCTCGAAACCATGGTAATGCCTGAGTCAGAAGTCATCGTTAAAAAAGAAGGCTTCCATCCGAAAGAAAAGATTGTCGATACAGCGAAACGCGTGCGGGATTCTGCACCGATTGAAAAACTTGGCAGTACAGTAAAACGAGCGCGTGAAGCAGACCCTGTTGGGCACATCGCGGGCAAAGTCAAGGCTTCCGCTGAATCTGAAAAAGTACAAACGGAATCATAAGAATAAACGCAGGTTTTTCGATCATTCGGGGAACCTGTTTTTTTGTAAAATAATTCACAAACAAGAAAATAGCTAAATTGACTATTTCATTGCTATAATTTGAACTTAGAACGGGTAAAGGAAAGTAGGAAAGGGGGATTCACGATGATATATTTCGCGAAACTTGCGGGAATCGCCTTTGTTGTCTTTTTAGTAATTGACGCTGTGTGGCTAGGGCTTATTGCCAAGAATTTGTACAAGCATTATTTGGGCGATTTGATGGCAACGAATATGCGATTTGGCGCGGCGGTTTTGTTTTATCTTTTGTTTGTTGGTGGGATGGTCTTTTTTGTTATTGAGCCAGCGCTTGCAAAAGACAGTCTCCAGTTTGCGATTTTTGCAGGAGCGTTTTTAGGACTGCTTTGTTATGCGACATACGATTTAACGAACTTGGCGACGCTAAAAGATTGGCCGGTACTTGTCACGGTGATTGATTTAGGCTGGGGCGCGTTTATTACAGCAGCAACGTCTGGTATTGTATTTTGGTTGGCGAAAGTATGGCAGATTTCATGAAAGTGGGGACGGGAACGATGACGGATTTTTTAGATAGTAAAAAGTTGTATCATGCCTTTTTAGGTGGTGCTAGGGCGGTTATTGATGCGAAGGATGGACTGAATGCGATCAATGTTTTTCCTGTGGCGGACGGTGATACGGGAAGTAATCTCGCGTCGACGATGTTATCGATTGTGGAAGAGTCGAAAATCGCTGAATCGGCAAAAGAGACGCTGTATACGATTTCAGAGGCGGCTTTATTTGGTGCTCGCGGGAACTCAGGGATTATTTTTGCGCAATATGTGAATGGTATGCATTTTCATTTATCGGATGATAAACGTGTTTCGCTTGGCTGTTTTGCGCGCAGTGTCTCGGGTGGTGCTGATTATGCGTATAATGCGATGGGAAATCCGGTGGAAGGTACGATGATTACGGTGATTCGGGCGTGGTCGGAAGCGATTGCGCAGGCGAAGGATCATGGCGCCACTTTTCAAGAGGTGTTGGTAAATGCGTTGAAACAGGCTAAAATGGCTTTGGAAAGTACGCCGAATATGTTGCGAGTTTTGCGGGATAATGGGGTTGTGGATGCTGGTGCAAAGGGATTTTTCACGTTTATTGAAGGATTTACATCGGTGATTAATGACGAGACGTATGTGGCGGAGGTGCAGAGCTTGCCGCGATTGGTGGATGAGGAAGTTTTGGATCAGGCGCCTGTGTTTCGTTATTGTACGGAGGTTTTGCTGCAGGGAGAAGGGCTGGACGCGGATGAGATTCGGTCGGGATTGTTGTCGTTTGGCGATTCTCTGATTGTCGCGGGGACGGATACAAAAATTCGGGTACATATTCATACGGATGAGCCGCGCGAGGTTTGTGCTTATTTGGCTGATTATGGCGTGATGATACAGCAGAAAGTGGATGATATGCAGAATCAATTCGACGTGATTCATCATCGGAAATATCGGATTGCACTAGTGACGGATTCGGTGGCGGATTTGCCGCAGAGCGTGATGGAGGAATATCAGATTCAAGTCATTCCGCTACACATCGCGCTTGCTGGGAATGATTATTTGGATAAAATCACGATGGATACGGGCACGCTGTTTGAGCGTCTAGAGGATAGCGACGCGTATCCGACATCATCTCAGCCGAGTGTGAAAGCGGTCGCGAATCAGTTGTCGTTTTTGGCGAATCATTATGAGCACGTGCTTGTTTTGACGGTATCTGGCAAACTTAGCGGTACGTATGAAACGGTGAAAAAAGCGGCGGCGAGTGTGTCGGGTGATATTGTAGTGTTGGACACGCGGCAAAATTCGGGTGCGCAAGGATTGCTCGTGAAGGCTGCTGCGGAACAAATTGCGCTCGGAAAAACGTTCGCGGAAGTACAGTCGTTCGTGATGCAGCGTATTTCGCAAACGAAGATATTTGTCAGCGTGCCAAACTTGGATGCGATGATTCGGTCGGGGCGTCTCGGTGAAAAGGGCGGCGCGATTGGGAATACGTTGCGCTTGAAACCAGTTGTTTCACTATCAGATACGGGGGCTGGAACGGTGAGCGATATTGCTTTTAGTTTGCAGAGAAGCACGAAGAAAATTGCAGCACGCGTGAAGAAGATGCTCGCACAAGGTCAGGTCGCGGAATATGCGATTGTCCATGCACACACGCCGGAACGAGCGGCGGAATATGAGGCATTGTTTACGAAGATTGTTGGGAAGTCGGCTGCCTATGTGATGGAGATTTCATCCATTATTGCGATGAGTGCTGGGGTAGGCTGTGTGGCGATTGCGATTCGGATGCAATTAGATGAGGGGGAGGAAATATAAGATGATATATTGGATAGCAGGCTTAGTATTATGGATTTACTTTACAATTTTGTTCCTATGGGCGCAAAAATTAAAAAATAATTCGATTGTAGATTTAGCGTGGGGACCGGGATTTGTTATCGTTGCGCTATATACGTATTTTTTCGGTGGCGAGATGACGGCGCAAGGTTTGATTGTAACCATCTTCGTTTTTATTTGGGGCATGCGCTTGTTTCTACACTTAGCGAATCGAAATATTGGGAAACCGGAGGACTATCGCTATGTGAATATGCGTAAGCGTTGGGGGACTCATTTTGCTAAACTAAAAGCGTATTTGAACGTCTTTATTTTGCAAGGCGTACTGCTTTATATTATTAGCTTGCCAATCTTGCTTGTGAATACAACCTCTGCAAATGCACTGGCTTGGTGGAATTACGCGGGAATGGCCGTTTGGATTATCGGATTCTTTTTCGAAGTCGTTGGAGACGAACAACTGCGCCGTTTCAAAAAGAACCCAGAAAACAAAGGCAAACTCATCATGACGGGACTTTGGAAATATACGCGCCATCCGAATTATTTTGGCGAGGCGCTTAGTTGGTGGGGCATTTTTCTAGTAAGCTTCACTGGGGCAGCAAGTCTTTGGGGCATTATTGGTCCCGTTATTATTACGTTGCTACTGTTATTCGTATCCGGCGTGCCATTACTCGAGAAGAAGTATAAGGACCGCCCCGATTTTCAGGCTTATGCCAAGCGAACGTCCAAATTTATTCCGAGCATTCCAAAGAAGGAGAACTAAACGTAAAGGGTTATGGCATGTTTATGTATACTTTGTGAGGGTATTGTCCAATGCAAACAATTTGTACCGAGCGTTCTTTACTGGAACAGCGCAATAAAATAATTTTGTAGTGATTATGTTGAGATAGTGTATAACATTAAACTATTATTTGATGTATTCCCGTCTAAATACTTGTAATCTGTTTGGAATCCTTTAGAATAGGAAGAGTATGAAAATAAGGTTGGGAAAAAGGAGTGTATCACATGAAGAAAAAGTTAGCTTTAATGTTTGTCGTTGTTTTAACAGCTGCGATTACCCTAGCTGCATGTGGAAGTAAGGCAGTAGAACCAAAAGAAGCAGCAGATATCGCGGTTAACACAATCATCTTCAATAAGGACACAGATAAATTCGAAGACACTTTTGGTGAAGATGCAAAAAACCTTGAAAAAGAAATCAAAACAGGCTTTAAAAAGGGCTTCACAACTAGCTTAAACATTACAGATGGTAGTATCGATGATGAGGTCGACAAATTATACGACACCTTCGCAAAACGTGTGAAAGACGTCACTAAATACACAACAAAGGTAACAAACGATGATAAAGATAAACCAACTGTAGAAATCTCTGTAAACGGGCTTGACATGACGGGAGTACAAGCAGAAATGACAACGGCACTACAAGCGAAAGTAAAAGCAGATCCAACAATCGAAAAAGACGCAAAGAAAGCTGCAACAGCAATGCTTGAAGTATACCAAGAAACCATTTCCAAAGCAAAAGTTTCTGAGAAAGCTGTCAAAGTAAAAATGAACTTAGAGTCCAATAAAGATCAATGGAAAATCAAAGACGCCGAAGCCTTTGCACAAAATCTATACTTGGCATTCTTTACAGGTACTGTTCAATAAACTAAAAATGCGAGCCCAATAGTTAAACGGGTTCGCATTTTTTTGCTATTTTTAGCGTTGACCAACCGTGAAACGAGCGCGGATATGTTTGCCTTTTTCTGCTTCGTCAAGGAGTGCCATCGCATAGTCTTCCATACTGATGTAGCTATTTCCGTTGGCATCAACGATCAGTTCATCGGTTCCTGTTGTGTAAGTACCTGTGCGTTCGCCTGGCTCGAATAATCCAGCTGGGCTAATGAATGTCCAGTCAAAGGTAGCATCGCTTTTCAGATGGTCTAATTGAATCGATTGTGCGGCTCCTGTAGCGTAATAAGGCGCTTCTTTAAAAGATGGTGTATCGAGAACGCGTGTCCCTTTGTCATCAACTAGCGAGCTCGCTGCACCGCCGACAACGATCAAACGCGGCTTCGAGGTTCCATTTAATTCTGTAATCAAGTGATCGATCGATTTCCAATGATTATCAGATTCTTCAATAGGCGCGCTAAAAGCATCCACTAACACATCGAAACCAGCAACGTCTTCTTTTGTTACGCTAAAAATATCTTTTTCAATAATTGCGACAGATGTATCGGTTAGTCTGCTCGGATTGCGAACAATGGCTGTGACCTCATGCCCCCCGATTTTTTGCTTCTGTTAACACTCTTGATCCTGTACGTCCAGTTGCTCCAATGATACCAATTTTCATAATAAATGACCTCCTTATATTTAGTTGTAACTATTGATGTTACAACGATTGATTTTAGTATATCGATTCTAGCGTTAAATGTAAAGTAGAAAGTTTATATAACATAAAAAAGAGACAAGGAATCGTGTAGAAACCGTTGCCTCGTCTTATTTTAAGAGATTGTTGCTTTTTTTAATTTGGATGCGATTATCAGGTGGGAGACGGTGAAAATGAGTAGTGCCGCCCAAATGAATAGGAAGGCAATAAGCTGTATGCCATCGAAAGCTTCATGGAAAACAAATACGCCTAGAATGAGCATTAACGTTGGCCCAACATATTGGATGAAACCGAGCATCACGTAAGAAATTCGTCTCGCACTCGTGGCGAATAGTAGAAGCGGGATTGCAGTTACAACGCCGGCGCCAAAGAGTACGAGATTGGTGTCCAAACCAAACCGCATAAACGCATCTTGCGCGAAAAATACTAAAAATAGAAGTGCGAATGGCGTCATAATCATTGTCTCGATGGTTAGTCCGCCCCAAGCGCTGACAGGAACTAGCTTTTTAATCAAGCCGTATAAGCCAAATGTGACGGCCATCGAAATAGCGGCCCAAGGGAAAACGCCTTGGTGGATCGCTAAAATAAGCACACCGACTGCGGCTGAAAGCACTGCTAAAACCTCGCCGCGGCTGAGTTTTTCCTTCAAGAAAACAGTTGCAAGCAGAACGTTCACTAATGGATTAATATAATAACCGAGACTTGCGCTAATCACATGCCCATCATTCACCGTAAAAATAAAAATGAACCAGTTTGCCGTGATTAAAACAGACGCGACGGAAATGGCTAGTATCAATTTGGGCCGTTTGATAATCGAGATAATTTCTGCCCAGACAACTTTTGATTTGCCCATCATCGCGATAATCAAGACCATAAATACAAATGACCAAATAATGCGGTAAGCCAGAATCTCGCTTGCTGGAACGCCTCCAGCCATTTTCCAATAAAGCGGTAATACGCCCCAAATAATGTAGGCAGCAATCGCAGCTAAAATGCCCCAAGTTTTTTCTTTTTCTGTATACATTTCCTCACCTTTTCTAAAAAAATACTAGAACCATTGTAACATACATTGCCTATCGAAAAGCCAAAAATCAGCTATAAGTTGCTGAAAAAAATTTTTTCGCATATGATAGACTAAAGAAGAAATGGGAGAGATGTGGGTTTTATGCAAACGAATAAACGAATAATCGATGAAAAAAGAGAACGGCTATCGTCTGAAAAAAAGGCCTATATGCAGACGGTAGAATGGGTGCTTACCGCGGATAAAAATTTATCGGATAAAGCGAAGGAAGCGGTATTATTAGTAGCGATAGAGGAGTTACTAGCAGCAGAAGAAGCAGACGCTGAGAAGATTTTTGGAATGGATGCGACAGCGTATGGAAGACAACTTACGAAAACAAGAATTCCAGAGACAACGCATAAAAATCCGATCCCACTCTTTGTGTTTATCGGAATTGTGGCGATGAGTTTATTTTTAGTCGTGATGGGGATCCTTCATTTTGTCAATAAAGATCATGTGTTTTATATGGGGACATTTTTTGTATCGCTTGTGCTCGTATTTATTTGTATCGTGTGCGTGTTGGTTGGAGGGTACATATTATGGAAACATTACACGGTGACAGTATCTAAGTCGATGGCGGCCTATTTTTTAATTGGAAGTGGCATCTTGATTATGTATGTTTTTGTACTCGTGTTTATTTTAATGATTTTACCAAACTTTGGAGCGGTGATTAGTAGTGGGGCGTTGATTGAAATGATTCTTGGTGTCGCAGGATTTATCACAGCAAGCATCGTTTGGCGGAAAATATAAAAAAAGGGTGAAGCAGGAGTCTCTGAGATTTAAAGACCTTGCTTCACCTTTTGATTTTATTTTGAAACTTCGATTTGGATGTTAAGTTTTACTTCATCGCCAATTAGTACGCCACCAGTTTCAAGCACGTCATTGTAATTTAGTTCGAAGTCTTTGCGATTGAATTTACCAGTACCTTCAAAACCAGCGACCATATTGCCAGACATTGGATCTTTACTTGTTCCTTCGTATTCTACATCTAGTGTAATCGTTTTTGTGATGGCGCGGATGGTAAGGTCTCCGGTTACTTTGTACTCGTTACCGCCACCAGCTTCAATCTTCGTCGATTTAAACGTAATGGATGGGTGATTTTCTACATCGAAGAAATCGGGGCTCTTCAAATGACCATCACGCGCTTCTTGGTGCGTGTCGATAGAGGCCGCATCTACTGTGAAGTTTAGGCTAGCTGTTGTTAAATCCTCAGGGTCAAGCGATAAATTGGCACTGAAATCTTTGAAAACACCTTTCACTTTAGATACCATCATGTGTTTTACTTGAAACTCGATTGAACTGTGTGCTGGGTCTACATTCCATTTTTCTACTGTCATTTTAAATTCCTCCAATTATTGTTTTGTATTTTTTGGCGCCATCTTCTAGTTTGCTCGCCAGTGGGATTCGGCGTTTATACCGATTTTTTTTAGTCCCTCTATTAATGTTGCCTTCTCTTCCTCATCTAAAACATCGAGTTGTTCTTTTATCAAAGTTTCAAATTTCGGAAATAGGTTGCTGATAAATGTTTGGCCTGACTCGGTTAGCTCTGCGTATACAATGCGACGATCATTCTCGTCTGCGATGCGCGTTAAGTAATTCTTTTTTTCAAGTTTGCTGACCATGTAGGTCGTGTTGCCGTTGGAAATCAGGTTTTTTTGACCGATGGCTTGGAGTTGTTGCGGTCCAAGATGATAAATCTGTTCTAAAACACCGAATTCACTTGGCGTAATGCCATATGCTTCTACTAATTTGGTCGTAATCTTTTGAATCCAGCCAGCCGATCTTAGTAAAACAGTGAATAGTTTCAAATCGATATCTTCCACAGAAAACGCCTCGCTTCAACAAAATGTTTTAATATCGAAATATCTTACAAACAAATAATAACATACTTACTAAAAATAAGTCAATTGATTTAGAAAAAAATTTTAAAAAAATAGGGTTTCGTTAAGTTTATGTAAAGATCATTGTGTATAATAGAAAGTAGCGTAGAATAGAAAAGGAAGAGGTGATGAAAGATGGAGTTAAGTGAAGATAGAGTAAATCGAGTGCAGGATGTATTGGGGTCATATTGGGCGATCAATCGGATTACCGCCAAGCATGCCGAACAGAATGCGCTCAGCCTAGGCTTGTCGTTGCAACAAATGGCGATACTTAATATTTTGTACGGACGTCCAGAATCAACGGTAGATGATCTAAAGAAGAAACTATTCACATCGACAGAAATCATTTCGGCCAATGTGGACGGGTTAGTCCACGCCAGATTAGTAGAAAAACTAAACACAGAATTCGTCGAAAATGCTGATGCATGGCGCTTGCAGTTGACAGAAAAAGGGAAAGAAATGTCTGAACGCTCGACACAGAACGCCTTTGCTTATAAAGCGATGATGAAGGCTTTAGATGAGATCGATGATGAAGATATAGACAAATTAATCGAGATCAACCGCAAAATAGAAGGTTTGCTAAAAACAGACTAACTAAATTTATTTAAACTTCTTGGCTGGCTTGAACATGGTAAAATACCAGATTTAGGTCAGCCAATTTGCGAGATAAAATCGGTAAAAAACATCGAAGACCCCTAGAATGACTTTCATTCTAGGGGTTGATGTATGTGCATTAATCTTTTTGGTTCATGTAAGAATCTTTATCAAAAGAACAATCTTCCAGTGGGATAACTTTTGATTTTTGGGTGAATTTATAGGTCAGCCAGAATGCTAGAAAAATAGGCAAACCGATATAGGAAATGGCGATTTTTTGCCACCATTGCGGATTGGAAATGTCTGGATGTAAGAAGGCGTTGTAATCTTGTCCGACAATAACTAAAATACATAAAACAAGCGCTAAAAGTGGACCAAAGGGGAAGAATTTTGCTTTATATTTCAGTTTGGTCAAGTCAAGCCCTTGCTTCACATACGCGCGCCGGAAGCGGTAATGGCTAATGGCGATACCGACCCAGGCAATAAAACCGGTCAAGCCAGATGCGCTTAGAAGCCATGTATAAATGACGGCTCCATTATCGCTCAATGTTGTGATGAACGTCATAGCACCAACAATCGTTGTCAAAATAAGCGCGGCCATCGGAATACCACGACGATTCACTTTAGAGAGAAATTTTGGTGCTTTACCGTCTTTGGCCATCGACCATAACATCCGTGTCGAGGCATAAAGTCCTGAGTTACCCGCGGATAGCACGGATGTTAGAATAACAGCATTCATAACGGAGGCAGCAATCGCAAGTCCTGCTTTTTCAAAAACGAGCGTGAACGGACTAATTGCGACATCGGTTGCTTCGCCGCCAAGCAAATTTGGACTTGTATAAGGAATGATCATTCCGATAACGAAGATCGCGAAAATATAAAAGAGCAAGATACGCCAGAAAACTTGTTTTATCGCTTTGGGTACACTTTTTTCAGGTGTGGCACTTTCTCCTGCTGCAATTCCGACGAGTTCGGTTCCTTGGAAGGAGAACCCGGCGAGCAGGAAGGTTCCGAGAATCGCGAAGAAGCCGCCGTTAAAAGGTGCGTCACCCATTGTGAAGTTTTCGAAGCCGATGAATTGACCACCAAGAATTCCAAAAATCGTAAGTACGCCGACGATTAGGAAGACGATGACGGTCACCACTTTAATGATGGAGAACCAATATTCTGATTCGCCGTAAGCTTTGACGGACAGCGCATTTAGGCCGAAAATCAGAATGAGGAAGATCGCGCTCCAGAGCCAAGCAGGTGCATCTGGATACCAAAATTTAATAATAAGTGCGGCTGTTGATATATCGACAGCAAGCGTGATCGCCCAGTTAAACCAGTAATTCCAACCGAGCGCAAAGCCAAATGCTGGATCGACAAAGCGCGAGGCGTAGGTACTAAAAGAGCCCGAAACTGGCATGTAAGTTGCCATTTCGCCAAGACTTGTCATTAAGAAGTAAACCATTAAACCAATCGCTGCATATGCGACAAGCGCACCACCTGGACCTGCTACGGCAATTGCATTTCCACTCGCAAGGAATAATCCTGTTCCAATCGAGCCCCCAATAGCAATCATTGATAAGTGACGCGTTTTTAATTCTCTGCGAATATGACCTTGTTGCTGTTCTTTTTTCAAAAGTAAAACTCCCTTTCTAGATTGTTAAAAAACGATTTTTTTAGTTAAAGCTCTATATCACATGAGGTTTTCGGGAACGAAAAAACTGATCCCTTATGATTTTCTAGAGATCAGCCTATATACACCAACATCAAAAAGCGTTAGATAGCACACCCGTTTCGCCAAGCTATTGGCACAAACAGCAGTCCTGTTTCTTTCGATAACAGTCCCAGTTAAAGAGCAGTCATAAACCTGTCTTCACTTCGGCGAGCATCCTTTTTACGTTGAGTCAAACAGTGTTTTATGCACCTCGTCATCCGCTACTTGTGAATTTCGCAACCTCTACCTCACCGTTTGGATGAGGATTTTATTAAGTTTTCATGTACTATACTAACGAATTCAGTGCGTAATTGCAAGGTTTTTTTGTATTTTAAACGTTTTTTAAAGCTTCGCGAACGGTGCTGAAAGTCGGGATGTTCGGCAGGCGGCTGTCGTAGTTGACCATAAGCATCGCAAATCTTGGCGAAACGCCGGTAAGCATGAGGCTCACGCCAGTCAATTTCGTTAATGCTAAAAATTTGATCAGATTAGCAGCGACTTCTTCATTGAAATCGGCGAGTCCAGAAATGTCCATAATCAAATAATCAATTTGGCTAACATCAAGATAGGAGGCCACATTTTGCGTCATTTCTTCAAAGCGATCTGTCGAAAGTGCGCCAACGAGTGGCAGAACTGCAACGCCATCTTGCACAGGAACGATCGGTGTTGACATTTTAACGATTTCCTCAATGGAGTCTTCCAATAACATTTTATATTTTTCCTCGCGCGTCACGTCACGCTGAATCCCAATAAAATAGCTTTTTCCAGAAGCCTCATCGAAAATAGGATCGATCGTTAGTTCATTAAAGAAGATATCTCCATTTTTGCGGTAATTTTGCAGAAAAACATTTACGTGTGTTCTATTTTTGACTGCTTGGCTGATTTTTGCAATGGCGGATTTATCGGTTTTGCGCCCTTGTAGCATACTACAATTTTTACCCATCACGTCTTCTGAGCTGTAGCCGGTAATCCGTTCAAATCCGCTGTTCACATAAATAATTGGATTCTTTGGCAAATCGCCATCCGTAATAATAACGCCGACGCTTGTCATATTTAAAGCTTTTAAAATAATATTGAATTGCAATTCTGCTTCTTTGTTTAACATCCCACACAACCATCCCTTTTTTGGATTTATATAAACTATCATACCAAAAAGCCCTCGAAATAGAAATCGTTAGTATAAAATTCATGTTCTGTTCATACTTATTTGATAGGGTGGAATTGTCTTAAACTGTATAATAAATTGATGATAAAATAGTAAGAAATTGCTTTGATTGGATGAATTATTGTGCACACTTATGAAAAATGTAGTAACATAGATAGGATAGGAAAAGTGAAGATCAGAGAGGAGTTATTTTTGTGCAACAGCCTTCCGTAAATGAGTTGAAAGAATGGCGTAATGTGATGTTAATGCATCGTTTCGCTTTAGAAGAGGTTAATACGAAATTAAAAATATTAAATGATGAGTTTCAGTTTATTCATGATTACAACCCGATGGAACATTTGAAATCAAGGGTGAAAAGCTTCGAGAGCCTCACTGCAAAATTGGAGAAAAAAGGGCTAGATATCACACCGGAGAATGCCTATGCGCACGTGCATGATATTGCAGGTATTCGGGTCACGTGTTCGTTTGTATCTGATATTTATAAAATATATGAGATGTTGGCGAATCAAGATGATATGACAATTATGAATGTGAAAGATTATGTAGAAAATCCAAAGCCGAACGGTTATCGGAGCTTGCATTTAATTTGTGAAGTACCGATTTTCTTAACGAATACGTCACGCAAAATGTGTGTGGAAATTCAAATTAGAACGGTTGCCATGGATTTTTGGGCGAGTTTGGAGCATAAAATCTACTACAAATATAAATCGACGGCACCAGCGCATTTGACGCAGGAGCTATATGAGGCTGCCGCGATTATTCAGCATTTAGATGAAAAGATGAAATACTTAAATGATGAGATCGATCAATATAAAAATGAGGTTGAGGGCGAATAAGGGGTTGAAAAAGGGTGGACATATTTTATTACGTATTAATTATGTTAGCAACTATTTTGGTTTCGAATGTTGTTAACCGTTTTATCCCGTTTGTATCAATTCCGTTGATTCAAATCGGATTGGGTGTTTTAGTGGCTTGTTTACCACTAGCATTCGAATTGAAGCTAAATCCGGAGTTATTTTTAGTGTTGTTTATCGCACCACTTCTATTTAATGACGGAAAAAGAACGGATCGGCAAGCGTTATGGAATTTGCGTGCGCCGATTTTAATGTTGGCGTTGGGACTTGTTTTTGTAACCGTGCTTGTTATTGGTTATTTTGTTAACTGGATGATTCCAACGATTCCGCTTGCTGCGGCTTTTGCGCTTGCTGCTGCACTTGCACCAACGGACGCTGTGGCAGTTGGCTCGCTTTCGGGACGAATTGACTTGCCGAAGAAAATCACACATCTTTTAGAAGGGGAAGCGCTGATGAATGATGCGTCGGGTCTTGTGGCTTTCCAATTTGCGATAGCGGCAATGGTGACAGGTGTATTCTCCATTTGGGATGCGTCGGTGAGTTTCGTGTTGATTGCAATCGGTGGGATTATTTGTGGGCTTGTGTTGACATTTATTAAATTTAAATTCCTCAAATGGATTCGTAGTCTAGGTATGGAAGACGTTACGCTACATATGTTGATTCAAATTTTGACGCCATTTGTGATTTATTTAGTGGCCGAAGAATTGCATGTATCGGGAATTTTAGCTGTTGTGGCGGCCGGCATTATGCATGCTTTTGAAAAGCGGAAAATGGATCCGATGACCGTTAAACTGAATGTGGTGTCGCAAGGGACTTGGTCGGTTATTATTTTCGTGTTGAACGGTCTCGTATTTATTATTTTAGGAACGCAATTACCAGATATTATTCAAGTCGTTTGGCAAAACTCGGGCGTGAGCAATTGGCAGGTCATCTTTTACGTGCTTCTGATCACGTTTAGCTTGATTACGATACGATTCTTGTGGATTCATTTAGGTTGGTTGATTCCGCATTTGATGAAAGGAAATGATCTAAGCAAGCCAAATCTGCGAGCAACAGTGCTTACCTCCTTATCAGGTGTTCGCGGAGCGGTGACGCTTGCTTCGGCACTTTCGATTCCGTTTGTGCTAGGAGATGGTAGTCCATTCCCGCAGCGGTCGCTCATTATTTGTATCGCATCAGGCGTTATTTTATGCTCGTTGATTATTGCGACGGCGATTTTACCGATTTTGGCTCGGAAAGATGAGAGCAATACGGACAGTCCACGCGCGGAAAAATCGATGCGATTAAGCGCTTGTCGCCAAGTTGTGGAGCAATTAAACCGCGAGATAACATCGGAGAATAAGGCGGCAACACAAGTTGTGATGGAAGATTATCGCGGACGTATGCGTGCTATTCAAAAAGAAGATGTAAACGCGAGTAGGCAAAAAGAAATAGATGCGGCACAACATGGGCTCCGTCTGCAAATTTTGAAATGGGAGAAAGATAATACCGCTTTGTTGTTGGAACAAGGGAAGACAAGCAAGCAATCTGCTATGCGCTATAATAACTATATTGATGCGATGGAAAAAGCGCTGAATGGCAGAGGGAAAACGCGTTCTGGTATGATGGCAATGATGTTTAAACGCATGACTCGCCAGTTACTGCATCCGAAGCAATGGCAAAAAGCGAAGGAAAAGATGAACGAAATAAAGCAAAATCCAGACCAATATCAAGATATGATGAACGAGATCCGGGATTTGCGTGAGAAAAATGGGCAAGTTGTGACGAAGAATCTGACGGCATTGCTTGACGATACGAACCAAGCCGTGATTTGGCCTCTTATCAATGAAAATAAACGCATTCTAGAACAAATGAGACGCGACCCAGGTAGCATGAAGTCAAGAGCTAGATTCGAACAAGCGAAAAAAGATGTGCAACTTCAAGCTGTTCAGATCGAGCGCGATGTTATCCAAGATCTTTTTGAAAAAGGAAAAATTTCGAGAGATTTAGCGCGTGAGCTGAGACAAAACTTGAACTTGTATGAAACGTATTATTTTGGGAACGAAGAATTAGCATAAAGATGAACAAGCCTGATGAGAGTATATACTTTCAAAGGCTTGTTTTTTTGTAAAAAAGTATTGCGATTTCAGCAGGGAATGATGTATAATTAGCGTTGCTATAGTAAACATAGAGTTTACTATTACTAAACAATAATGACTCTAGGTTTACTTTTACTAAACTAATGGGAAGGTTGCGAATTATGGATATCGGTAAGCGAATTAAGAATCTACGTCTTAGTAAAAATTTGACGCAAGAAGAGCTTGGAGAACGTACGGATTTGACAAAAGGCTATATTTCACAGTTAGAGCGTGATCTGAGTTCGCCTTCCATTGAAACACTATTTGATATTTTAGAAGTGCTTGGCTGTACGCCGAAAGAATTTTTTGACGAGGAAGAGCAGGAGCAAAAAGTTGTATATGGCGCGAGTGAGCATACTTTTTTTTGAAGATGAGGAAAAAGGGTATCAAGTAAAGTGGTTGGTTCCAGAATCTAATGAGAAAGAAATCGAGCCGGTTTATTTGACGCTTTTTGAAAAAGGTTCGTTTAAGCAATTCGAGCCATCGCTATCGGAAACATTTGGCTATGTTCTAGAAGGGAAAGTCACAATCAAACTAGGGAAGCGACTATACACGGCAAAGCAAGGCGAGGCAATCTATTTTCATGCTTCGGATGAACATCAAATTTGTAATGAAGAAGATGAGCCGGCAACATTGATTTTAGTTGCAACAGATTCGTATTTGTAAGGAGGAATAAAACAATGACAGAAACAATTATTCGCTTTGAAAATGTAACAAAGCAGTTCGATAATGATCCACCGGTGCTCGATAATGTCAGTTTTGAGATTGAAAAAGGGAAATTCTATACGCTACTCGGCCCTTCTGGTTGCGGAAAGACGACCATTTTACGCTTGATTGCGGGTTTTTTAGAGGCGAGTGATGGCAAGATTTTTCTGAATGACAAGGTGATTAATGATATTCCGGCTAATAAGCGACCGGTCAATACGGTTTTTCAAGATTACGCGTTGTTTCCGCATTTGAATGTGTTTGAAAATGTGGCATTTGGCCTGCGAATTAAGAAATTGAAGAAAGATGAGATTCGGCAGAAAGTAACCGAAGCGTTGAAATTTGTAAATTTAGCGGGTTACGAGCAACGCGAGATCACGGAAATGTCTGGTGGTCAGCGTCAGCGTGTGGCGATTGCGCGCGCGATTGTGAACGAACCGGAAGTTATTCTGCTAGATGAGCCACTTTCGGCACTTGATTTGAAGCTGCGAACGGAGATGCAGTATGAGTTGCGCGATTTACAACGCCGACTCGGTATTACTTTTATTTTTGTCACGCATGATCAAGAAGAGGCGCTGGCGATGAGTGATGAGATTTTTGTATTGAATAAGGGCGAAATTCAGCAAAGCGGGACGCCTATCGATATTTATGATGAGCCGATTAACCGTTTTGTCGCTGATTTTATTGGGGAATCCAACATCGTTTCTGGCAAAATGATTCAGGATTTCGAGGTGGAATTTGTGGAACGAACATTTGAATGTGTCGACCAAGGCTTCCATCCAAATGAAATCGTGGAAGTCATCATTCGCCCAGAAGATTTGGAAATTACGGTCGAGGAGAAAGGAAATTTGCGCGTGACGGTGGACTGGGTCTTATTCCGCGGTGTGCACTATGAAATTGGTTGCATCGATGAGGATGGGAATGAATGGCTGGTACATTCGACGAAAAAAGCGAGAATTGGTGAAAAATTAGGGTTAGCATTTGATCCGGAGGCTATCCATGTGATGCGTCTCGGGGAAACAGAAGAAGAATTTGATGCGCGCCTAGAAAGCTATGAAGAGGCGTAGCCATGACAAAACGAGCGCGCACTTTTTATCTTATTCCTTATGTCTTTTGGATTTTGTTATTCGTTATCGCGCCGATCGTGTTGATCGCGTACTATTCATTTTTTGATATTGATGGAAATTTGACGTTTTCGAATTACGTGAATTTCTTTACGCCTGTTTATTTGAAAATGACGGTGAGTTCTTTCTGGTATGCGTTTTTGATCATGTTATTCACGTTATTGATTTCGTATCCAACCGCTCTTGTACTCACAAAATTGAAGCATAAACAGCTCTGGTTATTGTTGATTATTTTGCCGACATGGATTAACTTATTACTTAAAGCCTATGCGTTTATGGGGATTTTTGGAACGTATGGTACGGCGAACAAATTTTTAGAATTTATCGGGATTGGAACGCAGCAGATCTTATTTACTGATTTTAGTTTCTTGTTTGTGTCGACGTATATTTTTATTCCGTTTATGATTTTGCCGATATTTAATGCGCTTGAGGAGATGAGTCCGTCATTAACGAATGCGGCGCAAGATTTAGGTGCTACACGGTGGACAACGTTTTGGCGCGTCGTATTCCCGATAACGCTTGACGGTGTGAAAGCAGGATGCCAGGCCGTGTTTATTCCAGCCTTGTCCCTCTTTATGATCACGCGTTTGATTGCTGGAAACCGAGTAATCACGCTTGGAACGGCGATTGAAGAGCACTTTCTAGTTACGCAAGATTGGGGAATGGGTTCAACGATTGGTGTATTTTTAATCATTGCCATGTTTATTATCATGTTTGCATCTGGCGCAAAACGTAAGAAAGGGGCGATGAAATGAAGAAGAATAGGTGGGGGAAAGTATATTTGGCTGTTGTATTCATCGTTTTATACGCACCGATCTTTTATTTAATGTTCTACTCGTTTAATGCTGGCGGGACGATGAATAGTTTTAGCGGTTTTACGCTCGATTATTATAAAGAAGTTTTTCAAGATACGCGGTTGTTGATTATCGTGTTGAACACATTCGTTATCGCGCTACTTTCTTCGGTGATTGCGACCATTTTCGGCGTATTAGGGGCACTGGCGATTCGCTACATGCCGCGTCCATTCACAAAAAATTCCTTGCTCAGCTTAAACAACGTGTTGATTGTTAGCCCAGATGTGGTCATCGGTGCTTCATTCTTGATCTTTTTCACGATTTTAGGTGTGAAGCTAGGTTTTATCTCTGTACTCGTATCACACATTGCGTTTAGTATTCCGATCGTTGTACTTATGGTATTGCCAAAATTACAAGAGATGAGCCCAACGCTCATTGATGCGGCGCGGGACTTAGGGGCAAGCCAATGGAACGTGTTGAGTAAGGTGATCTTACCGTACATCGCGCCTGGTGTTTTTGCTGGATTTTTCATGGCGCTTACGTATTCACTCGATGATTTCGCGGTTACGTTTTTTGTAACAGGAAATGGTTTTTCCACGCTTTCTGTTGAGATATACTCGCGGGCGCGGCAAGGGATTTCACTGTCCATTAACGCCTTATCAACGCTGTTATTCCTATTCACGATTATCCTTGTGATCGGTTATTACTTCATCAATCAGCGTAATACGAAGTCTGCTCATGCGATGGAGGTGCCGAAAAAATGAAGTCATTAGTTCGTGTTTTTGGTCTCGTCGTGATTGCGGCGCTTCTTATGATGGCGCTCACGTTCTCTTTGAACAAGTCGGAGGGCTATTCTGGCGGGAACACCTTGACCATTTACAACTGGGGCGATTATATTGATCCCGATTTACTGAAAAAATTTGAAAAAGAGTCTGGTATAAAAGTCATCTATCAGACATTTGACTCCAACGAGGCGATGATGACAAAAATTGAGCAAGGCGGTACAACGTTTGATATTGCAGTTCCGAGTGATTATGCGATCAGTAAAATGCGTGAGGAAAACCTGCTCATTCCGCTAGATAAGTCAAAATTGCCGAACAAAAAGTATCTAAATCCGCGTTTTATGAATCTATCTTTTGATGAAGGCAATAAATACTCGATGCCTTATTTCTGGGGCACGCTCGGCATTATTTACAATAAAAAAATGATTCAAGACATTCCGTTCACGAGTTGGAACGATTTATGGCGACCAGAGCTCAAAAATCAGATTTTGCTTATTGATGGGGCTCGGGAAGTCATGGGGCTTGGCTTAAATAGCCTCGGCTACTCGCTGAATAGTACAAACGAAGCGCAGTTGCAAGAAGCGTTGATGAAATTAAAAGAAATGACGCCCAACGTGAAGGCCATTGTTGGCGATGAAATTAAGATTTTGATGGCTGGAGACGAGGCGGGAGTAGCAGTTACCTTTTCTGGTGAAGCGGCTGAGATGCTAGACCAAAATGAAAACTTGGAATACGTCATCCCGAAAGAAGGCTCGAATTTATGGTTTGATAATATGGTTATTCCAAAAACGGCAAAAAATGTTGATGGTGCACATAAATTCATCAACTTTATGCTAAATCCTGCAAACGCGGCGCAAAATGCAGAATACGTTGGTTATGCGACACCGAATGAGGCAGCCGTGAAACTTCTACCAAAAGAAATAGCAAGTGATGAGCGTTTCTATCCAGACCTAGACCAATTAAAGAATCTAGAAGTGTACGATAATTTAGGAAAGAAAATGTTAGCACATTATAACGAGTTGTTCTTAGAGTTTAAGATGTACCGCAAGTAGACCTATTTTTTAAATCGCCCATATTTTACATTTTAGCAGGTTTTGAATTGTAATCTGCCGTGCCATCAACTATAATCCAAGGGTACTGCAATTTGAAAGGTGGAGAAAGAAATGGCAAAATTATATTCATATTTAAGCTTTGATAATGCAAAAGAATCGATGGATTACTATAAAGAGGTGTTCGGTGCAACATTACTAAAACGTAATCCTATGGATGAGAACATGGCGAAAGAATGGGGTATGCCGACAGATAATCTAGAGAATACAACCATTCACGGTGGCTTTGTCGTACTTGGAAACACGATTTTCTGTAGTGATCGTTTTGGCGAAGGAGAAGCTTTCTCGTCAAGTGTGACATTAATGCTTGATTTCAATTCAGAAGACGCGGAGGAAGTTGAGGCACTTGATAAACTTTACAAGGCAGTAACGGAAAGCGGTGTAGAAATCATTGACCCACTGGAGGAGAAATTCTGGGGTGGCAAAATGGGTATTATTAAAGATAAATACGGCCTATTGTGGATGTTCCACGCGCAACCGTATTCGAAGCTAGTATAAAATAAAGCGAGGAAGCGGCGATCATAAATCTGATATCGGATTTATGGTCGCCGCTTTTGTCATGCTTCCTAAAATGCACCTGTTATTCACACATTTTTCCGAGAAACGGCAAAAGAAGTGATGGCTGATGAACCTTTCTAGAGGTTATCATAAGAGTTCAGATACAAAATAAAGGAGTGTTACAAATTTATGAAAAAGTTAAGTATCATGACCATGACAGGAATTCTAGCCATGGCAACCGCAGGAAATACCGTTTTGGCAACATCATTTGAGGGAGCGGACAGTGCGACAAGTGAGGCCTCGATCAACATTTTGCCGGGAACTGGTGTTACTGATCCTGAAATCGTAAATCCAATTGATCCAGAAGAGCCGGCGATACCGGTTGATCCGATTAATCCCAACCCAGGAGCATTGCGAATTAACCATGTTTCTGATTTGAATTTTGGAGATGTGACACTTAGCGGTCGGAAAGAAACGATTCATGCCAAGAAAGTCAAAACTAAAACAGATCAAGAACTGCCAGCGTTTATCAATATTGCCGATTTACGAGGAACGGGCGATGGTTGGTCATTGAAGGTATCACAAGAAGGCGAACTGGTTCGTGGTGGCGAGCTTGCATTTCAGCCAGAATATAATGGTACGGATGAAGGTATCCAAACAGTGGGCGGTACGCTTGCCAAAGATGGCGATGAAATTGATTTGATGATTGCAAAGGAAAATGCTGGGATGGGTAGTCACTCGGCGCTACTCGGTGGTTTAGATGGTGTGACTTTAACCATTCCAAAAGATGCCACGGCTGGTCAGCAGCAAGCTTCTTTAAATTGGAATATTGTTGCGGACCCATCGACGACTATTCCTGATGAAGTAGTCGGAATTCCAGATAATAATTTGCGCACAGCTATAAAAGAAGCACTCGGAGTTACGAATGACAACCAAATCACGAAAGCCAATCTGGAAAAATTAACAGAATTTACGGCAGAGGGTAAGGATATTGTGGATTTGAAAGGAATAGAATATGCGACTAATCTAACGAAGCTAGTACTTGATAACAATAAAATTACGAACGAGGGAATTGTCCCTGCCATTTCCTTAGCAAAATTGGTAACCGTGGAAATTAGTGGGAATCGAATTATGGATGGAAAAATATTATCCGATTGGGCACCACCGCTTATTTCATCAAAACCGCTAGAACGTATTAATGCAAACAATCAAAACCTTGGGAGGGTGCTTGCTGCAACAAACTCTGAAGATATAGCGCTACTAGATTTAAAATGGTCAGGTGGGAAAGAGACGCTTCAAATGCGAAACTTAATAAGAAACAGCCAGGGAACCTATTCTACGCTTCATTCCGTGGCACTAGATGGTAGCAATTCTGGCGTTGATTTTAATTTCATTGATAACCAAAATTTTCAAGTGGAAAATATACCTTTGGGCACGGGTAGTCTGGAATATAGAGCTGCCTGGGGCACGCAAAAATTAGGCTTTAGTGCCTTTGTAAAAGTAGATAACTTAGACGTACAAATTGAGGAGTAATAAGTAGATGAAGATTGTGAGCGAAGCCAGACCATACTGGTTTTGTTCGCGATCTTTGTTTTTGTCTTCCGGTTCTATCTATTTTTTGCTCATACAACTTGATTTCTTTCTGCAAGAAGCATAAAATCAAGAGGTTAGCTTAGCAAAAAACTGAAATGAGCAAGGAAGTGAACACATGTTTCAAAATTTACCAGATTCTTTTTTACAAATGAATACGATTTTTATTTCGATTATGATTGAGGCGCTGCCGTTTGTGTTGATTGGTGTTTTTATTGCAGGCTTCATTCAAATGTTTATTTCCGAAGCTTTTATTGCTAAGATTATGCCGAAAAATCGATTTTTAGCGGTGATTGTTGGTTCGGTTATCGGGGTATTATTTCCGTCGTGTGAGTGCGGAATTGTGCCGATTGTCCGGAACCTGATCGCAAAAGGGGTACCACTTCATGCTGGGATCGCGTTTATGCTAACAGCGCCGATCATCAATCCAGTCGTATTATTTTCGACGTACGTGGCGTTTGGTAGTACATGGGAAGTGCCACTGTTACGTGTTTTAGGGAGTCTAGTCGTCGCGATGGTTGTAGGAAACGCGATTGCTTATTTTTATAAAGGTGAGGGGTTAAAAGAGAAGTTCATGCTGTATGAAACGGCAAGTGAACGAAAGGAAAAGGAGGCGTCGCCACAAGTACTCGCGATTGCAGGCATGGACGGGATGATGGCTTCTGGATCTACGCATACAATGCCGCATGAGGAGGCAGAGCACCACGATCACGCGCATCATCACGAGCAGGATAACGCCAAAATGCCAATGAAAGAGAAGGTTTGGCATACATTGCAACATGCTGTCGATGAGTTTTTCTCCGTCGGGAAATTTCTCGTGTTTGGTGCATTACTGGCAGCGGTGATGCAGACATATATTAAAACTTCGACGCTCGTTTCGATTGGGCATGGACCTGTGTTATCGATTCTACTCATGATGGTATTGGCGTTTGTTTTATCGCTTTGTTCCGAAGCAGATGCCTTTATTGGTGCCTCATTCCGTAGCGTTTTCTCAACACAATCGATCGTTGCATTCCTTGTTTTTGGTCCGATGTTAGATATTAAAAATTTGATGATGATGTTGGCGACTTTTAAAGCGAAGTTTGTTGCTTTTATCGTGATTGGTGTTACGATTACCGTGTTTATTTATGCATTACTAATATAGGAGGAGGGCGTTTTTTATGTTTCGTGTTTTTATTTTATTCGGATTCGCCTTCTACTTGATGCAACTGCATGTGACGGGCGATATTAGCAAGTATATCAATATGAAGTATTCTTATTTGTCACAAGCGGCGATGATTGCTGCATTTTTGCTCGGCTTGGTGCAATTAATCATGATTTTCCGCGATGAGGATTTAGTACAGGATCACACGCATATGGGGCACACGCATGATGGAGAAAATACGTTTTGGAAAAAGATTTTAGTGTATGGGCTTCTTGTTTATCCGCTTGTGGCAGGCTTTATGTTCCCGATTGCCACGCTTAATTCAACGATTGTGGACGCTAAAGGATTTCATTTTCCGAAAAATAATGCGGCGGGCGATGATCCGTATGCGATGAACCAATTTTTGAAGCCAGATACGAGTGGTTATTTTGGTAAATCGGATTATGAGAAAATGATTGCCAAAGAGAAGGCGGAGATCATTCATGATAATCCAATCAAGGTGACAGACGCGAACTATTTGATGACAATGGAAATTATTTATAGTTATCCAGGGGAATTTGAAGGGAAGCAGATTGAATTTACTGGTTTTGTGTATAATGATCCAGTGACGAAGGGCGCCAACCTATTTGTATTTCGCTTTGGAATTATTCATTGTGTTGCGGATTCGGGCGTTTATGGGATGCTTGTACACATGCCTGATGGGGAAAATGATCTCAGCAATGATACGTGGGTAAAAGTGAGTGGCGTTATTGAGCAAGAATACTACGCTCCTTTTAAAATGGACATTCCTGCTGTGAAGGTGACCAAATACGGTGAAATTCCAAAACCAAAAGATGTCTATGTCTATCGCAAATATTAGGTTGCGGAAATGGTTCACATGCGGTATGCTTAAACCTGTGAAAACGAAAACAAACCTAAAGAAGGATGGGAATGAATATGAATCATTATTCACCCTACTTTCACTTTCCGCGTGAGGATTGGCGTAAGCTGGAAGTAAGTAAAGACCAGATGTTATCGGCGGAAGAGCTAGAGGACATCAGAGGTTTAAACGATCGTATATCATTAGAAGATATCGCAGAAATATACTTGCCACTTGTGAAGTTGCTAGCGATCCATTACCATGAGCAAATCTTCATTCACGGCGAAAAAATGGAATATTTGAAGCGACACGCGACACATACCCCATTTGTTATTGGGATTGCTGGAAGTGTGGCGGTTGGTAAAAGTACGACAGCGCGGGTGCTTAAAATCATGCTGAATCGCTGGTTCCAGAAGACGCGAAAAGTGGAGCTGATCACAACAGACGGTTTCTTATACCCAAATGCTGTGCTAGAGGAAAAGGGCTTGATGGAGCGCAAAGGTTTTCCAGAAAGTTATGATCGGAGCCGATTTGTGGCTTTTTTAAGTGATTTGAAGAGTAATAAAGCTGATGTTGAGGTGCCGTTATACTCCCATTTTACGTATGATATTTTGGAGGAGACACGTGTTATTAGTCAGCCGGACATCATCATCGTGGAGGGAATTAACGTGTTACAGGTCGACCCAGAGCAGGCCGTTTTTCCGAGTGATTTCTTTGATTTCTCGATTTATATGGATGCAGAGGAGGCGGAAATCAAGCGCTGGTATTTGGAGCGATTCTTCATGCTACGCGAGACCGCTTTTCAAGATACAAGCTCCTATTTCCACCGCTATACAAAAATCAGCGAAGAAGAAGCGCGCCAGTTTGCGCTTGCAACATGGGATAAAATTAATGGCGTGAATCTGAAAGAAAATATTGAGGGAACGAAATATCGAGCGCAACTTATTTTGAAAAAGGGTGCGGATCATCTTATTTCAGATGTGTATCTGCGCAAATAACATCCAGCAAAAAAAAGATTGAAAAAAAAAAAGAGATGTGTTAAGATGAATTTAGGAAAAAGAATCAGTAGATACACAAAAAGCCCCGACTCTCGGCTAAAGATATCGGGGCTTTTTTTTGTTGGATTAGAACTTTGATCGTCGTTGTGGCCGCTCACGCTTCCGATGTTCTAACCAGTACTTGTAGGTCATGAGTGTCATCCCAACAAGAATCGGAGCAATAAGTGTGGAAAAAATCAGAATCAATAGATACACCTCCTTCATAAAAGCATGCTAGAAGGTTGACGACTTCTATAATTATAGCACGCAGATGGCATAAAATTAAGCCTTTCTGGTAACTTTGCCTTTTCATTGATTTCGTGATTTTTTAACCCTGATTTCACTTATTTCTTTACATTTTATTTTTTTGATGTAAAATAAAAGTGAGTAATCACTCATTATTGTGATGAGGTGTTTTTAATGAACCTGGAGGAGGTTTTTTGAAATGGGAGATGCAGCGATTCGTGTGGCAGATCTGAATGTGTCGTTTGGGAAGAAACAGATTCTTGCGGATATTGGACTAGAAGTGGCGAAGGGTGAGATTTTTGGGTTGATCGGTCCTTCTGGTGCGGGAAAGACGACGCTTGTTAAGGTCATTGTTGGGATGGAAAAAGGAGATTCGGGGAATGTTACGGTTCTTGATAAGCGTATGCCGAACCTTGGTGTAATCGCTAATATTGGCTATATGGCCCAGTCTGATGCGCTTTATATTGATTTAACGGCGAAGGAGAACATGGAATTTTTTGCGGCTTTATACTCGCTAAAAGGAACGAAGCGCAAGGAACGGATTGCCTATGCGGCGAAGTTGGTGAATCTAGAGGGAGAGTTGAATAAGCAGGTCAGCGATTATTCGGGAGGCATGAAACGGCGCCTGTCATTGGCTATTTCAATGTTGCAGGACCCTGATGTGCTGATCTTGGATGAACCGACAGTTGGAATTGATCCGGAGCTTAGAAAATCGATTTGGGAAGAACTGGACATGCTGAAGGGCGAAGGAAAATGTATTCTCGTGACGACGCATGTTATGGATGAGGCGGAAAAATGCGACCGGTTGGCGATGGTGCGTGATGGTAAAATTATAGCGGTTGGGACGCCGGCAGAATTGGAAGCGAAGACGGCAACGGGGAAATTAGAAGATGCCTTTTTACAATTTGGAGGTGTGCAGTCATGATGCGGGTGATGGCGATTGTAAGGCGGATTGCGAATCAGTTCCGACGGGATAAAAGGACGTTAGCTTTGATGTTTATTGCACCGCTTATTTTGATTACGTTGATCAATTATTTATTTGATGGAAATGCGGTGGATCCGAAAGTCGGTGTGGAAGGCGTGTCAGGTGAGATGGTGGCACAGCTGAAGGACACGGATATGACGGTGAAGCAATATGATTCGGTGAGTGATGTGAAGGGGACCATCAAGTCGGACGGGCTGGACGCATTTATTAGGCAGGATGGCGCGGATGTGAATTTAACATTTGAGAACAGTGATCCAGGTGTTAGCAAACAGATTCAGATGAAATTGCAGGCGGCTTTGATGGCGGAGCAGAAAGATGCGATGAAGCAACTAGGCGTGTCGATGCAAGAAGCGAGTGCGAAGATACAGCAGACATTAGCGATGGTTGCGAAACAATACACGGCACAAACGGGTCAGCTGTTAGACATCCCGACGGTGAATTTGCCGATTCCAAAAGAACAGCAACAGCTATCGATTTCGACGGAATATATATATGGTGACGCGGATACAACGTTTTTTGATACGATTGGACCGATTTTTATTGGCTTTTTTGTATTCTTCTTTGTCTTTTTGATTGCAGGGATTTCGTTCTTGCGTGAGCGGACAACGGGGACTTTAGAGCGGTTGATGGCGACGCCGATTAAGCGGTGGGAGCTGGAAACGGGATATTTGCTCGGTTTTGGGATATTTGCCTTGGCTCAGTCCATTATCGTGGCGCTTTATTCGATTCACGTACTGAATATGGTACAAATGGGCTCGATTTGGTATGTTTTACTGATTACGCTGATGTTAGCAATGGTGGCATTGACACTTGGCATTCTGCTGTCGACATTTGCGAATAATGAGTTTCAAATTGTGCAATTTATTCCGATTGTGATTGTACCACAAGTGCTGTTTTGTGGTATCTTTCCGCTAGAAGGAATGGCGGATTGGTTGCAGTGGGTGGCGCACATTATGCCACTTTATTATGGCGCGGATGCATTGACATCGATCATGGTAAAAGGCGAAGGATTCGGTGGTTTTGCGACGGATTTCTATATTTTACTTGGATTTGCGCTCGTTTTCATGATTTTAAACATTTTTGCACTGAAAAAATATCGTAAAATATAGAAAGGAATGGTGGTAATGGCTGAAAATAACGATATCTTGACGCAGATGCTTGAGGTGGCGGAACAGGATAAAAAAATGAGCGATAAGCAGCGGAAAATTGTAGCGGCTGCGATTGAATTGTTTGCTGAACGTGGTTTTGCGGCGACTTCAACGAGTGAGATTGCGAAGCGCGCTGGTGTTGCAGAAGGTACAATTTTTCGACATTATAAGACAAAGAAAGATTTATTAACGTCGATCACTGTGCCGATCATGATTGATAGTGTCGCGCCATTTTTGGCTAGGACTTTTGTGGCGGAGGTATTTGAGCAGGAGTATCCAGATTTTAGGGCTTTCTTAACGGAACTTGTGCGGAATCGGTTTGATTTTGTACGTGAGAATAATCAGGTGATCAAGATTTATATGCAGGAACTGTTATATCATGATGAGATGCGGGAGCAATTCTCAAAGGTTTTTATGGTGCATGTGAAGGGGCAGTTTGATCGGGTTATTGTTTTTTTTAAAGAACGCGGGGAGATTAACGATATGCCAAATAGTACGATTATGCGGGCGCTGATTACGAATATTGTTTGTTTTTTGATGACGCGGTTTATGATTATGCCAAAAGCCGATTGGGATGATGATGCGGAAATCGAGCGAACTGTCACGTATATATTGAATGGTATAAGTTAAAAGAAGGGTGCATTGCCAGCAAATATAGGGCGATGCATCCTTCTTTTTGTCATCAGTTTTTTCTTGAATCGGCGACGATATGAATATCGATTCCGTCTGTTTCACGCATAATGGCATTTACGACAGAGCCTTTTGTCAGTTCTTCTAGGCGCGTTTTGACGGATTGACCAAGAATGATTTGCGTAATATGATGTGTTTTTGCGACATCTGTAATGACACTGAAAATCTTGCGACTATGATTGGACTCAATTATAAAATGCGCGTTGAATTCTTTGGCTAGCTTTTTCCAGGTGTCGTATTTCTTGCGGGTATGCGGATCGAGATCGCTAAAATTTCCAGGTATTGCGGTGAGAATAAAGAGTTCTGCGCGCAGTCTATTCGCGATTCGCCAGCCACGACGGATCAGTTTTTCAGCGTTGTCATCATTTTTAATACAGACGAGTATTTTTTCGTTCATAGCAGCGGCACGATGTTTGGGCTCCTTTTCGGGAGTCTTATCATCAACATCATCGGCGACTTCGCGTAATGCCATTTCGCGGAGTGCGGATAGATTGCGCTGTGTAAAGAAATTTTCGAGTGATTGATTGATTTTATGGATGGCATAGATTTTCCCATCGCGAAGCCGTTTTTGGAGTGTTTCTGCGGAGACATCGATCAGGATGACCTCACTTGCTGTATCTAAAAGATGATCGGGAATGCGTTCGCGTACTTTCACGCCAGTAATGGTTTGCACCGCATCATGCAAGCTTTCCAAATGCTGAATATTGACGGCTGTCAGGACGTTGATGCGATGATCTAAAATATCTAACACATCTTGATATCGCTTGTCATGTTTGGAACCAGGAATATTGGTATGCGCGAGTTCATCAATAAGGACAACATCTGGATTGCGACGAATAATGGCATCCACATCGAGGTCATGAAAAGTACTACCTTTGTATGGAATTGATTTTAGCGGGATGATTTCCAGATCTCCAATCATATTTTTCGTTTCTTCGCGATTATGCGTTTCTACTAGACCGACCACGACATCGAGCCCTTCTTTTTTCATGTCTTGGGCTTCGATGAGCATGCGATATGTCTTACCAACGCCCGGCGCGGAGCCAATATAAATCTTGAGTTTGCCTTTTTTCAGACGTTCAATTTCGGCAAGGATTTCTTCGGGAGTCTTGCGGCGAAAGGAAAAATTACCATCATCGGTCATAGGCTTCCGACCTCCTTAGTCATGTAATTTTGATAAGGCTAAATTTAATTGTAAAACATTTACACGTGGCTCACCAAAAATACCGAGAGAGCGTGATGCTGTGCAGTCCGCTACAAGTTTAGAAACCGTGGCAACTTCTAAATGGTTTGCCTTGGCAACGCGCGCTACTTGCAATTTCGCGCTGGCGACAGAGATATCAGGATCAAGACCCGACCCGGAGTTTGTTACTAAATCTGCCGGGATATTGGTGCGATCCATGGTGGAATTATCTTTCATAAGCTGTGCAATAGATGCTTCGACGCGCTTTTTCAGGGCTGGATTCGAAGCTGCTAAATTTAGAGAACCGCTTGCACTCGCATCATTTTTGATAGAAGAGACGCGACCATGAAAGTAGTTAGCCGATGAGAAGTTTTGTCCAATCCATTTGGAACCGATGATTTTCTTATCCTTTTTGATTAGCGAACCATTAGCTTGCTTTGGAAAAAGAACTTGGGCCACGCCAGTTGTCGCGAGTGGGTAAATAAGTCCGCAAATAACGATGAAGACAAGGCATAAACGTAGTGCTTTCATCTTTTTTCCCTCCTATATGAAGACCGAAACGGCCAAATCAATTATTTTAATACCGAAAAATGGGGCAATGACGCCGCCGAGGCCGTAGACGAACAGGTTTTTTTTGGAGTAGCTTACTTGCCTTCATTGGCGTGTATTTGACGCCTTTCATCGCGAGCGGAATCAAGATCGGAATGATGACAGCATTAAAAACGAGTGCAGAAATAATCGCGCTAGTAGGGGAGTCCAATTGCATTATATTTAGTTGGTTCATCGCCGGAATGGCAATGGCGAACATCGCCGGGATAATCGCGAAATATTTGGCAATGTCATTGGCAATACTGAATGTTGTCAAGGCACCGCGCGTCATTAAGAGCTGTTTTCCAATCGAAACAACTTCGATAATTTTTGTTGGATCAGAATCCAAATCTACCATGTTCGCGGCTTCTTTTGCAGCGATTGTTCCAGAGTTCATCGCAAGACCAACATCGGCTTGAGCAAGTGCAGGTGCATCATTCGTGCCATCGCCAGTCATCGCGACGAGTTTGCCAAGTGCTTGCTCATCTTTGATTACTTGAATTTTGTCCTCTGGTTTGGATTCGGCGATGTAATCATCGACTCCGGCTTCCGCGGCAATTGTTTTCGCTGTCAATGGGTTGTCTCCTGTACACATAATCGTTTTGATTCCCATTTTGCGCAGTTGAGCGAACCGTTCTTGCATACCGGGTTTGACTGTATCTTTCAGATAGATAAAACCGTAAATTTCGGCGTCGACAGAGACTGCTAGAGGCGTACCGCCAAGCCGTGCAATACTATCTCCAACTTCTTGCATATCAGCAGGCAAATTACCACCCAAACCTTCTACCCAGCGAGCAATCGAATCGGAGGCCCCTTTACGGATTTTACGATCGTCTTTTAAGGTAATACCACTCATTCGCGTTTCTGCTTGGAATTCGATTTCCTGAGCGATCTGCGAATCATTGTCAGGGTAGGTGATTTCCAGTCGTTTAGCCAAAGCTAACACGGATTTCCCTTCTGGTGTATCATCTTTTAACGAACTAATCGCAGCGATTTCGGCGACCTGGGCCATTGTATGACCACCGACCGGCAAAAACTCACTCGCCATCCGATTTCCAAACGTGATGGTGCCCGTTTTATCTAAAATAATGGTATTAATATCCCCAGCTGCTTCCACGGCTTTTCCGCTCATCGCAAGTACATTGAAACGTGTCACCCGATCCATTCCCGCAATTCCAATCGCAGAAAGGAGGGCGCCAATCGTTGTTGGAATAAGGCAAACTAGCAGTGCTACCAGCGTTGGAATCGACAACAGGACGCCATTAAAACGCGCAATTGGATACAGCGTCATGACCACAATCATAAAAATAACGGTCAGCGTAATGAGCAAAATGGTGAGCGCAATCTCATTCGGCGTTTTTTGACGTTTAGCCCCTTCGACCATGGAGATCATCTTGTCAAGGAAGGACTCACCAGGGTTGCTTTCAATCCGGACTTTAATAGCGTCACTAAGAACCATTGTTCCACCAGTAACCGAGGCAAAATCACCGCCGCTCTCTTTAATAACAGGTGCAGATTCACCAGTAATCGCCGATTCATCAATCGATGCAAGCCCTTCAATAATTTCCCCATCACTCGGAATCAAATCGCCCATTTCAACGAGGACAATATCTCCTTTATGCAGCGTGGACGCCGGAACTTCTTTCACAGATCCATCTTTTTGAATCCATTTTGCTACCGTATCTTGCTTCGTTTTTTTAAGTGAATCGGCTTGCGCCTTTCCGCGACCTTCTGCCAAACTTTCCGCAAAATTTGCAAATAGAATTGTGACGAATAAAATAAGGAACACCGTCAGCTCGTATCCAAATGCTCCTGTTATACCAAAAAACTGCGGAAACAAAAGAAGTAACAGTACAACAAAAGTTCCAACTTCTACAACAAACATAACTGGATTTTTCATCATGACTACCGGATTCAATTTTACAAAGCTCATTTTTATAGCAGTGAGCATCATTTCTCGATTAAATAAGACGTTTTTTTTCTCCATTTTTATACACTCCTATAAAGTTAAACTTTCTGCAATTGGTCCAAGTACGAGGACAGGTAAGAAGGTCAGGGCGCCGATAATGAGCACGACCATCACTAAAATCCCTGTAAACAAGCCATTATCTGTTCTGAACGTCCCGATGGTTTCGGGAATAAACGATTTTGCTGTCATTGAACCGGCGACGGCCAGTAATAGTACGATTGAAGCATAGCGCCCTAAAAACATCACGATTCCAGTCGTCAAATTCCAAAACGGGGTATCATCTTGAAGCCCTTCAAAACCCGAGCCATTGTTTGCAGCAGAAGAAGTGAATTCATATAAAACTTGTGTCATGCCATGGAAACCAGGATTAGAAATGGCTTCAGTTCCTAGTGTTGTAAGCAATGCTACGGCTGTGGGAACCAAGATAATTATTGGATGAACGAGCAGTGTCAGGGTGATTAGCTTCATTTCCCTCGGCTCGATTTTGCGACCAAGAAATTCGGGGGTGCGCCCAATCAAGAGCCCGCATAAAAATACACCGAGCATCGCGTACATCAACATGTTGATTAAGCCGACACCATCACCGCCAAATACGACATTGAGCATCATCAAGGCTAGCGTTCCCATACCACCGAGCGGCGTCAACGTGTCATGCATATTGTTCACCGATCCAGTCGTGGCCGCCGTTGTAATCGTACTAAAGAGCGTCGAACCACCGAGTCCAAAGCGCATTTCTTTGCCTTCCATACTGCCTTGCGCATTGGAAACCCCGAGCCCAGTTAACACCGGATTACCGGCTTTCTCCGACATGAAAATCAGCCCAAGAAAAACGATAAACAAGACAAACATCGCGAAAAAAATAACCCAGCCTTGCTTTTGATTTTTAGCAAAACGGCCATATGTGTAGGTAAGTGAAGCAGGGATACACCACATTGCTAGCATCTCCAACACATTTGTAATCGGCGTTGGATTTTCGAATGGATGTGCCGAGTTAGCACCGAAGAACCCACCACCGTTCGTTCCTAAATGCTTGATCGCTTCAAGAGATGCTACAGGTCCAAGTGCAAGGGTTTGTTTTACGCCCTCAAGCGTTGTCAACGTTTGCGAGCTCGCTAAAGTCTGTGGCACCGCAAGCCCCACCAAAACGATAGCTAAAACAAAGGAAAAAGGCAAGAGCAACCGTGTGATGGTCCTCGTGAAATCTTCATAAAAATTACCCAGCGTTTGGCCTTTACTCGTAATCCCACGAATGAATGCAATCGCAACAGAAATCCCGCTCGCAGCAGACGTAAACATCATCATCGTAATAAAAATCATTTGCGTCATGTTAGTTAACGCCGTTTCCCCGCTGTAATGTTGTAGGTTCGTATTTGTCATAAAACTGATAACCGTATTAAAAGCAAGCGTTGGATCAAGCCCTTTTAGGCCGGTAGGATTTGCCCAAATACCTTGCATAAAAACGACCAAAAAGCCAAAAATCATCAAAATCGCATTGACGAGTAGCAAAGAAATCGCATAACGCTTCCAAGTCATTCCCGGACGATCTTGCAATCCCGCTAGCCGATAAATACCGGCTTCCAGCTTTCCAAAAAAACGATCTGCTTTTGCCGGTGCCCCCGCATAAATGTGGTACATGTAAGTTCCGAGCGGTTTGATGATACAAAATAAAATCAAAATGACAACAACAATTTGTAAAATTTCCATTGTCTCCATATCTCCCTTAATTAAAATTTCTCTGGATGAACGAGCGCATAGACTAAATAACCCAGTAACAAAATCGCAATTATCAGCATTGCAATCATTTTAACTCCTCCCTCAAGCTTTTACGCTATTATTCATCATGTCCCCAATAAAAAAACACCCCAGATATCCATCCGCGGATCACAAGTAAGGGGCCGTACAAAGCATCATTCCATCTCCCTTTTCCTGTCGCGAAATACAGGTTCTGTATCCTGTGGTTCACGCATATGAAATTGTTTGAAAATCGATTTTAAAACGCAAAATAGCTGCCAAAAAAACGGGAAACGCTAGTTATACCAGTACTTCATAAAGTGAACTATTATTTCTATTTCTGAGCTATGCGACATATCATACTCCTATTTTTGAGAAAAGTAAACCATAATATTAAAAGTTTTTTCAAAGTGAGGAGGGACCTAGCATTTGGCCAAAATAAAAAAGTGAAGCACAGCATACAACTGCGTTTCACTTTCAATAGATCGTATTATGCAAACTGTTTTGAGAGCCAATTCTTACCTTCCACAAATCGACTGACGAGCATCGCACAAACCGTATTTCCGGTTGAGTTTAGTAATGTTGCAGGTATATCAATTATCGTACTAATAATCATGATGGTTCCCACGAGTTCCGGATTAAAACCAAACACCGCACAAATCATTAGTTCACCTGTCATACCACCACTTGGAATGGCGCCCATCACAGCTCCAACGAGGAAGGCGACGCCAAGAATGGCTAGAATGCTCATTGGCGAAGTCATGTCTTTACCAAATAAGGTAAACAAGAAGATGATTTTGATGATACCGCCCATGACAGAACCATCTTTATGCGTGTTTGCACCTAGAGGAATAACAGTTTCTGCGATATCATCCGGTACCCCCATTTTTTTCGTAGCTTGTAAATTAACAGGAATACAAGCAGCACTGGATGAAGTTGCAATCGCTGTAATCGAAGGCGTAATCACGTTTTTCCAATAAACCTTCACACCAAGTCGACCACCCGCGATAAATGCGTACAAAGTAAAAGCACCGAAAAAATAAATAACCGCTAGTGCTAAATAAAGCAAGAATGAGTTCAAATACCCGTTGATAATTTGTGGTCCAAGTTTACCGACTGTATCTGCAAAGTAACAACCAAGACCAATTGGTGCGGCGAACATAATCACTTTCACCATTTTTAAAATGACTTCAGTTCCTGCGTTTAAAAAATCTGCAACAGGTTTTCCTTTGGAACCAGCCATCGATGTAGCAAGCCCTAGCAGGATAGAAAATACGATCAGAGGCAATAAGTTAGACTTAGAGAATAAGTCCAAGAAATCAGGCACTGTGAACGTTTTGACGAGCGTTTCACCAATGCCGGAGCTCACTGATTCCGGTGCTGCGGGCAAGTTTTTAATAATGTGCGTCATATCGACACCTTGTAGCGGGTTATAAATCGTTGTCCCAATGAAAGCGATGACCGCAGCGATTAGAGCCGTTGAAAAGAATACCGCAAAAACGGTCCCCATAATTTTCCCAAGACGCTTCATGCCCTGCATATTGGCAATTGCAGAAGAGACGCTGAGAAAAACAAGTGGTACAATCACGACAAACATGAGATTCAAAAATATTTCCCCGATAGGTCTAACTACAGCTGTCTTATCCCCAAAAATGAGACCAGCTGCACCACCTAATATAATTCCGGCGATTAAGAATAAACTGAATGTATAATTTTTTAGTACTTTCATATGTAGTAAAACCTCCCCTTATCTTTTTCTAGAATAGCATTTTAAAGCGTGAAAGGGAAGCGCTTTTTGCAATAAATGCGAAAGAAAAAGCCTCCCAATCTAAAGCGTGCTTAGAAATCGGAGGCTTCTGACGTTAATTTGATTCTGTAGAGTTTGAATCTGTGCTTGTCGCTTTGTTCTTATTATTATAGTTGTACTTCGAAGGATCGGTTTTCTTAAAGCCTTCTGGTGTGTAGAAACGAAGCAGATCGCCTTGTAAAACTTCATCGGAAAGCTCAAGTTCTTTCGCGACGTTGTCTTTTGTAGCTTTCATGGCATCCGTTTCAGTTGTGATTTCTTCGCCTGTTTTTTGATTGTAGAACTTGCCGCCAATCATGGAATAAGCAGGCGTTATGAAGTCACCGTTTCGGAATGGTACGACTTGTTTCACGTCTTTAGAAAGCAAATCGTTACCTAGTTGCACGTAATTTTTCGTATCGGTACCAAGCAAGTGTAACAGTGTTGGCAACATATCGATTTCGCCGCCGTACGTTTCATTGACGCCACCTTTGACGCCCGGTACATGAAGCATAAATGGTACGCGTTGTGCTTGCGCATTTTGGTACGCGTCATAATCGGTTCCTAAAATTTTGGTCATCGCTTGCGCATGGTTGTCAGAAATACCGTAGTGATCACCGTACATAACAATCACCGAATTCTCATATAAACCAGCATCTTTCAAGTACTGCACGAAGCTTTTCACAGACTCATCTAAATAGCGAGCCGTTTGGAAATAGCTATCGACAGATGAATCACCAGTCTCAGCAGGTGCTATCGTCGCTTCTTCCGGTGTAATTGGATACGGGAAGTGGTTCGTTAGTGTAATAAATTTCGCATAGAACGGCTGTTTCAAAGTTTCGATATATTTCTCGGACTCTTGGAAGAACGGCTTATCTTTCAAACCGTAGTTCGAAACGTCTTTTTCGTTCATGTCATAGTAACTAGCATCGAAGAAATGGTTGTAGCCAAATTGCTTGTAAATTTCATCACGGTTCCAGAAACTCTTATAGTTCCCGTGGAAAACCGCTGAATCATATCCTTGTTGGCCTAAAATGGCAGGTGCAGATTGATACGTGTTCTTACCTTTTGTAGAGAAGGCAGAACCTTGTGGAAGTCCGAATAAAGAATTCTCTAGCATCATTTCGGCATCCGATGTTTTCCCTTGCCCAGTTTGATGGAAGAAATTCGTGAAGCTAATCGTGTTCTTATCTTTAAAGAACGAGTTGATGAATGGTGTGACTTCTTCACCGTGAAGCTTATAGCCAATCAAGAACTGTTGGAAACTCTCCAAGTGAAGATAGATCACGTTTTTGCCTTTCGCCTTGCCAAAATACTCTGGGTTAGGCTGGGCATAATTTGATTTCGTATAGTTCAAGACTTCATTGACGTCGCTACTATCAGCGAGGGCACGTTGCGTTGAATTTTGTGTACTTTTTACAGCGTCATACAGCTGGAAGTTTGTCATCCCGAGATATTTCACGATATATGTGCGGTCAAACGTACGCGTAAGCAGTTCCGGACGATCGATTTCCGCAAGACCTAAGTTGGCGAAGAACATTGCCACACCTAGCGTTAGAACGCCTACGGTTTTGCGAGCACGAATACGCGCTTCTTTATTTGGTTTTACAACTCGGAAAACAAGTAATCCAATCAGGAAAATGATATCCAAGAAGTAAAGCGCATCGGTCCAGTTCATTAAAGCTCCGATACTGCCACTTTGTTCCCCAAGGCTTGACGCCTCTTTAATGTTCGGTAGTGTAATAAAATCGCTGAAGAATCGGTAGTACACCATGTTCGCGAACAGGACGATGGTCAGCAATAAATCAATAATGATAATCCAGACAAATGAGCGTCTACCTTTTGCGAATAAAGCCAGTCCCATAAAGAACACAGCCGAGCTCAACGGGTTGATAAGTAGTAAAAATTGTTGCATGGCATTCTCAATACCAAGGTTAAATTCTGTTTGATAAGCAATATACGTTTTTAGCCAAAATAGAATGACGGCTAGAATAAAAAATCCGTAGTTCTTACTTAAAAAACGGAGGACTTTATCTTTCCAATCTTTCATAATTCACCTCTCCTAAATACTTACTAATTCAAGTATAGTTCTTTGATTGTCTAATTAGAATAAAAAAAACTGGGTTTCATATGTAAAAAGCATTACGCTAAATCCAAACCCACGTTAACCTAATAGTAACATAACTTTAACAAAAGTGAAAACTAAAAAACATGAGTCTAGAGGCTGATATGGTTTAGGAATTGGCTTTCATCAAGGTTTATGGCGGTTTCTTTTGACAAATAATCTGTTCTATAGACCACGCTAAAAAGATGTATTTACTACGTATAAGTTGAGACGCATATGAAGCGTATTTTGCTGACTGCGTTCGGTATTTTGATTTTGATGTTTTACGAAACCAGCTACAGAAGAGAGTCCCTCAAAGTTTTCACAACCTCCACAAAAAAATCAAAAGAGGTTTCTCACTGCGCCCCTAACAAATTTTGTCCGAGGCTAACGGGCTTTTTTTGCCTTTCATAGTTGCTTTTAGAGCAGAAGCTACTATATAATAGGAACAACAGCAAGGAGGAATAAATATTGAAGAAAACGATTGCTATTATCATTTTAATTATCGGGTTGCTTCTCGTACTTTCGCCGTTTATTAAGAGCGGGGTTGTGAAGTACCTAAGCGAGCGGGACTCCGTGACGAATTACAGTGCAGAAACGATTGAAAAAAATAATAACAGAGACGCCAACTTTGATTTTGCGAGTGTCGAATTACCATCGATGACATCCGTTGCCAAAGGAGCTGTAGATTACGACAAGAACGCGGTCGTTGGTTCGATTGCGATTCCGAGTGTAGATCTTAGTCTGATGGTATTAAAAGGGACGAATACAGCGAACCTGCTTGCCGGTGCAACGACGATGCGCGCGGATCAGGTGATGGGAAAAGGAAACTATCCACTTGCTGGACATCACATGCGTAACGGCTCGATGCTATTTGGACCAGTGATGAACGTAAAGGAAGGCGCCAAGGTGTATCTGACCGATTTGAAGAACCTTTACACGTATGAGGTAACGAAAACAGAAATCATTAAAGATACAGAAGTTAGCGTGATCGACAATACGGAAGAGCCTCAGATCACGTTGATTACGTGCGATGTTGCCACTGAAACCGATCAGCGCTTTGTCGCGATTGGGAAGTTAGTTTCAACAGAGAAGCTGACGAAAGAGAAAGAGGATAAGTATTTTAAATAAGTTTTCATTTATGCGCCTGACATGGAATGTTAATTCTATGCTGGGCGTTTTCTATAGAAATTCATTTTCGTTAAATAGATCATGACTAATTTTAAAAATTTCCAATTATATGGGTAGCTAAAGTAGTAACTTAAATAAAAGGTGGCAAGGATAGTTGACAATGAATAAAGAGGTAATTTCCTATACAAAAGGCATTTTAATTTCATCTATAATTTTCTTTTTAGTTTTGAAGTTTGTTTTCAGTAGTACTTGGTTCACATCAATTGGTATACCTGTAGCTACTTGTATAATGTTATCTATCACGTCAATTTATAGATTTAAAGAAAAGTGACAGGAAATTTTACATGGTAGAGGATACTTGTTAGGAAGAATGAAGCGCGGCCTTCACACAAATTGAATAGGTACTAAAAATGAGAGTATGCCACAAAATCGGCGTGCTTTTTTCAGTCGCAAAATCTGTTCTCCCTGTCCATTTTAGTGTATGATAAAAAGGTAAGCTAAATCGAGAGAGGACGTGGTGGCATGAAGTTGACTGTGTTTGGTCATTGGGGCGGCTATCCGAAAGTGGATGAGGGAACGTCGAGTTATTTATTGGAAGAGGATGGGTTTAAGCTATTGATTGATGTCGGTGCGAGTGCCGTTTCTATTATGCAAAATTATGTCGATCCAAATGAGATTGATGCGGCGATTATTTCGCATTATCATCCGGATCATGTCGCGGATGTTGGGATTATGCAGCATTATCGATTGATTGGTGGGATGAACAGGGATGTGCCGGTCTTGCCGATGTATGGGCATGAGGAGGATGCGCGTGGCTTCTCTTATCTTTCGATGCCGAATGTGTCGGAGGGTATTGCTTATGATCCGAGTAAGCCGCTCCATGTGGGGCCTTTTACAATCACGTTTTTGAAGACGGTGCATCCGGTTGTTTGTTATGCGATGCGAATGGAGGCGAACGGGAAGGTGTTTGTATTCACGGCGGATTCTGCCTATCAGGAGTCGTTTGTTCCTTTTGCGAAGGGTGCGGATTTATTGATGGCGGATACGAATTTCTATAAAGAGTTGGCTGGGACGAGCAAGATTCATATGGCGAGCACGGAGGTTGGCAAACTGGCGCAAGATGCTGGTGTGACGACGCTATTGTTATCGCATTTGCCGCAGTTTGGGGAGTTGGCAACGCTGAAGTCGGAAGCGGCGTCGGCATTTGATGGACAGATTGTGTTGGCTGAAAAGGGCTTGATTATCGAGTTTTAAGGAGGAAATAAGGCGTGTATTTTATAGATAATAAGAATATGTTAGATCCAACGATTAATTTGGCGGTGGAGGAATTTATTTTGACGGAGCTTGATTTGGACGAGCCGGTGCTGCTTTTCTATATTAATCAGCCGTCGATCATTATTGGGCGTAACCAGAATACGATTGAGGAAATTAATACAGACTATGTCGCCAAAAATAATATCAAGGTTGTGCGTCGTTTATCGGGCGGTGGCGCGGTGTATCATGATGAGGGCAATCTGAATTTCAGCTTTATTACGAAGGATGACGGTGATTCGTTCCATAACTTTGCCAAGTTTACGCAACCGATTGTAACGGCTCTGAAAAAGCAGGGCGTGAATGCGGAGCTAAAAGGTCGCAATGATTTGCTGATCGATGGTTTTAAGGTGTCTGGAAATGCACAGTTTGCAACGAAGGGCAAGATGTTTTCACACGGGACGTTGATGTTTGATTTGAATATCGATCATGTGGTGGCATCGCTGAAGGTGCGCAAGGACAAGATTGAATCGAAGGGCATTAAGTCGGTGCGTAGCCGTGTTGCCAACATTTCGGAATTCATGGAGCAAAAAATGACGACAGAAGCGTTCCGCGATTTGCTGTTATTGGATCTTTTTGAGGTATCGGATGTGGCGGATGTGAAGGAGTATGTGCTCACGGAAGCGGATTGGGCAAAGATTCATGCGATTTCTGCGAAGCGTTACAACAATTGGGATTGGAATTACGGAAAGTCGCCGAAGTTTAACTTGGAGCGGACGAAGCGTTTCCCAGTTGGCGGCATTGATGTGCGTCTGGATGTCGTGAAAAGTGTGATTGCAGATGTGAAAATTTTTGGTGATTTCTTCGGTGTTGGCGATGTCACGGAAATCGAGGATAAGCTTCGCGGGGTGAATTACGAGCGCGAAGCAATAGAAGCGGCGTTAAAAGGGACGGATATGAAGCATTATTTCGGTAATATAACGATGGAAGATTTTTTAGATTTAGTGTATTAAGTGATGAAAAAGAGTGCGAGCCAGATGGTTTGCGCTCTTTTTTTGGAATCTGGAAAAATGTTAACTTTCGAACGGTGGTATTATTTTCAAATTAGCGGGAAATCTGGTATATTAGAGGTAAGAAAACTTGTTTGACAGTTTTCGATTTACTTCATATCTGAACACGGCAGAATGATTTTTTGTTTTAAGAAAGATAAAAAAACAGATTATTCAAAAAGGGAGTGATGAAGTGAGCAATAAATTGCAGATCGGAAACATGTCAGAAGCGGATACATATTTATTTAATACGGGGAATCATTTTCAAAGTTATCAGCTTATGGGATGTCAGTTTGCAGTGGATGCGTCTGGGAATGAGGGTTTTTCATTTCGAGTTTGGGCTCCGAATGCGCGTGAAATTGCCATCGTGGGTGATTTTTGTGATTGGGAGACAGGATTGAAGTTAGAGAAAAAGGGGGAAACGGGGATCTGGGAAGGGTTTTCGCTTTCGGCAAAGCATGGACAGCATTATAAGGTACTCGTTGTGGATCAAAAGGGGCATCAGAAATTGAAGATGGATCCGTACGCGTTTTCGTTTGAGACACGACCAAAAGATGCGGCTGTTGTGACGAAGTTGCCTGATTTTAAATGGTCGGACGGACGCTGGATGGCCAAACGAAAACGGAAATCGGTGTATGAGGCACCACTAAATATTTATGAGGTACACGCTGGATCGTGGCGCAAGCCGAAAGACTCAGATGTGGAATTTTATACGTTTGGAGAGTTGGCGGAGATGTTGATTCCGTATGTGGTGGAGATGGGATTTACGCATATTGAGTTTATGCCGCTCATGGAACATCCGTTAGACGCGTCATGGGGCTATCAGATCACGGGTTATTATGCGTTATCGGCGCGTTACGGGAGTTTGGAGGAATTTATGGGCTTCGTGGATGCCTGCCATGCGGCGAACATTGGTGTGATTATGGATTGGGTTCCAGGCCATTTTTGTAGAAATGATAATGCGTTGGCCTATTTTGATGGGACGCCACAATTTGAGTATTGGAAGTCGTTTCAGGCGGATAATGTGCGCTGGGGGACGCTCAATTTTGATTTGTCAAAGGCCGAGGTGCACAGTTTTCTGATTTCGAATGCGTTGTTTTGGATTGAGATGTGTCATTTGGATGGATTGCGTGTCGACGCGGTGTCGGCGATGATTTATTTGGATTATGATGAGGGGTATTGGGAAGCAAATGAGGACGGGAACAACTTGAACAAGGCTGGCATCGCTTTTGTGCAAAAGTTGAACACGGAGGTTTTTAAACGGTATCCAGATTTGTTGATGATCGCAGAGGAAAGCACGGCGTATCCGAATGTGACGATGCCGGTGGACGCGAATGGGCTCGGCTTTAATTATAAGTGGAACATGGGATGGATGAACGATATTTTGAAGTTTTTCGAGATGGATCCGTTGTTTCGTAAGGACCATTTTAACCTTGTCACGTTTTCGTTTATGTACATGTTTAAGGAAAATTATATCTTGGCGTTGTCCCACGATGAGGTGGTGCACGGCAAGAAATCGATGATGCACAAGATGCCGGGTGATCGATATAACCAGTTTGCTGGTCTCCGAACGTTAGAGGCATTTTTGATGACTCATCCAGGTAAAAAGTTGAATTTTATGGGTAACGAGACGGGGCAGTTTTTGGAATGGAAGTTTGCGGAGGAATTGGAATGGGCCGATTTGAAACAAGATTTGAATCATCAGTACCAGTTCTTTGTGCAGACGCTAAATGAGTTGTATGTGGATCATCGTGCGCTATTTGAGCAGGATCATGTGCCAGAAGGAATGGCGATTTTGGATGCGGATAATCGCGATGAGTCGATTTTGACGTTTATTCGCCAGGGTGTGAAGCCGCGTGAGTTGCTGATTGTGGCGTGTAATTTTGTCCCAGTAGAAAGGCAACACGTGCGGATTGGTGTGCCTTATGAGGGCGTTTATACAGAATTGCTGAATACGGAGTCGCGTGAGTTTGGTGGAACGTGGGATGTCGCGCAACCGGAAATGCGTACGATGGATGAGGGACATAATGGACAACCATTTAGTATAGAAGTAATCTTACCAGCGATGAGTGTACTGATTATTAAGCCGAAACGAATAAAAGGATATAAAAAGGGCGGTGAAAGGGATTCGTTAGTAAAAGGCGGACCCAGATAATGATGAAAAATGACATGATTGCAATGATTTTAGCAGGTGGACAAGGCTCAAGGCTCGGTGATTTAACGAAGACAATGGCAAAACCGGCTGTCTCGTTTGGTGGGAAATACCGGATTATTGATTTTTCGCTCAGTAATTGTTCGAATTCGGGGATTGATACGGTCGGTGTGGTGACACAGTATCAGCCACTGGAGTTGAATGAACATATTGGAGATGGTTCTTATTTCGATTTGGATTATAAGAGTGGTGGCGTGACGATTTTGCAACCGCATCTCAGTTTAGAAGGGGAAAAGTGGTTTAAAGGAACGGCGCACGCGATTCATCAAAATGTGAGTTTCATTGATAGTCATGATCCGGAGTATGTATTGATTTTGTCGGGGGATCATATTTATAAAATGGATTACGAGAAAATGCTCGATTACCATAAGGCGAAAAATGCGGCGTTAACGGTTGCGGTTATTGAGGTGCCAATGGAAGAGGCATCGCGATTCGGAATTATGAACGTGGATAATACAGAGCGAATTATTGAATTTGATGAGAAACCAGCGGAGCCGAAAAGCAACTTGGCATCGATGGGGATCTATATTTTTAAATGGAGTCTTTTGAAGCAATATTTGAAAGAAGGCCAGACGAAAGATATTGATATGAGCGACTTTGGTAAAAATATCGTACCGGCTTATTTGAATAATGGAGAGCACATTTTTGCGTATCGGTTCTCTGGGTATTGGAAGGATGTTGGAACGATTTCGAGCCTTTGGGAGGCAAACATGGAGTTTATCGATCCATGTCATGAGCTCAATATCCGCGACCGGGAATGGCGGATTTACTCGAAAAATCCAATCGCGCCACCGCAACATATTACGAAACAGGCCGATGTGAAGAATGCTCTAATCGTCGATGGTTGTTATATTAATGGTCAGGTGAAGCATTCGATCTTGTCGCAAAATGTCAAAATTGGCGAGAATAGTGTGATTGAGGATAGTATCATCATGCCAAATTCGGTGATTGGGAAAAATGTGGTGTTAAAACGGGCGATCGTTGGGGAAAATGCGGTTATTGCGGATCATGTGGAAATTATAGGTGGGGACGAGATTGAAGTTGTCGGCCACCATGAGATGATTGGAGTGTCGGAAGATGAAGGCTAATAAAATTTGTGGGATCTTAAATTTGTCGGAAATTAAAGAAGGATTACAGCCTTTGACGAAAAACCGGCCTCTTGCTGCGATGCCTTTTGCGTGTCGTTACCGGTTGGTTGACTTCCCGTTATCGAATATGACCAATGCGGGAATTAATACGATTGCGATGTTTTTGAACGAGAATAATCGGTCGTTGTTTGACCATATTCGAAGTGGTAAGGAATGGGATTTGAACACGATGTATGGCGGTTTGTTCGTATTTGATGAGCGAAATGCGGATGACTTTTCGCAGGAGAATTATGATAATAGTCTGAACTTCTTGACGAAATCGGCGACGGAATATGTCGTGATAATGGGCAGCAAGATGATCTGTAATATCGATTTAAAGGCAGTTTTACAGCATCATAAGCAGCAGGATGCGGATGTGACGGTCGTTTATAAACGAATTGCGACACCGATTGAGCCTTTAGATCATGAACATTTGACGACGTTTGAACTCAGTCCGGAAGGTGCGATTTTGGCGAATACGGTCGTTGAGAAAACAGAGCAAGTGGCGGAGCACAGCGCGCTTAGCTTGGAGATCTATTTGTTGAAACAGGAGTTGTTGGTAAAACTGCTTGAAAATTACCGGGAAACAGGTCGGGATTTCTCGTTGGATGCGGTGATGAAGCAGGCTGTGGAGCACACGAATGCCAATGGTTTTGAGTACACGGGCTACATGCGCCAAATCTATTCGGTGAACTCGTATTTTGAGGGGAATTTTGATATGCTGGATGACCGTGATTTAACGGGATTGTTCCAAGAAAATCAAAAAATCCATACGAAGGCTAAAAATGAGGTACCGACGTTTTATGCGGAAGAATCGGATATTACGGATTGTCTTGTTGCCAATGGTTGTTTGTTGCGGGGAACAGCGACGCATTCGTTGATCTTCCGGAATGTAACATTGGATGCGGGTGCAGATGTGAAGCATTCGATGATTATGCAGGGCGCGAAGGTTGGTGCGGGTGCTAGGCTAGAGTATGTGATCGCGGATAAGAAGAGCGTAATTGCACCAGGTGTCGAATTAATCGGCACGAAAGAGCAACCGATTGTTGTGAAAAAAGATGAACAGATTGAGGCCAACAGAGGAGCGGAAGTGTAATGAAAGTTTTATTTGCAGCAGCAGAAGTGTTTCCTTTTGTGAAGGTCGGCGGACTAGCGGATGTGGCGTATGCCTTGCCGAAAGAACTCGTGAAACAAGGTGTTGATATTCGGGTCGTGTTGCCGTTTCATACGAAGATAGCGGAAGAATTGAAGGCGGAGATGGAGGATCTGACGCAGTTTACGATCGATGTTGGCTGGCGCAAGCAGTTTTGCGGTGTGAAAACGTTGATGCGTGATGGCGTACGATTTTATTTTATAGATAATCTGTATTATTTTGATCGACCTAATGTGTATGGGGACTATGATGATGCGGAGCGTTATGCGTTTTTCTCGATGGCGGTTTGTGAAATGATGGAGAAAATTGACTTTATTCCAGATTGGTTGCATGTGAATGATTGGCACACGGGGATTATCCCGTTACTTCTTGCTGATAAATATGATTGGATTGAGGCGTATCGAGGCATTCGGACGGTGCTAACGATTCACAATTTGCAATTCCAAGGGATTTACTCGCCACAAGTGTTGGAAGAATTGCTTGGAATTGGATGGCAGACGTGGCATGAGGACGGGATAAAGTACTATGATAACGTGAATTTTATGAAGGGTGCGATTCAGTTTGCAGACAGAATCACGACGGTGAGTCCGACGTATGCCAAGGAGATTCAGACGCCGCTTTATGGGGAACGCTTGGATGGATTACTGCGAGCCAACGCCTGGAAGTTGTCGGGGATTTTGAATGGAATCGATCAGGAGTTGAATGATCCGATAAGTGATCCACTGATTCCGAATCATTTTACGAAAGCAGATTTGTCTGGGAAAGCGGCGAACAAGGCTACGATGCAAAAACGGCTCGGTTTGCCCGTGCGTGCAGATGTTCCGCTTATCATCATGGTTTCGCGACTGACACATCAAAAAGGATGCCATCTACTTGAAGCAAGCCTAGATGAGTTGCTTCAAAAGGATATTCAAGTCGCTGTGCTCGGCAAGGGTGAGCAGAGCTTTGAAGATTCATATCGCTTTTTTGCACACGTTTATCCAGAGAAAATGTCGGCGAATATTGATTTTGATATCGGTTTTGCGCAACAGCTTTACGCGGCGGGAGACATACTGCTGATGCCTTCATGGTTTGAGCCATGTGGGATTTCACAGCTGATTGCGATGCGCTATGGGACGCTTCCAGTCGTACATGAAACAGGTGGTTTGAAGGATACCGTGACGCCGTTTAATCAATATACGAATGAGGGCACGGGCTTTAGTTTTAACAAGTATGAGGCAAGTGTTTTCAGAAATATATTGTCGATGGCGATTGATGTCTACCAAGAGGAACCTGCTGTGTGGCAACAAATTGTAGGACAGGCGATGGACAAGGATTATAGCTGGGAAGCTTCAGCCAAAAAGTACAAGGGTATCTACGAGGAATATTGATGTTAGGAAAAGGCATAGCTTTACAGACCCGATAAGGAGGAATCATATTGAAAATTAGTAAGGAGCATTTTAAGAAAGAGTATAGGCGTTCATTGACGAGCCTTTATGCCTCTGAAATTCATGATTTGACGCCCTTGGAACAGTACATCACGTTGGGGAGTGTAGTGAAGGATTACACGGCTCAAAATTGGATGCAAACAAAAAAAGAATATCAGCAGGATCAAGCAAAGCAAGTCTACTATTTTTCGATTGAATTTCTACCTGGGAAGTTATTAAAAAGCAATTTGTTGAATTTAGGTATTTTGGACAAGGTGCGTGAAGGTTTGGCCGAGCTTGGTGTCGATTTTGCTAAGTTAGAAGCGATTGAGGCTGATCCAGGTTTAGGGAATGGTGGTTTGGGGCGTTTGGCGGCTTGCTTTATGGATTCGATGGCAACTTGTGATGTTCCAGGAAATGGGAATGGAATTCGTTATCGTTATGGGCTGTTTAAGCAGAAATTTGTGAATGGTTACCAGGTCGAATTACCGGATGACTGGTTGAGACATGAGAATGTGTGGGAAACGAGGCGCGAAAATAAGGCGGAAATTGTGCGCTTTTTCGGAGATGTGCATTTGGAAGAGGACGCGAATGGTCAAATCAAACCAGTTTATTCGCACACAGAAGATATTTTAGCGGTGCCCTATGATACGGCGATGACGGGTTATGAAAATGACACGGTCAACAATTTGCGACTTTGGTCTGCTGAGATTCCACCGAGCGAAGAGATGGACTACTTTTCGGAGGAGCGTCGGAAATCGATTCATAGTATTTCGGAAATGCTCTATCCGGATGATTCGAATTATGATGGCAGGTTGTTGCGCCTGAAACAGGAATACTTTTTCGTGTCGGCGGGCGTGCAGAGCATTATTCGTTATTACCGGAAGTTAGGCGTGCCAATGGAGCATTTAGCAGAGAAGATTTCGATTCATATTAATGATACGCATCCGACGATGTGTATTCCTGAATTGATGCGAATTTTACTAGATGAAGAGGGCTTGAGTTGGGACGCGGCATGGACGATTACGATGAAGACGTGTTCTTATACGAACCATACGATTATGGCTGAGGCGCTTGAGAAGTGGCCAGAGCAGATGGTTTCGAATCTAGTGCCACGGATTTATCAAATCATTTGCGAGATTAATCGCCGTCATTTAGATAGTATGTCGCCGCTTTATGGCGTGAATTTTACGCAGCGAACAGCGATTATTCAAGATGGTATCATTCATATGGCGCATTTAGCGATTATTGGTAGCCATAGCGTGAATGGTGTTGCGAAACTGCATACGGATATTTTAAAAGAGAAGGCCTTGCACGATTTTTATTTGGCGTATCCTGCCAGATTTAATAATAAAACGAATGGTATTACACATCGCCGCTGGTTGCTCCTTAGCAATGAAGGTTTGAGCGACTTGATCAGTGATTATATCGGTACCGAGTGGAAGAAAAAACCGAATGAGTTATACTTATTGAAAGCTTTTAAAGAAGATTCCGTACTGCTTGAAAAATTAGAGCAAGTGAAGTTTGAGAACAAGCAACGTTTGGCAGCCTATGTGGAAGAGACGATGGGCATCGAGATTGATCCGAATGCTGTATTTGACGTCCAAATCAAGCGACTTCATGCGTATAAACGCCAGCTCTTGAACGTACTCCATATTTTATCGATGTATTTGAAGTTGAAAGAATCGCAGTCAGGTGAGGAAATCGTGCCGCGCGTCTTCATTTTCGGTGCCAAAGCCGCGCCGAGTTACTCTTACGCCAAGGAAATTATCAAACTAATCAATGCTGCGGCAGACATGATTAACAATGACACGACGATTGATAACAAAATTAAAATCGTGTTCGTGGAAAATTACGGTGTGACACTAGCGGAAAAAATAATTCCAGCGGCGGACATTAGTGAGCAAATTTCGCTTGTAACAAAAGAAGCATCGGGGACGAGTAATATGAAATTGATGCTAAATGGTGCCATCACACTTGCGACGCTGGACGGCGCCAATGTGGAAATTCGTGATAAAGTCGGGGACGAGAACATGTTATTGTTTGGGATGCAGGACGCGGAGTTGTATCATTTTTACGATTCTAATTCGTATCATTCACATGAGATTTATGATCATAATCCACGGTTGAAGCGCTGTATAGATGCACTGGTAGATGGTACGATTCCGAACATAGAGGCAGAGGGGCGCGAGATTTTTGATTCGCTTCTGAAGTATAATGATGAATATTTCGTGTTGAAGGATTATGACTCATATGTGCAGGCGCAGTCACGAATTGATGGTCTATACCGAGATCGCAAAAAATGGAATCAGATGTCTCTGTTAAATATTGCGAACGCGGGAGATTTTTCGTCGGATTATACGATTATGAATTATGCGGATGAAATTTGGAATGTGCATCACAATAAAAATTTGTGACGAGAGGAAGTTTAAATAATGGCGAAAGTAGTTGTATTTGATTCGTGGAATGCGTTATATAAACAGCCTTTTGGCGCAGTGAATGCGAGCGCGACGGTCGATTTTCGGATCGATATCGCGCTTCCTTACGTTGCAAAAGTAGAGCTGAAAATCCATAAAGATGGTATGGAGGAACAGAGTTTTGAGATGACGCATGAGCAAGGCATCGCGTATATTGTTTCTTTTAAACCGTATGCGGCGACTGGTCTTTATTTTTACTACTTCAAAATTCAGCAAAACTTCGATACGGAAGTGCGGACGACATATTATTTTAATAATCGTGGTATGGAAGGCGGAGAAGGCTTTTTTACTGAGAATTATGATGATGTTTGTACGTATCAGTTGACCTGTTTTGAATATGCGGATAAAGCACCGGAATGGTATCAGAATGCGGTTTTCTATCATATCTTTGTCGACCGTTTCTTCAATGCAGACGACCATGTGCGCGTGCCAAAGCCTGATTCTTTTATTTACGCAAGAACAGAGGATACACCATATTATATTAAAAATGACAAAGGCGAAATTGTGCGCTGGGAATTTTTCGGTGGAAACTTAGATGGCATTCAGCAAAAGTTGGGCTATTTGAAGGAGCTGGGTATCACGGGTCTGTATTTAAGCCCGATTTTTGAAGCGAAGAGCAATCATAAATACGATACCTCTGATTACAAAAAAATAGACCCAATGTTCGGCGATGAGACGATTTTTGCAGCATTGATTCAAGCGGCTAACGAGCATGGCATGCGGATTATTTTGGATGGTGTTTTCAACCACGTTGGGGAAGATAGTATTTATTTTAATCGCAATGGCCATTTTGATTCGGTTGGTGCGTATCAGAGCGTGGATTCGCCGTACCATCACTGGTTTACTTTTCAGAATTTCCCGGATCAGTACGATACGTGGTGGGGTGTCAGTAATCTGCCCGTGGTGAACAAGCGGAATGCGGATTTTCAGCGGTTAATTTACGCGGATAAGGACAGCGTGATTGATCATTGGACGTCGCGCGGAGTTGCTGGTTGGCGGCTAGATGTGGCGGATGAGCTTCCAGATGCGTTTATTGGTGGGATTCGGCAAACATTATTAAAGTATCCAGATCGCGTTTTAATCGGTGAAGTCTGGGAGGATGCCACGAATAAAATTGCTTATAATGAGAGGCGCCACTACTTGGAAGGGGGCATGCTGCAAGGCGTGATGAACTATCCTTTCCGACAGATTATTATTGATTTGTTGAACGGGGATCTCACAGCACAGCAAGCAGTACAAAAAACGATGGCAATTAAGGAAAACTATCCTGCTGAGGCACTCGCCGCAAACTTGAACAATATTGGAACGCATGATACCGCCCGTATTTTCACGATGTTATTGGAAAATAAAGCAAAGTTGCGATTGGCCGTTTACTTATTGATGGTTTTGCCAGGGGTGCCATGCGTGTATTACGGTGACGAGGTAGGTCTGACAGGCGGCGCAGATCCAGATAATCGCAAATTCTATCCGTGGGGACGCGAAGACGCTGATATTAGCGAATTTTATCGTGCAGCAATCAAGCTACGCAATACAAACGAGGCGCTACGAAAAGGGGAATACCATCCATTTTCCCTCGGTGTATTATTCGGTGTTGTTCGCCACGTAGACGAGGATAACTGGCATGTTTTCATTATGAATCCAACCCATCAAGAGCAAGAAATTGATCTTACAAAAATTTATCCACAGCGCGAAGACTGGATTCCAATTGTACAGGCAGCCAAAATTCAAAAAAACAAAATAGCACCATATGGATTTTTTTTCGTATAAGCAAAAGAAAAGAGAAGATTAGCGTTTTTTCAATAAGCGCTAGCCTTCTCTTTTTTCGCTGTTATAAACTAGAAATGACTTCTGCAGTTGAACGAATTCGGCCCATCCGCGGGAAAATAGTTTGGCATACGTAATCATGCATCGTTTTATCAGAAGCCCCCATAATGTCCTCCACAAAAACCTGATCATAGCCTAGTTGGAAAGCATCGCGCGCTGTGGTATCCACGCCAATACCGGTCGATACGCCACCAAGTACAATCGTATCAATTCCACGACGCCGCAATTGCAAGTCGAGATCGGTGCCATGAAACGCACTCCATTGCCGCTTAGTCATCGTGTAAGTTCCCTTTATCTCTGCAAGTTCTGGCACGAGAACATCCCAGCCATCAGGAAAGGCCGTTGCCGCACTTGCTGGTGCGTCTGTCGTTGGATTTAACGAATCTTTATCGTCCAAAAAGGAGACTCGCACCAAAACAATGAAACCACCTTTCTCCGTAAAGGATTGAGCTAATTGCCGAGATCGTTCAATGATCTCCTCGGGGCTATGCGGTGCGCTATTTCTTCCGATAATACCATTTTGTAAGTCGATTAACACAAGTGCCGTTTTTTCGATTTGTAAATTCATTTTGTTTGTTCCCTCCAAGTTTTGTTTGCGGTGATTTCACGCGCATTAAGCTTTTTGAACACTTTAAAATAAACCCAGATCGCGTTGACTAAAAGCAGGGCGCTAGTGATGAAAAATACATACTGTATGCCCAGCAAAGCCGCGATTTGACCGCCGAATACAGCACCAGTAAAGATGCCGAGATACCCAGCTGAATTCGTAATCCCAAAGACACGACCAGTGAATTCGGGTGGTGTCATTTTTTTTATCAAAATATTAACAGAAGGATTCAACCCAGCAACCGCGAGTCCGAGAATAAAGCGAAGCGCGATCAGCTCCCAAGGACTGCGAACGAAGGCTTGGGGAATAAAAACAATCCCTGCAACAATCAGTGCGACAAAAATAACGCGTTGTGCCCCAATTCGATCTGAAAGCTTACCGAGGCGTGGCGCTGCGATAATGCTTGCGAGTCCAGATGCTGAAAATGCGAGTCCAGACAAAAATGCAATGTGTGAAGTGCCGTGGGCGAGTTGTTGCATGTATACCGTGATGATTGGTTCCACCGAATAAAGCGCAAGTGTCAGTGTAAAGAAGGTGACAAACATCGTCAAAATAAAACTCTTATTCGGCAATGCACGCCAAATCTCTTTTGTATTCAACACTTTTTTATCCGTGCGCACGAAATGTTCTTTTACAAACAATGCCGTCAAAATAAAAGCGACGAACAACAGCCCACCCGTGATGAAAAAGACATTTTGCAAGCCGAAATGTTCTGCGATAACGCCGCCAACAAGCGGACCGAGTAGTGAGCCCGTAATGGCACCCGTCGAAAGTGTACCTAGCGCCCAACCAGCATGTGCCTCATCGGTTTGCGTCGCCACAAGCGCTGTACAAGCTGTCGCAAAACCAGTTACGACGCCTTGCAAAGTACGGAGCGCAATCAGTTCATACACATTGTGCGTAAATCCCATACATCCAATAATAATGGCCATTCCGAGACTGGCGCGAAGCAACATCGGTTTTCGACCAAAACGGTCAGCCGCTTGTCCCCAAATCGGTGAAAAGATAGCTGACATAATAAAGGTGATTCCAAACGTTAAGCCTGATATCTGAGCCACAAGTGCTGCATTATCAACGCCTAGATGCTTTATGTAAAGCGGTAAAACAGGAGCAATTTGACTCATACCGATGCTAGTCACAAACGTTCCAAACCAGCAAACGATTAAATTTCTCTTCCAAATCGGCATGTGAATCCATCTCCTCAAGTTATCTTATACAATAACAACTTAATTATAAGAGATAAAATCTCATGAAACCATGCATAATATTAAAAACCATGGACATTTCTATTATAATATTCTGTGGGACTGATACCTTCATGTTGCTTGAAGAGTCGACTAAAATAAAATTCGTCAGTAAAACCTAGTAAGCGTGCCACATCTTTTACCTTTTTTGTCCCATCCATCATGAGCTCTTTCGCAAGATCTATCTTGATCTTATTAAAAAAGACAATCACAGGATAGCCAGTTGTTTCTTTGAATATACGCGACAAGTATGCAGGGGAGAGCTGCACAAGTTCTGCCAGTTCATTGAGCGTGATATTTCCATGAATATGTTGCCGCATATAATCAATCACTTTCTCCACTTTTAGGCTCGTGGCATAGTTTTTATGTTGCTTTCGGAGGTTTTGATCAATCACGATTAATAGCTGTTGAAACAATGTTTTCACGACAAACTCATATCCAGGCAATTTTTCATGCCAGCGAATCACTACATTTTCAAATGCTTCACTAACAGCATAATAATCTTGCAAAACAGAGACTGGTGGTAAAGATAGCCGCTGCGTTTCAGACACAATCGTCCACATATTATTAGTGAAACCAACGCGCCCATAGCTGAAATGTACCGTGAGAAATGATGCTGGTCGCGCCTGGCTTGTTTCGATCGAATGCCAAACATTGGCCGGAATGTAAAAAAGCATGCCTTCGTGGAAATCTAATGCCTTATCTGCCATTCGATATTTTCCCGAGCCACCAGTAACGAGGACTAATTCATGATGTTGCAATGTTCTCGTTAACTTCTTCGCAAGTATCCCCGAACCACTAGTCTTGCCACCGTTGCAATAATGAATATGAAAAAAAAGCTCCTGTATACCCATCGTGTCCTCCTAGTTTGTATCTTTCTTTTTTGATCCCATCCAACGCTCCAACCGCTTGCCAGCATACCATAAAACAGCGACAATCACGATCAAAATCAGTAGTTTCACAGGATGTTGTATAATATCACGCAAATCATATCCGATATAACTGATTGCAAAAACTTTAATGACCTTCCCGCCAATCAATGCCATCAAAAATTGGAAAAAACGAATTTCCGATAAAGCAGCGACAACATTGACTGCAGAAGAAGGCGTAAACGGCATCACGAGTAAAATGAAGATTGGACCAAACCCGTGTTCATCGATCCAGTCCATAACCTTGCGAACATGCCTATGATGCGTAATAAACCGCAAAAACCTAGTCTGACCAAATTTCCGCACGATCCAAAACACGCACAGACTACCAAGTATGGCGGCAGAACATGAAATGATAAATCCCCAAACAAGCCCATATGCGCTCACGTTGACAATAACAAATAAAGAGAACGGTAAAAATGGTAGAAACGCCTCAATAAATGGTAAAAAGAACGCCAACAAAGGCCCGAAAGCGCGGTAGGACTGCATCCATTGCATTATATTATCATACGAGAAAAACTCTTTCAACGAGTTATACCAATCCATCATCGTTTATCCCACCCTAAACCAGTTTTCTATTATTTTCTCACAATACCCGATAAAATGCAGTTTTAAGCCTTGAATCCAAAACAAAACCATACTTTCTCCAGTTGAGAGAAAATACGGTTTTATCAATCTCTAGTTCGCTTTTTGGTTCATAAATGTAGGATGGGGACGGCTTCACTGTTTATGCGAGATGCTTCAAAGCCATAACTTTCAGCCACGATATACAAAGGACGATCCTTGACCTCATCATAAATTCGACCAATATATTCACCGATCATTCCTAAAATAATAAGGACAAAGCCACCAAACAAAAGTTGAATAATAATCATGGAAGACCAACCACTTACCGTTGTATTCGTAAATAATGTCTGGAAAAGTATGATGAACATATAGATGAATCCAGCGCCAGACAAAGCTACACCGGCATAACTTGCTAATTTTAACGGTTGGTACGAAAAAGAAGTCATTCCGTCCATAGAAAGTTTTAACATTTTTTTAAGTGGGTATTTTGTTTCGCCGGCTGCCCGTTCATCGCGCTCGTATGCTAAGGCGGTTTGTTTGAAACCGAGCCAACTCACCAAACCACGAACAAAAGGATTTTTCTCGTTTAGCTTTTTGAGCTCGTTGTAGACTTTTTTATCCATGAGGCGGAAATCCCCGGTATCAACAGGAATCTCCACATCAGTTAATTTATGCAACGCCCGGTAGAACATCTTCGCGCTCCATTTTTTGAAAAAGGTTTCGCCATTACGCTTGATTCGCTGTGCATAGACAACATCATAGCCTTGTTGCCATTTCTGCACCATCTCTGGAATTAGCTCCGGCGGATCTTGCAAATCTGCGTCGATAATAATAACGGCATCCCCATTTGCATAGTCCGTGCCTGCTGTAATCGCGATTTGATGGCCAAAATTTCTTGAAAAAACAAGGCATTTGACGTGTGGATCTGTGAAGCTAAGCTCCTGAACGAGTGATGGAGTGGCATCTTTACTACCATCATTGACGAATAGGAGTTCATAGTCCATAGCCAAATCTTCCATCACGTTCTTTAAGCGATGATATGTTTGCTCGATGACTGCTTCTTCGTTATAAAGTGGAATAACTACAGATATTTTTGTCGTCATACTACTCAATCCTCCCCGTTAAGCTTGTAAAGCGTACCGCCAGATTTTCCGCCGCCAGGGCCGCCTTGCATGCCACCGCGACTTGGGAAATTCTGACTCGTTGTTGCACTCGTCGTCACATCCGTTGTCTGATCGCTCCATTCAGAGTTATTCACTTTGGTACCATTTTCTTCAACCCACTTCACAACATCGGAGCTACTACCTTTATTATTCGATGGTAAGTAGAAGTACTTGATTTTTCCATCTTTAATCATTTGTTTTAATTCATCTACTGTCAAAATTGGATCGGTTCCGTTGAAGCCGCCGAGTGCCATGACAGATTTGCCTGTTTTAATAATGTAAGGTGCAGCTGTAGAAGCGTCTGTGGTACCAAATAAGAATTCCGTTCCGTTACTATTTTTCTCTACATAAGCGAGTAATTTTTCGTTGATCGTCGCATTAGCAAAGCCGCTACCACTGCTTGTTTTTAGTTGAGGTCCAGCCTCAGGAAGCGCGCTATTGCCACCGTATATCATCGGGGTTAACGCCCAATAGGTTGGTGCGAGAAGTAGTGCGATGAGAGAAGCTACGGCGATCCAAGAAGTCCATGCAGGTTGTCGATGCTTGAGGATGAATAATACTGTGGCAAGCCCAAGTCCGGTAACGCCTGCGACACCCATCCAAAGCACTGAATATTGCGCGATAAAGAACATTTGTAAAGCAGTTGTCACCACAATTGCGCTTGGCAATAAATAACCTGGTACGCCCGTATTTTTACGATATAAATGGAGTAACGCCATGAATCCAGCACCAGTTAAGGCTGCGATTGCAGGAGCTAACATGATTAAATAATAATGGTGGAAAAAGCCTGCGATACTAAAGAAGCCTGCAACTGGAATGAGCCATGCCATCCAAAAAGCCATTTCTTTTTGTGCTGTATTCCATTGGAAGAAGCGACGTTTGCGGCTCCAATTAGCGATAAAGATAGCTACGATGCCAAACAATGCCATTGGTAATAACCAACTAATCTGATCGCCTAGCGCCGTTTGGAAAAGACGCAATGGACCAGCTGTACCAGTACCAAACATGCCCGTTCCGCCCATCATTTTCGAGCCGCCACCTCGATTTCCATTAGGGCCACCACCTTGCATACCACCATTTGGGGGCTGAGGTGGTTGACCAGACATCGACTGGCCATTTTGAGCGGATTCTGTTGATGCATCGGGTGCGATATTATCATTGTTTGAGCTGGAACCTGGAGAAGTCATTTGCGAATTCGTGCTTGCATTTGTTCCCGTTTCTTGACCTAATAAGCGCTCCATACCATTGTAACCGAATGCGAGTTCCAACACGGAGTTTGTTTGGCTGCTCCCGATGTATGGTCGCTCACTTGCTGAGGTGTTATCCACGATGACGGCCCATGAAACTGAAACGCCAAGCATCATCACGAGGGCGATGACGAGATGAAGTGCTTTTTTCTTCCAATTACATTTTGCTACAATGAAATAGAACAATAAGAAGGCTGGGACGACCATATAAGCTTGCAACATCTTGACATTAAAGCCAATCCCGATCAAGGCAAACGCAAGGAGTAGGAAGCCAATTTTGCCTTTTTTCACAGCTTTAAATAGTGTCCATGTCCCGAGCAATAGGACAAAGACGAGAATGCTATCCACGTTATTCGTCCGACTCACAGCTACTGCAATCGGCGTTGTTGCCATAACAAGCGCCGCAATCCGAGCTGCCCATTTGCCAAACGTCGGCTTTATGAGGAAATAAAGCAATAAGACCGAGCCCACACCAGCGAGGGCTTGCGGTAAAATAACGCTCCAGCCGTGAATACCAAAAATAAGGGCACTAATCGTTTGTAACCAAAGCGCAACAGGAGGCTTATCGACTGTCACAAACCCCGAAGGATCAAGCGCTCCATAGAAAAAATTCGACCAACTTTCCGTCATACTTGTCACAGCTGCCGTATAATAGGGATTTACCGTATCATCATTCCATACACCCCCAAAATTAAGAAACGCAGCGAGTACTGCTATACCAATTAAATACCAATCAATCCGTCGTTGTTTCACCATTCCATTCACTTCCTTTATTACTGATAAGCTAAGTGTATCTAGCAAATATGAAGAAAGAATGAACAATTAGGGAAATTAGTTTTAAATATGGATTTTCAGAATAAAGCATAGATACAGTATTGCAGATAATCTGAAATTTTTTTTCAAAAAAACCCTTGCCAAATGCTTATAGTAGTGATAATATATTAAATGTTGCTAGAACAAATTGTTCTAAACTATGCGGGTGTAGTTTAGTGGTAAAACTACAGCCTTCCAAGCTGTTGTCGTGAGTTCGATTCTCATCACCCGCTCTTAAATATGTTATCAACGCAGTGTTTCGACCTTTATAAGCGAAGCATTGCGTTTTATTTTACTCGAAATGCTGAATTGGGTAACAGGAAGGCAGTCCTATTTCATTCGACTACATATGGAGGCTCTAGATCGGGAAGATACCCTCATAAGAGCCACAACAAAGCTGGATCCGGTTGCTTAAAGCCATATTTTCATCTTACCAAAAGTCAAAAGATACTAAGAACTGAGGTGCGAACCTTGCAAAATATAGATATGAACGACTTAAAACAAGACATCATCGCGTATGCAGATGAAATAGGTATTCAAAAAATAGGATTTGCTTCGGCTGATCCTTTTTTGGAATTGAAAGCGCGGTTAGAAGTCGCTGCGAAAGAGGATGTTTTAACTGGTTTTGAACATCCAAATATCGATGAACGTGTTTATCCCGACTTGATTTTTAAGGAGCCGCGGTCGATTATTGCGATTGCGCTTGCCTATCCTTCAAAAATGAAGAATGAACCGGTGAGCAGAAAAGAAGCGAGGCGCGGCATTTTTTCGCGTGCCTCATGGGGAACGGATTACCATACGGTGCTTCGCGAAAAACTGACCTTACTGGAGGCTTTTATCGCAGAACGAGTTCCGGATGCTCGTTTTAAATCCATGGTAGATACGGGCGAGTTTTCTGATGTGGCGGTGGCAGAGCGAGCGGGCATTGGTTGGCGTGGCAAGAATACGCTTTTGATATCGCCGGAATTTGGCTCTTTTATTTATTTAGGGGAGATGCTGACGAATTTGCCGCTTGCGTCGGATAAACCGATGGGGGATTTGTGTGGCGATTGCAATAAGTGTGTCGAGGCTTGTCCTACGGGGAGTTTGCTCGGGGAAGGCAAGATGAATCCGAAGATTTGTCTGAGTTATTTGAGCCAGACGAAAGGCTTTTTGGATGAAAAATATCGGGATGTGTTGCATAATCGATTATATGGTTGCGATACGTGCCAGTCTGTTTGCCCGTACAATCGGGGACATGACTTTCATTTCCATGAAGCGATGGAGCCGGATCCAGAGCTTGTGAAACCGGAATTAAAGCCATTACTTTCTATATCAAATAAAGAATTTAAGCAAAAATTTGGTCCGATGGCTGGGTCTTGGCGTGGCAAAAAGCCGATCCAACGCAATGCGATCATCGTGCTTGCGCGTTATAAGGATAAGACGGCTGTGCCCGAGCTCATTCGTTGCATGACAGAAGATCCGCGTCCGGTGATTCGGGGAACGGCAGCCTGGGCGCTTGGAAAAATTGGCGGCGAAGAGGCAGAACAGGCGTTATTGCGAGCGGAAGAACAAGATACAGAAGTACTCGCAGAAATTACGCGAGCAAAGAATTTAATAGGAGCAAGGTGAAAAAATTGGCAAATCATATTGTGCTTTATCAACCAGAAATTCCGGCAAATACGGGTAATATTTCAAGAACGTGTGCAGGAACGGATACGTACTTACATTTAATTAGACCGCTCGGGTTTTCGACGGATGACAAGATGCTTAAGCGAGCAGGGCTTGATTATTGGGATCATGTGAAATTGAACTACTATGATTCCATCGAGGAGTTTTTTGAAAAAAATGAGGGTGGTGAATTTTATTTCATTACAAAATTCGGACGCCATTTGTACAGTGATGTCAACTATCAAGATACGGACAAAGATTATTTTTTCATTTTTGGGAAGGAAACGACAGGGTTGCCGGATGCCATTTTAGAGGCGCATGAGGAGACTTGTTTGCGGATTCCGATGACGGATCATATTCGGTCGCTAAACCTTTCGAATACGGCAGCTATTTTAATTTATGAATGTTTGCGACAACAGCAGTTCGGCGCGCTAGATCAGATGCCGCACTATGATCGTAAAATTTTTAAAGATTAGGGGATGAGTGGGATGAACGAAACGATTGAGGGGATTCTGAGTCATTATTCGGTACGTGAATTCACAAAAGAGGCATTGACAAAAAGTGAGATTGAACTGCTCGTTAAAAGCGCACAGGCAGCCTCTACATCAAGTTTTGTGCAAGCATACTCCATAATCGGTGTCACGGATACAAAGTTGCGTCAGGAGCTCTCTGCCATTGCTGGGAACCAGGACTATGTCGTTCAGACTGGACAATTCTTTGTTTTTGTCGCGGATTTGTCACGGCATCACGAAATTGGTAAAGCGCGAGGCGTGGAAACGAACTCCTTGTCATCCATGGAACGGCTACTTGTGGCAACAGTTGACGCGACATTGGCTGCACAAAACATGGCCATTGCTGCAGAATCGATGGGCTTTGGTATTTGTTATATCGGCGGCATTCGCAACGACCTTGCGAAAGTTTCGGAGTTGTTGCACATTCCAGATTATGCGACACCGCTATTTGGCTTGACAATTGGACATCCGAAGGCGAATTCAGAACCGAAGCCGAGACTTGCTACAGCCCTTGTTTATCACGAAAATCATTTCCAATCAAAAACAATGGATGACTTCAAAATGTATGACGATACCATCCGCGATTACTATGCAGCTAGAACTGGTGGCAAGCGTGTGGAAGGTTGGACGGATCAAATTGAACGCGGTTTGAAACACCCAACAAGGAAAGATTTGAAAGACTTTTTAGCTAGTAAAAATTTAGGAACAAAATAGAAAACACACTAAGATGAGCAGGTAAGACCATGACCGTGGTTTTACCTGCTCATCTTAGTATATTTTGATGTCTATAAAACAAATTCTTTAGTACTTGTAGAGGGAAATAGCGCGAAGATATGTCTAAATATGCCAGCCCTTATTTCATATATCCAAGGATTAAATCTTGCTCGGCTTGTATCTCTAGTTTACGAAGAAGCAAGGTATATTGATATAAAGCGGAGTTTGAGCATGTGAACTTGTTTTGTTGGAGTTGTTGAAAAAGATATTCCAGTGTAGCTGTAAAGACAAGATGGAAGCAGTGAACTGTTTCTAACAATGGCGTTCCGATATCTTTTCGATCTTCTCCGACATTTTGAAAGACGGATGTACTGACATAATTCTGCTGCAGTTGTTGATTGACCGTGTGAAAGAGTTGTGTGATTTCCTGCGCCTGTGTCATAAGGAATCCATCATATTCTTTTCGCTGTGCATATTCTTCGGTCTGTGTATAATAAGTAGAAATCCAATAGCGAACAATATTTTCTCTATTTTGTTCGACATATTGAAAAATTTTTTTGCACCATACGAATACCTCACTTTCTAATACTACCATTCTATTTTTATTATACTGTCTTGGCGCATAAAAAGATAGCTGGTTAGCCATTGTTCACGGAATTGTCGGAATTATGGAGATTTTGTGTAGCATGTCTCCTTTCAGTATAGATCGAATGCTCGGAAAGGGTGCTTTTGTCAATATGTAATGTTGCGTATAATTCTTTTCTGGTCTGGAAAATATAAATCAATCTGAGCTCAAAGTTCCCTTCACAACTCGCTCGCTATCCGCCCAAATTTCCGCTATACTATAAAGTAATAAAGTTCAAAAAGGAGGACCACATGAATACAAATGAAGTGATGCAGCAGCTCGAATTCCTCGGTTCTGAGCAAACAAAAAACACCCTCTGTAAACATGGCGCTAACGAGCCCATTTTTGGTGTTAAAATCGGGGACATGAAAAAATTTTTAGTTAAAAAAATAAAGGACCAAGATGTTTCGCGAGAACTTTTCGAGACCGGGAATTATGATGCTCAGTATTTAGCTGGCTTAACCATTGATCCAAAAGAACTTACAAAAGAAGAACTTCTAAACTGGGCAGAAATTGCAAATTGTCCCGCTATAAACGAAGCTATCGTAGCAAGCCTCGCAGCAGAAACGCCATACGCAACCGAACTCGCAAAAATATGGATGGCGTCGAGCGAAGAACGAATGGTGGATACTGGATGGAGCTGTTACGCTAATTATTTATCACTGGCACCGAACGAGGAAATTAACGAAGTCGAGGTGTTCACTCTTTTAGAAAATGTCGAAAAAAATATTCACGATGCCAAAAACAGCGTGAAATATACGATGAATCAATTTGTCATCTGTACCGGAACCTACTACCCGCCTCTACTTGAAAAAGCCATCTCTGTTGCAAAAAACATCGGCCAAGTTCACGTAGATATGGGTGACACCTCATGTAAAGTTCCACTGGCAACTGACTACATTGAAAAAGTGATTGAAAAAGACCGTGTCGGAAAAAAACGGAAACGCGCCATTTGTTAGATACGTCTTGTGAAATCAAATTTGTTTCGATGGTTCTATGTATAGTTAAATAATCACATCAGATAGAGGTAAAAAGTTTTTTTATTGCTAATACTGTACAATAAAACTATTATATACTTGCTACATGCAAACAAGGTTACAAGTGGCCAGGATTACTATCATAATGATTGGAAATCATTATGAATAAAAAGATGACAGTATCAGCATGTTGTTATGGCAACTAAATCAAAAATATTAATTGGAGCGAAGATAATAATGTTTTTTATCATTCCGAGAGTCATATATGGCGCATATATTTGGGAATGGATGGAATCATAGATAAGCTATCCAAAGTCTATACTATTCATGGAGTAGGAAGTAGCATTCAATATGTTTATACTTACTTATTTCCAAACGCTATGATTATTTTGAAACAGAATACACCCAATCACATTGTCCATTATTATCACAGGCAAAAAGAAGAACCTTACAACAAGTGTCATAAGGTCACCTCTTTGCATATATTAATAAATGATTGAAAACTATCCACTATTCTTACTTACTAAAACAAATCAGTTGTTGCTATAATGAAAAACGCTCTCGAATTGCATTAAGAAGTCCTTCGCAACCTGCGCTAACGAGTCGTTCGGTTTCGTCGAAATTCCCTGTGTAATACGGATCGGGAACATCCGTTGTCTCCTCAACTGCTACAAAATCCATCAACTTTTTCAAAACAACGGGGCTATCTGCTGGTTTTAAAGCCTCTAAGTCTTGCATATTCGAGCCATCCATACCGATAACATAATCAAAATCAGCAAAGTCTTCCTGACCGATAAGTCGCGCTCGCATTTGTGAATAATCGATACCGTGTTTCGTCAAGATCTGTTGCGTTCCGCGATGTGGCGGATTGCCTAAATTCCAATTTCCTGTTGCTGCGGAATCAATCCGGATCTGATCACCTAAACCTGCCGCTTCGACTTTTGCGCGAAACATCCCTTCTGCCATCGGAGAGCGACATATATTCCCTAAACATACAAACAATACTCGAACTACCATTCTAATCCTCCCATTCTTTTCGTAATTCTGCCACTTTTTCTGGCCAAAAATGCTGTGATTCAAGCCATGATAACATAGTCGTAACGCGTTTGGGATCTAATTTTCGTCTGAAATAATATATTTGATTTTCAAGCAAGGTAATGCCAATTTGTTGATAAGGCGCTTCTTTCGAATGGAGTAAATGATCCAAATGCGTCAAATACCAGTCTTTCTCTTCACGATCCTCCAGCAACTGCAAGATTTCCAAGGTTTTCGCTACATTGGCCATCGCCAGCATCTGGTCCAATTTTTCAAGCGGATATTCGTACACCATATTCACCGCAAAAGGAGAGAAGTACAGCGAGGCAAGAAAACGATCAAAATCTTCTGCTACAATGAGCGTTTGCAATGTTTCAAAATCTACATAAATCACGCAAGGTTCCGCGGTTTGATAATCCAATCCAATGTAACGGTGCCCATCTTGATGGAAATAAACTTGGACACCGGGTAAATCGACATCTTGTGCTTCGGGAATCCGTATCTGAAGTTCATCTAAGCCAGCGAACGTATAAATTTCAGCGTCCGCCAGTCCATAGGAAGTAGGCTCTGCGACGGGAAAATGATTTTTTGCAAGCAAACCACCATTATGTACGCGCAACAATGCCTTGTAAGTATCAGGTAAAGAAACACCATGTTTATGCTCCCATGCCGCAATTTCTGTTTCCGAAGCAGGAGGAGCCGCGTGCAACCAAATATCCATGCCATGCACCTCTTTCTCTATAAATAGTATAGCAAATAGAATCATTTTTGACTCAGATGAACATCAAAAATGATTCTATTCGATTGTTTCAGGTAAATTCTAGCCGAATTGCGTTCACAATGTCAGCCATTGTTTTATCTGCTAATACGTTTTCCATGGCTAGCTGAGCCTCACGTAAAGTATTCTCCATCGCGGTTTGAATGTGTGCACCGACATGGCAATTTGGGTTCGGATTATCATGAAACTGGAACAACTCACCATCTGCAACGCTATCCACAGCTTTATACACTTCGAGCAGTGTAATTTCATCTAGCGGCTTAAGGAGTGTTGCCCCACCGGTTCCAGCTCTCACAGCGATGAGTCCAGCTTTTTTTAGTTGGCCACTAATGCGCCGGATCACGACAGCATTTGTATTAACGCTCCCTGCAATTTGTTCGGAGGTTAATGGTAGCTCTTCGGTAGCAATTAGTGATAAAATGTGAGTAGCAACTGTAAAACGACTACTTATTTTCATGCAAACCAACTCCTTTGTAACCATTGTAGTTACAAAACAAACAGATGTCAACTATGTTTTAATTTCAGTCAGAGTGGTACAAATGATTGTGAGGCATAACACGATTGGACAAATAGGAAAAACTAGTTTATAATCATTA
>NZ_AODD01000008.1 GCF_000525835.1 Listeria grandensis FSL F6-0971
GACAAATTTCACTAATTGTCTAGCTAGTTCGTCACCGTTTTTATCGTAGGCAACCATGATGATTTCATCTGTTTTCTTGATTTTCTTATCTGCTGCGTAGAAGCTGAATTCGCCGTCTTTCATTGCTGCGCCTTTGAATTCGGTTCCGTTTTGGAACATGGAGATTTTAGCTACATCGCCAGAGTATGCTCCGGTGATATATTTGTCGCCACTTACTGTGAAATCATTCGCTGTTAGCGAACCGCTATGTGCTGGTTGTTCTTGTGTTACTACTGTACTTGCTGAAGACGTTTTCCCATTTTTTGTAACAGTTGCTGTCACTGTCGATCCGTAGGCTTGTTTTGGAATCGTAACCGTATAAGCTCCGTTCGCTGCTACTGTTCCGCTTGCTAGTTGGGTAGTACCATTTTTGATGACAACGGTTCCGCCTGGTTCCCCTGTTCCAGTTACACTTGTTTGTTCTGATGTGATGCCATTAATCGTTGTTTTTGCAATAGCTTGGCCTGCTGTTACGGTTGTAAACGCACTCGCTGTTTTGCCGCTTTTTGAAGCTGTTGCTGTTACGACTGTTCCTTCTGCTTGTTTTGGAATTGTGATGTTATATTTACCGTCTGATCCTACTGTTCCTGATCCGATTGTTGTTCCTGCTGTATTTTTGATGACAATCGCAGCGTTTGGCTCTGCTGTTCCTGTTGCTATTGTTGCATCAGCTGTTAGCGAATTGATTGTTGTCGCGTCAATACCATCACGTACAACGGTTGTGCTTGCATTCGATGTTTTACCATTAGCAGTAGCCGTCGCTGTAATAACTGCTCCTTCTACTTGTTTGGCAATCGTTAAGCTGTAAATTCCGTCAGAACCTACGCGACCTGTTGCAAGTTGTTTGCCATCTTGGTCTTTTACAACGATTGTTGCATTTGGTTCTGCTAGTCCTGATACAGATGTTGATTCTGTCGTAAGTGTGTTAATGGTTGTTTGATCAATGCCATCACGTACCACGATTGTTGATGCGGTAGATGTAAATTCTGCTAAAGAAGCTGTTGCCGTGATAACTGTTCCTTCTGCTTGTTTGGCAATCACCAAGCTGTAAATTCCATCAGAACCTACGCGGCCTGTTGCGAGTTGCTTACCATCTTGATCACTTACAACAAGTGTTGCGTTAGGCTCTGCTGTTCCTGTTGCTGTTGTTGATTCTGTTGTCACCTTGTTAATTGTTGTATCAATAATTTCACCACGAATAACTGTTGTTTGCGCAGTTGATGTTTTACCATTTGATGTTGCTGTCGCTGTTACAGTTGTTCCAGCTACTTGCTTAGGAATGGTGATGCTATATTTGCCATCTGATCCAACACGACCAGCTCCAAGTACATCGCCCGCATTATTTTTGATTTCAATAGCTGCGTTAGGTTCTGCTGTTCCTTCTGCTATCGTCGATTTTGTTGTTAAAGCTGAAATTGTTGTTTGTGCAAGGTCACCTTGTGTAACTGTTGTTATCGCTGAAGATGTTGCCGCTCCTTTTGTTGCCGTTGCTGTTACTCGTGTGCCCACGTCTTGTTGTGAAATGGTAATGCTGTATTTGCCATCTGATCCTACTTTTCCAGAACCGATAACTTCACCATTTGCTCTAATTTCAATAGCTGCATCCGGTTCCGCTGTTCCTGTTGCTGTTGTTGAATCTGTTGTTAGAGATGCAATCGTTGTTTGTGCAATTGATACTTGTTTTACTGTCGTTGTTGCTGAAGAATTAATACCGTTAGAAGTAGCGGTTGCTGTTACATTCGTCCCTACTGCTTGTTTCGGAATAATAACGCTGTAGTAACCATCTGATCCTACTTTCCCTGTCCCTATAGTGGCTCCTGCAGCATTCTTGATAACGATTGTTGCGTTTGGCTCTGCTACACCAGTTGCGATTGTTGAATCTGTTGTAAGTTCCTCAATGGTAGTTTGTGCGATATTCGTTAATGTATAGCTACCACCGAAAAGTTTCGCTGTTGTTTTACTTACGAATTGTGCTTGGAATTGCTCGCTATTTGAAGTTAGTTTCTTTTGACTCAAGTTGCCTTTTGCCCATCCTGATAAGTCAAAAGTTGCTGTTGTGAAGTTGTTGTAGTTATGCGTTGGTAATTCATTGTTGATTAAACCTGAATCCCATGTTGATAATCCTTTATCGGAATTAATATTGATGTTTGTTGAATTTCCTGCATAGTTGGCAAAAACAGAACCAACAGAGTTCGTATTTGTAATGGCAAAATTCGAACCGTTCTCAAATACTAATTTACCGCCTGTTTGCACTGTTCCTTGTTTACCTGTTGAAGTCGCAACAAAATCCGCGCCAGTTTGAACCGTCAAGTTACCGCTTGTAATGGAAATACCTTCTTCAATCAAATCTCCTGCGCTAGCTTTGAATTTAGCTCCTGTTTTAACGATCATGTTACCGCCTGAACCTGCTGTATAGATTGCTTGTCTATTTGTAGAAGTTAAGTCCATATTTCCTGCTACAGAGATTTGAGTGTTGTTATAATGACCATAAACAGCAATCTCTTTCGAATTTACTTTCAAATCCGAGTTTGCTTCTTGTGTTAAACTGCCGTACAAACGAATAGCAGGGCATGAAGACGTAGATGAGAAATCAACTTTTGCACCGTTTTTAATAATGAAGGTTGTTCCTTGATAGACTTCTTCTAATGTCGCGCTTGCTGTAATGTTTCCTTCTAATACTGTTGTACCGTAAGCGTTATACACAAATTGTTTACCGCTAGAATTTACATCTTTATACGTAACTTCTACACCCTTATGTTCTGACCAGAATAACGGATAAATATTTTGATTCGTTATTGTTAAATCTTCCACGCGATTGACTGAATCTGCTTTGGCAATTCCTATTTTGGCAAAGTTCATATCAATAGTGTGTCCATTACCGTATAAATTCTTTTGCGTTGTGAAGTTGAAGCTTGCCGTTACTTTGAAATCCGCTGTTAATTTAATATCTGTTACATTTGTATTTAATAACGCTGCCTTGAATTCTGCAAACGTTGCTACCTCTGTTGCATTAGCAGGCGCTACCTTTAACGCTGCGTTTTTAAGTGCAGCTTCACTTGCAAATACGTTAACTGGTAATGTGCTTAGTAATGAGCTCCCAACCAATACGGTTGCTAAAACGATTGTTCCACTTTTTCTGATGATATTTTTTTTCGTTGACATTAATAAATGTCCTCCTCTTGTTTAAATTAGTATTATTGTATAGTTATGCAACTATATTTTCGATTGAATTCATTTATTAATCCATACTTAAATGAATTTATCGAACTATTATCAAAAGCTGTTATTACCACTTTTAATGATTTCTTATATTTTATCGTGTGTAATCTCCTTCCATTTACCATTGTAGTATAATTAAAAACTATGCAATTCCATATTTCTAGAGTTTATCTATGTATTTTGTGAACATTTTTTACACGCCAAAAAAAAAAGAGATTTCAAGTTTTGATTTTAGTGACAGAAACAGTATTGAATGTAACGTTCCGATCTAGGTATTGCTCTTAAACTGGAGGGTGAGGAAGCTATCACTAGTAAATGTACGATTAATTCACCTCCGTTTACGCACAGATTGATCAAATTTTTAAAAATTAATCCGTGACTGTTGACGTTGTAGCCCACAGTCTGGCTATAGTATAAAAAAACAGCTAACTTTTTTTATTTATTTTACTAAAAACCCGATTCTGCGGTAGAATCGGGCCAAATAAATTATTTTAAATCATCTAGTTCGCGATAGGCTTCCATGTATTTTCCGCTATCAGCGACCTCTGCATGATACAACGCCTTCAATGCAAAACTTTTCTCTAAATCATGTTCCACCATCAATTGCTTCAGTTTCTGCTGTAAACGCACATCTTCTCTCACTAGTTGTTTCATCTGTGATTTTATATATCTCATTTCTCCACCTCCAATTAAAAAGCGCCCACCTAAAATAAGTAAGCGCCTTTCGAATTACAGAAAAAATCAAAGCTTCTTCACAAACTCCGATTTTAATTTCATTGGTCCAAAACCATCAATTTTGCAGTCGATATCGTGATCGCCGTCGACTAAACGAATGTTTTTTACTTTTGTTCCAATTTTGACCACGGATGAACTTCCTTTTACTTTCAAGTCCTTTATTACCGTGATAGAATCGCCATCTGTTAAAACATTCCCGTTAGAATCGCGGACAACCTTCGCGTCATCACTTGCTTCAGCCGCCTCAGCAGACCACTCGTGACCACATTCTGGACAAATAAATAGACCGCGATCTTCGTACGTGTATTCTGAATTACATTCTGGGCATTTTGGCAAATCAGCCATATTTTAGTTCCTCCATTTCGATTTTATACTTCTATTATAGTACAAAATCGTGAGGAACTCCATGCCGCGGCGATTTCTTTCTTCAACCCGTTCAAAAATAATATCGCAAGTTGGCTAATTCGATGTCGTACGTCATTCAAAAAACGCCGCGTCTGGCATTCCATCATCTACTCTTTAATCGATCTAAAAAAGGGCTGGGACAACCTAATCCTTATTTTCTATTCATTCTGAACCAGCCTGCAAGAAGTAAGGCGCCCATCATCATAAACAAGATCGACTCTGATTGGTTATCACCTGTTTCTGGAAGTTTAGTATCTTTTGAAGGCGTCATTGGTCGTTTACTTGGATGAGCCACTTTATTATCTTTTTTATGGTCCTCTTTGTGCTCGACTGGTGGCAATTTTGTAGGTGTTTTTTGATTGGCGAATTGTAGTTGAATCGCTGTTGGTTTACCTGCCGCCTCTGCTGTAACTGTAAACGGAATCGGTGTAGCCTTTTTCTCATAACCGCTTGGTGCCTTGGTTTCTATGAAGTAGTAATCACCTGGTGCTAGCTCGCCTACTTTTATTTCGCCTTCTGAATCGGAGGTGAGATTCGTTGCAATCACTTGTTTTTTGTCGTCGAGTAAATCGAATGTCGCGCCTGCTAGCGGATTCGCGAAATCATCCGTTTTCGTTAGGACAACAGAGCCTTGATAATTGATGAAATCGCCGAGCTGAACGACTTCTGGCGCTCCTAACAAATCACGCTTAATTGTAAAATTCATCGGCGCTGTATTTAGAATATAACCATGTGGCGCCTCCATTTCAATGAGTTGATATGCACCAGGATGGAGGTTAGCCAACGTGACACCACCATCTTCTCCCGAAATTATGTCCGTTTGTAGCGTTTCTCCAGTCGTCCGATTGATGAGCTTAAATTTCGCGTCTGCCAAACCGTGATGCGTTTCATCCGTTTTGCGAAACTCGATTTTACCTTGATAATTCGTAATATGACCTGTATCCATCAAATCCGGATTCCCTGGGTACGTATCTAAAATCGTAAAATAAATCGGATTGGTGTTGATAATATAGCCGTGCGGCGCTTTCGTTTCGACAATTTTGTAGTAGCCTGGTGCCAAATCGCCGTAATCCACGCGACCATCGGAGGCTGCAACTGGCTTCCCAACCACTTTTCCATCGATATCATAAATCGTAAATTCAGCGCCCGCCAAGACCTCTTCGTCCTCACCTTGCTTCACCAATGCCACTTTCCCTTTAAAATTCGTAAAATTACCTAAGTCTACTGTGGTAGGCACGTCCGGCGCTGATTCTGGAATCTCGAATGCGATCGGATAGCTATTCAAAATGTAACCCGTCGGCGCCTTTACTTCGACTAATGTGTACTGACCCGGCGCAATATCTGTCGCAGCAACGAGCCCATCCTCACCTGTCACTATCGTCTTCACTGTGTCGCTATCCTCGTTCCGCAGCTCGAATACCGCACCTGACAAGGGCTCATTATCACTATTTACTTTTCGCAATTCAAAACGACCTTGGTAATCCGTGAATGTTTTTTGAACCGCCTCTAGTTTTCCGTGTGCTTTATCTGCAATCGTGAATGCCACTGGCGTCGTGTTCACCAAATATCCAGTCGGTGCGCTCACCTCTACAAATTGGTACGTCCCTGGCGCTAAATCGCGTGCATGGATTTCCCCAGCCTCATTCGTTACTAAATTCTCTCGTACAGTTACACCATTTTCGTCCACCACTTTGAAAACCGCTCCCGCTAGTAAATCGCCGCCATCATTCTTTTTCACGAGCGTCGCGCTACCTTGATAGTTCGTAAAATTAGCTAATGTTTTCACCGCTGGCTTTCCGTCCACTGCAGTAGCAATCACAAACTCGAGTGACTTCGTATTTAACGTGTAACCCGTTGGCGCCTTCGTTTCCATAACTGTGTATACACCTGGTGCTAAACCTGTCGCGCTCACCTGACCAGACTCGTCCGATTTCAGTATCTGAAGCACCGTTCCCGACTGACCTTTCAACTCAAACTCAGCTCCAGCAAGCGCCCGACCAGTCTCGTCCTGCTTCATAAACGCGATACTACCTTGATAATTCACAAAAGGACCTACCGTCACATCCGCAATTTGTCCATTACTATCTTCTGCGACGACAAACGGAACCGGTTCTGAATTAATGATAAACCCTTGCGGCGCATCCGTTTCAATCATTCGATAATTCGCCGGGAGTAAACCATCAATAACAAGTTTGCCATCAGTGCCCGTTTTGAAAGTCTCATCCGAACGAATATCCAACCAGTCCGTCCCAACTTGCCATTGTAGCTTGAACACCGCTCCCGACAAGGCTTGGCCCGCCTCATCCTGCTTCACAAGCGTCACCTTATTCGGCGTATTGACAATTTCTTGCACAATATCCGCTCGGCTCGTCGCCCTAGAAATCGTCACCTTCTTGCCCTGCGCGAGCTCATCCGAAACTGTGTATCCCGCCGGTGCCTTCACTTCTTTTAAAACATATGTCCCATATGGCAAATTACCAAACGTCAGTTTACCATTTTCATCCACTTCGCCATCACGCATTACGACACGATTATTTTTGTCCAAAAGTTGGAACTCGGCGTCACGCAACACCTGACCATTTCCATCGACCTTTTGGAAAGAAATACTGCCCTTCGTTCCAACCGCGGTACCGCCGCCGTCAGAAACAACAACATCAAGTTCGGTACCGTCCCCGCCAGTTACTTCCTCCTTATGATTCCCAGTGATTTTGACATTGTTAGAAACCTTATCTCGGCTCCCCGTCATGAGCACCATCGTGCGATACTGAATCACATAAGCCGCATCGATTTCACCGATAAAACGCACCTTCAGCTCCTGTTGCCCCGTCTCATTATCCGTCGTGAGCCCCACCGTATAATCCTCATCACGAATAAGCGTTTCGTGCGGATTCACACTCAGCGTCCCATCCACACTCACCATCGTGCCATGCACCACAAGCGAATCCAGATCAATCGTCTGATTCGTCGATGGGCGATCCGTCACAACAACATCATCCATCTGCGAAAGACTCGGATTCACCGTAACCGACCAGTTCACAAACCCGTCATCATCCTGCTCCCCAGATTTCAGCGCGAGCTTACCGCCATGCTTCACCGACACATCCGCACTGAGCGTCCGATCCGGATACGAATCATTTTTGAAAACCGCGTCATTCTTATAATTCGCCGAAACCAGTTGCCCTTTCACACTCGTTTCAAATTCCACTAAATACTGCGCAACCTTCCCGTCCGGAAAGTTCACCGTCAACGTCTCCTGATTACGCTTCGACGGCTCATTAATCACAAAATCCGAATGATCCTCAATCTCCGCACCCTTCACAATCGAACCGTCTGGATTCACCGAATAATGATAAATTTTGACAGAGTTCGGTACATATTGCTGATTCCCTAAAATCGGGTCCACAATCTTAGCATTATCAAGCGGTTTACCATCATAATTAATCCCAATCGTCCAAGTAATCAGACCAGACCTCGCGTTATACGACCCCTGTTTAAAACCATTATATTTCGTCGGATTATTCGGGTTAAAAACAACCTCATCATCACTCGTATGCGGTTTATCAAACTCATCTAACCAAGTTCCTGTCACACTATTTTTAAACGTCCCCGTTTTCGAACCATGCCAACTCGCATTCGTATCAAATACCGTGTCATACGAAATCTTAAACTGATGCTTCGTCTCCGCCTTATAATCATTCAAAAAAGCAATCTTAAAAATATTAGCCTGCTGATCGTATACAAATTCATAATCCGTACCCTCGACCAACGCACGATCCCCGTCCACATCGTAAACCTTTAGCGATTCTGGAAGCAGCTTCAGACCATTACTCAATGTATCAGTAAGCTCCCAATTCTTCATCACATAATGATTTTTATTGACATCAATCGTCCAAGAAGCCCTCTTATTTTCATAATCTACCGAAGCAAGTTTTTTAACGAGATTTTGTTGATATAATGTACCCGAAGAACCACCAGTCTGCCCTGTATCTATGTCCACCCGATTCGAAACATTTATATTTTCATCTACCGTACCAGAAATCCCTGTTTTATATTTAATTTTCACTGCACTATCCACATCATGCAAAAAGCGGATTTCAAAACCAGTTGCGGTTTTCACAAGCTCATAATCTACACCCACAACAAGCAGCGCACCTTGTATCTCTCTTCCATCTTGGTCAAAAGTAACGGTATGCAATTTCGCCGAAGTATCGATCAAAATCATTCTATCTGAGCCAAAAGTATCCTTGATCACCGCATCCTTTTGCGCAATATGTTTTTCACCATAATTATATTTAACCGTCCATTCAAAGGTTTGCTTATCCGAATCATAGTTAGTGGAAGACTTCGTGAGTATTTTGCCATATGACGCATCCACAGTAGCAGACGCCGTCAAACCTTCCGGATCATCATCGCTCGACAGAGTCGCTTTATTTTTAAACGAAACTGTGCCACCATCCAGTGATTTTTGATCCTCATTAATCAATGTATTGTATATCAAGCGATACGCATGATTAATCGGATCTGTGAATGTCACGTTCCCATCCTGATCCACCACATATCCCGTCGTAACCAACTTCTCACTTTCCGCCACAACATTCCCGTGCAAATCAACATCCACCTGATAAACCTGCACAGACTCGTACGTCAAACCTTCCGGAAACGCCTCTGTCACATGCGCATTCAGCAGCTTATCAAGACTTTTATTCACATCCACATGCCAGATCACCCGATTCGGATTCTGCACCTTATCAAAATGACCACCCTTATCAATTGTCGATCCCGGCTTTGGCTTAATCATAACCTCTGTCGACGGCAAATTCACTTCATCTGGAATCTTAATAATCATATCGCCCGGCCCATCAATCCCATTCTCATTGAACCCTGCGTTAAAGTTAAGCGTTCCTCTAACCTCGGAACTCCCCTTCACCGCATCTGTAAACGTGATCGTCACCGTTCCATCCATATTCACCTTTGCCGATCCATACTCATCTAAATTAATGATCATATTTTTAGAAATTTTTATGTTATCTGGTAACTTAAACGTATAAAAATCCCCTTCGTTCACTAGCGCGCCAACATCATCCGGAATTTTCCAATCAAATGAAAATAGAATAGAATCCTCCACAGTCGGCTCTGTCACAACATTCCCGTCCGGATCTTTATACGTTACAACCATATCAGCTAAAATCGAGCGCTCCTTCTCCGGATAACCGAGCGTAGCAAAAATACCCTTCAGATCTTGCGGTCCTTCCTTTACAAGCGGCGCCACCAAAGTAGCATTAGATTTTTCCGGAACTTTCCGCCCCACTTCCGGCCTCGTCATCTCTTTCGAAATCGTCCTTATTCCATCCGAAAAAGTCACCGTTCCCGTTTTTGCGTCTCCCAGTAATTCACCATTTAATTGAAAATTAAAAATAGTATCTACCTGAGCTGGAATCAAAAAACTAATCGTATTATTTTTCACATCGTAATTCCCGATAATCTTCTGTTCCCCATCCAAAACCACACGATTCTCAAATGCTGAAACAAGCACATTTTCAGAAACCTTGATCGTCCCAAGTATCTCCTTATCCGAGTGATTCACTACACGTCCGCCGAGTTTATATGTACCCGCTCCATTTGTGTCATTATTCACAACAGTGTTCAATAGCGTAACGCCGTCTACCTCTTTTGTATCTTCAGTTGTCTGTGCCGTAACCAATTGCGGTAAAATCATTTGCAGTATCAAAAGAAGCGCCGCGAAAAGACTAAATACCCTTTTCATCATCGTTCTCCCTCCAATGAAACAATCTTTCCTAAAACACATGACCAAGCTTAATCAATAATACCTCAACCCGCATGAACAAAGAAAACATTGCACCTCATATTCACAATATCGCAAGTGTACACTGAAACCTTCTTAAAAACTAGAGGTAAATCACAAAATGATGATTTAGTAACATTTTTTAATCATATATAACTTTTATTGAATTTCTGTCACATTTTCGCCACATTTAGCCGTTTATCTATCAAAAAAACCTATTGTATCCGCTTTCTTTAAAATTATTTTTCACTAAATTAGGTATTTGGAATCAGTTTGAAAAATCGGTTTTTGGTAAGGAATAAAATTACTTTTTACAAATAATTCTGTCTGGCACTTAACAAATCGCGGCAATACATTTATAATGGGACATAGTAACTGAAAACTCCTAATCAGAAAGAGAGTGGTAATATGGGCCGCAAATGGGCAAATATTAAAGAAAAGAAAGCATCAAAAGACGCAAATAACAGTCGTATTTACGCAAAATTCGGGGTTGAAATCTACGTAGCCGCCAAACAAGGCGATCCAGATCCCCATTCCAACCAAAAACTCCGCTTCGTTATTGAACGCGCCAAAACATACAATGTTCCAAAACACATCATTGACCGCGCCATCGAGAAAGCCAAAGGTACCGGCGACGAGAACTACTCCGAATTGCGTTACGAAGGCTTTGGCCCCAATGGCTCGATGGTTATTGTGGATGCCTTAACAAACAACGTAAACCGCACCGCAGCAGATGTGCGCTCAGCGTACAGTAAAAACGGTGGCAATATGGGAGTAAGTGGCTCCGTTGCTTACATGTTTGATAATACCGCCGTATTCGGCATTGCCGATAAAGACGCCGACGAGCTACTTGAAACATTGATGGAAGCAGATGTGGACGTTCGCGATGTGGTGGATGAAGATGGCCAAGCGATTGTCTACGCAGAACCAGAAGATTTCCATAGCGTACAAGAAGTATTGAAAGCCGCTGGTATTGAAGAGTTCACCGTGGCCGAAATCGAAATGATTGCACAAAATGAAGTGGCACTTGAAGAAGACGATTTAGCGAAGTTCGAGAAAATGCTAGATGCGTTGGAAGACTTGGAAGATGTGCAAAAAGTGTATCATAATGTGGATTTGGGAGAATAATCTCTGAAAACATAAGTAAGCGCTATGTCTCGATAGAAAGACATAGCGTCTATTTATTTCTATAACCATTCATATAGAGTTGTTTTTGAATAACATTTAATGTAGAATAGAGTTTAACAAGTAAATGTTATGAGTAGTTGGCTAAATCCTTGCAAGATTGCGTGGTGATGCCTATGATTGTTTGTCCCTTCATTCGATTCGATATGAGTGGAGGTGATAATGTGGACGTTGGTACGGCAATAGAGTTAATGCTTCTGTTTGGAATGTACACCCTTGCCTTGTTAACTTACATGAAAAATAATCGAAAAAAATAAACTACTCTTTGGCATGGAAGGCTGTTGAGTAATTTATCTTTACAAAAATGGCCAATCATTCTTAATGTGACCTTGTTAGGAGAGTTATGTAACTAGCATAGCTCTCTTTTCAATATCATTATACCAATACATCATTCCTTTTGCAACACTAAAATCTATTCCATTCAAATTGAATCTCTAATTCTTTTGCAATTCCAACCCCTTACGATCAATTTGAATCCAATACTCAACAATCTTCCCATTCCTCACCAAATAAACAGCGCTGGCAATCTCGATCGTTTCTTTTCCATCAATCGTCTTCCCTGTTTGACGCCACCTAACATAAACTTTTGCACCATCCGCCAATACCTCCTGTACTTCTAACAGGAAATCACCATACAAATCCTTCATTTCTTGCACGTGATTCGAATAGTCTTGCGGTGAACGCGTGACACTATATTCATTTTCAGCCTGCACTTGATGCGCGATGACCATTTCTGCCATAAACTCCGACGCACGCTCTATTTCTTTTCCAGAACGTACAATCTTGAAAAATTCGCTTACAATCTCTTTTTCACTTTTTACCATCGTAAAACTCCTCTCACATATTGGATTTTGTATCGATTATAGCATATACTTTCGAATAGGCGTTTAGAATTTGGCTTGGGGGAAATAGACTAATTAGACAAGGGGGTTCGAAAATGGAAAAAGCGGATAGACGAAGAACGTTGGCACTGGTTTCTATCATGCTCGGTGCTTTTATATCATTACTAGATACAACGATTGTCAATGTCGCCCTACCCGACATCACGACCGCGCTTCATGCAACAAGTGAATCGATTGAGTGGATTATTTCAGGATACGCATTGGCGTTTGGAGTCGTCCTGATTCTCGCTGGACGGCTAGGTGATCGTTTCGGTCGGAAAAATATTTATATCTTTGGGATTTTGCTATTTTTAATTATGAGTATCACGGCCGGCTACGCGCAGACGGAGAAAAGCTTGATTATTTCCCGGGTAATACAGGGGCTCGCAGCGGGATTATTCTTCCCACAAATCAACGCGGTTATTATGGACATGTATCACGGCAAACAGCTCGGAAAAATCTTCGGGATACTTGGCTCGGTAATTGGTGTCGCAACGGCGATTGGACCACTTGCAGGCGGATTCTTGATTGAGTTATTTGGGCCTGATAATGGTTGGCGTGCTGTGTTTTTTGTCAATGTACCAATTGTTTTAGTGACCTTAGTTCTGGCGATGTTGTACTTGCCGAAACACCAAAAACCTACAGAGAAGGTGCGATTCGACATTCCTGGAGTTCTCGGGTTAACGCTTGCTTTGATGTTATTACTATATCCGGTTATTTCGCGTGGTTCGAATGGATTCCGATTCGTCGATTATATGTGGATGGCATCCTCCATACCTTTCTTCCTGTTACTGTATTGGTGGAGTGTACGGCAAGCAAAACGCGGAAATCAGCCTTTAATTTCGCCCAATTTGCTTAAAAATCAGCCATTTGTATCCGGAATGTTGCTTTCATTGGTTTATTTTGCAGCATTTACGAGTATTTTCTTCATTCTCTCGGTGACGTGGCAAACTGGTTTTGGTCAGTCTGCGATTGCGTCTGGGCTTGCCATTACGCCGTTTGCGATTGGGAGTGTCGTTGCAGCGGCAAATAGTAATCGGTTTATTATGAAACTTGGACGGCGGCTCTTGCATCTCGGCGTAGCGCTAGTGATAATCGGATTATCAGCGGTTTCCGTTGTTTTTCAGATGCACGATGGTTGTTTTTTCAGCTTGGTGGCTTGCGCTGCCGTTATTGATTGCAGGACTTGGAAGCGGTTTGATTATTGCTCCACTGAACAGTTTTACGCTTTCGACGGTAGTTGGGCCAGAGCGCGGCGGGGCCAGCGGAATGTTTAATACGGCGCAACGTGTGGGTTCCTCGTTCGGGATTGCGGTTGTTGGTTCAGTATTTTTCAGAACGCTCGGCGATGCAACTGGTGTGTCGCAAGCCAAGGCATTCTCAGACGGTTTGCAGACGAGTATGTATGTGAATATCGCGCTGTTGGTGGTTTGTTTTGTGTTGGTTTTTAGATTGCCGAAGAAGATATGATTAGAAAAACGGTTCATTCCATGATGCGAATGAACCGTTTTCTATAGAAATAAGGGTTATCTAATCCTGTTCCTTCTCATTTTCATTCGCTACACCGTATGGAATATGTACCGATGGGAATGACTTGGCAACATCATCAATATGCTCGAGTTGGTCATCAAAAAAGATATGTGGTTTATAAATTTTTAATACACTGTTCTTGTTTATCCCGCCTAAAAAGAATGCTTCATCTATTCGAATATCATACTCCCTAAGCGTTTTGATAACTCTCTCATGTGCTGGTGCATTCCTAGCCGTACATAAAGCTACTCTAATCTTCGGTTTATACGAGTCATCCTCTTCAAATTTTGTAATTTCATACTTTTGAATTTCTGATATTTGTTTTAAAAAGCGAAATAATGGCCCTTCTCCCATTAGTTCATTAGCGTGTTCTCTCTCATGCTTTTGATAAGGTAGTAGTCCTCCACCTTTTTTATAAACTGTTTCTGATGCGTCATCAACAATTACTCCATCAAAATCAAAAGCTAATCTAAGCTCTTTCTCTGTTTCGTCATCCTTATAGTCTGTATCCTTAACATACCCAGCTGGAAAATTATATTTAATGGCTTCTTTCACATCAGCTAGATTTCCTGACAAGAAGAGAGAGGCATTAATTGCTTCCATGTACTTAAATGGATTCTGACCCGCGACAAATATTGCCCGGCTAATAGTTAAACCATAAAATTCTATGGCTTTGAAAACTCTCAATCCTGTATCTGGATCATTTCTAGAAAGTAAAATCACCTCAACTAGTTGCTTTTCCTTTGTATTTATTTCTAAAAGGCGCTTGATAAGCGCAAAAGCAACACCTTTTCCTAAAATATTATTTTCATTCTCCCTTTGATATCTTCTATATGCATTTTCCTTTTCTTCTCTAAATACTTTATCGGATTCACTTAAGTCAAATAATGCACTAGAAGCCACTGCAATTACTAACTTATCTGTAAGTTCAAATGCCATCATACACCCTCTCTAGCTATCAAGCCTTATCCAAATTTTGTTTGCCATACTTCAAATTATAGTCCGCAATTTTCATAGAATGCTTACATTTAGGAAAATTAGTACATCCAATAAAAGGAAAAGAATTTTGTACCTTATTATTTTTCTTCAACTTTAATATCCCACTTCTACACTCTGGGCATTTTATATATCCCAACCTTTCAAAATAAGCCTCTGCTAATAATTCAGGTCTAATTTTCGCGATTAAATAATATAATTTCTTTCCATCTATAAGTTCCATCTTTTCCTGTTTGGCAATTTTTTGAGCATTCTCACTAAAAAAAGTTGTTGTAATAATACAGGTTTTTTCAATCCCTCTTCGTCTAGCGCCACTTATCAAGGTATTTACTACTTCTTTATTAACTAAATCATAGTTTTTATATGGGTCCATTCTTTTAGCTTGGATTGCAATCTTTTCTCGCCCCTGAGTAAGTATAATATCAATTCCATCATCGTATTTTTGAGTAAGCTCTGCATCATAACCTGCATATATAAATAAGTCTTTTAAAAAAAATTTCGAAATCCTCGCCACTCATTTCATTCAGATTCGCCACATCTTTTGATTCTACGTAATAATCTTTATCTCCATCCATAGACAAAAAATTAATGTTCTTAGATTTCTTAAACAAATTCCATCCCACGTTCACCATTCCCCCATCAATTAAAATCTAGAATTTATTCTCATTATACCAAAAAAAGAAATATTATCCTACATTTCCCACAATTATATTTCACTCACACTTTGTAAACCTCCTCACAATAATGCTATAATTACCCCATCACAACCAAAAAAGGAGTTGACCGCCCATCCATGTTTATTAACAAATACAAACCACTAAACCTCTATACCAATTTCGCGCAAGCCGCGGAGCGTTTTCCGGGTCAGGCGATCTACTTTGACGAGCCTCTCACGGCTTTCCCTGAACTTCAGCTACAGACTACATACCATGATGCAAAAAATGCCCTCATCACGAAGGCTGCTCAGCTTCAAAATATCGGTGTCAAAAAGGGCGAGAAGGTCATCGTTTATAAATCGGCCAAATTCGATACCTATCTTTTAGCTGTGGCTATTTCTTATCTCGGCGCGGTTCCAATCATGATTTCTGCGCACCTGCCTGCTGAAACAATGGACATTCTGGTCGCGCGGCTGGACGATCCTTGGATGATATTCGATGGGGATACGGCGGCAAAAGCACAAAGTTTGAAAAACCTGCCTGCTTCGAAATTAATCGCGGTCGAGGAGATTCTCGCAACGACTTTTGATCAGCTTTGTGAGCAAGATTTTCTCACGCCTGACACGATTTCTTACATGACGCATACTTCTGGTACGACTGGGGTTCCGAAACTTATCGCACACTCGGCGAACTCAATGGGTTGGCGCACGAAATGGCAAAAGAACATTTTGAGCCTCATCCGGAAGCGAGGCCTCGTCGCTTTTCATATTTCGCCAGTGCATTCGCGATTCAATATCGGGATTTCATCGCTGATGGCGAAAGGTTTTCCACTACTCCCAATCGCCAATCCAAGCCGGGCTAACATAACGAAAATCATGACGGAATACGCGCCGATGATTTTGGAAACGCATCCGAACCATTTTGTGCAGTGGGCTTCACTTGCTCGTGAGGAACCGGAAGTTTTCCAAAGCGTGAAATACTATCATTCCACGTTTGACGCGATTAATAAGGAAACGATGGCGACTTTTTTGCGTTGTTCGAAATATCGTTTACCGGTCTTCTTGCAGGTTTACGGGCAGAGTGAGTGTGGACCAATGATTATGCGTTTCCATACGAAGTCCACGCTCAAACGGACGAATGCGCGTGCGATGGGCGTTGGAATGCCTAGTTTAACGAAAGCTCGGATTGTGGATCAGGACGGAAAGCCAGTTTCTGCCGGGGTTAGCGGGAATATCCAGATGTTCTCGAAAGGCCGGGCGCTGACGTATTACAAAGAAACCCCGCGTTTTAAGGAAAATGTCTACGGCGCTTGGTGGGATAGCGGCGATTACGGTGTCAAAAGTCGGCTCGGAGGCCTTTCCCTGCTTGACCGCCAAGTCGATCTCGTTGATAAAATCGACAGCACACTCGCGATTGAGGATGCCCTTCTTGATGAGCTGACTTTTCTAGATGAAGTCGTGATTATTCGAGGCAAAAATGGGAGTCCACAGCCGATTGTGGCGGTGAATGAGCGTGCGGAAATGAATTGGGATCTATGGTGGAAAAAAGTATCCGATTTACCGCACCTCAATGAACCAATTCTCATGAAATATGATGCGATGCCACGGACGGCGACGATGAAAATTCAGCGCTTAGAGTTGGAACGTTTGCTTCAAAATAGCGAAATTTAGACGTGAAAAAAGGATAGCCCTTCGTCTCACTGAAATGGCTATCCTTTTTCGCTATTCTGTTTTCCTCTTGTAGATTTGCATCGAAGCTATCATCGCAATAATGAAAATCCCTCCGCACCAAGCAATTGCCGTCCAAACTTCGCCGGTATTCACGTTTCCAACTAGCAGAGAACGGACACTTTCAATAATTGGCGTCATCGGCTGGTTTTCCGCAAACGCCCGCACGACTTTGTTCATCGAATCCGTTGGTGCAAAAGCCGAGCTAATGAATAGTAGCAACAGGATGAGATAGCTAAACGAAGCCGATCCTTCTGGGCTTTTTGCGAGCAATCCTGATATCACGGCAATCCATGTCATCGCCAACGTGAACAGCAGCAAAATCAAAATAACGACGAGCCAGCCAACAAATCCTGCTTCTGGTCTGAATCCCAAAAGGAACGCTACCAAAACAATCACAAGCGTCGAAATCAAATTGAAAACAACGGACGTCACGACATGTCCTGTCAAAATAGACGATTTAGCAATAGGCATCGAGTGGAAACGGTCAATAATTCCTGTGGTAACATCATGGCTTAGCCTTACCGCCGTATACGTCGTCCCCATCGCGATACATAAAAACATAATCCCCGGAACGACATAGTTAATATAATTTTCCGAACCTGTATCAATCGAACCTCCAAAAACATATACAAACATCAACATAATCATCAGTGGCATCGCAATCGTCGTAATGATCGTATCCGCACTTCGAAAGGCATGCTTCATGTTGCGCCCAACCATTACTTGCATATCATTCCAATTATTCCGCATCATGCTTCACCCTTTCTATCGATAATTGTGAGGAATACGTCCTCTAGTGTCGGCGATTTTTGCGAAAACTCAAGCACTGCGATATTCGCCGCTTCCAACTTCCCTAAAATCGCCATTAGTTGTGTCGTGCTACCATCAATCGTTACCGTTACCAACTGCTCGCCCGCATTCAAAGTCGGATTGAAGTCAATCAGCGCCGCGTTTGCCGCCATAACCTCGCCTTCCTCTGCAAAACGCAATTCCAAATGACCGTTCGGCAACATCCGCTTCAACTCACCAACCGTCCCATTTGCCACGATTTTACCATCATTCAAAATGGCAATCTGATTCGCTAATTGCTCCGCTTCTTCTAAATACTGCGTCGTCAAAAATACCGTTGTTCCATTGCTCGCGAGCTCCCGAATAATTTTCCACATCGCTAAACGACTCTGCGGATCTAGCCCCGTTGTAGGCTCATCCAAAAAGATTACCTCCGGATTCCCGACCAAACTCATCGCAAGATCCAGTCTCCGTCTCATCCCACCAGAATACGTTGAAAGCGCCCGATCTGCGGCATCCGTCAAGCCAAACCGCGCTAACAACTCGTCCGCAATTCCCGCTGCATCTGGCAAATGCCGTAATTTCGCAATCAATCGCACATTCTCACGCCCAGTCAGAATCTCATCCACCGCCGCATTTTGCCCAGTTAAACTGATTGCCGCGCGCACTAAATTCCCCTGTTTCACAACATCCGCGTCACAAATCTGCGCATCGCCACCATCCGGCTTCAAAAGCGTTGCTAGAATCCGAATTGTGGTTGTTTTCCCAGCACCGTTTGACCCTAATAACGCGAAAACCGTTCCTTTTTCAACGGTGAAACTGATTTTTTTCAACACTTCTACATTTTTATAAGACTTCTCCAAATTATTAACAGAAATCGTATTTTGTACCATTTTACACGCTTCCTTTACATTAGAATGATTCCGCTAAGATCCGCTTTCCGATTGGTTTTCAAGCTTTCATAAGATGCCGTATCCATTACTGCGCCAGTGAAATCAGCGCGTTTCACATAACTTCCCTTGAAAGAAACATTCTCAAACGTCGCATCTCTAAAACTCGCGTCAACAAGCCCTGTGCTTCTGAAAATAGTGCCTTTGAACACTTCACCGTCAAAGTTCATTTTTGATAAATCAGAATAACTGAAATCCGTTTGGTCAAATATCGCATTGGCAAAATTCGTCTTGCTCAAACCAGATTGTTTCAATTCAGCAAACGTCAAATCCGCGCCTTCAAACGACGTATGTGTAAGCTGAGAAGCATTAAATTTCGAGTTAGCCAAATTCGCATAGCTAAAATCCGCGCCTACTAGCAAGGCAACCGAAACATTAACTCCTTGCATAAAAGCGCCTCTAAAGCTCGGCGATCCCTCACCTTTTTTAGCGTATACACCTTTTAAAGAACCGTTATGAAACTCCGCCTGCTCAAAAGAAGCGCCAGTTAGATTCACATAGTCCAATTTAGCATCAATAAACACCCGATGATCGAAATTAACCCCAGCTAAATTAGAATGCTTAAAATTTACACTACGAAATTCGCCCTCATCAAACCGGCTATTTCTCAAATCAGAATTACTAAAATTAAAGCCTTCTAGCACTCTTCTTCTGATCGTTCCGTCATTGTTCGCCGCACGTTGCTTCGCTTCTTCAATTTCTTGCCAAACTGGATTATCTTCCAGTGACATCTTCCGCTTCACACCAATGCTTTCAATGACCTCTGAAATATCACCTAGCGAATGAATCGTCAACTCATATGCTTCCTCGGTGTCATAGCCTTGCTCCTCTAACTCCCCGTATTTCTCTTGTAAATCATGCACAAGTTCTTCTTTCAGCTCGCTAATTTCGGCCGTATCTTCGTATGCACTGAATTGCCCATCAATGTACCCAATTAATTTCTCATTCATTTTTCCTAACCTCTTTCCTCATAATAGTTGTTCGAGAATGCGTTTTGCCGATTCCCACTGCCGTTTATTTTCTGCGTATAGTTCCTCGCCTTTTTCGGTTAATGTATAATATTTTCGCCGTCCACCCTTGGTAGCATCGTCGCCCCAGTAAGAAGAAATACATTCCTCTTTCTCCAAACGCTTCAAACTGGAATACATCGTGGCTTCTTTCAGTTCATATTCCCCGTCTGAATTAAGATGAATCAATTTCAAAATGTCATATCCATATTTATCGCCGCTCATCAGTAACTTCAAGATAATCGTATCGGTATGTCCTCTCAGTAGGTCAGAGGAAAGTTTTTTATCAGCCATGTGATCGCCTCCATGAGTATAATATACACCACATTACTATGACAGTCAAGGTAATAGATTCAACATGATACTATCACACATCAAAAAACGCATACCAATCAAGGTATACGCTAAAAAAAATTATTTTCTGTTAGCTCGCTACTTCAAGACCAAAATAGTAGGTGACATAGTAGTTTATATCTAGCCCCGCACTATAAAATTCTTTCAGTGTGTACATATATTTCCTCGGTTTAGACGGCACTTGAAATTGCCAAATTCCCGATTCTACCTCTTTCAGCGGAATTTTTATGACGTCTTCTCCAGATTCAGGAATCATTGTTAGCACCATATTACTCAAATATGCCGATTCCATTATTCCTACCTTCACTTTCTCTTGAACCACGATTTGGACTTTCTCCGTGTTCTTTACTTGAACGATTGTTTGGTAGTTCAAAAAATCTTGCGGTGCAGGGTATTCCGCAGAGGCCGTCGCACCATTCCACTGAAAGTCCGTTCTCGAGGTTTTTATTTTGGTGCTCGGCGTTGATTTCAATGTGATTTTTGGCGTTGTTTGTTCTACCTGTTCCTCAATATCTGTGTAAAGGCCGCACCCAGCAAGGATTAATAAGCCTAGAATAAGGGGTACTATTTTCTTCATCTGTCGAATCCTCGTTTCCAATTAGTAAATACAAGCAATCGGTATTCCTTCCTAAAAATGAGGAGGAGGAACAAACCAATATTCCCGATTAAGGCTATGATTGTGAGCAGTGGTACAAAAATGATGGCGGTGATTGAAATCCAGATTCCCCATACAAACATCGCGATAATGAATAGGAAAGAAAGTCGCTTTTGCTTCAAAATAAGGCTCGCCGTAATAATTCTAACTACACTAAAAATCAAGAATATCTCCATTGTAAACACGAAGGCGTCAAGAATGAGGTTAATCAGCCAAGAACTAGCGAATTTCGTTCCCTGCTCATGAAAGATAGAGTATACGATTAGTAACCAACAGTTGACTTTCATGATCAGATCTTTTGCTTTCGCCGGTTGCATATGACCATTCTCCTTTTATTCAGTATCTTCGTAAATCCCTTCTGTCGCTGATAAGTTGAAAGGTTCGGCGTTCCACGTAATCACGATTTCTTTTGCCAATTTCACCGCTACTTTTTCGACCAAATGCGGCATCGATGTGATGATTGCTGATTGGTCCGTCAAATCAATTAAAAGTGGCGCAGGGTCACCAAATTCCTTCATATCCATAAAAATAGCAAGATTTCCGTCTTCCTCTTGATAAATGCGCACCCGTTTTTCCGAATGCACACGCCAGCCATGACTTACCATTGTTATCATATTAAATCTCTTCTCTCAGCGCTTACGAAACGCATCCTGCCGTTCATGAAAAAAGCGTTCCAACAACCGCACATTCTCAAGCTCCGTCCAAGCATACGTCTGCAAGCCGTCCTGGTCCAAATTATAAATCGTCCCCGATAGCGCGCCCAATAAAAACGGCGAATGCGTCGCAATCACAAACTGACAATCTAAAAATCGCGCTGCCTGATTGATAATTTCAGCCAACTTCATTTGATTTTCCGGCGACAGCGAGCTTTCCGGTTCGTCCAATAAATAAAACCCATCCGGCATAATATAATCCTCAAAAATCTGCATCGCCGTTTCACCATTAGAATATTTCTCCTGCGCAAACTGAAGGCGCTTGATTTCTTTTTTCATCGCATAAGATTCTCGATGCTCCGCGATTTCCTCTTTCGTTTGCCCCAGCCGGCCGCGCTCATACATATAACCCTCACGCAAAATCGCCTCTTGCTGGATTTTCTTCACTTCATATAATATATCCTCACTCTTAATATAGCGACTATTCGCCGGAATCGCAAGGTCACGAGTGCCATCTTCTGTGGTTCCATAACTCGCCTTACTTTCTGCTACATAATTTGAAAAATAATCAATCTTACTCCACGCTTTGTTCTGCTCAGCGCCTGCAACACCTAACTTCGTCGCCATGAGATTTAGCAATGTCGACTTACCAGAGCCATTATTCCCGTATAAAATGGTGATAGTATCAAAAATAAATAGCCCGCCCGATTTCCCACGCAAAATGTTGTATGGATAAATATTCGGATTCGTAACAGAACAACTCGACAACTCGAAACATCTGACATATTGCATAGCCGGCACTCCTTTTTTAGCTTTAAACCCATTATACCAAAAAAGCCACCCAAATTCCGAGTAGCTCATTTTATCCATTTTTACGTCAAATCAACAATCACTTTTACCGTTCCTTCGCCTTTAATCGCAACACGAAAGGCTTCTTCAATATCGTCTAATTTAAAAACTTGCGTCACCATCGTCGCGATATCGGTTTTCTTGTTGATAATATGATCGACCACTTTGCGAATATCGCCATCTGTGTAGCCACTCGCGCCTTGAATGCTAACTTCTTTAGACATCACTTGTGCCAGACTCACAGGCACTTCATCCTTATACACCGCGATAATCGAGATTTTTGCGCCTGGTTTAACGATTTTCATCACTTGCTCGAACAAAACTGGCGCACCCGCTGCATCGATGAAAACATCCACGTCAGGAACCATTTGCCCATATACATTTACTTCACCAAATTGCTCGCTTAACCCTGGCGCTAAATCTTGCTTCATCGTGTTTAAAACGCTCGCCCCAAGATGCTCGGCTTTCTTCAATCGCCAGTCGTTCGTGTCCACCACACAGACATTCGGAAATCCTTCTGCGATCAAGCTCGCTGCCGCAGACATTCCGATTGGCCCCGCGCCCAACACGACAATTTTATCAATTGGCTTTGGATTCGCGCGAAATGCCCCATGTCTCCCAACGCTCATCGGCTCTATTAATACTGCCGATTCTAGCGAACAATCCTCGCCCATATCATACAAATTATAGTTCAGCGCTGCGTCTTCAATCAACACATACTCTGAGAATCCCGATGCTTCAAGCGACTGCCGACGTCCCGCTCGTTTTGCCGTCACAGGATTAATCCCAACGATCATCCCTTTCGTAACCTCACTCGCCACAGCCGTGCCAATCTCAACCACTTCACCGACCATCTCATGCCCAAACTCGGCGCCGATGCTAATTCCTCGGTCCCCCGCGCCGCCTCTTACAATATTAATATCCGTTCCACAAATACCAGCTCTAAGATTCCTCACTAAAACGTCCTTTTCACCAACCTGCGGAATCGCTTTCTCTTCTACTCGAATACCTTCTTTTCCATAATAAACTGCTGCTTTCATACGACATTCTCCTCATTTCTTATTTTATTTATGTGTTTTTTTATTCAACATCTCAAATATATTAGCGATGGAAATATAGAGTATCACCATACCAACGATCAATAATGTGATTTGAAATCCTAACATCACACCAACCTCCTTTTCAAAATCATATATATGCCGATAAAACCTGAAATTGTCCCAAAAAGGAGCCCAGAAATCATATTATAACCAACTGCATTCCCATCATAAGTAAAAGACAAGAGGGCAGCCTGCGTCAGAGTCAACGAAATCAAAGCCGATGCAAAATTCGTCAGTTTCACCGCTTCCATCATTAATTTCTTATCTTTTCGCGCGTTCACAATCCCTTGAATCGATAACACCAATTCCGTAAAGGTCACGGTCGCAATGATGACAGCGAGGTGCGGATCATATTTAATCGCCATATTGGAAATCGTCAACACACTGCAGAACACAATAAACATGATACTCGAAAACAAAATCATCCAACCAATGCTACGATACGATTTCCGCTGATCCATCTCGGTGATACTACTCATGCGATGCGTTTTCACGGCCAGATATTTCGCAACCGCCATCCCAATATTGAAAAAAGCATTGATAACGAGAATAAAAGACAGTGAAAATACACCTAAAACAATTTTCCCAATCGCTAGTATCGCATTGAACGGCACGGCAATCGTTGTAAAATACATACATCTTGTATATCTGTCCCTCACATTCCCGCGCCCCTTTTTCAAAATTGGTATTACTTCGACAACAAGTGATTCGCCTTCTTGCTCACTTCGTACAACTCTTCATTTTTCTGATCCATCAAAATCGTGATTTCAGCATCCTTTTTCTGGTATAAATTTTTGTAGCTAAAATACGGCATCAGCCAGCCGAAAACTCCTGGAATAGCGAAAATGACGGAAAGCGTGATGAGCCCGCTCGTCACCGCGAACACGGAACACGCCATGCCAATCGTTCCCACTAAGGCAATGCCATACGCCACGATCCGCGCTGTCGTTTTTTTCGAACGCTCCAGTTGCTCCATTTCATCCACACACGCGTCGAATTGTCGCTGCAATCTCGTCAATTCCGCCTTATTGCGAATTTTCCGATCCCGCTTAAACTTGATTTTCAACGAGGTCACCGATTTTGAAATACTGTCTAAATCCCAGCCGAAATTAGTGTAGCCATCGACAAATAATGACTCTTTATCCTGATTTATCGTAATATCTGTGTACTCATAACCAACAAAGTCTGCTCTAGTACTCATATTCTGCACTCCCTTGCCTTACTTGATACACCCATCTTAATAAACAAATGTTTGCGATTTGCATTTAAAATGTTTCTGAAATGTTAATTCGCACGCAAAAAAACAGTCCAGAATTCCTATTTCGAACCCAAGACTGTTATTCTTAATATCTAGCGTTTAGCGTAACAATAAAAGTAGCGCCCTCGCCAAGCTCACTCATCACTGTAATTGTTCCGCCCATAAGTTTAATGACCTGCAAAGAAAGCGCCAACCCTAAACCATTCCCCTCTTTCGAATGCGAAGAATCACCTTGATAAAATTTCTCAAAAATCCGTTTCCTTGTCTCCTCATCCATCCCACAGCCAGTATCAGAAATCGCCACGCTTACAGAATTCTCCGTCGAGGTTTGCTTGCATCTGATAACACCACCTGGCTCTGTAAACTTCCACGCGTTGGACAGTAAGTTCCGCCAAACAATTTCCATTAAATCTGGATCGGCGTAAATGGATACTTGTTCTTCCATATCCACCTCCACGCTTATTCCCTTTTTCTCTAACAAATTGTCGAAAGAAAGAATCGTATCAGAAAGTTGGCGACACACATCATACGGTTCATCCGGCAACTGAATTCCCTGATTTTCCAGCTTGTTCAAATTTAAAATGTTGGTTACCAAAACGGATAAACTTTGTGAAGCCGTAATAATTGTTTCTACATACTCTTTTCTTATCTCCGGTCCAATAGCCTCATTTTTAAGCGCCGTCGCGTAGTTTTGAACGATCGATAACGGGGTTTTGATTTCATGGGACACATCCGCTACAAAATTAGTTTTCATCGTTTCCAGTGATCCGAGCGCCTCCACCATTTTGTTGAAATCTTGGAACATCACATCGATATAATTATACTTATCCGCCTTATGCATCGGCTTCAAGTATACTGTGAAATCTCCCTCCGCCACTTGCTTTGTAGCCTGACTTAATTCGCGCATCGGTTTATCGAAAGCCATATATTTTTGATACCCCGTGAAAAAACAGAAAATCGCGGCAATGATCGCCCAATACAAAATATACCAACCAATATAAGGGCCTGATTCTTTTAAAATATCGGCGCCAAACATCACAGCTGGCAACATCGCAAAACCACCAAGCGCGAGCAAAACACCAATATATCCAATCCAAGAAAAGCGACTCACTTTTTTCAAGCTGCTAGCATTCATACTAAGACCGCCTTATATCCGATTCCATGCACCGTTACTATTTTAAAGTCCGTACACGCCGAGAATTTATTTCGGATTTTTGTAATATAAATATCCACTGCGCGCAAACTCGTCTGACTCTCTATTCCCCAAAATTCATCCATCAGTTGCGCCCGTGAAAAAGCCTGGTTTGGGTATGAAAGCAACTTATACAACACATTGAATTCGCGAACCGTAATCGGAACCTCTTGCTCACCAATCATTGCAGTGAGTGCCGCTGCATCCATGCGAAGCGTTCCAACAACTAGCTTCTGCTCTGTAGCAATATTCGCCCGTCTAAGCAATGCCGTCACGCGCAAAACAAGTTCATCAAGATCAATCGGCTTCACCATGTAGTCGTCTATTCCGATTCTAAAACCCTTTTGTTTCGCCGTTAAATCATCCCTCGCCGACATGAAAAGAATCGGAATATCCTTATCAAGCGACCGAATCGTCTCCGCAAATTCAAAACCATCAATCTTGGGCATCATGATATCCGAAATAATTAAACTATATCGATTGCTATACATTAAATCATAGGCTTCTTGCGGGTTTGTACAACCTTTCGCTCCATAGCCGTTACTAGAAAGGTACGCACACGCAATATGATTCAGCTTCACATCGTCCTCAACCACTAAAATATTAATCAACATTCTCAACTCCTTGACCATTTTGATTCTATTATACACTTAAAATGTTGATAAATTGTTTCTACTAAAAAAAGAGCCACTACCGCTCTAAGCAGTATTGACCCTACATAAAGTTATTTTATAGCCCCTAACATTTCAAAAACCTGATCCAATTTTTCAGTTGGAACTTCCGCAAGCGCATCCCCGATGGATAACTCAAACCCGCACGTATCTCCAGGTTTCGTCTGTAAATACCCCGAACACCCTACACCCGTCTCCGCATGGATTTTTGCCAAGACCGGCTCGATAACTTCCACAGACTTTTGAAAATGAACATGAAACATATTAGAAACAGGCACTTCTGGCACCGTGCTCACACCATTGCAAGCGTTAAACCTTTGCGCTAACTCCTTCGCCGCCTCATAGTATTGCCCCATTTTGCCGATGCGTTTATCAAAATAAAAATCAGCTGATAAAATATATGGATACAAACTAATTAAATCCCCGCCATAACGCCGTTTCCAAACCCTCGCCTCGTCCGTAAAGTCCGCACTACCAGCCAAGATAGCACCCGCGATACCGCCAATTCCTTTATAAAAAGAAACATACACACTATCAAACAGCCCACAAATCTCTTTTTCCGACTTGTTGTAATACGGTGTTACTTCCCATAAACGCGCACCATCGAGGTGAATCTTGATCCCGTTGTCATGACAATACTGCGAAATCTCCTCCAATTCAGCGAATGTTGGTAACTGCCCGCCAATTTCGCGCTGAGGCAACTCAATCAAAATACATGCAACCGGCTCGCTTAAATTCCGAATATCATCAATAGTTAGTAATCTTTCCGCTGTTCCAAGTAATAACGGCTCAATGGATTGCAACTCTTTTAAGCCATCTTGTTCATGAATTTCGAGATGAGAAAGCGGGTGATAAGCAATTTTTTTGTTAGTTTTACGATCCGCCCAAATCCGCAATGCAATTTGTTGCGCCATCGTTCCACTAGGGAAAAATACCGCTGTTTCCTCACCTAAAAACTCGGCGATTTTGCTTTCGAAATTCTCGATAACCGCGCCTTCCCCATAAATATCACTTTCTAGGCTCCCGTCGACCGATTGGAAAGCATCTTGTAAAACACTTGCGTTACGCGGACCATGCTGGGATAGTTTGTACGTTGTTTTTTTGAATGAATCCTTTAATACATTATTCATGTGAATCTCTCCTCGTTCTTCAAATTGTAAGACTACGCTTTTCTATGTTTCATTTGATCTACAGCAAAGATGACTATCGGTAAGTAATTGAAAAAGAAACTGATTCGCTGACAAAAACCAATTTTGTCTAAAATCGGCAAATCATTGATCGCAGGTATTCGCGCTAAACCATAGACAGCAGCAGATATCAGACTAATGATCAGCAAAACCAAATACATTTTGCTACGGCTCGACAGTCCTTGTTTTCGATAAAGCAGCACTAAAAATAGCGGGAAAAGTAAAAAGCCGGCATAACCTAGACCTGAGCCAATATTGTGAACCCACGTTGAAAAAGTCCACGTTGCTTGCTCTGTATCTATGCTGAATAACCCGGTAAAAATGCAATCTCCAATACCGTATAAGCCAATCGCCGAAGCCAGCAAAATAGCCAGTGTCCGCGATGTTTTGCTAAACGTTTGATATATTGCCGGCAAAGCTAGGACAAACAATACCCCAGACACGACAGACCAAACTAAAAACGCGCCACGAACCGGACTTTCCACGTCGCCAAACACACTCATAACCATTGTCATTTGGTTCAAACCCGGATAAAAGATACCCAAAACATAAGGCGTCAAAAAATCGCTTAATACGCCCAATAATAGAAAATAAAATCCATATCGCTTCAAAAACCCCATTCTTTCTCCTCCTTCCAGCCCCCCTGCTAGATACTATCTTATCATTTACAACGCTCGGTTAGAAATCAAACTTGTAATATAAGTGAAAAAATTCCTGTTTCCATGGTTATTGTCGATAATTCGAAGCGTTTGGTTTATTTATGATATGGTTCCCTACGATTAATCCGGAAAGCCCGATATACCTGTTCCACCAAAACCAATCTCATCAGCTGATGTGGCAATGTTAGCTTTCCAAATGATAATTTTTCATCACTTCGCTTTAGTACCTCATCGCTAAGACCTAACGATCCGCCAATCACAAAGGCTACTTTGCTTTTCCCATAGGTAGCCAGTCGATCCAGTCCAGAAGCAAACTCTTCACTACTCTTCTGCTTTCCATCGATCGCTAGGGCAATCACATGCACATCATCTGCAATTTTCGCCAAAATTCGTTCGCCTTCTTTCGCTTTTACTTGCACCATCTCTGCTTCACTCAATATTTCCGGTGCCTTTTCATCTGGTACTTCTGTAATCGTAACTTTTGCATACGGACCGAGACGTTTTGTGTATTCCGCGATACCTTGAATCAAATATTTTTCTTTCAATTTCCCTACCGTTAAAATCTGGATATTCACAACTTATTCACCCTTTACTAACATTTTATCCACAGAATTTATCCACATACCCACAATCAATTTCTATATTTTGTGTCTGAACACTCGTTCCCCACTATATATATCGCTTTATTTTTACAGTATCCACAGGTTATCCACAGATTTTGAGAATTGTTTACTAACTTGAATTCTGGGAACGTTTCTACCTCATAAACCCAGTCATCAAGCGCTTCTTCGATATGTTCTTCACAGCTATAAATTGGCTTTTTCAACACGATTCCTTCTTTCTTGTTACACAAACTGTGGATAAACCTACTCAAAGGATGGGTTTATCTGGACAGCTACCTAATTATGATAAGTCGAATTAACCACATCGTCAACCAATACCTTACTCAAATTTAAACTTTTCTAATTAATTTGTCGATTTCGGGTCGCATTTCTATGTTTTTGTGTATTTTCTTTCTAATTTCTATCATTTTTTAGATAAATTATTCACTTATAAACTTATCCCCAGCATTTTAGATTATTACGCACAGTTTATCCACAAAATAAATATATATATCCACAGGTAAATCTATATTTCGTGCCCGAATATATGTTCTCTACGACATATTGATTCCACAAATTATTGTTATCCACAAGTTATGCACAGAATACTAGTCTTTATAGATTTATGTTGATAACGCTTCTATACGTTATGGCACAAGGGGTTTCGTTTTATATACTCATTATTTCTTATATTTTTATTCACATTACTATATTTTTTTGTGGATAACTTTCTCAACTTAATAGATGTAGATTTAGACGATTACAGCCCTGATCATTCTCTTCTACTCTCAGCTCGGCTTCATTTTGGATGAAACAGCATACGCCACTAGCATAATCTCTGTCTCTTCAAATTCTACCATATCCACAAAAAAAAGACCTAGAATCCATCTAGGCCCCATCCTTTTCTAAAATAAATACAGCGGAATCTTCTTTGTCGTTACTTTATTCCCGACCTTACTCGTTATCCAAATCCACTTTGGTTTCGAGCTGTAAATCGGCTTCCAGTTGAAATTTATCAGTGCTTTCTTTCTCAGCGTTAATGGCTTCGTGAGCGCTTTGCCAGCACTGTCTTTCAGCTGAATCGTCTTAACTGATTTGTCGTTTACAGCCCACATGATTCCACCGCTGATAATGCCTTTTTTGTAGCTGGGCAGTTGAACAACTGTATCTAAATTGCTCCCAACATGTTGGAAAGCGCGGCCGTTCAGTGTGTTTTTACCAATATATACGGTGCGAACAGTTGGAACGGGACGGATCGCGGTGCCTGCAACCACTTGTTTCACATTTTTACTAATAATCTTATTGTTCGCTACAGTCAGAAACGCGGTGTCAAAATAGGTCAGTTTACCGTTAATCACTTCTGTCTTCTCGCGAACATCGATCAGCGTTTTATAGTATGTCGGGATGTCGCCGTTAATCCTAAACGTATTTTGACGAATCACAATCCCTGATGTCATCCTATTATCACTACTCCCACCAAAAATTCGAACGGGAAAACCAACATTTTGAGCGGTAAAATGATTGTTTTCAACTAGGATATATTTGGGTGGTGTCAGCGTGTTGCGCAATCTTGAGTTGAAAGTGATAAAGGAGAGCGTGTCTGGGCTATTGATCGTGACGGTATTATTGCGGTGAATAGCATGCTGGATGCCGCTCCCGCGAATTCCAGTGTATCCGACATATCGAGCGTTTTTTTACGCCCCATTTCTGTTCGAATTTTTTGGTTGTCGATAATCCGTTTTCCGTTGTTATTTTGAAGGTAGACACTATTTCCTGTCACAGATACGTAATTATTAGCGGGACCATAACTGTCAATTCCACCGTCGACCATTTGATCCGGCGTTATTTTAGAGACACGAGCGGCATTATAATGGTATCCGCCGAAACGCTCCATCCAATCGATGACTTTATTGTTGCGAATGTAGATTGGACCTCGGGCGGAGCCATTTCCTTGATACAGACTAATTCCTGAACGACCAGAATGCCGCACAATATTTCCGTCAATTCGCAAATTATCTGTATAACTCGCCGTAACACCACTTTGTAATCCTGAATTTAATATTTGATTATTGGCTATATTTACGTTATTAGCCTTGGCGATACTTAATACGGCTGAACCGACTTTATTTGCGTTTAAAATCATGTTTTGCACCTGAATGTTGTTTTTTGTGATTTTTTTGTAGGTCGCGTGATAATTAGCCGTGGATTCTGCCTTAGTCACCGATCCAATCTCGAGCAAATTACTCTGGTACACATGAACATCGTGCTGCATAAAATCGTATTTTGGCATGTTTGCATTGTATTGAAGCGTGAAATTCCGGATTTGCAAGTTGTTGACAGTTGTAACGCCCTTACCGGTTTCTGTCGTCATTGGCCCATTATTGAGCGTTATTTTAGAGTCAGCTGGATGGGTAGTTGCTCCAATCAGCGTGACATTTGATTTCAAAATAATACTTCCTGTCACTTCAAAATTTCCTTTCGGGATCGTAATAGCGGTTTTTGATGTGTTTATTGCCGTTTGTAAGGTTTGGGTGTTATATGCTTTGATTTCTGTCGTTGTCCCCGGTTTCAGATTTAATATCATAGCTTTTGCACTTGTGCCCGGAATGAATAACCCGACTATCAAGCCAAACGCAAAACTTAAAAGAACTAATATTCCTTTTCTCATCTTCACTACCTCCAATTATCTAAAAATGTATAATTTTTATCATTTATTAGAAACCTAATTTTCACCTTACATTTTATAAAAATGGCTTTTTTACTTATCTGAATCTATTTCCCCGTTCCAAAACCTATGTAAACCTTCGTGTAACTGTGAACAAATGTGTCTAAATTGTGAACAAAACAAAAAAACCGAGCAACGAAGGGGTATTAGCACCCTCATTACTCGGTTTTTGAAAATATGATAAGGTTGAAATTTTATTGATCAGGAGTTCCCTCAGAACCATGTACCGCTTCTGGTTCTGCAACTTCACTCGTTGTTTCTGGCTCATCTGCAACACGTGGCGCAGATACGGTCGCGATTACTTCTTCTACATCGGTAATCACTTCGTAATCGGCATTTTTAGGGATGTCTGATACGGCGATGGAATCACCAATATCAAGATCTGTGATATCGACTTCGACTACTTCTGGTAATTTATCTGGTGTAGCGGAAACGGTGATTTCATATAAAACTTGTTGTAAGACGCCGCTAGATTTCACGCCTTTGGAATCACCAACTAAGTTGATACTCACATTTGCTTCTACTTCCTCAGACATGTTTACCGCTAGTAAATCGATGTGCTCGATGTCCCCTTTTAATGGTCTATTTGGTAATCGTGTAATAGTACATTTAATTTTGCTCCGTCAACCGTTACTGAAAATACGGAATTTCGGCCGTTATCTCGAACTGCTTTAATAAATGTTAAAGAGTCTACGGATACTGGCACGTTTTCTGCCTTGTAACCATAAATAACACCTGGAATTCTACCTGCATTACGGATAGACGTTATGTTCGAATGCGGTTTTGTTTCTCTTTTTTGGACCTCTAATGTTGTTGCCATAAAAAAATCACTCCACTCATTCAATTTATGTTGTACACCTCCATCATATACCCTTTCTGAAAAAAAATGAAACAATAAGGGTTTACGTTGCGCTATTTAAGGCTAAAGATAAAGAGAATTCTTTTTAGCAAAAACTGTATCACAACGCTTACATGTTTTTTATGTAACACTTTAGAAACTCTTTGTAGTTCAAGGTTTCACAAACGAAGATTACGTGTTATACTGTACTAGTAGATCGTATTTTTGAAGGAGGAATTTAAAAATGAAAGATCATCAAAAAATCATTTTGGTTGGAGACGGAGCAGTTGGTTCTAGTTATGCATTTGCTTGTGTGAATCTAAATATCGGGCAAGAATTCGGAATCATTGATATAGATAAGGATAGAACGATTGGGGATGCGATGGATTTAAGTCACGCGGTACCTTTTTCAGCGCCTAAGAAAATTTACTCGGCAAACTATAGTGATTGTCACGATGCGGATATCGTTGTTGTTACGGCTGGTACGGCGCAAAAGCCTGGGGAAACAAGACTTGACTTGGTGAGCCGTAATATACGTATTATGAAATCGATCGTGGATGAGGTTATGGCAAGCGGTTTTGACGGTATCTTCTTGGTTGCATCGAACCCTGTTGATATTCTTACTTATGCGACTTGGAAATTCTCTGGTCTGCCAAAAGAGCGCGTGATTGGTTCTGGTACAAGTCTTGATACGGCGCGTTTCCGGATGTCGATTGCGGATTTCTTGAAGGTCGATGCGCGTAATGTCCATGGTTACATTCTTGGTGAGCATGGCGATACGGAGTTCCCAGCTTGGAGTCATACAACGGTTGGTGGACTGCCAATTATGGAATGGATCGAGGAAGACGAGCAAGGCGCGATGGATACGATTTTTGTTAGCGTTCGTGACGCGGCTTACGAGATCATCAATAAGAAAGGCGCAACGTTCTACGGGATTGCAGCGGCACTTGCCCGGATTACAAAAGCGATTCTGAATAACGAAAACGCGATTTTGCCATTATCTGTGTACATGGACGGGCATTATGGCTTGGATGACGTGTATATTGGTGCGCCGGCTGTCGTGAACCGTAAAGGTGTGCGTCACGTTGTTGAGATGAAACTGAATGACGTGGAAAAAGAACAAATGGCGAATTCAGCAGCGACTTTGAAAAAAGTGTTGGATGATGCGATGAAAGATTATTAATACGTTTTGTTTCTGCTATAAATACTAATAAAGAGTCTGAGACAAAACTCAAGATAAAGCAAAATCGCCCAACCCGTTACTTTGGGTAGGACGAAAATTTTGCTTTACACAAATCGAGCGAAAGCGTTTGAATTCAGGGAGTTTGGTGGAAGCCGGAAGCAGAGTGTACGATTGTACATGAGAACCGGAAGTCCGCTAAACTCCCTGAATCCGAGCGCTTTTCGCCGATTTATCTGGGTTATGTTCCAGCCCCTTTATTTTTTAGACGTGTCGAATTATCTATCCATTTTTCCTTTTAATTAGAACGGCCAAAGCAAATATCATCAAGCTAATTCCATATAAAGCCATCTGATTCCGTTTACTATCTCCTGTTTCCGGTAATTCTTTAATGACTGGATTTATCTCTACCCTCTCGTTACCTGGATTTTGCGTCACTGAAGTCATCGGACGAACTATTATCGGTAATTCTGACACCATAACTTCTGGCGCCTTAACTGGTGGACTCGGCTTAAGAGGTAACACCGGTTGCTGAGATACGATTGGTGGCACCTTCATATCTTCACGGCTATTCTCCTTTATGACTTGAACTTGTGTATCATTCTCGCCAATCTCAATGTCAAAGGAAACCGGAGTACTATCTAGCACATAACCATTTGGTGCTTCTGTTTCAATAAAGTAATACCGACCGGGAATTAAGCCAGAAATCACTATTTCCCCGTTTATATCCGTGCTCATATCCGTAAACAGAACTTCACCATCGCTATCATGTAATTCGAACTTGGCACCAGCTAATGGTACGGATGGATTATCTGCGTCTATTTTCGTCAGCTTGACACTTCCTCCTTTGAGTTTGTTCTCCGTCCCCAAAACAATTGGTACTGTATCGGCAGTGCTCACTGATACATAATAAGGAGTACTATCCAATATATAACCAACTGGCGCAGTGACCTCCCTTACCGTATAAGTCCCCGGCTGTAGCGCCTTCGAATTTAGCAAACCTGTGGCATCTGTCAGTCCTTCAAACACTTGCTCATTCTTGTCATTCAAAATTTCATACGTTGCACCCGAAACCGGATTGTGCAGATTATCTAACTTCTTAATCTGAATTCTGCCGTCGTATTTCCTAGTCGAAACCGAATTCGAATAAACCTGATCGCTCGCTAACATTAAAAATGCTTGATTAAAAAGTGTCTCGCCCATTTTTAAATTTTCGACACCCACTTTAAAACTCCACTCTGCTAGTTCTCCTTTCGGTAAATCTTTCAACAATTTGATTGTTAATTTGTTATCCTCAATCTTTATGTCAAATTTGCTTGTATCGTAAGCCTCCAATTCGGGCGAAATCATTTTCTCATTTAGCGGATCCGTAATAACTGTGCCCGCTGGAATTGCCTCCCCATCTAATAGTGATAATTTCAGTGTATAGATCACTTCATTTTCATCGTAGTTTAAAGTTGTTTTGTCCACGCTTTCATTTAAAACATAACTTGTTCCGTAGTGATTAATTGCCTGCACAGAAACTGATTTTTCAATCGCTTGTCTGTTACTTGCAACTAAGTTGGCAACATTCATCTGTACGCCCAGATTGGAGTCCTCTATTTTCAAAGAATACTCCACAAAATATGTCTCATCCGCTGCAATATCCCCAAAGTCTACGCTGAAGCGATTGGCAACTTTATCGTACATTATCTTGTCTGCAAATTCATCCGTTACATACTTATAATGTATCGCTTCTCCTTCCTCATCAAAATCTGTTACCTTTAAAACCCTAATTTGATCCTTTGTCATCGAATCTCCAGGTGTTGACATTCGTTTAGATGATGCAATAAGGGATGTCCCCTGAGGTAGTTGATCCGAAACGATAACGTCCTTCAGTTCGGTACCTCGATAGTTCACTACCAATTGAAAACGGTTTGCTTCAGCATTTGTTGTATTTAGATTCGCAATACCATTCTGATCAAAATCCCCTTTATACCACTTATCAAAAATAGGAAAAACTGGCAGGTGCTGTTTCTGCACATCTACACGCACCTGTTGTTGTTTGCCAGCATAGGATACTGTGAAGGTTTGGATACTAGCATGCTCCCCATCAACTCTTATTATTGGAGCTCCAAACTTGATTTCGAATACGCCATTAAAGGCATCATTTGCATCAATTAGCTCCGTATTCATTGAAAAAATAAGGTTAAAATTAGTATCATCTTTTTCTAAACCTTCATACTCGAACGGCTCCGGAATGAGCATCTTTGTATTGAAATCACCCATATTATACACAATTTCTTTTGGTATACTAACAACTATATTTCCGTTATCTTCCAAAAAATCTCCTGCACTACCAAAAACATTTACGTGTAAATTAACTTCTTGTCGGCTTTTTATAGTACCGGTAATCACCGAAATCGAGGCGTTCCCACCTGTACTTTCAGCCATCACTTGACCTTTTTTCACATCCAGAAATAGCGTTCCTAATTGTACACTAAGTAAAGTAATCATAAAAATAACGATATATTTCTTTGCCTTCATCACTAATCCCCTTTTCTAATATATTCAAAAAAATCTTACTTATCTAACTTTTATCTTTAAAACACGTGATTTCATCCAAGCGACGTCTTTTTGACTATAACATATAGATGCTCCACTTAAATTCACAAGAAACTTAATTTCATGCACTATTTTGTGACAATTTTATGGATAGATATGTTTTTTTTAAAGAGGCAAAGTATCTCGAACCAGCTTCCTCATTTTTGTATTTTCTAGTCGAATATGCTATTTTAGTGTCATGGCATTATAAAAATCAAGAGATAAGGAGGTAATAAAACATGATTTCGACTACAACACCAAGCATTGACGGCAAACAGATTGTGGAGTATAAACAAATCGTGTTCGGAGAAGTAATTACAGGGGTCAATTTTATGAAGGATATTGGTGCAGGTTTGCGTAATTTCTTTGGCGGACGTTCGGAGGGCTATGAGCAGGAATTAGTTACTGCTCGCGAGGAAGCGATTCGCGAAATGGAAGAGCGTGCAGCAAAACTCGGCGCGAATGCCGTTGTCGGCGTGGACATCGATTATGAGGTGCTTGGTGCGGATAATGGTATGTTGATGGTGACGGCTTCAGGAACGGCTGTTGTTGTCTCTTAAAACAGCTCACAAAAAAGGATGAGATAGGTCGGTAGAACACTGCCGGACATCTCATCCTTTTCTATTTTGACTTTATTTGAATGTTACTGTTTGTGTATCTAACAATTTGCCAACTTTGTCATATGCTTTTAATGTTACTTCGCTTGTTGCTGATTTGATTTTATCGAATGAGTAGAATTTGAACTCGCCATTCGCGATGGTTCCGCCTTTGTATTCGACGCCGTCTACTGTAAGAACTAGGGATTTAACTGCTCCTGTGTATGTTCCTACAACGTTTTTATCACCTGGGATAGTCATAACTGCTGGTGTAATTGTTCCTGCTGATGGTGCTGTTGATTTGATTTTAACTGTTTGCGTGTCTAGTAATTTGCCAGTGCTGTCATAGCCTTTGACTACAACTACGTCTGTTTCACTCGTTACTTTATCCAAAGAATAGAACTTGAAGGTGCCGTTAGATACTGTTCCACCTTTGTATGTTTTGCCGTTCACCGTTAGTTCGATTTTTGTAATGTCGCCAGTGTATGTTCCGGTCACGTTGTTGTGGCCTGGAATAGTCATTTCTACTGGAGTTAGTTTACCTTCTGTTATTACGACAAATTTCACTAATTTTCTAGCTATTTCTTTACCATTTTTATCGTAGGCAACCATGATGATTTCGTCTGTTTTCTTGATTTTCTTATCTGTTGCGTAGAAGCTGAATTCGCCGTCTTTCATTGCTGCGCCTTTGAATTCGGTCCCGTTTTGGAACATGGAGATTTTAACTACATCGCCAGAGTATGTTCCGGTGATATATTTATCGCCACCTACTGCAAATTCGTTCGGTGAAATTGTTCCTGATGTTGCAAGCGATGCGTCAAGTAGATCTTGCGCTTTATCTAGGTTTGCTTGCAATTCTGCTTTTTTCGCTTGGTCTGTTACTTTATCCACTAATTTTTGTGCATCATCAATTTCTTTTTGACTTGTTGCTGCTTTGATAGCGTCAGATGATGGATCGTTACCTTTGAATAATTCATTGACTGCTTTTTCTGCTGCTACTTGACGATCTTTTTCTGCTTGTGCTGCTGATGTTTTAGCGTCTAGTAATTCTTGGGCACGATCTAGATCTTTTTGTAGTTCTGCTTTCACTGTTGCATCTGTTACTGCGTCAATCAATTTTTGGGCGTCATCGATTGCTTTTTGGTTTGTTGTTGCTTTGATTGTGTCTGTGGCTGGGTTGTTGCTTGTGAATAGTTCTTTAACTGCTTTTTCTGCTGCTGCTTGACGGTCTTTTTCTGCTTGTGCTGCTGATGTTTTAGCGTCTAGTAATTCTTGGGCACGATCTAGATCTTTTTGTAGTTCTGCTTTCACTGTTGCATCTGTTACTGCGTCAATCAATTTTTGGGCGTCATCGATTGCTTTTTGGTTTGTTGTTGCTTTGATTGTGTCTGTGGCTGGGTTGTTGCTTGTGAATAGTTCTTTAACTGCTTTTTCTGCTGCTACTTGACGGTCTTTTTCTGCTTGTGCTGCTGATGTTTTAGCGTCTAGTAATTCTTGGGCACGATCTAACTCTCTTTGTAGCATTCCTTTCATCGGTCCTACTGAAGGTGATAGAGCATCAATCAACTTTTTGTGCATCATCAATGGCTTTTTGGTTCGTTGTTTCTTTAATTGCATCTGTTTGCGGGTTATTGTTTGTGTATAGTTCATGTACTGCTTTTATTGCGGCATCAAGGCGAGCTTGCTCTTCTTTCGCTGCTTCTGCTGCATTTTTAGCGTTTAGTAATTCTTGGGCGCGATCTAGATCTTTTTGCAGTTTTGCTTTCACTGTTGGATTTTTCACTAGGTTAATTTGTTCTTGTGCATCATTGATTTTTGCTTGTGTTGTTGTGTCTTTGATTGCATCAGATGTTGGCGTATTTCCTACGAATAATTGATTTACAAGGTATGTTGCAATTGTTTGTTGATCTTTATCTGTTGCTTCTTCAGCATTACGTGCATCAAGTAGTGATTGGGCTTTGTCTACATCTTTTTGTAATGTTGCTTTTAAAGTTGGGTTTGTTAGTGCATCTACTAATTTTTGTGCATCATTGATTGTTGTTTGAACTGTTGTGTCTTTGATAGCATTGCTCGCTGGATTGTTGTTCACAAATAGTTCTTTCACTGATTTACTTGCTGCTGCTTCTTCGCTTGCAATCGCTGCTGCTAAAAGTTCTTTTGCTTTATCTAGATCCGCTTGGATTTTCGCTTTTTCAGTTGCATCTGTAACTGCATCGACTAATGTTTGTGCTTTATCAATCGCCGCTTGGTTTGTGGTGTTTTTGATAGCATTTGAACTTGGATTGTTATTTGTGAATAGAGCGTTGACTTCATCACGTGCTGCTGTTGTTTTTGCTTTTTCTTGTGCATCAGACATATTTATTGCTTTGATAACAAGTTGAAATAATCTATCTTTTTCAGGGGAATTCGGTGTAACTGCCATCTTTTTATATACATTTGTAAGATCTTCGCTTGTAAATCCTGGGTTTAGCGTTGTGAAATTTTGATCATCAAACAGATTGTACACAGCTTGACCAAACTCTGTGCTGTATTGATAGTAGGACGATGTATTAATATCAAAACCGTAGTTACCCCACTTCTTATTATTCGGATCGATCTTCTCTACGTGAATCTTACCTGATCCCACCGTCAAATTCTCGCCTCTAAGGTCTAATACCATGAAATCTGCTACGCCATCTTTAGTTTTAGATAGAGCATTGATTACTTTACCATCTGGAAGCTGAACGCCTGCACCATAGTTCACGTGCATTTTAGTTAAATCAATTGTCAAAATACCATTGATTAAAGTGGCACTTGGGAAGTATGTGTTAATGTTTGACATATAAATATTTGATGTTACTGGTGCTACATATGTTGGTGAAATGCGTGAATCAACTGCCGCCTCCGCTGGGGTTGCCAATACGTTAAATGGTGTTACCACGCTTGTTCCTAAAATAGACGCTACTGTTAATGCACTTACTAATTTCTTAATTTGCTTCTTCTTCAATTTTATTCCTTCTTCCTTTTTTTAATTTCGCATAATTTACGTTCGAGTCGAGTTATCCTCGCTCATGTTCTTAGTATAAATCATCTGATTAGAATACAATTTCTATAAATCAAGATTCTACAATGGATATTTATATCTATTTTGTGTCTTTTGTGAATGAATACTCAGAAAAATAAGAATTGTTCTTTTTGAAATGGCGCTTGATATTCCTTTATCAACACTTACTGCCATATGCTTATGCCGACGAGATATATTTTCACTTCTGGTTTATTCTTATCTACCTCTTCCTATCTATGCTTATTTAATTCGTGCCCACACCTATTTTCTAAGATGTTCTTGGCTACATGAATAAGATTACCACGTCCAGATGGCGCTGTTTTCTAAAAAAATTGAAAAAAAGGACCCTATTTGTGTCTATTTTTATACTCACGACAATGTAATCGTTTGCTATAAATCCGCCAGAATAGTATGTCAATTATCCGGACTCCGTCATTGACGCAAAAAAAAAAACGCCTTATTCTGGACAAAGTATCCAGAATAAAGCGCTTGTCTTAATTTGACGGTCCCGACGGGATTTGAACCCGCGATCTCCTGCGTGACAGGCAGGCATGTTAACCCCTACACCACGGAACCTTTTTGCCGCACCATTTTTGGCACTCCCTTATTAAAACATGTTTCAGCCCCTGCGTCAAGCGATTTCGCATGTTTTCTAAAAAAATTAAGACTTTTCACCAAACTTATTTTCCAAACCGCAAAACCCCAGCGGACCGACAAATACTTAGCACTTAGGCAAAAGTAAGAACCTAAACAAAATTTGTAACGACGGTAACGGGCGCCTGTCGGTTCGCTGGACGATTAATGTGTGAAACCGTGAGATATTTTTGGATGATTGCTCGCACTTGGCAGAACATGTGATTCTTCTAGTTTTTCGATGGTTGCTTTGAGATCACGGACAAAGAGAAGTGCGGAGTCGTAACTGAAATCGCCTTTGATAACGGCGCGCAGAACGACTATTTCTTCTAAATCTGCGGGTAGTGGGTACGCTGGAACTTGCCAGCCGCGCATTCGCAAGAAATCTGATAGATCGTATAGATCCCATTCGACATCGGCGTTTTCTTTTAGAGTCCACGCAATGACTGGAAGCTGATCGGCACCGTTGATGATTTCGAACATGTCTAGTTTTTTGAGTTCTTTCGTGATGTATTTGGCTGCTTTTTGCGTTCGTGCGTGGACTTGACGGAAGCCTTCGAAGCCTAGACGCAGGAATAAGTAGTACTGAGCAACGATAAGGCTTGCGGGCCGTGAAAAGTTAATGGCCATGGTTGGCATGTCGCCGCCGAGATAGCTGACGTTGAATACGAGCTCTTTTGGTAGCCATTCTTTGTCTTTCCAGACTACCCAACCGACGCCGGGGTAAACGAGGCCGTATTTGTGTCCGGATGTATTGATCGATTTGACATTGTCGAGACGGAAATCCCATTCTAGATTAGGTTCCATAAATGGCGTGTATAAGCCTCCTGATGCTGCATCGACATGAATGTAGACTTTTACCCTGCTTGTTTCGTTATATGCCGTGATCGCGGTGTCCAATGCCTTGATGTCATCGTAGCGACCGGTGTAGGTTAAACCCATGATGCCCACGACGCAAATAGTGTAGTCATCGATGAGGTCAACTGCTCTAGCGGGATCAAGAGCAAGACATTCTTTAGTAACGGGAACTTCACGGAGTTCGATATCCCAATAGACGCCAAATTTCTCCCAAACGACTTGGTACGCCGACGAAATAATCATATTTGGGCGTTTGCTCATATCGAGGCCGAGTTCGCGCGCTTGTTTTTTCCACCTGAAAAGGGCTGCCATACCTCCTAACATGCAGGCTTCGGACGAACCAACCGTCGAGGTTCCGATGAATTCGTCGCGTTGATCGGCATTCCAGAGGTTCGCGATAATATTGACGCAACGTTCTTCAATTTCTGCGGTTTGCGGATATTCCGATTTGTCGACAGCATTTTTGTCGAGAGTGTTCATGATGAGTTGCTGTGCTTCGGGCTCCATCCAAGTTTGTACGAATGTCGCTAAGTTTTGCCGGGCGCTTCCTTCGTCTCTGAGTTCATCCATAATAAAATCGTACGCCGCACCGGCTGGCATCGTGTTTGCTGGGATTTCGTAGCGTGGAAGTGGTTGTTCGGACAAGCCTTCTCCGTAAAATAGCCGTATTTCATCGTGCTCTGAACCTTGTTTATTTCCACCTAGTTGTGCCATGTTTTGCTCATCTCCTTTTTTATCTAATCATACTACACATAGCCTCTTTGACGCCAAGGTAAACCCATACATGAAAAAAGCGAAGGGGAACTGTGCGCTCCTCTCCGCTCTATAAAAAATTTAATGAATGAATTCTGCTATGATACTAGTAAGCACGACGGAAGTTATCGTCACCGTTGAAAAACCTGCGATGATCATCTTCGGTAAAATTTGGCCTTCGATTGCCGCGACTTCTTGTTCGTTTTCACCAACACTTCTCGCGGCCTCCTGACTCAAAATCATCGTTCCTGGGAAGCCATATAGTGTCGTGAGCCCGATTGCGATGGACATCGAGATGCTGTAGCCAAGGATTTTACCCATGATGGCCGAGAACGCGACGCTTCCTGCTACACCGATTGCAAAGGCAATGCAAAGTGGCCCGATAAGTGCTACGAGATCTTCAACAGAAGATGTGGCTAGTGGTCCAAAAATAATGATCAAGATGGCTAACATCATGAGACCATAAGCATCGATGCCACTTAGGATATTCGGTTTCACAACGCCGAATGCACGTAAGGCAATACCGAATAATAGGGCGACAACAAATGTGTTTAAGATGCCATTTGTGAGTCCATCAATGTACATGGAAAGCAAGACGACGACACCAACGACGAATAGTGTTCCTGCCGTTGTTTGTAGTGCTTTAGGCATCATTGTTTTAGCTTCTTCTTCATGATGCTCTTCTGTTTTTTCTACTTTGAGCGTCCCTGCGCGATACTCACCTTTGATACGTGTCGCTTCTTTGCGCAAAATGAGCGATGTCAGCGGAAATCCAATCAAGCCTTGGAATGCTGCAATGAGAACTGGAAACACTGCCACAAGTACTAGACCAGATGCCAACGCTGATTCTTGAACGATGATAACGGAGATGGTTCCACCGCTGATCGCGCCAATTGCACCGATGACAAAATTTTGATCAAGGAAAAAGGAGCCGATAAGGAACAGGAAAGCTGCGATCCCAGCGACAGCAGAAACGCCAATCAAGACGGTTTTCCATTGTTTTTTCAGTTCATCGAGGCTGATCATGGTTCCAATGTGAACGATGATAAAGCCAACGACAGTTTGCCCAAGCGCAAGTAAGGATGAGCTGCTCAGTAAATCTTCTGGGAATATATTCGTTTTAAATCCGACTAGAAAAATGATGGATGCTACGAGTAGAGTTGATATCAATGATTTCGTTTTTTTCGAAACAAAATCACTGATTGCCCAAATGAGCATAATAATTGTAAAAGCTGTAACTGGATTCATATAATCCCCCCGTTTGTTATACTTTCAATTTTTATTCGATGGTGTGATAACTGAAACCGAGTCCGTGAACTTCAGAGACAGTATAAGCAATAACGAAAGATTGTTTGTCATAGGAATTGATCATTTTTAGAACAGATTGGTATTCACGCGTTTCCAAAACGACCATTAACATCGTTTTTTCGCTCCCGGTAAATCCGCCTGATACGGAGAAAACCGTGACACCGCGCCCCATCTCTTTTAATAATCCTGCCTTGATTTCTTCAATCTTGTCATCGCTCATAATCATCACGGCTTTGCGTTTTTTAAGGCCCGTTTCTAAGTAATTCATAATAATGGCAACTAAAATGAGTGAGAGAATCGCGAATAAAAACTCTTCTACTCCAAATACGAAAATATTGAAAATAACGATGATCGCATCCACCAAAAATAGGCCGAGTGATGTATTCAGGTTGAAATATTTCTTTAAAATTAATGGCGGAATCGTTGTCCCACCGCTCGAAGCTTCGATGCGATACAGTATGGCTACACCAATTGCAAAAATCATACTGCCGAAAATAACCGATAGTAAGCGATCTTGCGCGAGCATCGTTTCGGGAATAATAGCGAGTGATAATGGTAAAAGTAGGCTTCCCAGAAATGATCTAACAAATACTGCGCGGCCTAGGAATACGAATGCTAGTATAAGCATCACCACGTTTAGAATTAACACCGTAAGCGCCAGAGGAACCCCCAGTGCCTGCTCTACTAATATACCTATCCCTGTAACGCCTCCTGCCGCAATATGATGCGGAGCAAGAAATAAATTAATACTGGCGCCAATAAGCGCGATGGAAACTGCTACTAGTAAGAATTGTTTTATTAAATGTTTCATTCAAACACCTTCAATCTGATTAGTCTTACCGTATTCAGTCTATGAAGGGTCATGGATTGTGTCGCGAACTTTAACATATAGATAGAATTGTGAGTTTATTTAGTTACCACTTGCTTCACAATTTCATAAGCTAATGCCGTCGCTTTTTCTAGTTCGCGAATCGGAATATATTCGTGAACGGTGTGAATTTTTTCATAGCCGATTGATAAGTTGGTCGTTTCTTTTCCTTGTTCGTTAAAAATGTTAGCGTCACTACCGCCACCGCTTACTTCATGATTAGCCGTCATCCCTAATTTGGCCATCGCTTCTGTGGCAATTTTGACAACGGTATTGTCGGCGTTGAAGTCGAAACCGCTGTATTTCCTATCTACTTTTATTGTAATCGCGCCACCCATTTCTGCCGTTGTTTTTTCGAATAAGTCTTTCATGTGCTGTATTTGTGCCTCGCAAGATTCGCTGTTGATCGACCTAACTTCTGCAACCATCCGCACGTGTTCCATCACGATATTTGTTGCAGTTCCTCCTTCAATTATACCAATATTAGCTGTCGTTTCAAAATCAACGCGACCGAGCTTCATCTGAGAAATTGCTTTAGCTGCGATCTCAAGTGCCGAAATGCCTTTTTCCGGCTCAATTCCAGCATGTGCTGCAGTCCCATCAATCTGAATTTCAAGACCAGCGTGCGTCGGACTTCCAACCGTAATACTGCCAACCGGACCTCCTGTATCTAAAACAAAACCGTGGCTGGCCTTAAGCGTTCTCATATCGAAGGCTTTAATACCGATTAAACCGCTTTCTTCACCTACTGAAAGTACAAATTCGAGCGTTCCGTGTGGGGTGTTGTTTTCTTGAATGAGCGCCACTGTTTCGAGCATAATCGCAATTCCAGCTTTGTCATCTGCCGCTAAAATTGTCGTTCCGTCCGAATAGATAATATCCTCTCTTATTTCTGGCTTGATACCAAGACCTGGTGTAACCGTATCCATATGACAAGAAAAGAATATAGCATCGGCATTCACGTTACCTGGAAGGCGACATAACAGATTGTTCGCACCGAAACCTGTTTCAGCCATTGTGTCATCTTCAATTACCTCAAGGCCTAGCGATTGAAATCGTTCTTTTAAGTATTTTTGAAATTTCCCTTCGTGTTTTGTTTCTGAATCAATCTTGACGAGCTCGATGAAAGTGTCTACTAATCGTGATTTGTTAACCATTTTAGTTCCTCCTACGAATGTCATTTTATAATAATTCCCGTTATGCGATTTTTCCCTTGTTACTACTGGTTGAAACCTTATTATCTCATTCGAAACTATTTGTAAATAGTTATTTTGATTCGAATCAGGCATTTTCTCGATAAAGTTTTATTTTACAAAGCAAATGGCGAGAGATATACATCTCTCGCCATTCGCTGTTTCTTATTTTGTTGCTGCTTGAATTGTTACGTCTTGTGTGTCTAGTAGGTTTTTGCCTTTGTCGTATGCTTGAATTGTTACAACATCGTCTGCATTTTTAATCTTGTCTAGTGCGTAGAATTTGAATGTGCCGTCTTCGTTGAATGTGCCACCTTTATACTCTGTTCCGTTCACTGTTACAACAACTGATTTAACTTCGCCTGCGTATGTTCCTACGATGTTCTTGTCGCCAATTGTCATTGTTTCTGTTGTAATCATGCCACCAATTTTTTCTGGTTGTTGAATTTGGACCGTTTTGCTTTCTAGCAAGTTACCGGCTTTGTCATAAGCAAAGATGATAACTTCGTCGGATGTGCTTTTTACTTTATCATGTGAGTAGAATTTAAATGTGCCATCTGCGTTAATTGTACCGCCTTTGTAAAGCGTTCCGTTAACTGATACTTGGATTTTAGCGACATCACCATTGTGCGTTCCTGTGATGTTATTATGACCTGGGATGATCATCTCAATTGGATTGATGGCACCCTCCGTACTTGTGCTTGTGAATGTTACGGTGTGTCTAGAGAGTTCCTTACCGTTCGCATCGTAAGCTACCATGATGATTTCATCTGTGCTCTTCACTTTTTTGTCAGCAACATAGAAAGTGAATTCGCCATTTTTAACTGTTGCGCCTTTAAATTCTGTGCCATTTTGGAACATAGATACTTTAGCTACATCACCTGTGTGTGTTCCTGTGATATATTTGTGTGTGCCTACTGTAAATTCGTCAGCTACGATGGTACCTTTTGTTGCTAATTTATCTCCTAGTAGCTCTTTAGCAATGTCTAAGTCTGCTTGTAGTTCTGCTTTTTTAGCTTCGTCTGTTACTGCATCTACTGCTGTTTGTGCGTCATCGATTTCTTTTTGTGTTACTGTGTCTTTGATTGTTCCTGTTTCTGGGTTGCTATTTGTGAATAGTTCGTTGATTGCATCTGTTGCTACGTCTTGTTTCACTTGCTCTGCCGCTGCTTCTGTTTTTTCGTCAAGTTGTTGTTGAGCAAGGTTTAGGCCTGCTTCTAATTCTGCTTTTTTATCTGCGTCTGTTACTGCTTCGATTGCTGTTTTAGCGTCATCGATTTCTTTTTGCGTTGTTGTTTCTTTGATTGTGCCTGTTTCTGGATTGTTATTTGTGAATAATTCGTTGATTGCGTCTGTTGCTGCTTCTTGCTTAGCTTGCTCTGTTGCCGCTGCTTCTGTTTTTTCGTCAAGTTGTTGTTGGGCAAGGTTTAAGCCTGCTTCTAATTCTGCTTTTTTACCTGCGTCTGTTACTGCTTCGATTGCTGTTTTAGCGTCATCAATTTCTTTTTGCGTTGTTGTTTCTTTGATTGCGCCTGTTTCTGGGTTGTTATTTGTGAATAGTTCGTTGACTGCATTTTCTGCTTGTGCTACTTTTTCTGCTTCTAGTTTAGCATCTAGTAGTGATTGAGCCGTGTCTAATATACTATTGAAAAGCGGTGCAGATGCGTTGTTTACTAATCCACCCACTAATTCTCTAGCAGCATCAATCCCTTTTTGATCTGTTGTATCTTTAATTACATTTCCTGACGGCTTATTGTCTACAAATAATTCTTTAATTGCACTGTATGCTTCCTCTTGAAGTATAAAATTGAGTAAGCTTTGCGCAGCAATTAGGTCTTTTTGTAGTGCTTCTTTTACAACTGTATTTTTGATTTTGTTAATTTGTTCTTTTGCTTCATCAATTTTTGCTTGTGTTGTTGTGTCTTTGATTTTATCGCTTGCTGGGTCGTTATTTTCAAACAATTGGTTAACAAGGAATTTACCTAATGTTTGGTTATCTACTTCTGTTACTGCTTCTGCATCACGATCTACCAGTAATTCTTTCGCCTTGTCTAGGTCTGCTTGTAATGTTGCTTTAGTTGCTTCATCTGTTACTGCATCAATTTTTGCTTGGGCGTTATCAATCACTGCTTGCGTTGTTGTATCTTTGATTTTATCGCTTGCTGGGTCGTTATTTTCAAATAATTCGTTGATTGCTACACTCGCTGTATCTTTGTTCGCTTGTTCTTTTTGTGTTGTTAATAGTTCTTTTGCTTTATCTAAATCGGCTTGTAGTTCTGCTTTCACTGTTGGATTTTGAACTTGGTTTACTAGGTTTTGCGCGCTGTCGATGGTTGCTTGATTCGTTGTTTCTTTGATTGCATTTTTGCTAGCATCTGTGAACAATTCGCTGATTGCCATTTTTGCTGCTGTTTGTGCACTTTGATCTGCTACTTGCCCTATTAATAAATCTTTAGCTTTATCAACATCGTTTTGGAGCGTTGTCTTTTCTGGTCCTGTTGGTAATTTATCGATAACTTCTTGGGCATCATCAATATCTTTTTGACTTGTTCCAGGTTTTAAAGTATTCTTGTTGCTGTCCTCGAATAAACCATCTACTAAGTTTGTTGCCGTTTCTTGATTCTGGCTGTTAGATGCAACTTCATCTAGGAATATATGAGATGCAGTGCTCATTACAGTACCTGATTGATTTAAATAATCCAACCGGAAAGTATCAAACTTACCTATACCATCTTTCTTTTCAACCATATAGACTTGCTTACCTGTTCCAGTTGGCTTTCCTAGTACTGTGAATACGCCATTCACCCCATTAGCTTTATACATCAATTGCATTGTTCCATTTGCAAGATAAATTTTGACATCTACTGTAATAAGCATGTAACCAGGACCTTCGATTACTACTAAATTATCCATATGAGTCGTGGCCGCTTGTGCTGATTTCCCTTCACTTAAGTTAGGAAAGATACTCATTGCTGTTGGGAATACTTGAGATGCTACGATTGTCGTTGTTAATAGACCTACTGCGATTTTTTTACTTGTATTTTTCATAAAATTTATAATCTCCTCGGTATTTATATTTTTTGTTACTTCCGTGGCCGTGTCAGTATCATTGCCTGTGTTACTACTTTTCACGATTGTAGATTATTTGGATTTTCTAGGCGATGGCCCATTTATTACCAATCCATCCTTATTTGTAGCTCACTTTATTCATGATAATTTTGAAAATCCTTACTATTACGTCATTAATTTTCTTATCGTGATCTTCCGTGGCGTTATTATCAATATTCAATTGCGATTTCTCCTGCTGACTGACTTGCTATACACTTATCTTACCAGTACATCTAAATCCTGTTTTCTTCATTTCTAGAATTCCACTCTGTATTTGTTGCTACTTTTTGAATTCTGTTTATAACATCTCTTTTAATTTCATCTCGAGCTTAGACATGTCCACATGAATCGTTCTTCTTAATGGGTGAATAATTTCTTCTTCTTCTAATTTTTGGATAACATTTGTAATTGTATTTGGATTCATGCTTGTATATTGAGCAATCATTCCTTTACTGATCTGTTTTGGGAAGCGCGAGATGTGTTGCTTACCTGTGCTTTCTCCAAATTTCGTTACGATTTGAAATAACGCGAGGCTGATTCTTTGCTCTGATGGTAGTCTCAGCAGTGCCTCTTTCTCTATCATTCGTTCTACTTGATTTTGCATGTGTACATAATGATAGAAGTAGCCTTCTTGGGTGTTGATGACTTTTTCGATGATATCACTTTTTTCGTACTTGGTAACGATCAGTTCATTTGAAATGACTTGGAACGAATACTCTGACTTGCTATCTAGTAGTAAATTGGCGAGTCCAAGCACGTCTTCTTTGGCAAAGAAATCCACTATCTTTTCCTCATCTTTGAATGCAGCTACATGACCGGATTCTATAAAGTAAATCTCGTTTAGCTCTTCTTCCTCTAGGATGATCCTACTCGTTTTTCTTGTAACTTTTCTTTATACCTTGCAGTGGGAAAATTTTATCTTCTTGTAAGAAGGTACGAAACTTCTCTTCACTAAACTGAGTCGCTATATTTTCTTCGGTATATAAAAATTGCATCTCGGTAAGCCGCTCTTTCATTTGCTCCACCTCCTTCTTTAAATTTGTTTGTGTTTTCTTTGCCTACTTATACTTTAACAGGATTTATCAGCAAATGTTTGTTATTTCACAAAATGAATTTTTTTTAATGATTTTGTGAAAAGAACGACATTGTTTTCCTGGATAATAGATAATTCAACAGATACTTATATATGGCTTTATTGGCTCAAGCGCCCAAATTAACACCCATCTAGTCGCTTTTCTAATTTGGCCAAATCGATATACATCTTTCGCCGAACAGACTCGATAATCTTTGCCTCTTCTAGTTTTTGAAGGCTCACAGTGACGGTATTAGGATTTAGGTTGCTATATTTTGCAATAATTCCTTTGTTGATGTATTTTGGAAAACATACCTTTGTTGTCCCATGTTTTTTTTCACCGTATTTTAGTGCACAGCAGAATAAGACCAAATTAATTCTTTGCTCCGATGATAGTCGTAATAGCTCTTCCTTGTTTCTTAGATGCTGAATCAAATTTTGTAAATGGATATAGTAATACAAATAGCCTTCCTGTGCGTTCAATATTTTTTCAACCATTTCTGCCTTATTACATTTAATAATACTCACTTTGTCTGAAATAACTTCAAACGAATATTTCGCGTCACTGTATAGGATTAAATTTTCCAGTCCAATAATATCTCCACTTGCATGAAAACTCATTACCCGCTTACTTTCTTGCGTAGCCATAACACAACCCTCTTTAATAAAAAAAAGATCTCTGACCTCTTCTTGTTCTCTGATAAGAACCTCTTTCTTTCTATATTGTTTCGCTACTTTATTTGTACTTAAAAAACTATCATCTTGAAGAAAGTGGAAAAATTGCTCCTTATTAAATTCTTCGTGTACAATCTTATCGTTGTATAAAAAATGCATTTCCGTTAGATACCTCATTGTTCTCATTCCTTTTTCTGATTCCAAATTTAACTTCTAAGCCTTGATTTATTAAAATGAAATTGCTAGTGTTTTTTATCCTGACTCATCACTAGCAGTCTAGGATATATTATTGATACTACCATGAATAGTCACTCCTATTTTTCTAGTTTACTAGAATTTTTTCGGGCGAATGTTGCAATTAATCGAATCATCAGTACCATTTATTTATTATTGTTTCTAAAAAACGGGGCGACATACGACTAGAGTATGCATTTTTATACAATAAAATAGGACATCTATCAAAACCGGAAAATCGATTTTGATAGATGTCCTATTCTATATTTATGGATCTCATCTCAGATTATTTATATTTCCTACGCCATAAAAGAGAGGTTCCGAGTACAAGAAAACTGCCTCCGAGAGTAATTAACGCCCACATTGTTGGGGTATCTCCTGTTGTTGGTAGTCCTTTTTCAGCTGCTACTTCCTCTGTCAGTGTATCACCATTTGTGGATGTTACTGGTTTTGGTGCGTTCTCCCTTTCTGGGTTCGTTGTTGGAACTTCTGGTGCCACCGGTTGCTCTGTCGGTGTCTCTGGCTCGGGAACATCAGGATCTGGTTGCTCTGGGGTTGGTTCCTCTGTTTGTAACTTTTCCAAATCGGCTAATTTTGCGACCAAAACATCCGAATTGGTGACATATTTCTGTAAAGTAGTGTCTAAATTATCATACGCAGCTTTTGCCGCTAAAATGGCTGCCTCGTCGGTTAGCGTAACTTTTTCTGGTAATGCTGCAATTTCTGCGGTGACGGCCTTCGCTTTGTCTGTTTTCAAAATACCGTACGTATCGAAAAGATTCGCTGGAGTTGCCGCCACACGTGCTGTTTGCGCTGATTTAGCATCATAGGTATAGGCTTTATACGTGAAGCGATCTTCTGTAAAACTGATACCCGCAAACATTTGCAACATCGGTTGGGCGTACTTCGCGGGATAAACACCGGCAGCGCTCATCTTGCTTTCTGATTGTGGTTGGTAGAACTTGTAACCACTCGTGTTGATGACGTGGTAACTTTGTCCGCCCGGATCTACATCGCGCGAAATCCCATCTTCCTCGACTTTGCCGATTTTGTCGACTGCAATCGGTGTCTTGCCGTCCATTTGTTGCGAGCGGAAGTAACTGTGGTCATGGCCTTGCAACACAATATCGATGCCAAGCTCATCAAAAACTGGAGCAAGCTGGTCGCGTAGCGTGACAATTTCAGAGTCTGTCATGTGGCTTGCAACGGTATAAATCCCTTTATGAAACGCGACAACGAGCCATTTCGCGCCATCTTCACGTGCTTTTTTCGCATCGGCTTTCAACCAAGCCAGTTGCGTTGGATCAAGCGCTCGCGAATCCTGATCATTCGTGTTTAGCATCATGAAATGCGCCGGACCGTAGTCAAATGAATAGTAAACTCCTTTGTTCAAATTGTTCGCATTCGCCGGATGATCATAATAAAAATGTTGGCGGAACGAGTTGTTGAACGCATCATGATTTCCCGTTGCCGCGGCGATTGTCGTATTGCTTAGCAGTTTTTGCGAGGTCCTAAATAGCCAGCCCCACTCAGCAGGACTCGATGAGGTGTTCACCAAATCACCTGTTTGCAAAATGAATTCCGAGTTGGGAAACATCCCAAAACCTTTATTCAGCGTCGCATCCGTCCAACTATATTCTTCCTCGCTACTTCCTTGTGAGTCGGTCACATATAGAAAATCGAACGCCTTCGTGTCTCGCTTTTGCGTCGTGAACTTGGCTGGTTCACTCCATGTGTCACGGGTCTTATCGCCAACACGGTACCAGTAAGTTGTGCCTGAATCCAAGTATTTCGCGGCTACTTGATGGGAAAAACCACCGATTGCGGCATCATTTGCTTCTTGGGTTCCCGTCACAGTTTGCGCCCCCACGAAGTTCGGCGCCCCACTTCCCGCTACTTTCACATATTGCAAATCTGATCCCACTTCGGCCTTCGTATGCCATGTAAAGCCTTTTTGTGTCTGTGTGTTTCCGAAAAACGTGACAGCGATTTTAGATGGTGTGTAGTCTCCATCCGCCGCCACTTCTTCCGGCGTCGTGAATCCCGTCAGCTCCGCGTCAAATGTCACATCTGAACTTGTCCCTTTTTGCTGAAAAATCGCGACCGCAATCGTATTTGTGCCTTCCTTCAAAGGAATCGCGCCGAGCTTAATACCTTCATATTCCACCGCATCAGCACTCTGTTGCCCCGAATAATCCCCGAAATTAATCGCCCCATCCGCAAGGCGCACCCGTTTCACTTCATTTCCGTTCACGTAAATAACCGCACTATCATCAGCTTTCAGCGCCAAGTTCGCACGCAAGTACTTGTCCGCACCCTTCACCTCAAAATTTTTCCTGAAAAAATAAACAGGATATTTCTTGTCCTCAACAGCACCGTAGGAAATCGTCGTATTAATTTTGATTTCCGCGTTTTTCGGATTGTAGCCAAGCGCTCCCTTGCCTGATTTCCAAGCCGTATCATTGAATGTTTGGTCCCGCCACGTATCTCCCGGATAAGTCCCTTGATCCCAGTATTTCCATTCTGATTCTTTAGCGATGAAGGTGTCTCCCGCCTGGCTACCCGCCTTTACAGCATTCGGAAACGACGTATATGTAACCCCAATTTGAACCAAAATAATCGCCACCAACAAATAAACAAACCCTGATTTCCACTTTTTCACCTTTTCTCAATCCCCCTCAATTTCGCTTACCACCCAAGTGTATCTTAGCAATGTTAAGCGTTGTTTGAGAATATGTATCGATCTTGTTTTTTGCATGTAAATTTTTTAATCTTACAAGAATTATGATAAAACCGTAAGATAAACTTAGCAAATTGTTATTTAGATCGCGGGAAACTCCAATGTTCTAAGGCTATAATAAAGTTAGAAAGGAGCTGTTCATTATGAAAAAAGCTTGGCAAGTAATCGCAGCACTCGGCGAGACTCTCGTAAACCCCGCAAAAATGGCGAAGGAAGTTAACCGTGATAGCTAACAAATGTCACCAAAAACCCCGATTATAGCGCTCATAGTACCCGAGTCTATATAATCGGGGTTTATGCATGTATATACACTTTTAATTCGCTTCGTAAAGTACCACTTGATTAAATCGTAACGAGGCTTTCACATCAATAATCCGTTGATTACTCGAGCCCTTAAACGCTAACTTAGGATCAAATAAATCCTGTTCAAAACGCCCGTCCACCAACACATCTACATAAGAAAGTAGCTCCAATTTATCCGATGTTTCCTGCATCAATTCTTCCCACGTATAGCCCGTCCACGACCAAACATCTTTCGTATCCTCAAATAGTGCCCGAATTCGCTTCACAAGCCGCAAACAAACGACCGTATTCAGAAATGGTTCTCCGCCAAGTAACGTCAATCCCTGCACACTTTCATGCCACAAGTCAGCGATGATTTTGTCCTCAAGCTCGTCTGTATACGGCGTTCCATATCGAAATGACTGCGCCGCCTTATTGTAGCATCCTTCACAATGGAAAGGACAACCAGAAACGTACAAACTACACCGCACACCTTCACCATCCACAAAATTAAACGGTTTATAATCCGCAATATAATTCGCCGAAAGCTTCTCTGCACGCCATTCTTGCGGTTTTGGATTATTCATTTGAGGACTCCAGATGCTTCACCCGTTGCGTAATCTCTTCATGGCGACCATGCACCATTGGCCGTTTCATCGGGTTTCCCAGGTAACCACACGTTCGCTTCACGACATCCGCCGTTTCTGAATTCGTATTGCCGCACCCTGGGCACTTAAACCCTTCCGCAGTAGGCGCAAACTCCCCTTCAAAATCACACTCGTAGCAACGATCAATCGGCGTATTTGTTCCTAAATAAGCCACGCGATCATAGGCATAATCCCAAACAGCCTCGAGTGCCTTCAAATTATGCGTCAGCTTTGGATATTCACAATAATGAATAAAGCCACCCGAACAATATTCCGGATATTCCATCTCAAAATCGAGTTTTTCAAACGGCGTCACTTTTTTGCGGACATCGTAATGGAACGAGTTTTGGTAATATTCTTTGTCGGTAATATCCTTGATATCGCCGTATTTCTCGCGGTCTAGGCGGTTAAAGCGATCCGTCAAACTCTCGCTCGGCGTCGAATACACGCTGAACCAATAGCCGTACTCTGCCTTCCAAGCATCCGCGTACTCCTTCAGCTTCTTCACAATCTCAATCGTGAACGCCTTGCTTCTGGATTCGCCTCCCATTCGCCACCATAAAACATCGTCGCAGCCTCATACAAGCCAATGTAGCCAATTGAAATCGTCGACCGCTCCTTGTTAAAAAGCTGATCCACATCCTGCCTATCATCAAGCCGTTTTCCGAACGCCCCGTACTTATACAAAATCGGTGCATTCTCCGGTTTTGCTGCGCGAATCCGCTCCAATCTGAAAAGTAGCGCATCCTTCACTGTCTGCATTCGTTCCGTGAAAATTTCCCAGAATCTTTCTCGGTTGCCCCCGCTTTGAATCGCAATCCGCGGCACATTCAGCGTCACAACGCCCAAATTATTCCGTCCCGCATTCACAAAATTACCATTCTCATCACGCCACGCAGGCAAGAACGATCGGCAACCCATCGGCACATTGAAATCCCCCGCCAAGCGCACCAACGAATCATAGTTCAGCACATCCGGGTACATCCGTTTCGCCGAGCACTCCAGCGCCAACTGCTTAATATCGTAGTTCGGATCCACCGCTTCCAAATTCGTTCCCCGTTTGATCGAGAATACCAACTTCGGAAAAATCGCCGTCTGCTTATCCTTCCCAATTCCACCAAGTCTCACTCTCAAAATCGCCATCTGAATCTCGCGCGCAAACCAGTCCTCGCCAAGCCCAAAGCCTAGCGTCACGAACGGCGTCTGCCCATTACTCGTGTACAACGTATTGATCTCATACTCCAAACTCTGCATCGCGTCATAAACATCTTTTCGCGTCCGTTCCCGCGCAAACTCCACGCGCCGCTCTGCCAAAACCCATTTTTCCGCCTCTTCCTCGTGTTTCTCATAATTCCGTTTCGCATACGTCGCCAAAACTTCATCAATCCGATCCACCGAACACCCACCGTACTGCGAGCTCGCCACATTCGCGATAATCTGCGCTATCTGAGCGGTCGCCGTCTGAATTGACTTCGGACTTTCCACATTCGCGTTCCCAATCGTAAAACCATTCGCCAGCATGCCCGCAATATCGATCAAACAACAATTCGTCATCGCGTGATACGGACTATAATCGAGGTCATGAAAATGAATGTCCCCTTTCAGATGCGCATTCGCCACATGTTTTGGCAACATATATTTCAGCGCATAGCTCTTCGCCACCGCGCCCGCCGTCAAGTCCCGCTGCGTATTAAAAACCGCCGCATCCTTGTTCGCATTCTCATTCACAACCGTTTTATCCCGATCCAACAACTTCTGCACACTCACCGTCAAATCCGTCATACTCGCACGATACGAATCCCGATCATGCCGATACTCAATATAAGCTCGCGCCACATCCGAGTATGTAGACTTCATCAACTGATCCTCGACCACGTGCTGAATCTCATCAATCGTTACCGCCATATCATTTGGTAAACTTTTCACAATATCGACTAAAACTGCTTCCAAATAAGCCGCATCATCGACACCACAGCTCACCATCGAAGCCTGCACTGCATTCCTGATCTTAATCAGGTCAAATCCGACCTTCCGACCATCTCTTTTAATCACTAATTGTTCCGTTTCCTTCTCCACGTACATATCTCCGCTTCCCTTCAAACACTATATATTGTATCCACATCCTCATTATGACACAATATAGATGGTTTTTCTAACAATAATCGAATTCCATCAGAAAATAGGCTATTAGGAGCAACTTTCAAAAAAATCTTACCAAACATGAATGTGATTATACCAACAATGTCACCTCACCAGATAATAATGACTACATAATGAAGAGGCTAATGGCTTATTTATTCAAAAAAACCTCAAAACCCAGCGTACAGATTTCGAGGTACTCGTTTTTATTCAACTGTATAATTATACTGCTTTCGCAATAATTCTGCGTCTAATTTACGGTTTTCGATCTCATGTCGATAATACAGCACGACTGAGCCTTTTTTGATCTTGTTGATCTTCCCGCGAGACACGAGTGAGAAGAAGCATTGGCGGGACACGTCAAGGTATTCAACGGCCTCTTTCGTAGATAGGAAGTACTCATCCAGCATTTCTAAAAGTTCTTTATTTTCCATGTGGTCCCCCTACTTTTTTATTTCCAAATGTTTTTTTAGTTTCGTTAAACCTTCGTGTAGTCCAACTTTGCTTTCCCAACCTAGTAAATCTGCTGCGCGCCCAGCGTCTAAAACAGAGCGCCTAACATCTCCAGCTCGTGGTGCTTCAATAAAGATCGCTACATTTTTCTCAAAAACTGCTAAAATTTCTTTGTAGATGTCTAAAATCGCGATTTCTTCACCTGTACCGACATTAACGATTGTATTGACTGGCTTTTCGCTAGCTAGTTTGTTTATTTCAACAACATCCGCAACGTAGACGTAATCACGTGTACAGCCGTTTGGCATGTCTGGGTAGGTCATCAACACGGACGGCTTGTCTGCCAAAATATTGTTTAGGAAAATCGGGATGACACCACATTCGCCATCTGGAACTTGCCTTGGACCATAAATATTAGCATAACGTACTACCGTGAATTCATAACCGTATTGCGCGGCGTACATTTCAATATATTTTTCACCTGTAAATTTAGTTAAAGCATACGGGGAAATAAGTTGGGGCGTGTCTGCCTCAGATGACTTCTCCGTGCCTTCGATTTTTTTACTGAGCGCTCCACCAGAAGAAACATAGATAAAGTTTTCAATTGGGTGCGCCTTTACACAATCAAGAATAGTCATCAGACCGACAAGGTTAACGTCTAAATCATAGCTTGGGTTTTCAACAGAATAAGCAACAGATTTTTGTGCAGCGTGGTGGTTTACATGGCTTGGTTTATGTGTCTCGAAAAGTTGCATCATCAGATCACGATCGCGGATATCTCCTTGAACGAATGTGAATGCTGGATGTTTAACGATTTCAGATAGATTATTTAAATTTCCTGATACTAAGTTGTCGATACAGACGACGTTATAACCTTCGCTAATATACATTTCACAAAGATGAGAACCGATAAAACCTGCGCCACCTGTTATAAAAATAGTTTTTTCCATTATTTTTGCCTCCTGAATTTCTATTTTTGACTGCGGTATTCATTGTTTAAAGCGACCATGTAGATTGTCGCGAGTACGAGAAAGATACTTGTGTTGGATACTAATACGGTATCGATTGGGCTTGTGAGTAGGGCATAGACGATTGGCAGGAAAATTAGGAACTTGATTTGGTACGTGCTACCAACGATTTCTTTGTACAGTAACCAAAGCACGTAACCGATAATGACGATGATGAAAAACATACCGAGGAATCCAAGCTCACCGATAATCATCGCCCAGTAAGAGTCCGTCACAAAGTTGGGATTTTCTTGCGTAAGACCCCACACACGGGAAATGCCATATTGTTCGTAAAGCGGCGAGTAGTTCAGGCGTGAGGCGTTGGAACCGAACATACCAAGGCCGGCGCCAAACGGAGCATTCTCACTTGCAATCGTTAAGCTTGTGTCAAGTAGTACCCCGCGCGCTTCTCCATCTGTTCCTAGAAACTGGTTGCTAATCCTGTCGCTTCCTAACCAGTAGAAAACACCGCCGATTAGCGCGTATACATAAATCGGAATTCGCTTGATGTAAGGGAAGATGAGAATCAACAGTATCAGACAAAGATAGAAGCCGATCGATGTTGTTCTTCCTGCTAAAAAGACAAGGATGAAGTTTGCGAAGATGATATAGTACGGCATTTTTCCTTGTTCGGACCATGAGATAAAGATATGGACGATAGTGATAACGATGATCGTGGCTGCAAATTGAGCTGGGTGGCGGAAACCAAACGATACTGTTTCGATGCCAAAGCGAATGTCAAATGGTTCTAGGAAGTGTAGTGGGATATTGAGAACGCCGATGACAAGGAAGATCGTGGTGAGTATCGTAGACATCCTGCGGAAAAACAGTGTGCTTGTCCGGAATTTTGTGTTACGAAACAAGAACAGGCCGCTCCAAAAGACGATGACGAATTTTAAAATGGAGAACATCGAGTAGATTTGAAGGAACATCGTGTTGCTCGGTTGGTGGAATGCGTTTGGGATGAAACAGTAGATGATGAAAATAATACTAATCGCGAACAACCCGATGTCGCTTGGACGGAGTGTGAAACGTTGCTTTGTTTCCAAATAGGTTAGTTTAGCAATCGCGCTAACTGCGAAGATTACAGCGATGATCTTATCGATCGCATCGATTTGTGGGATGATTTGTTGGATAAGACTTGCGAATAATGACAGTAGCAAGGCGATTAAAAAAGCAACCATGTTTCACACTCCTTCGTTTTTTTAGAGGTTTTCGTAAAATTGTTCCCACTTGTTATTACATGCATCCATCGAAAACTGGGCTTGGACGGCATGATGGGCTTTCGTACTCATTAGCTCACGGGCTTCTTGATTATCGAGTAAGTCTGCGATGGCCTCGTGTAGTTCTGTGATAGCTCCGGGTTCAATAAGCAAACCGTTTTGTTTATCTTGGATGATTTGAGGAATGCCTCCGACGTTTGTACTAATGTTTGGGATACCGTGTGCCATTGTTTCTAGAATAGCCATTGGAAGCGCTTCGTGGTAGGATGGCAAGATGTGCAGTAGCGCGCTTTCTAAGATTGTTTGTTTTTGATGGCTTTCGACCCAACCGCCCAGTGTGACGTTCGTTAGGTTGTTTTGATTGATTTGGGTTTGGGCTGTTTCGATATCGCCGATGCCGTAGAAAATGAACTCGTATTCTTGATAGGTGGCGCCGAGTGATTGGATGGCGCGGAGTAGGTCGTAGCTGCCTTTTTCTTGGCTGACATTTCCAAATGTGACAATTGTTTTGCTGGTGTTATTATATGGGTTCGTGCGCGGAACCTCGACGGCGTTTTCCATAACGCTAACCGGGGTGTCGCACATATTTTCATAGTAGGTTTTCCACGCTTCGCTGAGGACAATAATGTGATCAAGACGGTTCAGATGGTTCACGATGCGTTTTTGTATAAAGCTTGTTTGCTGGTCGTAAAAAATGCCAAATCTTGAGCCATGCATGTGTAAAATAACTTTGCTTCTGAAAAGTTTGGCGATGTTGATGAAGATCATTTTGCGATAGAAACTGCCTTTTTGAGAGGTGTGAATGTGCACGATGTCGATTTTTTGTGTGATTGCCAAGTAGCAGAGTTGCATGATGGCGCATATAAACATCCAGAGCTTGAATAGTGCGCTACCTTCTTTCCAACTAGCGATATAGTGAATGTTGACAGTGTCGCTTGCAAATGTTTTTTCAAAGTTGGCGATGACGGTTGCGATACCGCCTTTGGATACAGATGCGGGGCCGATCATGATTACTTGCTTCATTTGGCTGGTCTTCCTCTCTTCGTTTTATTGGGGTGTTATGCTTGTTTTTTACGTTTGATCATGCTTTTGATACGGCGAATGATTGCTTGGCACTCTGACTTCTTGTAGAAAACTAGGAAGAAGACTGCGTTTAGGAGAATAAATAGGCTCCCTGCGCCGAGGATGAGTGTGAACCATGTGCTTGGTAGATCCAGTTCATGACCGGAATCGAAGCTGCAAAGGCGATGGATGTGATGATAGCGTATCCGAGGTACATTTTGAAGTAGCTCCCGACTTTCTTTTTAAAGCCGAAACGGTAGACGAGGTACGGATCGATCAGGGTCGTGGTTACAAGGCGCGAGATGATTGTTGCGACGATAACACCAACGAGGCCAAAATGTGTGGCAAAGATGATCGACAGGATGATGTTTAGTACAGCCATCGCGATTGGAACGTAGCGACCTTGGCGGAATAATCCCATTGTGGTACGGTAAGTGTACCCAGGAAATTGCATACCGTTGATGTAAAAACTTGCGACGATAGCGAGCACGGTACCTGTTCCAAGTACAAAACTTTCACCGATCCAAAGCGTAATGAACGGGTTGATGACGTTAAACAGGATGATCGAGAGCAAGAAGTAAATCCACGCGACGATGAAAAATAGTTGCTTGAAAACTTGTTCTTTTTTGGCGTCGTCGTCTGTGTTATTGAGATGTCCAATACTTCCGGTAATCGAGTTTAGTGCGCGAGACAAGACGGTAACAACTGCGGCGATAATAAGCAGGTAATTCGAGTAAATTCCTACCACGCTGAGGCCAAGGAAAGCAGCAATAATGATGCTGTCTGTGCCGTTCATGATGATGGAACCAAATTTATACATAGCCAGTGCTTTAACGTTTTGGAAAATGGTTTTAACTTCTGCTTTATCGAGTTTTTCGGTTGTTTTTCCTTTGAGGAAGCTATATTTCTTGTTGGCATAAACTGCTAGGAAAATGTTGAGGCCAAGCGTACAGACGACTTGGATAACGATGAAGCCGATGTAGTCTCTTGTGATATATAGATACGTGAGTTGTACTACCGATTGAACGAGGAAGAAAATTTGTTGACTCACGTTAATGACGTATTCTTTTTGATCGGCGGAGAAAATGGCTTTTTTGTAGGAGAACATGTAGGAAATCGCCGTATTGAGTAGAAATAGGAAGTAGATCATATAGATGTTTTCAGGAATGTTCGGTGGATTTTTGATAAATAGGTTTAAAAATGGCATTAAGAGTAGTCCAACGATGAAAACGGTAAGCCCGATGATGCGGTATGCTTTGGCGTAAAGTGCCATGATCGCTTTGATTCGGGCCTTATTTTTGTCTACCATGCTTTTGTAAAGGCTGAAAATGATTGCGTTGCCGATGCCGAGTTCTGCGAAGGATAGAACCATCAAGATGTTGGTGAATAAGGCATCGAGGCCGAGGTATTCTTTTCCTAGAAAGTAGATGAACACCGTTCTGTTAATGAAACTTAAGATTAAGAAAATGACTTGTGTCCCGCTGCCAATCAGGAGGTTTTTTGCGACGAATGCCGTTTTTGTTTTAGCCAATCGGGCCACACTTCCTTTCTTTGATTTGTTACTCTAAGTTTATCATGGAGCCTCATGAAATCAGGTTTTTTCCAGATTTTTGATAGCTTTTGTCAACAATTTGTAAACAGTTATGCTCCCGCTACTAATATGGTTTCTTGTTGGATCGTTTCGACAAGTTTTGTGGAGGAAACACCTGCTGTATAGTCAAAATAAACAATTTCAACGGCACGACGCTTGAATTCTGCTTCTAATTTGTTGAAAGTTGGGCTACCTTTCCAGTCGCTACCGTGAAACATCACGTCGATATTATGGTTATCAATCATGTTCAGCTTGCTCTCGTGGCTCGTTTGCGGAACGACTAGATCAACGTATTGCAGGGCTTCGACAATCGCTTTACGATCGGCAAATGGGATAACTGGCGTCTTATTTTTGTATGCTTGAACGAATTCATCTGTACTGACACCAACGATCAGGATATCACATTGGGATTTGGCGTTTTTCAGGATGTTCAAATGGCCGACATGGAATAAATCAAATACGCCTGTCGTTAGGCCTACACTATATTTTTTCATCAGATTATCTCCTCTTTCAACTGGATTCGTTTTGGTTTGTGGGTGATGCGTTTTTCGACGGGTGGCAGTTCCATGTATTTTTTACCATAGATCCGCTCTAAAAGTTGCTCGGTTTGGGCTGGGATTCGGAAGTTATGTCCTTCAAACACTGTCGTTGCTGCCGTGTCGTACATTGTTTTTGGCATCGTTTGTTTTTTGTAGCCGTATTGGCTACCGTGATTGACGTAGTATGGTGCGCTATCATCGGCACCGCTTTGCATGTAGTTCGTTAATACTCGGAATAAAAAGCTTGTTGGGACTGGTTTGATGAGTTTTAGTACGGCTTTTTTCCAAGGTACTATCTGGTGGAGCGTTGTTTTTTCGTTAATTTTTAGGAACAGGAGGCTCTTTAGTTGTTTTAATAAGCGTCCTTTCATATGGAAAAGGAAACCGCTGTTCTTTTTAGCGTTGTCTAGCGGGAAAATATCGATGAAGATTCCTTTATGTTTAATGCTAGGTGAGGCGCTTTCTTCCTCGAAAATCGTGCCATTTTTCCTAATTTTGATGATTGGTAAATAGTATTCCGCATCGGTTGTACCATAATGCAAAAATAATGATTCTGGTAGTTCAGTCTTGGCGATTTTTTGGAAAGCTTCGAAGTCTTTACGGGGCATCGCGATATCGATGTCGTCATCCCACGGGATAAAACCATCGTGTCTGATGGCTCCAAGCAGAGTCCCGCCGATCAGGTAATATGTGAGGTTGTGTTTCTCACAAAGCGTTGCCACATCTAGCAAGATGCTTAATTCGACTTGTTTTAATTGTTCGAATAGACCTGTTGTTAAATGGTCGCCATTATTTACCTTATTCGGCATAGTAGTATCCTTCCATTTTCATTTTTTGGTTGTTGAAAATGCTACCAATCACGTGTGCGCTCCCGCTCTGTAACTTTTGAAGGGCTTTTTTACTGTTTTCTCTAGAGGAATGGTCGCTACGAACAAGTAGGATCGCACCGTCTACTAGCGAGCAAAGCAGTTGGGCATCAACGACTAGTTGGATTGGTGGTGTGTCAAAGATGATTTGATCAAATACCTCATAAAGCTCGGCATATACTTGTTTCATTTTCTCAGAACCTAAGAGCTCCGATGGATTTGGCGGTACAATTCCTGCTGGTAATACGTATAAGTTCTCGACATCAGTGCCGCAGATTGCTTCGTTGATCGTGATTTTACTTGTTAAAATTCCTGTTAGGCCATGTGACATTGCTTCTGGGAAGATTTTTTTCACGGTTGGTTTACGTAAATCGCCATCGATGAGGAGTGTTTTTTTGCCTTGTTGGGCGAATACGACGGCTAAATTAGCACAGATAAGTGATTTACCAGAATCAGGCTCGGAGGATGTAATAAGAATCGATTTCATGATTTTATCGACGCTTGAGAACTCGATATTTGTACGAATCGAACGAAACAACTCAGAATGTGGTGACTTTGGACTTATTTTAGCGACTAATTTTTGCGGCTCGGTGGATTTCTTGCGTCTATGGCGAGATTCAACCTTCATTTTATTTTTCGCTTTTCTCATTTATTTCAATCCTTCCCCATGAGTTTCTGGAATTTTGGCGATATTACCAAGTAATGGAATGCCTAGTTCGTCGATTACTTCTGTTTCATCTTTGAATTTTGTATTAAAGACAACGCGGATAATCATGATTACAAAACCGATCATCATACCACCAATAGCTCCGCCTCCGATAAGTATTACTGGGCTTGGGCTGACTGGTCTTGGATTAGCTGCAACATCTGCTTTGGCTAAGATGTCAATATTGTTCACGTTCATCACGTCGGGGGTAATTTTGGCGAAAGATTCCGCGACTGCATTGGCTATCAAAGCGGCCTGAGCTTGGTCCTCGTCTTGTACGCTGACGTTGATGACTTGGGAATTATGTTGGCTACCAACTGTGATCTTACCCATCAGTTTTCCTGCTGTGTAGTTACCACCTAAATTTTTAGCCACATCATCGAGGATTCGGGGGCTTGTTAGTAGGGCTGTATATGTGTTCACAAGTTGGATGTTAGCTTGTACCTCAGAAGTTTGGAGGTTGTTTACACCTGCGTCTTGTACGGATTGTGTCACAAGAATTTGCGTTTTAGCTTCGTACATCGGTGTGATTAGGAACATCAGTGCTACACCTGCAGTAAGGGCTCCGATAACGGTTGTGCTTATAAGAAGCAACAAGTGTCGCTTGATTATTTGAAAAATGGATTTGATACTAAGAGTTTCTTTCATTGTTTCTCCTTCCTTATTGGCGATTGGCTTTCCAAAGATTCATTTTTTCATTTTTGATATGATTTAAAAATTGTAGGTTACCTAGGAAATAGCGACGGAACATACGACGTGGCTCTTGAATGAAGCGGTAAAACCATTCTAAACCGGCTTTTTGCATCCATTGTGGGGCGCGTGTTGTTTTACCGGCGATAACATCAAAGCTTCCACCAACTCCCATCACAAATGGAACGTCTAATCGTTCTAAGTGTTCGCTTGCCCAGTATTCTTTTTGTGGACTGGAGAAGGCGAGAAATAGGACGTCTGCTTTGCTTTCACGAATCGTGTCGGCGATGTCGGCTGATTCTTCGGCTTGGAAATAACCATTTCGGAAGCCTGCGAAGGACATGTTAGGATATTTTTGTTTGTAGTGTGATTCGATTTTTTCAATAACTTCTTGGGTTGCTCCGAGAAAATAGGGACGATATCCTTTATCGTTACAGATTTCGAGTAGTTGTTCGAATAAGTCAATGCCTGTGACACGCTCTGGAATGTCGTGTCCGAGGAGTTTACCCGCTAGAACAATGGAGGAGCCGTCCGCGTTGATGAGTGGAGATGCGTTGACAATGTCTCTTAGTTTTGCATCTTCGTACATCAGGTTGATCTTATTTGCGTTGATAACAACATGCTGTGTTGGAACTCTTTTTTTGATTATTGTTTCGATCTTGATTAATGTTTCGGATAAGGTTAAGCAATCTAAGTTACTGCCTAGCAATTGGGTTCTCATTTGGCGTTCGTCCTTTCTTGTTCTTTCTTGTACTACAAGTGTAACAGCAAAAGTGTTTACATTTGGTATATTCCAGATAATTGATACTTTTTGTCAATAGTTCGGACGGATAGGTTACATTCCGCTTCCTTTACCGGTAAATTCTTTGAATGTCAGGAGTAAAATCTTAATATTGAGAGGAATCGACCTTTTTTTTAATATATGTCAGATCTAATTCGACCATTTGCTGGAAGCTTATATTATTTCGACCGCTTACTTGCCATAAACCAGTACATCCTGGTGTAACAAGTAGGCGTTTCTTTTCATAGTTTGTGTAGTTTTCGTATTCGCTTATTAATGGTGGGCGCGGCCCGACGAATGACATGTCACCTTTTAAAATGTTGATGAATTGGGGAAATTCGTCGAGGCTTGTTTTACGAATCCATTTGCCGACTTTCGTAATTCTCGGATCGTCTTTCATTTTGAACATGTGGCCTTCCATTTCGTTCTGAGCTTGCAATTTGGCCAATTGCGCCTCTGCATCGACATACATCGAGCGGAATTTGTACATATAAAACGTTTGTCCACCTTTACCAACGCGTTTTTGTTTGAAGAATACGGGGGCTTTCCAATTTTCGAGTTTAATACTTGTGGCTATAAGAAGGAGGATTGGAGCTGAAATGATAAGCGCGAAGATGGCGGCAATAAAATCAAATAGCCGCCATACTTTGTCATGTAATGGTTTTTCGTGTGATTTACGTGTATTTTCCGAAAATGATGTCGTTGTCTGGGTTATTTTGAGATCTGCTTTTTCCATCTTCGTTCACATCCTTTCATTTAGATTGTTAGAGCTCTTTTCTTTGTTTTAGCTTGGTGTAAATTACCATGGTTGAAATAGCTCACGTCGTTACCTAAAGTTTGAACTATATTTTTCGTATCGAATAGAACGGCTTCGCGCATTTGGTTCGTGTAACTTTCAGGTATATCGCAAAACTCACTGTGATCGCTTAAGACTATAATGAGAGAACTATCTTTACAAGCTTCCTCGCCTGTCAAAATTTCTGTTGCTACGTGTGGATCGAATGTTTGGACGTCAAATCCTGATTCTAGGAGCAATTCTTTTACTTCCATAGCGGGGCTTTCGCGGATGTCATCAATGTTTCCTTTATACGTTAGACCAAATAGAGTCACGCGGTTTCCTTCTTGATCTGCCATCAGTTGTTCCACTTGCTCAACGATATAGGACGGCATGCTGTTGTTAACTTCACGTGCTGTTTGCATTAGTGGGGACTGCTCTGGTGCTGCGGCAATAACGAAGTACGGGTCTACCGCTAGACAGTGTCCGCCAACACCTGGTCCTGGTTGGTGTAAGTTTACACGTGGATGCTTATTGGCCATTTCGATAACACGTAGGGCATCGATTTCTAAGTGGTTACTGATCTTAGCAAGCTCATTTGCTAGCGCGATATTCACATCACGATAGGTATTTTCCATCAATTTGCTTAGTTCTGCTTCACCTGCTTGGGCCTTGATGATTTCACCTTCGACAAAAGAGCTATACACTGCGGCTGCTTTTTCGGTACATGCTTCCGTGATACCGCCGATAATTCGCGGATTGTGGACTAATTCGTGCATGATATTTCCTGGCAAAACACGTTCTGGGCAATGCGCTAGATAAATGTCTTCACCGACCGTGAATCCGGCATTTTCAATCATTGGTTGTACTACATCAGCCATCGTTCGTGGGGCAATCGTGGATTCAATAATAATCGTATCGTTTTTCTTCAAAGAGGGAAGAATGCTGGTTAGGGCTGACTCAATGTAGCTTGTGTCGCAGGATTTATATAAATCATCTTTGTTAGGAGTTGGAACAGCAACGATATAAGCATCTGCGCTGACTGGTGTTGTGCTAGCATGAAATTTACCAAGTGCGAGGGCCTCCTGCAAATCCTCAGCTAAGCCTGCTTCTTCGATGTGAAGCTGACCAGCGTTCAAATTTGCTGTCATTACAGGAGACAAGTCAACACCTGTCACTGTATTTCCGTATTTAGCAAATAGGATTGCTGTTGGTAATCCTATATATCCAAGGCCTACTACTGTAATATTCATCAATATATTTCCACCTTTCGATTTTTAAACGACACAAGGCTGGCGCTTCTCGCTCAGCCTTGAGCATTATTGGTCTTTCTACTTTTAGCACGATTATTTGGAAGGTACGGTGATCGTCCATTTGATTTTTTCTGTTACTTCGTCAATGTTTGGCTCATATAAAATGGTGAATTCTTTTTGATCTGCCGGAATTTCGTAGTAACCTGAGCCTTTCAGTGTCTTACCTGCCGCGATTGAATCTCCAAAGTTATTGGCATTTAGTCCGTAAACTTGATGTTTTTTCCCATCTTTCGTTTGGATAGCGAAATCGCCTGCACCTGCACCTGATTCTTCTTTTCCAACGTTCTTAACGGAGAAATCGATCTTAGCCATTTGTTTGTCGTTGTTGTTACTATCTTTCATCTCTACATTTGTTACAGTGATTTCGAGATCGTTTACTGTTCTTGTTTTACCGATATCATCGCTTACCGCGGCATTGCCACATCCAGCGAGGATCATAACAACTGCTAAACTCACGGTAAATAGTGTAAGGAGGCTTTTCTTCTTTTTCATAATATTACGTTCTTCCTTTCTTTTTTAGGGGATTTGTTCTTCTGGATCTACTAATAGCTTATCACCTAAAATTGCAAGAAACGCTAGATTTCGTATAATTGATTTTTTTTGTCTATTATTTAAAATCATGCATCTATTTTTGGTTAAATTAGTAGGCTTGCGGGTGTTGAATTAGATACGTGTTCATGTCTTCTTATTGGCTGATAGTACTCATTCTAACAGCAATATCGACTTTAATATTCTAGCGTATTAGAATTCAACGACCCATATTGTTACTACTTTGCGAACTTTTTTGCCCGTGTGTTATGTCCATATTTTTTCGCAACGAAAAAAGCAGGATACGCACCTCCCGTCTTATGGGCTAGTGTGTATCCTGCTTTCTATTGTAATACCATCTCTCTTAACATGATTGCGCCTGTATCGGTTTGGTTAAATGCGAAAGAAATGCTTTTAATTTCTTTCTTATTGATGTTTCCTAGTAGTGTTAAAGGAATTCTTAAATCACTCAGCGGCGTGTAACCCAGCCAAAACGGTTTCGAGAATGATTTCACTTCTATTCCGTACAGATAACTAAGTGCTGGTGTATTTTTATCCACTAACACTTCGGATTGCTTCCCTTTCTTATCTGTAAATATGATAGTAAAAGCTTGATCTTTACCTTTGTTTATTTTTTGTGTGCTGTCTTGTGCGATTAGTAGCCGTATTGTTGAGAATTTCGAAAAATCTGCTGTATTTAATGGTAATTCTATTTTATCTTTTTTATTCTTCCAGGTTACATTTAATAGGTTTAGATTGGGGCCATTCGTGTTAAACTCCGATTCGATTGGATGCCTAAAGTAGCCTGCTGTATTCCGCTTCTCATCTACAGATTCTACAACGTATTTTGCTTTGGCGCCTGATTCTTTGACCTTTTTCTTAGCATCTGCAGAGAATAATAGCTCTGTTTTTGGTGTGTACATGGTCGTCATTACTTTGAGTCCGTACATTTTTTGTGGTGCTATATTGTTCGGGTTGAAATTGTTTGTCGGCTTTACATTGCCATGAATGATGCCTAAAACTCCGTTGCATAATTGGTAAGGAATGTTTCGTGCTGCTTTCTGTTGATTGTATTCTTTTCTAAAACGTTATCAATAGGTACGTTAGGCGTGAAACTAAGATCTAATTTTCTACTGAAGTAATAGTGGTTGGCACCTCTTAGAAAAACATCATTTGCCCATGACTTACGCCCTTTCTTGGCTTTTAGCTCGTCGAAGGATACTTGACCTTCCAGATTTGCTACGTCGAAATCGTATTCTGGAATAATAAAGCCATGAGGAACATCCGTGTATGGCGCATTAGCTAGGTTTTTTGATGGTGCTAGCGAAATCATGCCTTTGATCGAATTATTGCCCTCTTTTTTCAAGTTTGTAGCAAGGAAATCAATACCTTGTCCACCTCTGGAATGTCCTATAAGTGTCACATCATTTAGGTTGATTTTATTTTTCAAATCTAATTTAAAATTGGAAGCCTCACCGTTAACTGCTTTGGATAATGCACTCATGTGGGCTTTGTAGATTGTAATCAAACGCTCAAAATTTTTAGAATTACCGTAATCAATGCCTCCTGCCGCTACTAATTCTTTGTATACTTCGAATTGTTCGGCATTGACGTCAATGCTTATGACAGCATATTTTTCTCTTGCTAGTGACTCAGCTAGATAAGTAAATCCTTTATAGTAATTCTCTGCCTCTGTTATCTTTTCGTAGTTACGAATAGTATGGCGCCCATGTATAATGACAACAAGCGGATATGGGCCTCCTTTTCCTTTGGGAATCGAAAGCACGCCTTGTTTCATGTAAGGCATGTCTACTTTTCCTGGTGTTTTTAATATGCCTTTGCCTAAGTTGTAGTTAACTGTCTCAATCCCCGTTGCTTTAGCTGGCTTGGATTGTTGATTCGTCGTTGCTAGTACTGTCACCTTTGGCCCTTCTGTTGTGACTGGTACTAAATAAATAACGGTAATCCCGATAGCTACGACTGCTAAAATACCTAATAATGAGATGCTTTTTTTTGTTTTTTCATTTTGTCCTCCTCGTTGTTTCTGTTATTTAGCCTTGGTATCTTCGATCGTAAAAGTAAACTATGCTAGACTAGTTCATCCTCCTCCCACTACCATTAGATTACTTATGTTTCAATTATAATACAAATATTACGATAAATAAAGTTTTTTGTCATACTTATTTGTAAATCATGAAAAAAAGTGTCAAACGATCCTCTGAAAGGACGCTTAACACTTTTTATTTTTCAGAAAATCGTCGCTGCTTTTTTCAAGATGGTATCGGTGTTTGCTGTGATGTCTCTGTATACTTCTTGATTTATTCTACTATATAAGGTGTTGTTTTTTTAGTGTGGCTTCGAATTGATCGCGTATCCTGACCATTTTTTTAGTTGCCGTATTGTAATTTGGGTAAACTTCTAGCGCTACGGCGACACAGATTGCGGCGCCTAGGCTTGCGGAACCATTGACTTCATTTCGTGTCGCCGGGATTCCAAATACGTCTGCGAATATTTGCATCAGTAAGGTACTATTAGAGCCACCTCCAGAAATGATGATATTGTCCAATGTGATTCCAAGCTCGGCACACATCTCATCGACTCGATTTTTCATCGTCAAGGAAATGGCTTCTAAGATGGAGCGATAGATGTGCGCGCGTGTATGCCTCGCGTCGAATCCAATCATCATGCCTTTGCGGTACGGTGCATCCGAGGGGGCTAGCCAATCAAGGATCGTCATTAAACCTTCTGAACCAGCGGGGATATGTTGTGCCTCGCGGTTTAAGAATTCCTCCACTGAATGGCCGTCTTGGTGCGCTTTTAGCATGATATCATCGCCTAAAAGTTCTTTAAACCAGCTCACCGTCCACATGCCACGTCTGATTCCGTTACTTTCATAGAGATATTGATGCGGTGTCGATGCAAAATTTGTCCAAAACGCCGTCGTGCTTTTTGGATTGGTTGGGCCTGGAATCATTGCCGCGATATAGGTACCAAGCGAGATCAGCGCGGTATTTTCAGCGAGTAACCCGGCGCCGAGTGCTTCTACCGCTTTATCGTTTGCCGTTGCGATGACCGGAATGCCTGCTGGAATTCCTAATGTATTTGCCGCCTGTTCTGTTACTGTGCCAAGCTTTGTTCCCGGCATCTGCAAATCGAACAGCATCCTGCGCGGAATCCCAAACTGACTGATCACCGTCTCGTCTGCACTCCACGTCCAAGCATCCGTATCAATCGGCCACTGTCTTGATAGTTCGCCGCCGTATCCACGAAATTCCCCGTCAGACGGTGCGTCATGTATCCCGAAGTCGTCGTCACATACGCAACCTCTTCGTTTGCATGTTCGTAAGGTTTTGACACCCGCGCATCCATCCAGCTCATCACCGGCGACGCCAAACTCCCGTCCCGCTTCAACAATGCCCGACAGAATCGAATTGTGCATAAGCCGAGTCCAATAATATCCGCTTTATTTCCCGGGAAATTATCCATCGCCACTCGGCTCGCCACAATTAGCGAGTCCCACAAATCGTCGTCAGGATGTTCCACCACACCGTTTTCCGCTAAATGCATCGGTTGCAGCTCACACTTGCCTTCCGACACAATGACACCCTCCAAATCAAAAATGACCACTTTCGAGCTTTGCGAACCACCATCAATCCCAATAATATATTTCTTCATCATAAGTATCTAGACCTTTCTTTCCTATCAAATTTTTAGCGTACCAAATAGCCACCGTCCACAACGAGCAGGTGTCCATTCACGTAATCAGAAGCACGACTCGCAAGAAAGACCGTTGTTCCCATCAAATCCTGCGTCTCACCCCAACGGTTCGCTGGAATGTGATCCAGCACGCGCTGATTCGTTTCCGGATTGCTCCTCGTCGCCGACGTAATTTCCGTCGCGTAATACCCAGGCGCAATCCCATTCACCTGAATATTATACTGCGCTAGCTCGTCACAATACGCCTTCGTCAAGCCCGCAATCCCGTGTTTCGTCGCTGCATACGCTGGTGACCACTGCCCACCAAGGAACGAGAACAGCGAGCAGATGTTGATAATTTTCCCACTACGTTGCGGAATCATTCGTTTCGAAGCCTCATAACTCAGCTCAAAAGCCGCCGTCAAGTTCAGCTGAATCATCGGATCCCATTCCTTACGCCCAAACTCCTGCACCTCCGCAATTTTACAAATCCCAGCCGAGTTCACTAAAATATCCACGCTTCCAAGCGCCTCCACACACCCATCAATAACCTGCTTTGGCACGCCCTCCTTCGTGATATCCGCTTGCATGAACACCATTTTCCCACCGACTTCCGAAATCAGCCGCTCCGTCGTCCCATCATCCGCCACAATACTCGGAATAAAAAGGTTCGCCCCCGCCTTAGCCAACGCCAACGCAAAAGCCTGCCCAAGTCCAGAGTTCCCACCAGTCACAATCGCATTTTTACCTTTTAATGAAAAAAAGTCCATTTGAAAATCTTGAATATTCATCTCTATTTCCTCCTTCAAATCGTTTCCACTGCAGCCATCACGACCGCTTTTTTCTTCTTGATATCGCGCATTAATAACATACAGAAAACAAGTGCCATCCCGGTCGCCACAAGCCCGAGAATCCACATATTGCGGTACGCCGCCGTTGCCTCAAGCGTATCCTGCCAATTCCCGATGAGCGGATAAATGAACACGTCCGGCAAAAATCCAATCAAAGATGCCACACCAATCGTCGTTCCCATCGTCTTATTCGGCGTTCCAGCCTCCCCAATCGTCGCGAAATACATGCCGCGCGACACATAATTGAAGAACGCAAGCAGCAACACAAGCCCGATCATCACCAAAATAATACTCTTACTCGCCGGAATCACAATCAAACAAATCAGCCCAGCAAATGTCACAATCCCACTAATAAATATAATCTTCGTCGGCGATTTCAAACGCGTCTTCGCAGAAACAATCGCACCCACTGGCCCACTAATCGTCCGAAAAACCTGATTTCTAATCATCCCGATAAACGTCGCCATCACAACCGGCATCGCAAAAATATCGATCAAATAACTCGTCGTATAACTGAGGACCGCAAAAATCGTATACACACCCATAATAATCAGGCTACAATACCACGTCGTCCGCCTTTTCAAAACGAGTAAAATATCCTTAGCCGTCGTCTTCTCTGATTTCGGAATGCTCGCCCGCGCCTCTTTTGACTCCTCAGGGACAACAAACCAACATAAAATCCCAAACACCAGATAAAAAACCCCGTACGTTACCATCACAGCTTTCAAGCTATTCGGGTTCTGATCCGCACCAAACAACTGGAACATCCACAACGTCAAAAACGCTGTCACAAGTGCCCCAAAGCCCCGCATCCCTTCTGCAAAACCGAGCAAACTTCCTTGTTCCTCTGCCGTTCCAAGTATCGCAACTGCCTTCACTGTCGCCGACCACATGAACAGTACCGTTGTAATCGCGAGTAACACTTGAATCACCAGTAGCATCCAATACGGCGGATAAAGCGCCATCACAAACGCGAGTCCACCCGTCACCAGCATCGAGAACGTAATCAATTTTTTATGGGAGAACTTATCCGCGATAATCCCACTTGGAGCATAAAGTACCATCGCCGCGGTTCCATAAACACTCATAATAAACCCAACCTGTGTAGCACTCAGCCCCATCAGCGACTCCATCGGTACCTGATAATTATATTTTAAATATGGTAACTCAAAGCTCATACCGCCTGTCATACCAATGATTGCAATGATAAACCAACGACTATATTTTGCTTTCTTCATAGTTTGCCTCCTTAGTTCCATAGAAACCGCTTACATTATTTGGTTAAAATGACTTTTTCTGATCCGCTTTTTTTAAAATTTAAATATTGTCCCACACATCCGGGCTCGTCGAAGAAATCGCGACAGCTCCTGCTTTTAGCGCTGTCAAAACATCCTCTTTATCACACACCAGACCACTCGCAATCACCGGCTGACTGATCGCCTCCTGCACCCAACCGAGCACTTTTGGCATACATCCAGGCAAAATTTCCACACAATCCGTTTTTGATGCCGCTACTTGTTTTGGTAAATTATGATATGACATCGAATCAATCAAGAAGAAGCGGTGAATCGTGTAAAAACCTTTCATTTTAGCCGCGCGAACAATTGCTGGTTTCGAACTAATGATGCCATCTGTTTCCGTATTTTTACGCATGAAATCAACAACAATTTCGCGATTGGATGTACCTTCTACCAAATCGATATCCACGAAAGCAATTTTCCCAGCCGCCTTCACACGCTCTACAATTTGACTAATATTACAAATGTTTCCGTATAAAATAAACACAAGATGACAGTTGGATTGCACCACTTTTTCAAGCCCTGTCTCATCCTTAATTGCGGCGATAATCGGGTTATCCGCCAATAAATCTAGCATGTTCTCTCTCACTATAAATCCCCTACTTTCACTAATGTATCAACCCCTTATGACAAGAGATTGATACACCATCTTACCTTTACTAGTCCATGAACTCAAGCGGAATAATATTTCCAGCATTCATCACATTATTCGGATCAAACGCTTGTTTTAGCGTCTTCAGAATATAGAAGGAAGAACCATACTCGTCCTTGATCCACGGCGCGCGCGCTTTCCCAACCCCATGATGATGCACCATCGTACCGCCATGTTTCAACGATTCCTCCACGATAATCTGGTTAATCGGGTTGTGATATTTATTGATCTCTTCTTCTGGTTTACAGTCCACAAGATCATAATAATAGACGAAATACAGGTTCGTCCCGTTCATATAACTATGTGAAGAATGTCCGCCAACCCATGTCACATCAGGTATTTCCGCTTTGACACGCGCACATGCTGACTCATAAATCGCGTTAATTTGACCCCAGTTTGCCGCGATTTCAGTCGTGAATCCCATGTTTTTCGTAGCGACAATCTCCTCGCGTTCCTCTGCCACCTGCTCTGGGAACCAATTCAAGTTGTCAAACCAGTCTGAAATCAGCTGACTCTTGACCTGCTCACATTGTCCATATTTGGAAACGATTTCCTCAATCCCAGCACCCGTCGCCGCAGTAATTCCCGCAGGACCTTCTGCCATAAAAATCAGCACGCATTTGTCCTTTTGGAAATGTGAAAAATGTCCCGCCGCGTCTGCTACATCATAGAGTCTCGCAATCGACGGCTTGTATCCCGCCACCATTACCTCGCGCAAAATTTCAAAGCCAACTTGCATATCATCTAGCGTGTAGCCGTAAAAACGATGATTCTCCGGCTGGTATTTGAAAATTTTCACCGTAACTTCCGTGATGTAACAAAGCGCGCCTTCGTTCCCGACAACAACGTGGCGAATATCAGGCCCTGCCGCACGTCTCGGTACATTTTTAATCCGTGTCACTTCTCCATTTGGAAAAACGGCTTCAAGTCCTACGATCATGTCCTCGATCCCGCCGTACAGCGTCGAAAACTGTCCTGTACTGCGCGTTGCGACCAAGCCACCCATTTGCGCAAGTGGTTTAGACTGTGGCGAATGTCCCGTCGTCAACCCTTTCGCACGTAGCTGATTCTCGATATCCTCCAGCACGACACCCGCTTGGCATGTCACTTGCATATTATATTCATCAATCTCTATCACCTTATCCAGCCCCGAGCCGTCTAACACGATATGATTTGGCTTCCGCGATTCCAGCATACTCTCAAGCGCCGAGTTCCCCGTCCGTGGAATACAATTGACACCATTATCGTTACAAAACTTCAGTACATTCGCGATATCATCCGTATTTCGCGCCTTCACAATTGCCGCCGGAATCGGTTGCGTAAAGACCCCCGAAATATCCTCATACTTACGATAACGATCAATACTACTATGTTTCAATTCCTGTTCTTCCGTCACGACATTCACTACCCCAACCAACTTCTCCATTGCCGACACAACTTCCTCACGTGATAAAACTGTCGATAAAACCATGTTACAATAACCCCTTTCGATCTGTTTCTTCACCAAAATGGTAAATTTTTCTGTATTTAGAGCACAAAAAAAGCGCACTCCTACAAATAAGGAGTCGCTTATCTCAATTCTCTAGCAACTAACTACAGTATATAGAACGCTTACATTAAAGTCAAGAGCGAAAAGCTGAAACGGCCCGTTCAGCTCCGAAAAAAACTGGAGCGGCCGCAGTAAAAATCCTCTTTGATTTTTATGGAGGGCGTGAAGTTTTCGAGGAGTTGGCCGTTGAAGCTGGATCCGATGAAAAGCTAAGGAAGCCCGTTAGCCCCGAAAAAACTTGGAGCGGCCACAATGAAAACCCGCTCTTGGTTTTTATGGAGGGCGTGAAAGTTTCGAGGGGCTGGCTTCCGAAGCTGGATCCGACGGCGTAGGACACGATGCAACACATGGATTACATGCTCACTACGTTCCCATGCATATGGAGGCTCTAACTCAGCAAAGTACGCTTTGTAAGAGCCACAACAAAAGCTAGATCTGAAAACGATGCTACGTCAAAAATCGAAGCGTTTCCGCATGTACAATCACCTATCCAACTTCCGAGCTGGTACTCCTACATACGCCATCCCAGCCTCTGTATCACCAACAACCACTGCGCCCGAACCAATAACAGAATATGCGCCTAAATCCAAACCCGGATTCACAACCGCTGCAGCACCCACGTGAACACCCATACCAATTTTAACTCCACCTGTTACAGTTGCCCTTGGAGAGACGTGAGCCGCTTCTGAAATGATGACGTCGTGTTCGATAATCGCGCCTGTATTAATGATAGTATGCGCACCAATAACGCTATCTGGTTGGATAACTGCTAATGGCATGATGACGCTCCCCGGCTCAATGGTGGCAGTTTTTGAAACAATTGCTGTCGGATGTATAATCGTTGCATATGACACATCACCTAATTTGGCAGCAATCTCCGCACGTGCTTTATTATCTCCAATAGCAATGAACCATAATGTCGTATCCTTTTTATACTGCTCAAAATCGTCAAATGGAGCTCGGAATTGTGCCCCATTTTTTTCGTAACTTGTGTATTTATTGTCTAAAGTACCGATGATAGTATCGATACCTTGCTGTTCCAAACATTCCCGAACAACTTTGCTATGACCGCCATCTCCAACTATGATTACGTCTGCCATCTCGATTCTCCTTTAACTGATACATTTGTTATTTAGTATACCACGAGATGTATGTATACGCTGATTGTTCAGATTGCCCTTCACTTTCGTATGCCTAAATAAAAAAATGCGTACCAAAAATCTAAAACAGATTTTTGATACGCATTTCCTACTTTTTAAATTATTGTGGTGTATCAGATAGTGTCCAAGTTAGTGTTGTTGCGTAGTCTGAATCGGCATATTTCGCTGATTTACCTGGAACTGTTAGAGTTACTGCGTCTGCAGCAGCTGTGTTGTCTGCTCCAAATTTATCAACCCATTGACCCATACCTTGGTTAGCAGTCGCGTTCATTACCGTTGCTGCTGTACCATTTGGATTCAATTTAATTTGTTGGTTCACGGTTGGTGCTGTTACGCCAGTACCTGTTTTCGTTACTGCTGTACCTTTTGTAATCGCGATTTCTGCACCTTCTAGATTACGTGCTGAACCGTCTTTTAATTGACCATTTTGTGCGACTGTTAAGCTCCAACCTGCGTTATTACCACGGTTATCGGATACTTGTACGTTATTTGGTACTTCTACGTATTCGCCGCCAACTTTTACTTTATCTAATTTCGCGTTGTATGTTTTTGTTTCACCAGAAATTTCTTGTGTTCCAAAGTCAAATTCTGATACATAACCAATGCTAAGTGGTCCACCGGTACCTGGTGTTACTTCTGCATCTGGATCAAGTGGTTGATCTGGATCGATTGGGTTTACTGGCGGAATAACTGTATCTTCAGCTTGTTTCGTGAATTTCACTTTGCTATCTGTAGTTAGCGAACCGACTTCTGCTGCTGATGCGTGATTTCCAAAACCTAAAGTTGCTGCTACAGCTGAAACTGTTACTAAACCGACTACCGCGAATTTTTTGAATGTCATGTTAAAGTTCTCCTTTGAAGTGCCAGGATTTGATGATGCTATCCCGAGATCACTTGGTCTTGCTTGATTGTTTTGTCATGTTAAGAAATATCCTCAGATTCTCTTAGCATCACATCCTTTAAGGTTATTTTAAAAGCTCATGGCGTATCGTTTAGTGTCCACGTGACGCTTGTTTGGTACTCGGCATCCGCTTTCACACCTGTTGGATTGATTTTCATACGAATACCTTGATCTTTTGCCCAAGAAATATTTTTTTCTGTTTGTGCATCAGATTGGCCGTTATAAATCGTAAACGCTTGGTTATCTTTTATTCTCGTCTCTGTTCCTGCTTGTGTGAATGTGAGCGCATCTGGTAATTTCTTAGCATCGGCCTCTGCTGTTTGAAAAGGACCGTTTACTGTCGCCGTTACCGACCAAGCTGTTCCATTATTTCTGAGATCTTTCACACCAATATTCCAGTCTGTATCAGCACGAGCTATCGTTGTTTCACTCGACGTAATTTCTGTGCTTTCAAAACCTAATTCAGCTGGTGTTTCCGTGAAAGTAAAAGTCGTGTTATCTGTAATCACAACATGAGAGGTCATCGTAGCTGTGCCCAGTTTGTAGACGAGTTCATAAGTGCCTTTCGTTTGTGGCACTGGAGATTCTAAGGTGATTTGGCTCGTGATATTCTGTCCTGTCGCGCTATTCCAGCCTAGGACATCTGTTTTTTGACGAAGAAGTTCGGTGATTTGTTCTGCATTTTTTCCTTCTAAATCACTCGTTTGGAGTTGCGCATCGGCGCCGTGAATCACATAGTCGCCATCGATTGCTACTGTATCATCTTTGACAATGTAGGTTACGTCTTTGATTGCCGTATTACCAGCTCTGTCTTTGATAGCAATTTGCACTGTCCTTACACCGATACTCGATGTAGTTGGTGGTATGACATAGCTGATAGCAATATTATTTGGTAAAATTCCATCTGCGTTATCATGGATGTTTGTTAGGAATGTGCTTGCTTCGGGAATGGCGGCACCTTTATCTAGTGTTTGTGTAACAGTATCTGCCGTTGGTGCTTCTTTATCACCGTTTAACATGTCTAATTGTGCTTTTGCTTTTGCGATTTCTGCATTAAGTTCTGCGTTTTTTGTTGGGTTTGTTACCTTGTCAACCTTGGCTTGTGCTGCATCAATCGCTGGTTGGTTAGTAGTTGGTTTGATCTCGTTTGTTGAGGTGTTATCAAGAAATAAGGCATCAGTAGCAGCTTTTGCAGTATCATATTTGTCTGTAATGATTAGACGGTCTATTTCGTAACCTTTTCCATTCATGTTGTATCTCACGCTGAGTACATCGCCATCTTTCAACGCCGTTCCTTGACTTAGAGTAATGACTTCTGCCCCCCCATTCACACCTAAATAATAACCGCGACCATTGCTATACTCACCTGCGTAGTATCCATTAATATAGACAGTATATGATTTTGCTCTTTGACTCACGTCTATTGTCGCGCTCCATCCAGCGGCGTCTGGCCATAGAGTGAATCCGTAAAAGCCAGCTTTCCCGTTTTCTAGTTCTAGTAAGTCTTTAGCTCTTTGTAGGTTTTTTTGTAGCGCGGCTCTCTCTGTTTCATCGCTTACCGCGTCTACTTCTAATTGTGCGGCATCGATAGCAGCTTGGTTTGTCGTTGCTTTAATGCCCTTCGTTGGATCACTATCGACAAATAAATCATTCACCATTGTCACGGCATCTGTAGTACTACTACCTAATAAGTGACCTCCCGCTTGTGGTGTCCCTTCTGAAGCATGAACATAGAGGCTAGTTGGACTGACAAACATAGAAAGTATAACTGCAAATGCGACTATTTTCTTTTTCATGACATCACCTTCTTTTTTACTATTTCGTTCCTCTTGGAATAAACCTAGTATATACCTATTTGAAAAAATGATTTCTAGACGGATCATTGCTGTAGAAAATCGTTTTAGATAGGTTTGTTGCTTTAGAACAATATTTTAGCGATTTTTTGATTAGTGAATTGCTTGGATATCCATCGTTTATGTATAATCGGTTAAATTACAGACTAGCTGTATATTGGGCAATATTGGGTCTTAGGAGCATATTTTCGCCTATATTGGTATTTTAGAGGAATATTAATTTCGGGATGCTATGTAAAAAAACTTACTAGGATTCTATGGATGAAGCACCACATGGGACATAGCATTTTTGTGTTCCTTATCCTTGCTTTGCTTCATGACATCCTTTACCATGGTAGGTATCACAATACGGAGGTGCAATATGGATAACACTATCAAACAACAAATCGCTACTCTTGCCGAAACCGCCGACCACCGTACCTTAGCTATCTGGGCTGCGAACTGCGCCGAGCATGTATTATCTATTTTTGAAGAGAAGTACCCTAGCGACAAGAGGCCAAGACAAGCCATAGAAGCAAGTCGTGCCTGGATTCGCGGTGACATACATGTTGGTGCTGCGCGCGATGCGGCTTTTGCGGCACACGCAGCGGCTCGTAATGCCACCGATGACCTCGTCGCTTGCCATATTGCCCGCGCCACAGGGCATGCCGCAGCAACGGCACATGTCGCAACTCACGCCGTCCATGCTGCTGAATACGCGGCCAAAGCGCTTCCTTCAGAACGTGTTTGGCAATATGCGGAACTGAAGCGTCTGCTTAGACAGTAGCCATTTTATGCAACCTGCCCAACGCCTCTTTTCATTCTTTGTGCAACCTGACATAGTTTTTGTAAAGCGTTCTCATATACAATAGAGTCAAATCTTATTAATGGGGGAATGGAAAGCAATGGCACAACTATCACTCGAGCACATTTATAAAATATATGATAACAAAGTAACCGCAGTAGAGGATTTCAACTTGGAGATCGCGGATAAGGAGTTCATCGTCTTCGTTGGACCTTCTGGTTGCGGTAAGTCAACAACACTACGCATGATCGCAGGACTTGAAGAAATTTCAAAAGGCGAGCTAAGCATTGACGGCAAAGTCATGAATAACGTCGCACCGAAAGACCGCGACATCGCCATGGTTTTCCAAAACTACGCGCTGTATCCACATATGACAGTATACGACAACATGGCATTCGGTCTAAAACTCCGCAAAATGCCAAAAGCCGAAATTCAAACACGCGTGGAGCACGCCGCAAATATCTTAGGTTTGACGGAGTACTTAAAGCGTAAACCAAGCGCGTTATCTGGTGGACAACGCCAACGTGTAGCTTTAGGCCGCGCCATCGTTCGTGACGCGAAAGTCTTCTTGATGGATGAACCTTTATCGAATCTCGATGCGAAACTACGTGTGCAAATGCGTGCGGAAATCACGAAACTACATTTACAATTAAACACAACGATGATCTACGTAACCCATGACCAAACCGAAGCGATGACAATGGCGACGCGTATCGTTATTATGAAAGACGGCGTCATCCAACAAGTCGGTTCACCGAAACAAGTATACGATCACCCAGTAAATATGTTCGTGGCCGGTTTCATCGGAAGCCCAGCGATGAACTTCTTTAAAGGGAAACTTAGCGGTACGCAATTTGTCGGTGATGATTTCACAATTGAAGTTCCAGAAGGCAAATTGAAAGTTTTGAAAGATAAAGGCTATGACGGAAAAGATATCGTATTCGGTATTCGTCCGGAAGATATTCACGATGAGCCGCTTGTTATTGAGGCAAGCCCAGGTTCTACTTTTGATGCTGAAATTATCGTTGCTGAGCTAACTGGTGCGGAATTTATGCTTCATTCGAAAGTTGGCACACATGAATTCGTAGCTCGCGTTGACTCACGCTCGAATCACGAACCATTCGAGAAAATCAAATATGCGTTTGAAATGTCTAAATCGCATTTCTTTGATGTTGATAATGAGCTTTCGATTATTGAGATATAATAAGAAAAGGAGCCAAAAATCTGACGTAGATTTTTGACTCCTTTTTGTTGATTTGATAAATACGTGAACTTAATTCGTCACGCTAACTTTCTGAGATGCTACTTGAATACCATTTGCATCAAAGCCTGTAACGACTACATTTTGGCTTGCAGAAGTGACATAACCAGCTGCATATAGTGAGTAGTTTGAACCAGTTGGTCTCACTTGATTTCTAGCAACGCCGTCAACATAGAGTTTAACCACTGCGATATTGCCAGTGAATGTTCCATTAATCAGCTCATCCGTGCTAATTCTGAATGGATTTGCTGTAATAGAGCCTGTATCTTGCGTAATATTGACTTTCGTTTCTTTAATTACTTGGCCGTTTTTATTCAGTGCTTTTACCACGACATTGTCTGATGCACTCTTGATGTAATCGTAAGCATAAATACGGTATTGTCCTTGCGCGCCATTGTTGTTAGCTCCTGCTGTCATACGATCTACACCGTTAACAAATAGTTTGATTTTGTCTACGTCGGTTGAATGTGTTCCACTTACATATTGGCTGTTTGGTGCGATTTTGTAGTTATTTGCTGTTAGGTATGTTTCTACACCTGCTTCTTTTTCGACATTTACTTTTGTTTCTTTGATGACTTTACCGTTCTTATCTAAGGCTTTTACTACAACGTTATCGGATGCATTCTTGATAAAATCATACGCGTAGATTTTGTATCGTCCTTCGCCGTTATTGTTCCCAGCCGCTGTCATACGATCAGTACCATTAACGAATAACTTTACTTTATCCACGTTTTTAGAATGTGTTCCTGTAACATATTGAGTACCTGGTGCGATTTTGTAATCGTCTGCTGTTAGACTCGCATCAATCTCGTCTGCAACGGTTACTTGATGTGTTAAAATGTTGGAGTCTTTACCAAATGAATCGACTGCCTTCACTTGAATTTGGTGTTTTCCTTTTGATAGTCCAGCAATAGCAGCATTCCACTCTACATCGTCACCTGGGATAGCACTATACTTGTCTAGTTGCGCCCAATCTCGGTTATCCACTTTATAGTGAATGACAAAAGCATCTGATGTTTTACCGTTAAAATTACCAGCTAGATCTAGGGATTGACCTGTCTGTATTCTATCAGGTTGACTACCCGTGAAACTCAAAGTAGGCGTTTCCGTATTGACAGTCGTGCGCATAACAGCACTACTTAAGTTGGTTTTAGTACCGTCAATAGTAGTAACAGAACCCGTATATTTTACCTCTGTTTCTTTGTTATATGGAATTGTTTGCGGTGTGTGTGAAAGCGAAACAGAAGAAATATCGTTTACTCCTCCACCTATAACATTTTCATGTGAATAATAATCCACAATTCGATCAAATCGATTAGCTTCAAACTGGTTATAATCGCCGTCTTTAAATAGATTGACATTTAAAGTTCTGTCAAAAATATTTTTCCCCGGAAGTTCATAGCTTTCACCTGTAACTTCTTGGTTTGCCGATAACACGGTATTAAATTTATCTTTGTTATCCCATAGAGAAATGTATTCACGCCAAGTTGGGATCTGGTTGTTTTCTGATTTGTTAATGTACTCTTTCCCTGGAATAACTTGTGCTTCCGAGATATTACCTGCACCTGAACCACCGGCAACAAGTCCGCCTCTATCAATAACAAATAGTTGAACTTCGATTTTTCTAGATTTAGAAGGTGGAAGTTTGCCCTTGGTTAGAACTTTATCTTTAGAAGTATCATCTGTATTTCCTGGATACTCGCTTACATTAAGGTACATATTACCTTCCGCAGTACCTGATAGCTTCCCAATATTGGTTGTAGCAGCTAAGCGAATGGCACCTTCGTTTATAAACTGTGGATAAGATTCCCACTCCGATTCACTTACTTTGCTTTTGTCCATTCCTCTGATTACCATACTTAACTCATTCGTATTTTCACCAAAACGAACACTAGAGCGATCGAATTTTAATGGGAATTTTAGTTCTACTGGTGTTGGAATACCAATCACTTTTACGTATAGGTTTGTATCAAGGATAGATTTGTCCCAATCAACAATCTTGAATCCCTCTTTTGCATTGACACCTTCAGGAAATTTCACTAAAATTCTAGCGCCATAATTCCCTTTGCGATAATCTTTTATCGCTTTTTCGCCACCAACATCTAAGCCCCATGGAATAATACCTTCTAGTGGTAATTTAGCATATCCAACTGCGTTTCCCACATACGGGTCCTTTGAGTTATTAAAAGGAGTGAAAGATGTTATAAAAGTTCCTTTATCTGTATCTTTCATTTTTACTGTAAGTCTCGTAATCGATTTATCAAAACCATCCGCTCGTGTTTCTTTAGTAGCATTATCTTTTGGATATTTTTTTGATTCAGATTGTGCAAACTTTGTAAATTTAGCGACTTGTTCAGAAGTCATGCTCTTATTGAAATCTGAACCATCGATGTCAATACCCGCTTTATTAAAATAGGTCTCTAATTGCTGTTCAACTGCAGTACTAGTTGCGCTTTTTGTAGGCTCTTTTGCAAAGGCAGTTGTTGTCGGAGCTAAATTAGTCGTCAGTAATGAGACTGCAATTGCTGAAATAAGTGTACGTTTAAAAATGTTTCTTTTCATATTTTCCCCATATAATTTAATATTAGATGTGTTTCCAATTATTTTAATTCATACAAACACCTCCTTCATTTCAGAGTCTCCTAGGTGATCCAATGAATTAGAATATCCAGTCCTTATACTTAATCCGGCTTATCCTTAACAGTAGCTACTGACTCCTTTTGACGAGGTGACATCCGCACTTCCTGCTTTTGATTGGTCTCCTTTAGATAACTTAACTTTTCGTTTAGCTATTTTGCTCAATGAATAAATGGACTCGCTGGAGAGTGACAGTGGCAATGCTTTTATCGCACATGCACTTAATGTGTATAGGATATGCTTATTTTGAGGATTTCGAATAGGGAGACATGCTGGTTTCTTTTTAATAACCTCTTTTATCCTATCTCTTGGTGTGGAGAACAATAAAAGATTTAAATATTGAATCGCTATATTTTCGTGAAACATTCTATATTCTTTTAGTGATGCTAGCTGTTTATCGCTCTTCTCTACTATTAGCTGCTCCAAATAATGATGTGCCTTATTCAAATTGTGCCACCACGAGGCATCTCCGCTTCTTGATTCAGACATAGTATTCTCTAAGCAATAACCATATAGAACATCCGGAATAATCGTAACTGTATTCACGTGCCTAAGATAACAAATATTAAAATATAAGTCCTCGGTATACTTATATGACTTATCAAACTGTAGTTTATGCTTTTTGATGATACTCATTTTATATATTTTATTCCAAGGTGCATTAAAAAAAATTATTTTTAGGATTCATCCATACATAAATTTGCTCTAAAAACGTTCGTATATCTAGAACTTGCGTATGATTTAATTTCGTAAAATTGCTATTCACTTTTTTTCCAAGACTATACTTACTCTCATAGCCAAATATTAACCAATCTGTGTTCTTCAACTGCATTATTAGTTTATTTGGATCGTAATTTGGCAATAAATAATCATCTGCATCTATAAAGGACACAAATTCGGTTAGGACAAACTGGAGTCCATAATTTCTGGCTAACGCAGGTCCTCCATTTTCCTTCTTAAATATTCTAATATTCGATTGCGCTATATATTCGGCTAATACATCATCTGCATTATCTGTAGAGCCATCGTCAACGATTATTATATTCGCGTTTTTATCTGAGCTAAGTATCGAATCGATACACCGCTTAATATGTTTTTCTGCATTAAACATCGGGATAACATAACTGATACTATCTTTTATCATAACTAGCAATCTCACTTTCTATCGTTCATGCCCACCGTCTCTATCTTGTTTAAAAGATTACCCATCCAAAATTATATTTGAGTGAGTAATAATCTATTTATGTACCTCTACTTGGACACATTTGAAGAAACGTCTATTCCTGAATTAATATCATTCTTTTTTCGTATAGTCTTTTATGGATTACATGCTCGCTTCGCTCTCATGCATATTGGGGCTGTAACTCATTTCATTCGAACAGCCCCAACAACGCTTGTCGTCGATTTGTTTGGGTGGTGTTTCAACTTCTACTTTGTGATTTTGCCTAAATTCCAAGTCAGCTTCCGTTGTTTTGTGTCCTTTTGGTTCGTTACTGCACTTGGATTGTAGATGAGCTCGTACGTTGCTGCTTTTTTATCTGCAATATAGTAAATCTCACCTTTTACTGTCTTTCCTGGTGCGATCATTGTGCCAAATTCGTTCATTTCACCGTAAAATTGGAGCTCTTTTCCGCCTTTACTTTTTAGGAAAAATGGTGCGGAGCTGATGCCTGTTTCTTCTTTACTGTTGTTTTTCGCGCTCACTGTTACTTTGACAAGTTGCTTGGTGTCTGTGTTAATGCTGTCATCTTGGATCGCTTCGAAGGTTTGGGGAGTGATAGCGATATCTTGCATGATTTTTTCTTCGTTTAGTTCGGACTTTGTTGTTTTCGTGTTTTCTACTGATTTTTGTGCTTGATCAGTTGCTTTGTTCTCCGCTTTATCCTGACTCGCTTTTTCTTCTGCCGAGCCACAACCTGCTAAACCTAATGTTGTCGCGAGTAGAGACAGTGTTACTATCATTTTTTTCATCATTAAAAATTCCTTTCTAAAAGCAATCCACCCAGCGCTTGTCTAGGTGGATTATTTGTCATTCGTCTTATTGTACTTCTACTGTTATGCGTTTTAGTTCAAATCCAGCTTTAGAGTAGCCGACTAATTCGACTTTTTTGCTGTTGGCATTTACAAAACCTAATGCATACATAGAAAATTCGCCGTCTTTTACCATAACATTATTTAGTAATTCGCCATCTACTACTAATTTAACTTTTTCAATGTCCTCTGATACTGTTCCTGTTAGTAAATCGTCACCTAATTTGTAAGGGTTGTATGTTAGTTCTGAGTTTTTTGAGGCGTCATCTAGCGTAACGGAAACTTCTTTTAATACTACGTCTTCGTCATTGAATGCGATAATTTTCACGTCGTCCTCTACTGATTGCACGTAACTATTTGTGTAAATTTCATATTTGCCGTCTTTCGGTGCTACTTGGTTCACAGTTTTGCCGTTCACTTGAAGTTTGATTTTCTTCACGTCATCACTTACTGTTCCTGAAATCAATTCATCTTGATTGATTGTGAATGCATTTGCTTCTAAGCTTGTTGGTGTTTTTACGTTATTGACAGGTGTTTCTTTGATGACTTTTCCATCAGTATCTAGACCTTTCACAACGATTTTGTCGGTGAAGTTCTTGATGTATTGACGTGCGTAGATTTTATACTTGCCTTCACCATCGTTGTTAGCATCTATCGTTTGGTAGTCATGATCGTTGACAAAGACTTTGATTTTTTTGATGTCGCGAGAATGTGTGCCGGTAACATATTCGTCATGGGCGTCAAAATTATAGTCATTACCTGTTAGTTCTGTCATGACTGCTTCTACATTTGCTGTGATACGCTCGCTTGTTTTATCTTCGTAATTCTTTTGGTGTCCTGTGATTTCAACAGCTACTTTGTCTGTTTTTTCAAGTGGTGTTTTTAGTGTAAACTCGTAGTCACCTTTTGATTTTGCTTCGTTTGTAGCTATTTTTTGGTCATTGATGTACAGGTCTATTGTGTAGTTACGTCCGAATTCTTCATCTTGTGCTGGTACTTGGCCAGTTACTTTTAGCTCGCCTTCTGTTAACGTAGAGATAGTTGGGTTTTCTACTTTCCAATCTTCCCAACCTGTTTTGTCGGATACGATTTTAGCTGTTTCTTCGCTTGATTTATCTTCTTCTTTGTCCTCATGACCGATGACAGTTGCTTTTACTTCATCGCCAAACACTAGGTCCTTGTCTAAAACGATACGGTATTCGCCGCCGTCAAAGGAGAAGGCTTTTTTACCGACGTCTTGGCCATTTACTGTTACGTTTACTTCATAGTTTCTACCGTTAAATTTATTTTGGGCTGGTACAAGTCCTGAGATTTCGCGGTCTCCGTGTGTCACATCGTTTAGGATGGCTGGTTTGACTTCCCATTTGTTCCAATCGGCTTGCTCGTCTTTGTTTTCTTTTACAATAGTTGCCGCTTGTTGACTTGATTTATCTTCTTCATTTGCCTCGTGACCAATGATATATGCCTCTACTTTGTCGCCTTTTGTTAGGTTGGCTCCGAAAATCGGGGCATTGTAAACGCCTTTTTCGATATCATCTTGTGTGTAAACTTCTTTACCATTTACTTTAACGGCCAAACTATATGTGCGTCCGTTTTGGTAGTTTTGCTCAGGAATAATACCTGTAATCATTGTTTCACCGTCATAAGCATCAGAAATTGTTGGCTCTACGACAGTCCAATCTTGCCAAGGTGTACTATCTTCACCGACTGTGAACTTCGTTTCTTTTGATTTATTAATATCGATGAGTGTATTTTCGTGTGCTTCTTTTTCCGTAGCGATAACAGTCGCCCCGACAACATCACCATCTTTTAGGTAGCTTCCGAAATCATATTCCCAGCTTCCGTCTTCTTTCAGTTGTACATCGTTTTTGTAATCCACGCCATTCACAGTTAGTGCAATAGAGAAATCGGCGTCATGACGGTTATCCATGTTTTGCACGGTTTTACCTTTGAATTTGTGGTTGTCTGATGTTTCTAGTGTCGTTGGATCCACTTTATTTTCTGCCCAACTGTCCTCTGGAACACCAAGTAATATCGAGTTTGCATCGCCCCATGACCAGTTTATCGCTAAGTCATTCGGTTTGCTGACCATGTTAAACTTGTAGTTCGGCTTATTTTCCACTAGGCGACCAGTGTCCTTACTCCATTTTCCTAGATCGATGTACATGTTAACATTTTGATATTGGGTCGCTGCCGCTACATACGTTGGGGTTAAAATAACGAATTCCTGCTTTTTCTCGTCGTAATACGCTTCATCATAACCAGGGAATAAACCTGTATCCTTTTCAAGTAGCTTCTTCATTGTGATTTGGTCATTTCCGATTCCTAATTTCCCCAATCGATCGACAGTCCCCGAAATGTAGGTTTTCCAGTTAGGTGTTGAGAAAAATGGTAGTGCAATCTCTGGGTCAATCTTAATCGTTGTCCTCGTTTGAACACCAAGACCAATGGCGATTAGTGCATTCGATGCTGTTCTCACATTCACAATACCATTCTCATCTTGCAAAGCCTCAAATTTATTAGAAAATCCTGTTCCACCACTGATATACGGCGTCGCAGCTTGCTTTTCATTCACTTGCTTATTGCCTTCTTGCTTTTTGCTCGGTTCGATAATCTGTGCTTGTGCTTCTTGAACTTTCCGCTCCGAGCCTGTTGCCGCCTCTTCTGCATTGGCAACTGTCGGTAAAGTCATCATTACTACTGCACTCATAGCTGCAGCTTTCTTCAAAAATACGCGCTTACTTTGATTCATTATTTTCTCCTTTTGATGTGTAATTATTATTTTAATCAAATCTTTCGCGAGAGCTCAGACGCCCACAGCAAATTGTTTTGATGTAAAATTCTTCAATTTGTTTTCCTGACTTATCAAAACTGATGACATATAAAAGTCTATACTATATTCAAATCACAATCCTATCAATTAATGCAGATAGTTACGCATTTATTGACTGTAAAATGATGGGTTGAAGCCATTTATTCCGATTGGACAACGATACTTTTCCTAGCAAGTTGAGACAATACGCAATGAAAATATTTTGGATTGGCGTACATGTGATCTAAATAATAGTCTTTCCTCGCCGTGAATAACATGATATCTGTTAACGCGATGATCTCGTATACATTGGCCTTTATAGGATCTGGCCATTCTATCAAGTTCTCAACACCCACTAAATCGTACTGATCTAAAAATGCCAACCTATGATCCCCATTCTCATGACAAAACCGCATAATCGCTTGTCCTTTCATGATGCAACCAATAACCTCTTTATCCTTCGCATTACAATATACTACTTCCCCTTGCTTCCAATGCTCCATTTTTGTGTACATACTTTTCAGATAGTGATCTTCCGTTAAAAACCGAACTAATTTTTCCAATTAATCCACCTCGCATATCCTAAAATAAGCCGTTATTCTTAATAATTTTTCCAGTATGCTGTTAATCCTTCATAAACGTTATACCTTGGCTCGAATCCAAGTTTCCTTAATTTCTCAATTCCTGCCACAGATGCATGAATATCACCCTGCCTCGGCTCTTCGTACATTGTTTCTATCGTATTGCCAGTAATATCTTGATATTGACCGATTAACTCGTTTAATGAGGTTTCCTGCCCTGTTCCAATGTTGTAAACCTCGCCTTTCGACTTTTCATGATGAGCGATCAATACTAAAGCATCGATGACATCTTTAATAAAAACAAAGTCGCGTGTCTGATTGCCATTCCCATACACAGTAAACCTTCCCTGCTCCTCTGTTGAAAATGCTTTTGTCAAAATCGAAATAACACCTGAATACGGCGACTCTGGGTTTTGCCGCATACCGTATACATTGAAAAAACGAACGGCACTCGTATTTAAACCATACAACGCATTGTATGCCAACACGTATTGCTCAGATGCTAATTTATCAATCGCGTAAGGTGTCAAGGGCTTCACTGGTGAAAATTCCGTTTTCGGCAATGTTTTTTCATCTCCAAACACCGCTGCCGAAGACGCAAATACAAATCTTTTCACTGGGTGCTTTTGATTTCTAGCATGTTCTAGCAAGGAGACCGTTGCCTTAAAGTTCGTTTCTAATGTTTCATGCGGCCTTTCAACTGACTCTGCAACACTCGCAATAGCTGCTAAATGATAAATATAATCAAATTCATATGTTGTAAAGAGGTAGGTTAACATTTCGTTATCCGTGATATCGCCTTCGTAAACCGTAATATCGCTATGTGGCTGAACATTCTCTCTCCTCCCTGTAGATATATTGTCCACAATAACAACTTTACTTTCTGCAGCTATTCTGTGGGCTAAATGGGAGCCGATAAAGCCTAGCCCCCCTGTTATTAAAACCGTTGACATGATTAGTTACCTCTTTCATTATTTTCTGTAATCAAAAGGACGGTACTTATACCTCAGATCCTTTTGAGAATTTGATCGTTCGATGATTTCATCTCTAAAATAAAGCACTACACCTGACTTGTTTATACGTTGAATTTTATTGCGATTAACAAGCGAGTAAAAACTTTGCTTCGATATTTGTAGTATATTAATCGCTTCTGTGGTTGATACAAAATAGTCATCAAGAAATTGTAATTTTACTTCCTTCGATAAATTAGCCTTCACGTCTCTTCCATCCTTTTATCTTTTGACGGTTTTTTTCGAAAACTACGGATAATATAATATAAAATCTCATCATTTCTCATGAGCAGGAGCGATATATAGCTCCCTATACCTACGAAACACTGGACCACTAACGTGTAAAACGCTGGCCCAGAGTATACATACGGTACGGCAAAAATACATGCCATCATGATAAAACTATAGGTTACATATGGCATCATGATAAGGATCATCTGCTTCACATGGAGCAAATCTCTTATAAAATATATTTGGATGCTAACAATAACTAAATTCCCTACTAAAAAGGATAATGCGGTTCCTTCGCTGGCTAGTACAGTCACAATATACAAATTAAAACCAAAACTCATCGCGGAACCGATGATTCCCGAATAAGCGTACGCTTTATTTTGACCGCGAATCACCATAATCTGCGTTCCAAATAAATCACTCATCGCGGCTAAAAATAACGACAGGATCAGCACAATAATAACTGGCACCACCGGCATAAAGTCAATGCCTAAGAAAACATGGATAAGCGCATCAGAAACAGCTACAACGCCCAAACATACTGGTAACACCGAGGCGCAAATATAGCGAAAGAAAAACGTAAGCATACTACGAAACTGCTCCCTATCGCCGACCTCATAATAGTGGACGAGTCGAGGCATTAAAACAGCAGACAAGGCTTGGACAAACAACAAACCAATCGTATATAACTTATACGCCTGATTATAATATCCGACCTCCACCTCCCCTTGCACTGCCCCGAGCACAACACGATTCACAGATATATAAACCATGGTCGAAACCGGAATCACCGCCAATATCAAAATAGGTCTCAGATGTTTTTTCAAGCTTGCTTTTTGTACACTAAACCCGCCTAATTCACGAATGAGAAAGAACCAAATATAGACTTGCCCTAGCAATAATAAAAAACAATTCATAAATACATAGAGCCAAAGGTCTTCCTCTGATTTCACGAATAGAAAAATACTAGATATTGTCACCATTCGGATTAAAATCGTACGCACCATTATTTTCCTCAGCTCACCTCGTGCAATAAAATACCAGGAGATGTCGAATCCATAGGCGATAATCATAAATCCATACGTATAAAACACACTACTACCCTCGAAAAAAAGCGTAACGAGCAATAAATACAGCAATAGCATCGTAACCATTGCAATAAACTGGATTCCAAAAACGCCACCAAATTCACTTTTAAGCGCTTTTTTATGTGCCTTAGTATCATTACGATCCGATTCCGCTTGAAATTGACTGTCCACAGAAGCAATGACCTTCTTGCCGTAGCTTGCTATTCCGAGCATGACAAACACTAAAAACATTTGTACAAAAGAATTCGCATAAGCATCTTCCCCAATTTTTTTCTGGCCCCAAAACTCGAACTACATAAGGTGTTGTCAGCAATGGTGTGATGACCATGAAAAACTGATAAAGCATCATGAAAATATAATTTATTTTTTGCTTACTCATTTTACTGACCAAGTTTCTTCGCGAGCGACTTCTCATAAACCGTCAGAACTTGCTTCGCGAGCGACTCCCAGTTTAGTTGATCCTCGATGTCTTTTTTTCCATTGGCGCCGTATAATGCTCGTTTCGCAGGGTCCGAAAGTAGCTTTTCCAAGCCTTCTGCAACTGCCTCACTTGATTTCGGCAAAATGGTAATGCCTGTGATACCGTTCCTTACTATATCTGGATTACCTCCGATATCTGTCGCGACAATAGGTTTTTCACATGCCATTGCCTCTAACACAGAAATACTGCAGCCCTCTTCCAAAGACGTTTGCAGAAAAATATCGCCCGTGTTTACGACGGAAAGAATATCCGTATTTTTAATCCTACCGAGAAAATGAACTCTTGGGTTATATCCAGTACTAGCACCAATTTTTTTCTCAAAATAATGAAGTTCTGGTCCATCGCCTGCTAAAAAAAAGCTCAGTTTATCATGTTTTTGAAGCAAGTCAGGAATGGCATCTATTAAATAACCCATCCCCTTCTCCTCAGACATCCGGTTTGTTGTTACGACAACTGTATGATCATTCGGAATACCATATTCTAGCCTGGTCTTTTGCCTAAGCTCTTGATCGGGATAAAAACTTGTTGGATCAACGCCATTTGGAATCCTTGTCACGCCGCTATCCGGAAAAACAGCACGACTCATTTTTTCGATTTCATAGCTTGGGGAAATGATGTGGTCCGTGTAAGGAATCATCTTTTGTAATTTAGAAAAATGTCCGGATCGATACATTTCACGAAACCAGACAAAATGGTTCGTGTGGACAATCGCGCCACTTGGAAATTGGATATTTCGCATCACCTTGGAATCTTTGTTCAGCGTGTGCCAGTGAATGATGTCAATCGCGTCAATCGCTATCAACTGCTTGATAATTCTCCGCGTCCGCCTTACATATTCCAAATCCTGAACCTTCTTAATCGGCGAAAATGGCACTCGAATCACGCGCAAGCCATCCAATGTTTCTTCCTTGGTTTGCACACCAAATCCATCATATTTTGTAAGCACGATCACCTCATGTCCTTCTTTTAAAAGTTGCTTACTAAGCTCATACACATACGCGGCAACACCTCCAATATTCGGTAAAAAATCACTCGATAACATTAAAATTCGTTGTTTTTGAGTCGTCATCATTAAACCGATCCTTTCCCCGCTATAACCAGCCAAACCGTCTTAAAGAAAATCACAACGTCTAGCATCGCTGTCTTTTTTTCAATGTATTCTAAATCCAACCGTATTTTTTCACCATTATTAATATCGCTTCTGCCATTAATTTGCGCCCAACCAGTAATACCCGGCTTCACCATCAGACGCTTCTTCTGCTCTTTTGAATAACACGACGTAATCGGCACAATCTCTGGACGCGGACCAATCAATGACATATTCCCAAGTAGCACATTCACAAATTGCGGCAACTCGTCAATACTAAATTTACGAATAAAATTCCCTACTTTCGTCACACGCGCATCTTGCTCCCCCGTATTTTTAAACACAAATGTATCAGGAACACCGTTATCCCAAACATAATCATGCGCCGTAGTGCTCGCTGTGCTCAATCCCATCGACCTAAATTTATAAATCGTAAACGGCACATCATTTTCACCACTACGTTCTTGTTTAAAAATAATTGCTCCCCCGTCTTCTAATTTAATCGCAATAGCTACTAGCAAAAATATCGGCGAGAGGAGCACGATTGCAATCAATGACACAATCATATCCACCGCACGTTTACTACCATAATAACTATCTCTTGCTAGCCTACTTGATATCGCATTTAGCATAATAGTTCCTCTCCCTTCACTTAGATAATCCTACTAATTCTTCTTGATATCGCTGCACTTTCGGACGGCCAATCGAAACATAATGTACCTCTTCTAGCGCCGCCATTTCGGCCACATCAAAGCAATTACGTCCATCATAAATGTGCACAGACCTCATCTTTTCGCTAAAATCACTTGGCGCCACTGACACTATTTCTGGCCACTCTGTAAAAATAAAACAGATTTCTGTATCTGATATCGCTGCTAACGCCGAATCTGCGTAAGCTACTCGATCTTGAAAAATGGATCGGGCATTTTCCATTCCAACTGGATCGTATACCGTCACATCTGCGCCATCTTTTATCAGCTCAAAAATATTCCAAATCGCCGGCGACTCACGCAAATCATCTGTGCCCGGTTTAAACGTCAATCCAAGTACGGATACGCTTCTCCCTGCCAAGCTACCAAAATCCTGTTTTGCCTGATGAAGCAACTTATAAATTTGGTCTTGATTCACATCAATCGTTGCTTTCACGGTTCGTAAATCATAGCCAACATCTTCCGCCAAACGGTACAGCGCTTTAGTATCCTTAGGAAAACAAGAACCGCCATAACCCACACCTGCATTCAAAAACTGCTTCCCAATCCGCGGATCAAGCCCCATGCCTTGCGTTACACCATCAATATTCGCGCCTAGTTTTTCGCATAGATTGGCGATATCATTAATAAACGAAATTTTTAATGCTAGGAAGTCATTCGAAGCGTACTTGATCATTTCAGCGCTAACCAAATCGGTCACCACAACTGGTTGCTTAAACCCAGAATAGACCGCACGCATTCTCATCTCCGCCTGTTCTGTCTCGACGCCAAGCACAATCCGAGCACCATGTAGCGTATCATTGACCGCCGTCCCTTGTGACAAAAACTCAGGTGCCGAAACAATTTCCAATGCATTTTCCGCATCACGGCGGTCATTTATAAAGGCCTTGACTTGTTGGTTGGTCCCCACTGGCACCGTTGATTTCATCACGATCAGCGTATCTTTTTTGGCATAGTTCGCAATATCTTCGGCCACCTCATAAATGTATGTTAAACTCGCAGAACCATCCGCCTGTTCTGGCGTTCCCACACAAATAAAAATCACATCTGCTTCTCGGTACGCCCGTGTCATATCTATTGTAAAACCTAGCGTTCCACGGTCGATGTTTTGCTGTATCATCGCCTCCAAACCCGGCTCATAAATCGGTGAGACGCCTTCTTTTAATTGCGTGATTTTGGATTCGCTAATATCCGCACATACAACCGTTTTTCCAGTCTGCGCTAGGCTCGTCCCAGTCACTAAACCAACGTATCCAACGCCGGCCATCACTATTTTTTCCATTGCTTTACACCCTTTCCTAAAAAATTCGCTTTTTCGTCGCGTTCATCATGTAGCCAATCATGCAGTAAGTCGCATACCATACCGGTAGGCTCATTGCTTCTCGGTACATTCGCCAATTGGCGCGTAGCATTTTCCATTTATTACTTGATAACGATCCTGAAGTACTCCGATAAAAGGCAGACGTCACTGGAATGCCGTGCGCGACATGCCCTTGTTTCAAAATGCCTAACCACGTTGCCGTATCTTGTCTCGATTTTAGTTTTGGCATCCTTACATCACCAACAACATGTCGATCGAGTAGCACTGTGAGACAACCGATAATCGTATTTCGCAGTAATGCATGATAGGTAATCGTCTCTGGCACTCGAATAACTTTCCTCATGTTGCCCGATTCATCCACACTCTGATACGCCGTAAACGTAAAGCCGACACTCCGCTCTGCCATATACGAAACTTGCATACTAAGCTTGCCTCTATCCCAAAAATCATCACTATCTAAAAAAGCAATATATTGTCCACGTGCCGCTTCCAAACCCCGGTTTCTCGCCATCGCAGCACCTTCATTTCCTAGTGATGCCATTGCCGAAATCCTGTCATCACGCCTGACATTTTTATCAATAATTTCGCGACTTCCATCATTGGAACCGTCATCAATGATAATCAGCTCCCAATCCTCGTAAGTTTGCTGTAATACACTGTCAATCGCTTCTTGGAGATGTACTTCCGCGTTATAACAAGGCATAATCACACTGACTAAATCACCCTTCCACCGCTTTGTTTCCAATGCTTTGCTCCTTCCTCAACGCTTTCAATAAATCATTCGTTCGCTTCCGTTGCCCATTTTTATTCACATGATACACAGAGTTATAAAAATATTCCGAATCATACATATACGAACTAGCGTTACCAATCACACTAAAATTCTGCTTTAAAAACCCTTCCAGATGCTCAAAAAACGGCTCCGTCTCGTACGCTGCAAAATACACGGTATCAGGATATGTAATGTACAGTTTAATGTCATGAAACTCACAATACTTTTTCAAAGCCAACAAATACGCCGTGACCTCACCCTCTGCGAAATCCGCAAACTGCAACGGCACATTTTTATGCGGCGGAAGCTCGCTCCCCATCACATTCCGATAAAACCCCGACGGACTCATATCAAAAAACTTCTCCTCAAAACGCCTATTTAATACAACGTTTTTCATCATGTAATAGGCCCGCTCTTTCCAAGAGAACCGACGAAACTGCTCGCGGTCATACATCCGGAAATACTCATACGCAAAAACATCATACATTGGCCGGTCGTACAAACCATATGCCAGAGACAATACGAGTGTGTCGCCACTTCGCAAACACTCTTTGGCTCGATCCATAATAAATGCTGCGCCAAAACCAACATTAGAACCTAAGTTAACCGCGGGAGTCCCTAACTGTTCACTCAAAAAATCCGTATCAAAGCTGTATAGAACCTCACTACCGCCCGCGATCACAATTTTATTTTCCGTAATACCATTCGCATACGTCTGCTTTTCCATCAGCATTTGCCGTAAAATCTCGATCCGGCGTGATTTATAAAACCGACTGTATAACGCAATCACACCATAGCAAACCACACCTAACACAAATGCTCCAATTAGAATTCCCATTTACCGTCCCTCCTCCAAAAAGCTTGATTACACACAATCGCCAGCACCAATCCTAACGCAATCCATAAAAACCGAATCTCGATAATCGTACTAATACCCACCGATGCACTTAAAAATTCAGCCACAACCAAAACAGGAATAACAGCGAAAAAGCCATTTTGCATATGCATCCACAGGTATTTCACACTCAGAATCAGGGCAATCACCACGACCGCGAATAAAAAGGACGACCATAAACCAATATTACCTACCGACTCCAAGATAAAGTTATGCGGTGCCCGATATGCATTGCTGAGTGTTCCATGCCCCATAATCGAATTATTAAGCGCAATGGGCACATTACCAACACCAATACCTAAGAAATGCGAATCACTGATAATCTGCATCGTTTTCTGATACATCATCATCCGCTCACTTGTCGAATTTCCTTTTTCCGTAAAAGCCGAAATAACATCCGTGAACAGACTACTATTTGCGGCTCCAAGTTGTAACACGTTGATCGATACAACCACGAGCAAACCGACAAACGAAGCAATCACACCCCACACGCGGAACCAAAGAACTAGTAACAGCACAACCTCGACAATAAGCATAATCATCGACACACGCGAAAACGTATTAATGACTAGAAACCCGCTTATTCCAATTACCGCAGCGATGAACAAGTACTTCCCGCGCCAGCGCCACGTATGAATTCCCCACACAACTAGCGGCAAAAACATCACTAAAAATGCTCCAAAATCATTGTAATTGTATTGCAATCCCGCCGGCCGATATTTATGCCGTTCTTGCGTATATTCCAATACATTTCCAGATAAACTCATATGCCAACCCGTCAAAACCTCAATCATGCCAATGACCAAACAAAAACCATAGACGGCACTAATAAAATAGGTCACGATTGCTAAGTCCTTTTTCGAACGAACGTGGTATAACGTAATCATCATCAAATATCCCGCTTCAAAAACAAAATACAAATAGCGAAACGTCGCGCTAATATAACTTGCCCAAAGCATCGAAGCCACATTACCAAAAAGCCAAAGCACGATTAAAATCACAATAACCTTCTCGATTTTGCTATATCCCAGCCGGTTTCGTGAAACGCTCCATAGAAACAGCGGCACATGTAGCAACAATAAAATCCGAAACAAGAAGATACTACTGTTACCTGAAAGCCCTAAATACGAGCCAAAGAAGGAGGTAATCACAATACCAATCCATAAGATGTACTCTATTTTTTCCAAATCAAGTAAGAATATTAGCGGGATCAGCATGATACAAACCGCCATCAAAATTCCTATACTATTCAACATTGCCGCGACGACGCCTAAACCAAGCATCACAATAAAAACAATCATTTTCCAATACTTAACCACAGTCCACGCTCTTCTCTTCTAATAATAGCTATACGTTGACATCTCTCGTTTGCTTAACTTTTTATCGTTATAAATAGCGCCCAAAAACTTCTCATGTCTTGCTTCAATCAATTGAATCGCGCGCATAATGTCGGCTTTTTTCGTATTCGCTGCCTTGATAACCAAAATCACGCCATCACTTGCAGCACCTATGGTTCGCGAATCCGAAATCAGTAAAATCGGTGGGGTATCAAATAAAATCAAATCGTATTCCGCACGCACATCCTCCACAAAAGTTTGAAAATGAACCGAATTCAGTAATTTCGTGGGTGCTGGTGGCAATGGCCCAACAGGTAGAAAAGAAAGATTCTCGATCCCCGTCGTTTGAAGCACTTCCTGATAGGGAACAGCACCTGCTAACACCGAACTAAATCCCTGCTTATTGGTTTGCTGAAATGACTTACTAAGCCGAGGATTGTGCATATCCGCATCAATAATCAATACCCGCTTGCCCTGCATCGCATAAACCGCCGCCAAATTCATCGATGTAAACGTCTTTCCTTCTCCTTTATGCGCCGAGGTCACTGTAATAACTTGCGCCTTATTATTGGAAAACTGAATGCTCGACTGAATCGAATTCAACTTTTCAAAAAAGACAGATCGTACTTCCGTCACCGGTAACTTGTCCCATTCCAGCCCATTCTGCTCATTACTTTTTAGTCGTCTCATGTCCTTTTCCTCCTTCCCTAACATGCGGAATATCACCAAGCACATCGACTCCCATTTCACTTAGCTGCTCTTCTTTCGTCACGATTGTGTCAAGAAGTATTGCTATAATGAGGAAACTAATACTTAAAATAACCCCAATAATAAACGCGATAATATACTTACTGACATTTGAAATCGCAACTCCAAGCTCACCAGACATGATCGTTGTAACCTTTGTTCCCTTCACCAAAGCTTTTAGTTCCTCCGACGCATATTTGGCAATCGTATTCACCACTAGCGCGCTTTCTTTCGGATTTCCGGACTTATAGCTAATGCTGTAAACCAATGATTTTTCGTCCACATTCACCGTTGTTTTGTTCCGAATAGTATCAATGGCTTCCTTCGACTTCGTTTCTTTTGCGACATTTCTCATTACTTTGGGACTTTGGATCAGCTTCGCGTAAGTGTCTGTCAAACCTTGCGTCATCAATAACGATTCATAAGTTTGTGAAGCCGCCCCATTTGCATTTACCGTGACAAAAAGCTGAACGTCCGACCTATATTGCTTCGGTATAAAATAGGAGTACAAAACAAAAACAGCTAATAATAATGCGAATGGAATGGCAATAATCCACAGAATATTCTTTTTAGCAACGCTCCAAATATCTTTAAAACTTAATGTGTGCATGAAAAAGCACCTTTCCTTATTTATTTTTTTCCTATGTCCTGGTACAGTTGAATAAGTTTCTTCTCCTCATGGCCCCAATTATACTTATGCTCAAAATAATAACGTCCGTTTTGGCCCATCTGTCTCACTTCACGCGGATTCTCTAATAATCGTAACGTTGCTTCCCCAACCTCATCTTGGTTTAGCGGGTTCACACAAACGCCTGCATTCGTCTCATTTATCAACGCTTGCCAATCAGGAAAATTAGAAGCAAGCACCGCCGTATTGGCCGCCATATATTCATATAACTTCGTTGCGAGTGAATTTAGATAATTAGGCAACGGATGAAGCAAGCACAAACCAATATCCGCTGTATGCAATTCCTGCCACATCATGTCATATGGAATCAAACCTTTCCAGATAACCTGTTCCTCTAACTGATTAAGATGGATGAATTGCGCCATTTTCGCCGATAACCCCTCCGACATATTTCCAATGAGCACCAATTCGAATGGATCATTCCAGTGTTGTTTTAAGTAATTCGCCAAATGAAGCATTTCCATCAATCCACGAGCTTCTGTGATGTCACCAACGTATACCAATTTTTTTAAATCTCCCTCCGTTGCTCCTTGTGCCGGCTGGTATGTCGGAAAATTATATGTATCAATTTGTGGGCAATCAAGAAAAGGATAATCTACTTTATAAGAACTCTCCGCAAAAATAACAGCATCCATGCGCGCTAAAAGACACCTCTCCAAATTTCTGATGAGTTTAGAAAGTGGCATTCTAGCTCTTTGCCAAATCCATGGCTTCGATTGAATCGCTTTTGGAAAATTTTCATACATGTCAAAAATAAAAATAGCATCTTTTTTTCGCCGACGCAGCAACATAGCGACAAGTAACAACTCCGGATCATTGAAATGAAAGTAGTCCGCTTTCGAATTTACTGCCATCTTATAAACCGTCCACCAATTAAGTGGTCTCAAATATCTATTTTTCTTAGGCAACGTTTGTATCTGTATATTGGCAAGCGCATCTGTATTTCTACCTTGCTCAATCGCTATTAACTCTACTTTAAAATTATTATATGCTAAAGATTTGGCCGTTTTATGGTATAATCTGGTTCCATTCCAATGATGGACACTGCTACATAAAAACACATTTTCTACATTCATGATTATCCTTCCTCTTTCATAATTACGACGTGCTACACACTCGAATTCTATAGATTTTTCGTACCAAAAATGGGGAATAAATCTTACATGAGTTAGTGTAATATAATCTAGAATCTCAATCTGTTCAAAAAAAGAAGGCCGAAATGCAGTTTTTGATAAAAGACTTGATCAGCATCTGCAAATAGGTTAATCACAGTGCTTAATAAGTCTATACATATTCCAAAACAGGAACATCACTCTGTATTTTTTGGAAAACATGTAGTAAGATACTATACATTACGTATCTGTAAATCATTTCAAGTCACAGCTAACTAACATAAGTACATCATTGTCTTTAGCATTCTTCATATAGAAAAAGGAGGAACATTTGAATGAAAAACTGCCTATCCAAACAGCACTTGCGCCAACTCAAAATCATCAACTTACTCCATGAAAATAAAAACATGACATTAGACAAGATAAGTTATACGCTAGGTTTTAATAGCCGAACCTTACGCAAAGACATCGAGCAAATTAATAGCTATGCCGCACCAATTGAGATCCTATCCTCTAAAAACGGGTTTTATTTATACATCCCGATGAACTACAATATTGATCATATATATGCCTCGACCCTGAAAGACAGTACTGAATTTTCACTTATCGAAGAAATTTTCTTTAATGAAAATCATTCTATTGACTCGCTATCCGAAAAACTATTTATCAGTAGTTCTACACTCCGCAGAACCATCTCTCATTTAAATAAAGTGCTGAAAAAAAAGAAAATCAAAGTCAACTCCCAGCCACTCATATTGGTGGGCGATGAAGCCGAAATTTGTAGCCTGATGATTCATCTCATCGAAGAAAAGTATGGAATCGCCAATATCCCCTTTCCTAAAATACAAGTTGGTGCACTCGATAAAATCCTTACTTGGGTCGCAAAAGCCAATAATCAAAGAATGGATTTTTGCGAATTGAACCGACTGAGACTTTGGATCATGATCATTCTCACACGGGTCAGGAATGGCCATATCCAAACAACTGAAGCTAATTTCCCAGCAGATGTAGACACCTCACTACTCAAAAATAAAGTGTTAACCGGACTGTTTAAATCTGTTTTTAAAATTGAATTGACTGAAGAAGTCGCCTATAGTTTATTCGGTATGTTTATTAAAAATAAGTTCGCATTTAACTATGAACACCTCGAAGAATTAATGGCTCACGATGATTCTGTCAAGGTGCTGGCAGAGCGAAATTTACAATTGCTTGAGGCCCTAGCCACCAAGCTCGAGATTCCGATTGAGAATAAAGAACACATTCTCATTAATATTTATAATATCGCTGTCCTCGCTACTAACCTTGAGAGTGAGAGCTATATTCTATACAATACACATCGCGCTCTAGTCGACCGAATCACCAATCAACATCCCTATTTTATAGATACATTAAATGAGACGATCAAACAGGTTTTCAAGAATTCCAAATACACTACTAATAAATTAGATTCGCTTGCCTATATGTTACTCACACATTGGCGCAATCTTGCCATACATCTACAAACAAGGACTCCTAGCATTGATGTTGGCATTCTTTTAGACACGGATATCGAGCATATGGCACTTATCCGCGATGAACTTCACGCCCGATTTAGCAATAAATTCAACCTTTCCATCACCGAAGAATTCACCCTCTCCGCCTTCAAGAAAAAAGCTTCTATGTATGATGTTATCGTCACAAACATCCCTGGACTTTCTTTCAAAAATTCTCCAATGGTCGTCTGCATCTCGATGTTCCCAACACCACTGGATATTAAAAACTTACACAACTGCTATGACAAAATCACCAGTACTTCTAATAAATAAAACAAGGCCAGCCAAGTCTGCGAAGAAACTATAAATAAAGCAAAAATCGCCTCGCCCATTATATTGGGTAAGACGATTTTTGCTTTATTTTGGCTATGTCCCAAACTCGGCTTATTTTCTAGTTTGTAAATAGGCTCGCATTCCAAAGGTTGATAGAATAATTCCTATCATCATAAACCATTGCATACCGCTATCTCCTGTTGTTGGTAACGCTGGCTGTTTACTCGGCTTTTCTGATGTATTTGTTTCTCCTGGTGTATTTGGCTCTTTCGGTATACTCGGTTTTTCTGGCTTACTTGGTTCTTCTGGTACACTCGGTTCTAATGGTGTGATTGGTTCCTCCGGTATATTCGGCTCTATTCGTTCATTATATTTGGTCAACTCAATCATTTGGGAAACATTTTCTTGGTTAACTTCAAAGGCAAGCTCGTTCTCGTCTATACGATAACCCTCTTGTGCCTTGATTTCTTTGAACATGTACTCTCCCCAGTCCAAATCACCGACTAATATCTGTCCTTTTTCGTCGGTAACTAGGTGATCTTCAACCACGTGACCTTGCTTATCTAGTAGTTGGAATTCCACACCTTCTAGAGCTTCTTTTGTTTTGCTATCTTTTTTAGTTAGCATGACAGAACCTTTCATTCGACTATTTTCAAAAGTAACGGTGATCGTTTTTTCCTCTCCACTAACAATTTGGATCACTCGTTTCGCGTTATCTATGACATAGCCTTCTGGTGCTTCTACTTCTTCTAACGTATACTCACCAGGAGTTAGATGCTCAAAACGTAAGTTGCCCGTTGCATCTGTTGTCCCAGATTGTACACCGTTTTCCGACGTGAGGGTGAATTTCGCGTTAGCGAGTTTTTCTTTGGACTCGGCATCACGTTTTTCTACTTGAATAACGCCAGTATTATTGCGCTTATTTTTAACGACTAATGAAATGGTATCTTCATTATCTGCTTCAACCACAACTGGAATCGGTGTCTTATCCAGTATATAGCCTTCTGGCGCCGCGGTTTCAACTGCTTCATACGCTCCCGGAACTACATCTTTAAAAATCAGTTGCCCAGACGCGTCCGTTACGCCTTCACGAACAACTTCTCCGTCCTTATTTAGCAGTTGGAATGTTGCCCCAGCCAACAACTTATTCGCATCATCTTGATCTACTTTTTGAATCAAAATGGCATTGCTGAACCGTTTGGTCGCGACCGTATTCGAATCATACTGCTCATTATCTAGTTCGATCTCACTTTTATTTGTCACTGTGTCGCCTACAGCCACACCAGACGCATCTACTTCAAACACGACCTCACCCTTGGTACCTAATTCCATATCTTTTTTGGCGGTAAAGGTAAGCGTCTGCCCTTCTTGTCTCACATCAAATAATTCCATACCTGATATCATCTTGCTGTATTTCAGGCGACTATCCAAGGTGTCCGTAAATACCTGCCCTGCTTTGATCGTTCCTATAATCGATCTTAGCGTCAGCGTATATGCAAGCGTCGTGTCATCACCAATTAAGAACTCCTTATTCACTGACTTTGTCAATGCTTTATTGAAGTTTGTATTGCTATCTGGGCGTACCAATACGCTGTCTGAAACTTCACCAACGTCTGTACTCGTCATCGTTGCTGTGTTTTTGTAAACCTCTTTATTGGTCTCCATGTTCACACGATATTCAATCAAGAAACTATCTGTCTTCGTTAAATTTTTAAAATTCACTTCCAGTCGTTGCGTTGTCTCATCAAAGAAAATAGCATCGCGATACTGGCTCGTGACATACTTCCGCGAACCATCTGCCGCTACTTCCACAATACGGATGCCCTTCACAGTTGTAGCATCGGTTGCTTCAATATTTGGCGTCTCGACCGGGTCTTGCTCCACCGATAAACCATCAGGAATCTGATCAGTTATCGTCACATCGCCTAACTCAAAACTACGATCTGCATTCACCGCTAAATGAAATATATTATATTTGGAATCATCTTCTTCCAAAATACCAATCCCATTCGAGTCAACAGCAGACTTCCACCATTTCTCAAAGGGTGCAGGATTTCCACCTTCTTCGACTTTCACACGCAACGTCTGCGAGTCTGACTTTCCATTATACGCGACATTAAATGTTTGTTCTGGTTTTATTTCCGTTCCTGGTCGCAATAACGGTGCTTGAAATGCTAATTGAAAAGAAGCAGACCATGCAGCACCTTCGTTATAGCTAGAATCAGGCTTTACAAAAACCGCAATACTATCAGGATCATCTTTTGCTGGGTTTTCCATATGATCAAATATAAAAGCGTCCGAATGAATGTTAGAAAGGTCTCCTGACGAGAAAATCTCTCGAGGAATGGTTACTTTGACGAGACCATTCTCATCTACAATCGTATTCGCATCCGCACTAAGCGTCACTTTCAAATTAACCTGACCGTTACTGATGATCGGGTCTTCATACGCCTTAAGCGCAATATCAAAATTTCCTTGATCCACGCTTGCTTGTCCTACAACTCCTGGAAGTAACATACTTCCAAACAGAACTAACACTGTCATTAAACTAATTAATCTTTTCATCTTGTATTTACCGCTCCTTAGTAAAGGGTGCCCCGGCTTAATCGAAAAATTCAGCTTACGCTAGAACTGGTAAATAGTTTAGCAAATCAACTATATGAACGCTACTAACTCTATTTTCATATTTAAATGATATTTCCAAAGTATCTAGGTAACCAATTTTTCTATAAACCTTTACACCATAAAGTATAAAATTTCCTAGATTCATTGTTTTTCACTCACTTATTGTTCCATAATGAGAGCCAATAAGACAGATTTAATACATACCAAATCATCTTATCAACTCCCTCCTGACCTATAAATTATTACTTAACAACGGCTTCTATTTCGTTTGTTGTGTAATCACCTGATAGCGAACCGAAAATGGGATCTTCAATAATATCCCATAGTGATGAAGCAAAAACTAACGTACTGGAGAACTGATAGCCAGAAGCTGCACCATCAATCTGGATGTTCGGGTATTTTTTTAAAATTTTACCAAAATCAAGCACAATATCTGCTCTGTACTTGCCTTGCGTCGTAAAGAAAGACTGCGGAAACGAAACGACAATACGGTCTGAATAGATTTTTAAATCATTGGGTGTTATTTTTTTCGTACCGTATGGCGTGGAAATTTCACCTGAAACCGCAGCTAAAAACTCATCGTGTAGGGTGATATGCTTAAATTGGCTCGGCATTTTAATTAATAGATTGGCATTGTCAAAATCCTCAACACCTAAGCTTTTCCCTTCGTAATGCAGTGTCGCTTTACCGGAATTATTCACACCGGGAATATATTTAGCAAGTGAACCTTCTAAGGAACTCTCCGCCAAAATATGCACTACATCTGTGGAACTACCTGTGTTTGTTGCTTGTGCCGATGCTACAATACCATCTACTTGTAATGCGCCGAGTCCGAGCATTGCTGCTAAGCCTGCCGCTACAACGTGACGTTTGCCCATCCTTTTCCACTCTCCTTATTTTCTAATCGCTGCTGTTTCTTCACTTATCCATCTACCTTCTTTTGAACCGATCAAGTTGCAATCAATCATTGCATCTTCTGTAAGAACCGCTACAAATGAGTAACCTGAAGGATTTTCATCGATTGGAATATTAGGATATTTGTCCAAGATCGCACCGTAATCGATAGATAAGTCTGCTGTAAATTTAGCACCAAAAATATAGCTTGCTCGCGGATTTTTTAAGACAATACGGTCAGCATAAATCGTAATATCTCCTGCCGTATACTCATGCGTTGCCGCGCCCATTCCTGTTGGGTAAGTGATGCTTCCTTTGATTGCTCGTTTGAACTCATCTTGCAATGCTACATACTTGAATTCATCTGGTAATTTAACAACAAGGTTTGATTTATCGAATAAGCCGATAGCTACTGTCGACTTAGCTGTGTAGTGCTGAGCTATATTACCAGATTTCGGAACACCTTGGATGTATGGAGTCATTCTTCCCTCCAACTCCCCGCTCGCGAGCAAGCTCATACCATACGTTCCCACTTCACTTCTTGGAGCATGGTTTTCTTGTGCTGAAACTTCCCCTGGGTGTGTTAAAAATAATGATCCTACCATCGCTAATGTTCCTAATCCTAATACATACTTCTTCATCTGTCTCCTCTTTCCTGAGCCCTCTAGCGGACTTTCTTTTTATTTATTTTGTAATATCTACTGTTGTTCGCATAAGTTCGAACCCCAATTTTGAAAATGAAACGACTTCTACTTTATCGCTACTGTTTTTGATAAAACCAAGTGCATAAACGGAATATTTGCCGTCTTTTACGAACGCGTGGTTCACCGTTTCACCGTTAACGACTAAATTCACTTTATTCGCGCCACCCGTTGCAGTCCCTGTGAGTAGTTCTTCACCAATTTGATAAGGTTCTGCGGTTAGTTCCGTCCCATCCATGATGTATTTAACGTCTACCGGAACTTCTTTAATGAGTACACCTTCTTCGTTGTAGGCACAAACGGACACGACATCTTTTTCACTTGTAATTAAACCTTGCGCATAAAGAGAATATTTGCCGTTTTTCGTGTTGATTTGATTGACAATCTTGCCATTTACTTTTAATTTGACTTGTTTTACATCACTACTTGCCGTTCCTGTAATACTTTCATCAATTGTCATAATAAATGTGCTAGCCGTTAGCTCTGTCTTCGATTTCACGATATTCACTTTCGCTTCTGCGATTACTTTGCCGTTCCTGTCCAACCCCTTAATAACAACTTCGTCACCAAAATCAGTAATGTACTGACGCGCATAAATTTTATATTTTCCTCTACCTGTATTGTTCGTTGTTGCTGTCATGCGATCTCGGCCATTCACGAATACTTTTACTTTCACGATATCTTGTGAATGTTTACCAAAAACATACTCATCATGATTGTCAAAATTATAGTCATTTGCGGTTAGTATTGTCTCAATTTTCTTGATGATTACGTCTGTTTTAGCAACTACTTTGCCAGATGCATCAAGGCCGTAAATCTCGACTTTTTGATTCGGATCTGTAATGAATTCACCGGCCCAAATCGTGTAGTTTTCACCGCTTGTTCCTGTGGTATTTTGAACTACGCCGTCCACAACTAGCTGTACTTTTACAATGTTGGCAGAGTTTGTTCCCGTAATGTAGTCTTCGTACATTTCGTATTCATCCGCGGTTAAAAGGTATACTTCCTTTT
>NZ_AODD01000009.1 GCF_000525835.1 Listeria grandensis FSL F6-0971
TTCCTCTAAGTTTTTTTCTAATTCTAGCACATTAAGATTAAAATTAAATGAAAAGGCATCCAACTTTAATTCAAAAAAAGCCAGAACAAAAAAAACAATCTGGCACTGCATAGATTTCACTTATATGAAAGTCAAAACAACTGTTTTCACCCCGTAATAATTTTCTCTTTCGGCAGTCTAATCGCATTCTTCGGCTCATTTTTGCGACGGAAGGATAACATCATGTACATAATCCCCACCCGACCGATAAACATGAGTAGAATAATAACAATCTTACCGATATTGCTCAAATCACTCGTCAATCCCATCGATAAGCCACATGTTCCAAACGCGGAGAGGACTTCAACAATGATCGCCATCAGTTCTGCCTGTTCGGTATAGCCTAAGATAGTGATAGCACCAATGCACAGAAGTGATGCAAAAATAGCAACAGCCAACGCTTTGCGAACATCTTCCTGGTACAATTCACGACCAAAAATATAAATATGATTGCGTCCGCGAATCACGGAATATAGGAACAAAATCGTAATCGCAAACGTCGTTGTTCGAATTCCTCCACCCACAGAACTCGGAGATGCACCGATGAACATCAGTCCTGAAACAACGAGTAGCGTCGGATCAGTAAGCGCGGATGTATCAATCGTTGAAAGCCCTGCACTTCTAGATGTCGCCGATAGGAACATCGAGTTAAAAAAGCCTTCATCAAGTGAGGTTCCTTTAAAATAATGCTGGCTTTCCATCGCCCAAATAAGCAAGCCACCAATGACAAGTAAACCCATGTATGTCACTGTGGTTACTTTTACAAACAATGAGAATCGGAATGGAATCAACGTGTTTTTTTCAAATAGGAAACGGCGGGCTTCGATAAGAACCGGAAACCCTATTCCACCTGAAATAATGAGCAGAATTGTGATGAATTGGACGAAATAATCGTTGACAAATGGCGTCAAAGAGTAACCCGTTATGTCCACACCTGCATTTGTCACCGCTGAAACCGAGTTAAACAGGCCTTGGAACATTGCCTCGCCAACATCTCCATTGTAAAACGGAATGAAATAAATACCCAGAATCAGACCACCAACAATCTGGATTCCGAAAATCAACACGAGGATTTCGCGTAGCATCCGCACCATCCCACTCATTGAAAACTGATTCGTATCCGTCATGATTAACTGCCGTTGCCGCAAGCCCACACGTCTTTTTAGAACGAGGTAGAAGAACGTACTAAGCATCATCACACCGAGTCCGCCGACTTGGAAGATGCCCATTAGCACCCAAATACCTGCACGGCTGTAGGACTCACCAACATTGACGGAAGCAAGTCCAGTCACACTCACAGAACTAGCCGCGGTAAAAAGCGTATCGATGAACGGTATTTTGACACCAGGCTTTTGCGTGAATGGCATGCTTAATAGTGCAGTTGCAAATGTAATCGATAGAAAGTAAAACGCAATAATGACTTGGATTGGCGTTAGCCTAGACATCCGTGCGCGCATTCTACCCCGCCGCGTGTTGCCACCGATCATATAGTTATCCCTTTTGTTTTTTCTTTTTTTCTAGCAATGATATAACCACCTAAACCAAGTGTAATCATGACAACCCAAAAGGTGATTTCCCACCCCGGTGAATCAGGAAAACTCTCTGGTAAAATACCTACTTGTGGGTTAGCCAGTGCAATGACGGCCATTTTCACCCCAACCCAGCCAACGATTAAGAAAGCTGCTGTTTCTAATGTAGGGTAACGCTCGAGTAACTTGACAACTTGTGTTGCTGCAAAACGAATCACGATCAATCCTGCCAAACCACCAAGGAACATGACGATAAACTGACCTGCACTCATGCCGCCAATTTCGTATGTGCCGAGTTTTGGTAACGTGACAACCAAGGCGGCAGCTGCTAACATCGAATCTAGCGCGAAAGCAATATCCGTTAACTCTACACGCGCCACAGTTCCCCAGAAAGAGGTTGTTTTTGGTTCTTTGTCTGTCGCTTCCTCTTTCGCCTTGCCTTTTCGCTTATCCCAAATATGCTTGATCGCGAGGTAAAGTAAGTAAATAGCACCAATCGCTTGTATTTCCCAAAAATTAACTAAGTATGAAATAATCAGCATTGCAATCAGACGGAATACAAACGCACCGACTAGGCCGTAAAACAGGGCCTTGCGTTGCTGTTCATGCGGTAGTTTTTTTACGATAACGGCCATGACGACCGCATTATCTGCTGAAAGTACGCCTTCTAATACGACTAAAATTAAGAAGACCCAGAGGTACTCTCCCCAAATCGAAATATCCATTTTCACCCCACCATTTCTTTACTCTCCACTTTAACATATTTACCGCCCTATTTGCCATTCTTTTGTTGTTGTGTGTAACGGAAAAACTCCCGCATAACACGGGAGCTATACCTTATTTAGCTCAGGCTTCTTTCTTCTTAGCGGAACGGACAGATACGAGCCATCCCCAGATAATGATACCGATCATCACTGCCCAGAATGTTAATTTCCAAACCGTTGAATGTGGGAAGTGTTCTGGAATAACGCCTAATTCAGGATGCGCTAATGTGTAAACAACAAGTTTCACGCCGACCCAGCCGACAATTAAGAATGCGGCTGTTTCCAGTGATGGGTATTTTTTCAGTAATTTCACGAATTGTGTCGCGGCAAAACGGATACAGATAAGTCCGACTAAACCGCCGATAAACATCACGGCGAATTGTCCTGTATCAAGTCCTCCAATGGTTCCCCAACCTGTTGCCGGCAGCGTAATCGCGAGGGCTACAGCAGCTAGCATCGAATCAATCGCAAACGCAATATCTGCAATCTCGACTTTTAAAACGGTCATCCAAAAGCTCGAGCCTTTGCCTTCTTTGACTTTGTGATCGTCATCTTTCCCCTTGGCATGCTTCCACATATGACTAATACAGATATAGAGCAGATATGCGGCACCAAGCGCTTGTACTTGCCAAACTTCTGCCAAAAAGGAGATGAGAAATAGGGCGGCAAAGCGGAACACGAACGCTCCAATTAAACCATAAAATAATGCTTTTTTCTGCTGTTCATCAGGTAAATGCTTGACCATAACAGCCATAACGACCGCATTATCAGCAGCTAAAATCCCTTCTAAACCGATCAAGACTAGTAGTACCCAGCCGTATTCCAGTATCATTGCTGTATCCAAATAAATTCCTCCTTCATCTTTCAACCGTCATGAGCGCCTCTTTTAAAACACGAAAAAGCGAGACCTCTGCCAGTGTTTGGCAAAGGTCTCGCTGACATTTTGTAATAAAATGTTGATAAAACCGATGGACTCGCATCCATGTAATGACGACTTTATCTTAGCCTTTCTAAATAAGACTAACGCTACTCCCCCTTGACGAATGTCAAAAGTGATATTTGATTGATAGAAAAATAATATCATGAAACGTGGGGCGGTGTCAACAACGCTTTATTACGCATCCTTCCTTTGATGAGTCACCGAGTACCCTGATTTCGCATTTAGATAACTTATTTCGTGCAAAAGTTTATCTTTATTTCATTTTTTGTTTAGCTGTACTTTATTTTTAGTTGCAATAATGGAATTATGTGAAGGGGGAGACTGATTTGAAAAAACTGATATGTATTGTGTTCTCATCGCTACTACTAGCGGCTTGTTCTAATGAAAATAGCCACCCGGAAACAGCGAATGAGCCGAAAGCGAAAAAAATAACGGTCCAAACAAAGGCACATGAGTATAATTATGATGTGGTGACCTCTGCAACGACTACGACATTCGGTACAAATCCAGAACCGAAATGGACGCCAGAACAGAAAGAAGCCAAGATGTTTTGGTCTGTTCAACCGCCGACAGGTATCATCAAAGGAAACTACTACAAAAATGAACGGCAATTCGATGGGGGCAATAAGGGGATTCTGGAATTAGTAACGGATGATAGCGGAAAACTGATTCAAGTGGAATTTAATGAACTCGCCTCCGAGACTTATTATGAGTCGAAATATGCCAATGCTTCCAAACGCTTATCGGATTATGCTTTTTTCCAAGCGACGAATGCGCGAACGGATGATACGCTTGTGACTTGGGTGAACGGGATTACCTTTTTAGAGGGGCAGATGCTTGCGGAAAACCGATTAGATGGGAATTTCCAGACGGTGAAAGGATCTTCTACTAGCGCTAGAAACGGGATGATGCCACTCGCGGCCGAGATGAAAGACTGGGTGAAGAAGCCATTCGGATTTTATTATTACGGCATTGCGGAACCGCTCGGAAATGGTTTAACAGCGCGTCTACAAGTTGTTACAGAAAATGGGGAAATTATCTCTGCTAAATATGATGAGATCTTTGCCGATCAAAAAGTGGAGATCACTGATTCGGCCTTACAGTCGCTGTACCGACAATCTAAATATTATTCTCTAGATTACGAGACAATGACGGGTGATGATTTTGTGGCATTTGCGGATGGTTTGGAAAAACATATTTTGCAGTCTCAGGATCTGTTGGATATTCCAAAGCAAGACCTAGCGAGCTTTCGAAATTACGAAAAAGTAGCCACCAAATTGAGTGCGGAAATAGATGGGGCTGGGACATAACCCAGATAAATCGGCGAAAAGCGCTCACATTAAGGGAGTTTAGCGGACTTCCGGTTCTCATGTACAATCGTACACTCCGCTTCCAGCCTCCACCAAACTCCCTGAATACAAACGCTTTCGCTCGATTTGTGTAAAGCAAAATTTTCGTCCTACCCAAAGTAATGGGTTGGACGATTTTGCTTTATCTTGAGTTTTGTCTCAGACTCATTTCTTACGTATTAGAAATGTTGCAGAACTTACGGCTAATAAAGTGCCTATTAATTCAGCGATACCATGACTTACATCACCGGTTTGAGGAAGTGTTTCCATTGTTGGTGATGTGAGACTAGACATGTTCATTACCCTTGTTGTCCCTTTTTTCGGTGTTACCTTTACGATTAATTTTTGACCAATTTTGAGTGCGTCGGTTTTGAGTTTATTCCATACTCTGAGTTGGTGTGGTGTTGTTTCGAATTTTGTTGCAACGCTTGAAAGTGTATCGCCTTTTTTGACGATGTAAATTTGTATCTCGTTATTCTCGTCCGTGATTGTGGTCACTTCTGGTTCATTTGGTGTCACAGTAATCGAATCTACATTCGGCTTCTCTGGCGTTGGTGGTTCAGGATTGGTCGTTGGTGGAGTGACCGGTGGTGGCGTTGTTCCGCCACCTTCGCCGCCGCCTGAATAATCATTGACTGTAGCATTTCTCGTTTGCTCCTCAATGTTTGAGCCACCGATTTTTGCGGTGTTTTTATAACTAAATTGTCCACCCGCCATTTTTGTTTGGTAAGTGATGACAACTGATGTATCTATTAGGTCACCAAGATCGAGCCGGAAACTGCGATTAGCATCTAGCGTGATATTTTCATTTTGTGTATAAAGTTCTTTTTTATCTGCATCGCGGTATTTCAGTTTTACGTTTCCAACGAGCGTTTGGCCTGGTCCCATCACATCGGTATAGTACGCACTATTAATATCTACCAATGCGTTGTTCAGCGTGACTGTCCAGTTAATGAGACTGCTATCGTTCGCGTCAATCCGTCCCTGCTTGAAAACGACAGTCGGTGTTCCCGTGCCACCACCACTATCTACCTTACGAATCATCACTCCAAGCGTCGTCAGATCTCCTGCAACTGGAAAAGCAATCGGATTTATCTGGTCGACTACAATGTTGGCTTTATTAAAATCGGCATAGAAAAACATCGAGCCATGAATATCCGTATGTGTATCAACAAAAGTAGTAAATGTTAAAGTGATTTTTCCCGATACAGGATCTACCAGCGCTGTGGCTACCGTATTTCCACCACTGTCTTTTAATAAAAAAGGTGCAAAACTAACATATTTCAATTGTACAGGTAATGGAAGTGTCATCGTTTCTCCACTATGTACTACCTGCGTCACATTCCAGTTATACACAACCTTCACGCGTTCGTTTTCTTTAAAATCCGTATCAGGAACACCGTTTTTATCTTGTAATTCTACATGTGTAAAGAACTGTGAACCATAGTCCGTCGCGGCTTTTACACTTTGTCCGCCCAAACCCAGCACGACTATACTTATCAGACCAAGCCCTATCAAAAAAAGTATCTTCTTCATTTTCTCATCTCCCTCCTTTGTTCTTTCCCCCTTCCGTTATTGTATTAAACGATATTTTTACAAAAAAACAAAAAGAGCCCAATTTTGAGCTCTTCCTGCTTTTATAGTAATGATGTTAATTCAATATCTGGATTCTTATCGTGGAACCAATTTAACGCAAATTCGTTTTCGAATAAGAATAATGGCTTGTCAAAACGATCTTTTACAAGCATACTACGCTGCGTCGAAAGTTTTTCATCGACGTCCTCTTCCTTGATCCAACGGGCAATTTTAGAACCGATTGGCTCCATGCGAATTTCGGAATTATACTCATTGTTCATTCGGTGCTCAAATACTTCAAATTGTAATTGACCAACCGCACCAATGATGTAATCCTCCATGCGCCACGTCTTGAATAGTTGAATCGCGCCTTCTTGGACAAGCTGTTCGACACCTTTATGGAAATGCTTTTGTTTCATCACGTTTTTTGCAGAGACTTTCATGAATAATTCTGGCGTAAACTGCGGTAGTTTCTCATATTGTAACGTTTTGCTACCGTTTGTAATCGTGTCGCCGATTTGGTAATTCCCTGTATCGTACAAACCGATAATATCACCCGCCACGGCGCTGTTAACCGTTTCGCGGTCATCCGCCATAAATTGCGTCGAATTACCGAGTTTAATCGATTTACCCGTACGCGTCAAGTTCACCGCCATGCCTCGTTCGAATTCACCAGAGCAAATACGCACAAAGGCAATGCGATCACGGTGAGCTGGGTTCATATTCGCTTGAATTTTGAAGATAAAACCGGAAAACTTGTTCATGTAAGGATCGATTTCACCTTCATTAGATTCGCGCGGTTGTGGTGCTGGTGCAAAGTTTACATACGTTTTTAGAAACGTCTCCACACCAAAATTCGTTAGCGCGCTTCCGAAAAATACGGGCGTCAACTCGCCAGATGCAATTCGTTCTTCACTGAAATCATTTCCAGCCTCATCTAGCAACATGATTTCGTCAAGCGCCTGCTCATAATAACTCGAGTTCTGAATCGCGTGCGGCTCTGCCAAATCGCCGTCCTCACCAAGAGGTAGAAAACGCTCATCACCTTCCACACGATACTGCTCTACTTGACGGTGATATCGGTCATACAAACCGCCAAGCTCTTTCCCCATCCCAATCGGCCAATTCATCGGGTACGACTCAATGCCTAAAACCTCTTCTAATTCCGCTAAAAGTTCTAGCGGTGCCTTCCCTTGACGGTCCATTTTATTAATAAAAGTAAAAATCGGGATTCCACGCATCCGACACACTTTGAAAAGTTTCAAGGTCTGTGCCTCAATCCCTTTCGCGCTATCAATAACCATCACGGCACTGTCAACCGCCATCAATGTCCGATACGTATCCTCACTGAAATCCGAGTGACCCGGTGTATCCAAAATGTTAATCCGTGAACCGTCATAATCAAATTGCATCACAGAGCTCGTTACCGAGATCCCACGTTGTTTCTCAATCTCCATCCAGTCACTCGTCGCAAATTTGCCTGATTTCTTTCCTTTTACCGTACCAGCAGAACGAATCGCTCCACCAAAAAGTAATAATTGCTCTGTAATGGTTGTTTTCCCCGCATCCGGGTGAGATATAATTGCAAAAGTTTTGCGCGAAGCAACCTCTTTTTGTAAATCATGACCCATTTTCAAACTCCTCCTAGACATACTCACATTTCCTTAGTATATCACATCGAGGCGTTTTTGAGATAGTATTTGGTGAAAAAATAGTAGCAAGTTTTATCGCTCTATTCGCTGATTTTCTTTTTTCGTGTACGGATGATAAAAGGGAGGCTAACCAAGATACATGCTGCGCCAAGAAGTTGTAACCACAAGGACTGAGACCCATCCCCCGTCGCTGGTAAATCTTCTTTTGAAACAGGTTTGACATCCTGCGTTCCGACCGCATTCAACTGTAAATGATTCACTCCTTTTTTCGGTGGTGTCGCTGTGCCTCCATTTACTCTTTCTGGCGGATTTGTTGGCTCGTTCGGGTCACCCGGCGCTGGTAAGGCATCTGTTAGCGTGATTTGAACTTTTTTCGTAGTTGGTACCACGCGTTCTCTAGATTCGTTGGCAAGTTTTATCGTTCCCTCATATACACCAGCTTTTAGCGATTCCCAATCGAAGTTCGCTATATCCAATGCTATCGCGAGGTTGTATTGCGTCGTTTCACCTTCATAATTGTAATAACCCCGCGCCTTCAGTGCTTCTAGCAGATAAGCTTGCTTCGCGTTCACCCCCGACTGCGCGTTTATAGCCGATAACGGCAACGTGATTTTACTCAGACTTTCGATCGCATTATTTTTGGACAAAATTTCAAAATGAGCTTCGATCGTGTGTCCTGCCGCTAGGGCTTGGAATGTGTAAGTATTACCCGATAACGTCACCGCTTGGCCGTCCACGAGAACTTCTTTCACACGGTATCCAGCATCTTCCTTCACCACAAAATCGGGCTTCTCACCATGGTTGTAGATCTGTTTCCCGCTCGGCGTAATCGTCCCACCGGCTCCTGCTGACGCCTCAATTTCAAAAGTTGCCTCACCATTTTTCAAAACGAGCGTGGAAAGTGCCGGCACCTTCACGGCACTCGTTTCCGTCGCTAAATCCGTCGTTGTCTCGCCAATTTTCACATGGTATTGACCACTCGGAATCGCCACTTCTTGCTCCGCTTTATTCGCATTGAAAAGTACCACATATGATGTTGCGCCATCTTTTAATTCATAGGCTACAACACGATCCGCTTGCTTGATAATCTTCATTTTTTGATTGATCTGGGCGTAATCCGTCAACCGGAAAAGCGGCTCAGAATTGCGGAGTTGCATCACGGCCTCGATGTCCTTCACCGAATCGATATTATCCGCATAACGCTCCCAATCTAGCTTATTGATCGCATCACTGGATTGGTAACTGTTCTCATCCTGATCTTTCGTTCTGTAAAATTCCTGCCCAGCATGAATAAACGGAACGCCTTGCGAAAGTAAAACGATGCTGGTAGCTAATTTTTGCATTTTCTTTTTATCTTGCTCGTTGTCCCCTGGGTTCGAGTAGGATAGCTTGTCCCAAAGCGTCAGATTGTCATGCGCTTCAGCGTACTGAATAACTTGGCTCGGTTTAGCAAAATCATAAATACCTTGTCCTTGATCTCGCAGACTCCCAGCTAGTATGTTTTTAGCAAGCAGCTCTTCTTTATCAGTAGCGCCGTTGACAAAACCTGGATCTGCTTCTTGACCGCCCCATGTGCTTCCTTTAATCGCATCCCGAATCGAGTCATTAAAATGAGCGATTTCCGGCATTTTGGAAGCATTTTTTTGATTCGCTTTTGTATCATTTGCAAGCGGTGTCCCAAGGTCCCAACCTTCGCCAAGCACGATAATGGATGGATCGATTTTGTTCAATTCCGCTTTAATCGCGTTCATCGTATCGATATCGTGAATGCCCATCAAATCAAAGCGGAAGCCGTCCATATGGTATTCCTTCGCCCAATAAGCGACACTGTCGACCATGTATTTACGCATCATCGCGCGTTCAGAAGCCGTATCATTTCCAACACCCGTCCCATTGGAAAGTTTGCCGTCATCGCCATATCGGAAATAATAACCCGGAACCGTCTTCTCAAAGGAATGTGCCCCCGCGTCAAATACATGATTATAAACCACATCCATAATCACACGCAACCCATTGCTATGAAGGCCTTGTACCATCTGCTTCGCCTCTTGAATCCGCGTCACAGGATTGTATGGATTCGTGCTATAACTACCTTCTGGAACATTATAATTTTTCGGATCATAGCCCCAATTGTATGGCAACGCACCCAGTTGCTCCGAAACGCTTTGATGATTCTCCTCATTGAGCGACGCATAATCAAACATTGGCAAAATTTGCACGTGCGTAATGCCGAGGTTTTTCAAATAATCGATTCCCGTCGCATCCCCATTGGCCGTTTTTGTCCCCTCTTGTATCACGCCTAAATATTTCCCTTTATTCACCGTATCCTTATTTGCAATCGAGAAATCCCGAATATGCATTTCATAAATAATCGCGTCCGTTGAATTTGTAAACGCAGGCATCCGATTCGTCTCCCAATTTGCGGGAACCATTACTGCTGGGTCTAAAATAACAGAACGATTTCCATTCGCCGTCGCAGCTTTTGCATACGGATCTTGCGACACGGTTTTCTTCCCATCCGCAAAAATAAGATCGTATGTGTACGCCGTTCCAGAAGGAATTTTTGCGGTGAATTCCCAGATTCCTTGCGCTTTTGGCGTCATCTCATAGCTTTGCGCCACAGGACTGTTCGGTAAATTATCTTGATACGTCGTCAACTTCACGCTCGCTGCCGTCGGTGCCCACAATTGCCACACACTTTGATCCGCGTTATACGTTGCACCAAGCGGCTCCGTCCCAGTATACGCATATTTCGCATCAAACGCTGGATTTCGAACAATGCTCGTCGTATCCACCAATTTCTCGCCAAAACCAGCCGTCTTCACCGTCAAAGCTGCTTGAATTGGCAAATCTTGCGCCGTTTCGATATAGAAAACAGCTGGATTCGCCACATCCCGTCTAATATTCGAAATAGCAACCGCATTACCATCCTCTGTAAGCGTCACATCCGCCATCAAATCAAGCGCCGTCGCATCCCGATTCAGCGTCACCTTCACCTCTTTAAAACCCGTCAAACTCGCCGTTTTTATCTGCTTCGTCGCATCCGCAAAATTGGGATTCCGGTAACCCGCCTTATCACCACTTACAATCCAAACCTCTGCTTTGCCATCATCCGTAAACAGATAAACAAAACGATCGTCCTCCGTCCCGTCCTTTTCCCAATTACCGGTCGCATTATTCGCAATAATAAAGCCCAGCTTCGACAGACTCGCGCCACTAGAAGCGTTAAACGTCGCCTTCACAGACTGCCAATCACCATCCGCCTGCCCATCCGTAAAATTAACCGTCTGCGTTCCCGTCGCACCATCCGCCCACGAATGAACAAACCAATGGCTGTAATCCTTATCATCGCGGTGATAATAAAACGTCACTTCCAAATTCTCATGGGTCGGTAAAACCGTCAAATTCGCCGGCTTTGTCGCAATTTCCTCCTCACCATAATTCAGCCAAACCTCTGTAATTCCCTCTTTTGTGGAAATATAACGATCGCTGCTAATATCACGATCGCCGCCCCAGCCAGAACCATTTTTAATGAGAAATCCGAGTTCCGATTGCACACCATCCACATCCAGGACTGCCACTTTCGAATAGTCACCATAGGCACTCGTATCTTCAAAAACGACTTCATGCCCCGCAACACCATCATTATTCCACACCCACATTTGCCAAGCCTTACTCGCCTGACTTTTTGGATTGTAGTGCACAATAACCTTCGTCTTACTTTCCCTATTTTCGGATAAAACACTGTCATTCACAGTACTAGCTAACTTGGCCTGCTGTGCTGCATCCGCTTTCGGTGTGATCCTTTCCTCCGCAAAACCTTGCATGCCAAAACTAAAACTCTGTACAGCAAACAACACAATCATGATGGAAACTAAATACTTACGCCACATGTTTTTCAAATCCCAAACCCCTTTTCTTTTTATTAGAAAGCGCTTACTCATTTTAAAGTATAAGCAAGCCGGGTTGTTTAAATCAACCTAAATTTAACTGTTAACGATAACAACTTGTAAAATGGTCCTATAATTCAGACTTTTCTTCACTTGTTTTATTAGGCAAAAAAGCCGAACCCGTTAAGATTCGACTTCCACTTACTACTTTACTATAGCAATGCCTCAACTTTATCCTTCATATTCAACGGGCTATCTTTAGGGGCATAACGCTCGACCACGTTGCCATCACGATCCAACAGGAACTTCGTGAAATTCCATTTGATGCCACCACCAAGTAATCCTTTTTTCTGCTTCGTCAAGTACTCAAAAACAGGGTTAATATCCGAGCCACGCACTTTCGATTTTGCAAAAAGTGGGAACGTCACACCGTAATTAATTTTGCAAAATTCTTCAATTTCGCTGTCCGTGTCAAGCTCTTGGTTCATAAAACTATCGGACGGGAAACCAAGGATCGTAAACCCCTGGCTCTTATACTCCTGATACAACTTCTCAAGCTCCTCATATTGCGGTGTGAAGCCACATTTACTCGCCGTATTGACAACAATGATAACCTCGCCTTTATACTTATCTAATGAAACCTTTTCACCGTGAAGCGTCTCCTGCTCTAACTCAAAAATAGACATATTCGTCTCCTCCTATTTCACCATTTCAGAAAATAAATAAGCGTACACTAATTTTTCTGTGTGATATAAAGAATCTCGGTGCGTCCTTTCGTAAGCATGGCTAGCGTCGATTCCGGGCCCGATTAAGCCGTGCACAATGTCAAAACCAGCCTTGATCGCAGCGCTTGCATCGGAACTATAAAACGGGTAAATATCAACTTTGTAATCAATCCCATTATCTATACAAAGCTGCACCAAATTCTTGCGTAAACCATAATGGTACGGGCCGCTTCCATCCTTCGCACAAATCGAAACCGTGTATTCATCAGACGTTTGGCCATCACCAAGCGCGCCCATGTCGACAGCAAGGTACTCCACTGTCTCGGCGGGAATATTCGAGTTACCACCGTAGCCAATCTCTTCATTATTGGAAATCAGGAAATTCGTCGTATATGGTAACACTTCGCCATCTTGTTGCAACTTTTTCAAAAGGGTAAGCAGGATCGCAACGCTCGCTTTGTCATCGAGGTGACGCGATTTAATGAATTCCTCGTTTATAATCCTCGCGCGTGGATCGAGCGACACAAAGTCACCAACACTAATTCCAAGCGCTGCCACATCTTCTGGATTAAAAACTTTGGCATCTAAGCGAATCTCGATATTTTTCGCGTCACGAGGGGCTGTCCCGGCTTCTTGATACACGTGAACCGACGTTTGGTGCATCAAAATGGTTCCCGTATAACGCTTGCCATCGCTTGTTTCTACTGTACAGTACTCGCCTTCAATTGCGTTAAAACGATAACCACCAATCAGATTGATCGCGAGACGACCGTCGGATTTCACCTGCTTCACCATCGCGCCAAGCGTATCCACATGCGCTGTCAACATCCGCTGTTTCGTATCATCTTTCCCAGGGATACATACGAGTAACGCACCTTTATTGTTTCGCGTACTCGCAATCCCAGCTTCTTTCAAGTAATTTTCGACGAAGGCAAGTGCCTGTTCCGTGTTCCCAGTAGGGCTCGGTATCGATGTCAATTCCTTGATCAACTGCATCGTCTCTAATGTATTTGGTTCAAACGCCATTCTCCAACTCCTCCTCACACTTTCTTCTCACGTTTCATTATACCCCTTTTTTAAAATAATGACGGCTATCCTGCTTTTTCATTTCGAGTTATGTTATAATTTTAACGTTATGTGAAAGGAGTTTTTATCAAAATGGAACAAACGAATACAAAAAGAACAGCCGTCACGATTGCTGTTTTTGTGGCTACTTTTATGGCTGCGATTGAGGGAACGATTGTTAGTACGGCGATGCCTACTATTGTCAGCGCCTTGCAGGGCATCGAGCTGATGAACTGGATTTTCTCGATTTACTTACTTACTTCGGCCGTTACTGTCCCAATTTACGGAAAATTATCCGATTTATTCGGCCGCAAAAAAATATTTATTATCGCCACCATTATTTTCATTGTTGGTTCCTCCCTCTGTGGTTTCGCGCAAACGATGGAGCAATTAATTATTTTTAGAGCCATTCAAGGAATCGGAGCTGGCGGAATTTTACCAACGACGATGACGATTATCGCTGACGTCTACCCATTCGAAAAACGAGCAAAAGTGCTTGGCTTCATGGGAGCCGCATGGGGAATCGCTGGTGTTTTCGGACCATTGCTCGGTGGATTTTTAGTAGATCAGCTATCATGGCACTGGATTTTCTTCATCAACGTGCCCGTCGGAATTGCAACGATTATTTTGATTTCGATTTACTTGAAGGAAAACCTCGTTCGCGTCAAATTACCGATCGATTACTTAGGAACAACGCTGTTCACCGTCGCACTGCTCAGCCTACTATTCGCTTTGCAACGAGCTGGTGAGACGCTGAATTGGCTAGAGCCGCTCGTCATCGTATTGTTCGCTATGTCGATAGCGCTATTCGTTGCTTTCTATTACGCCGAGAAACGAGCCCAAGACCCGATCATGCCTTTCATCCTGTTTAAAAATCCAGTCGTGCTGATCGGAAACTTGATTGGATTTCTCGTGAGCGCGTTCTTGATTGGGATTAATGTGTACATTCCGATGTGGGCGCAAGGCATGATGGGCCATGATGCCATGATTGCCGGCCTAATGATTGCACCGCTGTCGGTGAGCTGGATTATCGGTTCGTTTATCGGTGGTCGGCTATTGATGTCGATTGGGAATCGCCACACGGTTGGACTCGGCGTAATTATCGCGACGGTCAGCGGACTTTTTTTGGCGCTGTTTCCGAGCACAACACCGGACCTATACTTCTATCTTGATAGCGCCTTGATGGGCTTTGGGTTTGGGATTATATTTACAACCACGACGGTCACCGTCCAAGATGCTGTGCGAAAAGATCAGACCGGAATCGCGACGGCTTCTAATACACTATTTCGTACGGTCGGCCAGACGATTGGTGTCGCGGTATTCGGAACGATTTTCAACTCCGTATTGGCGAATGGTTTTCGTGACACAGCGACTGGTGTGAATCGGGATAACCTAAACCAACTAATCAGCCCACAGACATCTGGAAATGTGGATGTCACACTCGTTGAACCGTTACGCGATGTTCTGTACAACGGACTGCATATGGTATTCTGGGCCATGTTCGCCTGCTGCCTACTCAGCTACGCGATCCATTTTATTTTACCGAAAAAACACATTTCAGGGAATTGACGTAAAACAGCGATACAATCTCGATCATACAGATTGCATCGCTGTTTTTAATTTTATAGCCAATCAGAAATATACATGTAGCCTTTATAAATAATAGCACCACATACCGCTAATAAAATCACGATGGTGGCAACATTCTTGAGCTTCTTTTTCCAATCTATCCGGTGAGGCATCTCGTCATCGTCCGGATCCTCCGCTACATACATTATTCGCAATAACGCATCAAAACTGTCGCAAATCACATTCACTTTCGAACTATCCGTATCAATGTGTATAACCTTCGGATCTGTCGTTGTCCCCTCATAATCAAGCGCGACAAATGCATGACCGTCCCCACCAATAATAATGATATCTCCTTTAGTAATCCCCCATTCATTTCTCAAATATTCCGTCTCCATAATGCCTTCATCCGGTCCAATACCATAGAGCTCATCCAAATGAATATGATCTTCTGCCCAATCGTTCGCAAAATTTACTGGCACCGCATCCGTTTTTAAATAACCACCATTTCTCTCCTCCAAAACTTTCACATAGCTCGCAGGTAACTTCACGCCAAATGTCGCTTCCGCCAGCTCAATATTTGCTTTTGTTAGCATTGGAATCACTTCTTCATCTTCTCTAAAAATACTAATCTTATTCTCCTCCTAAAAATCTATACTTTTTTACATCTATTTTTAGCCCACAAAAACACAACTACCAGTAACAAAATCGAAAACACAGAAAGCGACAAGCCAATATCTAAAGCCACAAAAAACGTATCCTTAGGCGTATCCTCAAATATAAACAGCATAAGAAGCCCTAGCCCTAGCGCTATCGCAATTCGAAAACCGTATTTTTTACTAAATATAAGGATAAATCCTGAAATCACCACATAAATAATGAGCGAACCCCATAAAGCCATGTATTACTCCTCTTCCTATTCAGCATTTCTGACACCTACATAATACTTGGAACCCAAACTAATACAAAAAATCGATGTTATCTTTGCTGTTGTTCTCCCCATGTCTCACTACTTTCTTTACGATTTTTCCTTTTATAACGCCATTCCAATACAATCAGCGTCACTAAAATCACTAAATTGGACGCCAAATAAACATCTGAAACCTCGTCAGGTGCTAATATCCCCGTAAAAAAATTACTACCAAGAATCCATAAAAGAATCTTTACCTTCTTGCTCTCTGTCAATTTCATCATTATCACCTATTTTCTTGTACTAAGCTAATCCAAACCACAAAACATCATATTTCTATGTACTAATCGATGTATTTTCCTTACTCTAGACTTTCTATTTTTATAACCTGTTGTCTATATAAAAATAATGAATCGTGGTCTATCTTCGTGTGAGTCATTCACAAGAAGGAGGTGAGTTTCATGTTCATACTATTCTCCAGTATCATTGCGCCGACTGTTGTTGGCTGTGCTATTGTATGGCTCAAACACAAGTTAGCGAGTCGGGGCCGTGAAAAATAAATAGACGGCGCCTCTAACACCTTAAAAAATCCCCTCGTTGCCACACAACGAGGGGATTTTGGTGAGCTCACGCCCATACTATTTCCAAATTCATTATACCCTGCGGATCAAAGTTCGTAAACCTCTATCAAAATTTATTTCACTTTATAAATCCAACCTTCTGGCGCTTCAATGTCACCAAACTGGATACCGCAAAGCTCATCATACAATTGCTTCGTCACAGGTCCAACTTCGGTTTCACTATAAAACACGTGGAAGTCGTCACCATTTTGGATGCCACCAATCGGTGAAATCACGGCCGCCGTACCACACGCACCAGCTTCTGTGAACTCGTCCAATTTATCGATGTACACGTCTCCTTCTTCGGCCTTCAAACCAAGGCGGTGTTCCGCTAAATAAAGTAAGGAATACTTCGTAATACTCGGTAAAATAGATGGCGAAAACGGCGTTACGAAACGATTATCTTTTGTGATTCCAAAAAAGTTCGCTGCGCCTACTTCTTCAATTTTTGTATGTGTCGCGGGATCTAAGTAAATGCAATCGCTGAACTCACGGTCTTTCGCGATTTTACCTGGGTAAAGGCTTGCTGCATAGTTACCGCCTACTTTAGAGGCACCCGTACCGTTTGGCGCCGCGCGATCGTACTCCGAAATAATGAAGTTAGTCGGATTTAGGCCACCTTTAAAATACGGGCCAACCGGGCAACAAAATACAGAAAACATGAATTTCGGTGCTGTGCGAACGCCTAGATTATCGCCAATTCCAATTAAGTATGGGCGTAAATACATCGTTCCACCTGAACCGTACGGCGGCATGTAGCTTCATTCGCCGCAACTACTTGCTTACACGCATCAATAAAACGATCTTCTGGAAATTCCGGCATCAATAGACGATCACAACTTGCTTTCATCCGTTTCGCGTTCTGATCTGGTCGGAATAAATTAATCGAACCATCTTTCGTGCGATAGGCTTTCAAACCTTCAAAACACTGCTGTCCGTAGTGAATCGCTGTGGAGCCCTCTGCAATATGGACGACATTATCTTCTGTCATTGTCCCATCATCCCACTTGCCATTTTCCCAAATAGACACATAGCGCAAATCCGTTTTTATATACTCAAAACCAAGTGTGCTCCAATCAATATCCTTACTGCTCATGCGATTCCCACCCTTTTTCTTCTAATATTTGATTTGTTCATTATATCATAATTTCAGTGGATTGGAAAAAAGACTTATAACCTTTTGAAAAAAAAACTGATTATTTAAGCAAAATTTTGCCGTTCTGCTTTATTTTGTGGTAGAATGTTAGTACGTTATTTAAATTCAGCGCAAATTGGTTTATTTACAGACTATTGTCTAAAAATTTAGATAATAATAACGATCTAGGAAAGGGGATTATAAAAATGACAGAAGCAAAAATGTTGGAAAAAAAGATCTGGAGCACTGTTTTAAATGAGGAATTGGACTTATTAATTTACTTACCACCAACGTTTTCGCCTCTTTCGAAGTATCCATTTTTCCTAGTGCAGGATGGAAAAGATTATTTTCAATTTGGCAAACTGGCACGCTTCGCTGATGAATTAGTAGAAAGCAAAACCATTCAAGAGGCCATTTTTGTAGGCATCCCTTATAAAACCGTGGAGGACCGACGAGCGAAATACCATCCAGACGGTGCGCAAAATGAGGCGTATATTCGCTTTCTAGCACATGAATTAGTACCTTACATCGAAGCCAATTACCCGACATATCATATGGGTGCTAGTCGTTTCTTGATGGGTGATTCCCTCGGAGCCAGCGTTTCTCTCAAAGCTGCGCTAAAGTACCCACATACATTTGGAAATGCGATTTTACATTCCCCGCTCGTGAATGAAGAATTAATGACACTTGCCGAGAAAGCGAACCCTGCTTTAGTGAAGATTTTCCACGTCATTGGTAGTGAAGAAACCGAAGTCCCAACAACCGATGATAATGTCGCAAACTTTTTGGAACCAAATCTTGCACTTCATACTATTTTGGAAGCGCGTGGTTTTGATTATTATTTTCAAGAATTCGAGGGCAAGCATCGCTGGAAATATTGGCAGCCTTTTGTGAAAGAAGCGTTGCAATTTATGCTAGATAAAGAACAGTTTGCCACCGAAGATATGACCGTTTAAGGAGGAAAAAGAAGCATGACAGTACAGAAAGTAACCGACAAATCTGGGAAACAAGATGCATTTGATATTCGTAAGGAGGTTTTCGTTTTAGAACAAAAAGTAGATCCTGAGTTGGAGTGGGACGAGTTCGATTCACTGGACTCAACAATCATGTTTGTCGACTATGATGAAGATGGTACAGCGCTTGCGACAGGGCGATTTCGCGCTCTTCCCGAGTATGGCAAAGTAGAGCGCATCTGCGCCCGCAAGATAGCTCGTAAAAAAGGCAGCGGACGTCGCATTATGGAAGCCATTGAACAAGAGGCAATCGCCCAAAAAGTTACCCTTCTGAAACTAGGTGCACAAACAACCGCGATTCCCTTTTACGAAAAACTAGGCTATGAAGTGTGCTCCGATATCTTCCTAGATGCTGGTATTGAACATAAAAATATGCAAAAACAAATAGGTTAAGCATAAAAAGGAGGCTCCCAAAATTCGGGAACCTCTTTTTTATTTATCTCGGACCTCCACGTTTCCATTGGAATAACCGATAACGATCGAAGTCGCATAATTCAAGAATAAACCATTCTCAACAACGCCGGGTAGGTTATTCAACCACGTGTTTAATTCCTCAGGATTGGTGACTGCCCCCATATGTAAATCTAAAATATAGTTTTCGCTGTCCGTTAAATAAACGCTACCATCTTCATGATGACGCAACACTGGCTTGTATCCATTCATTTCTAGCTGACGCTCCACTTGCTTGTAACCAAACGGCACGACCTCAACTGGTAATGGGAAGGCGCCTAGTGTCTCCACAACCTTGTCTTCCCCAATAACCCAAATACTTCTTTTGGATGCTTGTGCTACTAGTTTTTCGAATAAAAGTGCACCACCGCCACCTTTAATACCCCGAAACAACCCATCAACTTCATCCGTACCGTCAATCGTCAAGTCAATTTCGCCAACCTCGTTTAAATCCATTAGCGGAATATTGCGCTCTTTCGCCAATTCTTCTGTTGCTTTCGATGTGACTACACCAGTAACATTTAGTCCATCAGCCACGCGATCACCTAATTTTTGAATCATGTAATAAGCGGTTGATCCTGTACCAAGCCCTACAACCATACCATCTTGAATAAACTCACACGCCTTTTCTCCCGCGATTTGTTTACTATTCATCTCCACAATCCCCCTCAAAAAGTTCATTCTCTCTCCATTATATAGAATTTCGAAGGTTTCGCATAGTCGTATCATACAAAGCTTCATAAATTGAATTATTACACTGCGAAACATTCCATACATTAAATACCATTTTTTAGTTTTTTTCTATTACATCTTACATTCTTCAAAAATTCACAAAAAGTTCATAAATATCCCTTCAAAACCTTATAAAATGTTGCCCAGTAATGCTTTTTCATAAAAAAATAATTTGTTGATGTAGTTTTATTTACATTTAAAACAGTCTTTCTATAAAAAAAAATAGTCCAAAATGCTAATTTAATCTCCCGTAAACCCATTCTTACGTAACCTTACAAAAATGTAATTGGACATTTCCAAGAAAATGCGTTACATTATATAAATACATGACACTCGATTTTAACATTTGTAATATTAAAGAAATATTAAGAGGTGATGCCCAGCATGAAGAAGTTAAAAACCGCGATGTCTCATCCAAGAGCTATATTTATCTGGAAGACCTTGTTCTACTTGATTGTATTACTAGGCTTACTATGGTTCTACGGTTTCAAAAATCCAAACGACACAACCTTTATTTATAACGAATTTTAGAGAGAAGAGAGGGGATTATGAATGAGTGTATCTTTTTTCACTACTTCCATTAATGAACGAATCGATGAGTGGGCAACGAAGACACCGAATAAGTCTTGCTACGACTACCAAGGTGAGTCACTGACTTATAGAGAATTAAAGGAACAGTCAGACGCATTAGCAGTCTTTTTAATGCAAGTTTTAACGGATGATGCACCAGTCCTTGTGTATGGACACATGTCAGCTTCGCAAATTGTTACATTCTTAGCTTGTTCGAAAGCTGGACGGGCGTATGTTCCCATCGATGTATCTATGCCAGCTGACCGCATTAAACAGATTACAGAAGTTGCTAATCCTAGTCTAATTCTTTGCACCGAAACGCTGCCTGAGGAGGCTGTAACAGGGCATAATGATATCGTTACACCAGAACAATTACATGCCTTTATTGAAAAAAATAAAGGAAAGCAACCTGCTACATCCCAATTTGTGAAAGCCGATGAGAATTACTATATCATTTTCACATCTGGAAGTACTGGTGTTCCAAAAGGCGTTCAGATTAGCCATAACAATCTGGTTAGCTTCACGAATTGGATTTTGCAAGACTTTGGTATTAGTGAAGGCGAGCGTTTCTTAAATCAGGCACCCTACTCGTTTGATCTTTCAGTGATGGATCTCTATCCGTGCTTACTTGCCGGCGGGACACTAGTGCCACTTGATAAGACAATTAGTGCTAATTTAAAAAGTTTGTACGAAGCCATTCCAGATTTGCAAGTGAACGTCTGGGTTTCGACACCCTCTTTTGTGGACATTTGTCTGATGGACGCTAATTTCAATGGTGACATGAATCCGTCTATCACGCATTTCCTATTTTGTGGGGAAGTTTTAACGAAAGAAACGGCACGTGAACTGATTACACGCTTCCCTCAGGCTACCGTTTATAACACGTATGGGCCAACCGAGGCAACAGTTGCTGTTACTAATGTCGTGATTAATGCTGAAAATGTAGATACCTATCCAAGCTTGCCACTAGGCCGTATTAAGCCTGATACGAAACTTCTAATTATGGATGAAGATGGTGTAGCTTTACCTGACGGCGAGAAAGGCGAGATCGTTTTGGTTGGTCCCAGTGTTTCCAAGGGCTATCTAAATGAGCCTGAGAAAACAAATGCTGTATTTTATGCGGACACGCTTTTCCAAGCCTACAAGACCGGTGATTGTGGTATGATCATTGACGGTATGCTATTTTTCCAAGGACGCTTGGACTTCCAAATTAAACTTCACGGTTATCGCATTGAACTTGAAGATATCGAGAATAATTTAAAAGAAGTCAGCTATATTCGCTCTTGTATTGTTGTTCCAAAGATGCGCGAAGGAAAAGTGGACAGCTTAGTTGCATTCGTTGTTCCTTTTGCACACGATTTTGAGAAAGAGTACAAACTAAGTGCTGCTATCAAAAAAGTGCTCGCTGAATCGATGCCAAGCTACATGATTCCACGCAAATGGGTCTACAAAGAAGAATTCCCACTAACGATGAACGGCAAAATTGACCGCAAGATGCTATCCAGTGAGGTGAATTCATGACAACGCCATACGGATCAATACTCTATTTTGCAGTATTGTTCGCTTTTTTAGCTCCGATTGTGATTGCTGGTTTGCTCGGTAAACGAATGCCAGTTTACAATGCTTTTGTAACGCTAGTTTTCATCTACATGATGTTCGCTGGCAATCCAATCCAAGCCATTGCCCTAATCGTTTTCGTTTTTTGGCAACTAGCGCTTGTGAGACTATACTTTAATTATCGTCAGAAACATAATCACGGTGGTATCTTTGTTCTCGCATTGATCCTCGCGATTCTCCCATTATTTATCGTAAAAGTACAACCTTTGCTTGCTGCAAACTCAACGATGCTTGGGTTTCTCGGGATATCGTACTTAACTTTTAAGGCCGCGCAAATGATCATGGAAACGCGTGATGGCTTGATTAAAGAATTGAACTCTTGGGATTTCATTAACTTTCTATTGTTCTTTCCTACGCTATCATCTGGTCCTATTGATCGCTTCCGTCGATTTAAAAAAGAAGCCGACTCACCACTAGATTCAGACAAATATGCGAATTTACTTAATCGAGGCATTTTCCTTATTTTCTTAGGTTTTCTATATAAATTTATTATTGCATACGTAATTCAAACGAACGCTATTGTTGGACTGGAGTATAACCTCCACCACCACGTCCAATTCGGGTGGAGTTTGGTCGGTTATATGTATGCGTATAGTATGTATTTATTCTTTGATTTTGCAGGTTACAGCGCTTTTGCCGTTGGAGTTAGTTACTTGATGGGCGTGCAAACACCGATGAACTTTAACAAACCGTTCGCTAGTCGCAATATTAAAGAATTCTGGAATCGCTGGCACATGACATTGTCCTTCTGGTTCCGTGATTTCGTCTTCATGCGTCTCGTTTTCTGGATGACGAAAAAGAAGTTTTTCAAAAGCAAGTTTACCGTAGCCTATATCGCCTATTTTGCGAACTTTCTTCTCATGGGAATGTGGCACGGACTTCATTGGTATTACATCGTTTATGGGTTATATCAGGCGGCTTTGATTGTCGGCTTCGACCTCTTTGAACGCTGGAATAAGAAAAAGAAATTCTATCCGAAAAACAAAGTCACAAACGTGATTGGCATCGTGATTACGTTCCAGTTCGTCTGCTTCGGCTTCCTGATTTTCTCGGGTATTTTAGACAAAATAAGTTTTTAAACTATATTAGGGTAAGGTGGTAAATTATTATGGCATTTCGTGAAGATGTATTAGAAATTTTAGAAGAGATTACAGAGTCTGAGGAAGTTGTGGAGAACACTTCTGTGAACATGTTTGATGAAGGTTTACTTGATTCAATGGCAACCGTGCAATTTTTAATAGAAGTAGAATCGCGCTTAGGTATTACAGTTCCTGTTTCCGAATTTGATCGTGATGAGTGGGCAACTCCGGATCAAATCATCGCGAAACTTGAGGAACTAAAATGAAAAAGAAGCTTTGGATGACATTTGGGCCTTTGCTTATTGCAGGGGCTGTGTTCTTATGCATCCTGTTCGGCCCAAGTTCCATCTTTGGTGGCGTCACACAAGGCACGATCAAAAAAAGCGCGACTTCTATGAGTACTACTGTCGTTCAAGGTGTTGCCATTCAACAAAAAATGCTTGCGGCAGATAAAACTTATTTACCTATTTTCGGTTCTTCTGAGCTTTCTCGGGTCGATCAATTCCATCCGAATGTGTTCTCCGAGAAATATAATCGTGGCTATACGCCATTTCTAATCGGTCGTCCTGGTACACAATCACTCTCGCATTATTTAGATATTAAAGCGATGGGAAACGAGCTAAAAGGCAAAAAAGTCGTGTTTATCCTATCACCACAATGGTTTCAACCTGCTGGTGTTGATGATGGACATTTTGGTGGGAATTTCTCGCCACTGCAAGCGTACAAATTTGCGCTTTCTGACGATGCTCCAACACCTGAGAGAAGATATGCCGCACGCCGATTACTAAGTTATAAAGTCGTGAAAAACGATACGACTTTATCTACCTTACTTGAAAATATTGCATCCCCTGGTCCTAAAACCGAGGTCAATACATTTACGAAAATGGCCGCTGCTGCCGAAATGAAAATTTTGCAGCGGAAAGATGATTTGGAATCGAAGTTTATTAAAGGATCACGCGAAGAAAAAGTCGCGAATAACTTGAGATTGCTTCCTGACAAGTTAGATTACGCGAAATTAGACGAGCTAGCTACAAAAACCGGCGAGTCTAAAGTCGGAGCTAATCCATTTTTTATTAAGGATTCTTATTATCAGAAGAAACTGGCACCTACGATTAACCAGTTGAAAGATAGTCGAACGAACTTAAGCTACGATAAGTCGCCAGAATACAGTGATTTGCAACTTGTTATGGACGCGTTTAAAGAAGTTGGTGCAGATGTATTATTTATTAATCCACCTGTGAACGGTCCTTGGTATGACTATATCGGCGCTTCGAGAGAGAAATTACAGAAGTATTATGATAAGTCTGGAAAGCAAGTGAAGGATCAAGGATTTCAATATGTAGACATGTCGCGCTATAGCGATACACCTTACTTCTTAGAAGACACGATTCATTTGTCTTGGCGTGGTTGGGTCGTGATCGACAAACAAATCGATCAATTTATGAACAATAAGACCAAACCTAGTTATGAGAAAACGCCAAAACAGTTTTATTTTAAACAGCTTCTCCCTCCCAAAAAGGAAGTTAATAAATAAAAATAAGGATGTAGAGCACGTATTTAATACGTTTCTACATCCTTATTTGTTTATTCTACCGTGACACTTTTCGCGAGGTTACGTGGCTTATCGACATCACAACCGCGATGAAGCGCTGCGTAGTACGCTAGAAGTTGACACGGTACAACGCTCGCAAGCGGTGTCAGAAGCTCGTGTACTTTTGGTATAACGAATTGATCACCTGGTTGGTTCACGCCCTCCATCGAGAGGATACAAGCCTTAGCGCCACGTGCAAGTACTTCTTTTACGTTACCGCGAATATTCCAGTTAATGCTTTCTTGCGTGATTAGCGCAAGAACCGGCGTACCTTCTTCAATCAAGGCAATCGTTCCATGCTTCAATTCACCACTCGCAAAACCTTCTGCTTGGATATAAGAAATTTCTTTTAGCTTCAGCGCCGCTTCCATTGCAACGAAATAATCGATATGGCGACCAAGGAAAAAGGCGTTGCGTGTCGTTGCTAAATACTCACCAGCGATATGCTCGATGATTTCTTTGCTGTCAACCAACGTTTCCATCGCGTTGGCAACGATGCCTAGTTCCACCGTTAAATTGAAATCTTTGGCGATGCTAAGGCCTTTCTTACGACCTACAACGGTTGCTAGAATAGATAAAGCAGCGATTTGTGCTGTATAGGCTTTGGTTGATGCTACTGCAATTTCTGGCCCAGCATGGAGGTGCATAGTGTGGTCTGCCTCGCGCTCAAGCGTGGAGCCTGGCACGTTTGTGATCGTTAGAGAACGGTATCCAAGCTCTTTTACCTTCACCAAAACTTGACGACTATCTGCTGTTTCACCACTCTGCGTAATAAAAATGAAAAGTGGCTTCTCAGATAGAAGTGGCATATTGTAGCCAAATTCGCTGGAAACGTGAACTTCTACTGGTATTGCAGCTAATTTTTCAATCAGATTTTTACCGACTAGCCCTGCGTGATAACTTGTCCCGCATGCGACGATGTGAATACGATCGGATGCCAGTACTTCATTCACGATGGTTGGATTGACTGTTACCTCACCATCTTCATTTTGGTAGGCTTGGATAATTTTACGAATCACAGCCGGTTGTTCATCTGTTTCTTTTAGCATGTAATGCGGATACGTTCCTTTTTCAATATCGGATGCATCTAATTCTGCTGTGTAAGCCTCGCGTTCGATTTCTTCGCCATCTAGCGTTTCGATCGTTACACCATCGCGTTTTACAAGCACGATTTCTCCATCCATAATTTCGACAAACTGATCCGTTTCACGAATTACAGCCATGGCATCACTTGCAATAACGTTGAAATCTTTGCCTTTTCCGATGAGGAGTGGGCTTTTATTTTTCGCTGCATAGAGCGTTTCATTATCTTCTTTATCGATCAGGCAAATAGCGTAAGAACCATGAAGTAAGCTAAGTGTCTTCGTGAATGCTTCCTTCGTTGTCATGCCTTGGTTTGCAAACATTTCGATGAGTAGGACGATCACTTCTGTGTCCGTATCACTCGCAAAACTAGCATCAGCTAAATATTGATCTGTTAGTAAGGAGTAGTTTTCAATGACGCCGTTATGCACCATCGTATAACGCCCTGATTTGCTTTGGTGGGGATGTGCATTGGCGTGACTCGGCTTTCCGTGTGTTGCCCAACGCGTATGACCGATCCCCATTTCACCAGATGCACCGGCTGGTACTTCTGCTCGCAAGTCAGCAATCCGACCTTTTTCCTTCGCTACGAGTACGCCATCAGATGATTTCAAAGCAATTCCAGCTGAGTCGTAACCACGATATTCTAACTTTTCTAGTCCTTCTAATAAAACTTCTTTCGCATTTTTCTTTCCAATAAATCCTACAATTCCACACATAATAATATCCTCCATTTGGTATGAGAGCAGACGTATCCTGTATGCAAGCCCTCTATTTTTTGAAAAAAGGGCAGACTATTCCGTTGTCTGTTTTCCTTTTCGCGTTTCCATGGGGGGTAAAAACATGTTCCTTTCCACTCTGTTCACTAGGTCACCCTAATGGTTTGTAGCAAAGGCATCACGATTGCATGTACAACCGAGGGACTCCCGCCGAATTTTCGATTAATCCCTTCCTCGTCAACTAGGACAATTACCTAGTTCTGGCGCTTCTATTTAATTTTGAGCGATCCTCCTCATTTTTTTCTAGGAAACAAAATTATCATACCTCAAAGTTGTATAGTTCGTCAAGCCTTATATAATGTACCAATTACAAAATTGGTATAGCCGTTGACAAAAAGTAGTTTTTATTTGATAATGGAGAGGAAGCGTCATTTCCTGTCATAATCAGGTTTTAGCGATGATACGATGTAGAATTTCAAATCATGAAACTTGGAGGTTAACACATGAAATTTTTTTCAGAAAATACTTGCTGGGTTTACAACACTTTTTGTTGCGTGGGCCATTTTTTGGAAATTCGGTTCATTACAAACAGTCCATGCTGTCGAAATGAATGAATTACCAGGAACCGGCGACAACTTCTCGATTTGGACCATTGTAATAGGTGGTATCTTGATTATTGCCGCGATTGTACTATTATTACGAAAAAAATGGTAAAAAAAGAAATTCGATCCTAATTAGGCGTCGAATTTCTTTTTTTCTGTCGCTATGACTAAGAACAGACTCGCAAATATGCCGAGTGTACCGATAATTAATTTAAGCGCGACAATCGTATTTTCATCTTGACCAATTTGCGAACCGATCTGTGAGCCAATTTTTTGGAGTATTTGTTCGAGCCATAGATATTCTGTCAAGAAATTGAAAGATAGGCCTAGTAGCGGCGCCGTGATGAAGGCATTTGGTTTTTTAAATCCGAATAGAATAGCAAGTAGGAAGAAAAATGCAATGCCTATTCCAAGATACGCATCAAACGGTGTTGTGAAAAAGAATTCTTCGCCAGATAAGACGATGACCGCGATTGTAACCGACAGTCCTAAACCAAGTATTGCGAAAAATACGCCTGCCCAACGCCATTTTTTTTGCCAATCTATGCTTGGTGTTGACGGCTTCTCCGTTGTGTTTATGAAAGGCGAAACGAGACCGATGAGTGCAACTAAAAGCGTGATAATACGAGAATAATCTAGCATGTCTAACTCGCCTGCATCGATCCATGGTTTCATTTGATTTTGCCATAACATCCAACCTTGAAAAACACTAAACCCAAGTAAAATGACTAAATTAGCCGCTAAAGAGGACTTATCTAGCAGTGCCAATATACCAAAAACGAATAGTAATACGGTTAAAGCCAATGTTACCCACAAAATCCACGTTAACTTAAAATCGGAGCCATTTAGTGCCCAGCTGTATAAAAAACTACTAACATTAGGTAGCAACGTTGTCCCTAAAAATAACATGATAAATCCACTTACTTGTTTCTTCATCCTACAACTCCTCGTTGTTTTTTTGAAAACCTTCTGGGAAGCTGTATTTTCTGTGCCTATAGCAGGTTCATTTTTTTGCCGTCCACAATATATTCAAGCTCGGATAAACGCCAGAACTCTTCTTCTTTGTAGACATAGCGGTATGTCGCATTGAAAACGTAATCATCTGTCGCGCCGACTCTGAATCCTGGATTTTCGAAAGTGAAGCGTTGGATAATACCAACTTCTGGCTCAATCATGCCGATATCATTCTTGCCGGCATCAAAATAAGCTGTACCAATCGATCTACCACCGACCGTAATATTAAAGGAAAATACAATTTGTTGCACTTGCACATCTAAGAAATTGGCGAGAACAATATTAAAATGAATGTTCTCCTCCGTGATTTCTAGACCAAATGGGAAAAGTTCCATCTCCCAGCGCGCATCTTTGCCTTCCTTTATTTGTTCCATAATTCGTTCGCTCATTGAAATATCTTCCATTGACGGAAAAGTGCTTACCATTTCTCTCTTCTGCAAATCATAAAGTGACCAAGTTAGTTCCATAGTAGTTACCTCCATAAAAAATACCCTTTTCACCATTGTATCAGAAAAAAGATATTTCCACGATTAAAATATGGTTATATTGGTGAAAAAATCTTTTTTTCGAAAAGATAGGAAAGTGTCTCCGTATGCCAAGGTCTTCCAAAAACCCGCTTACTGACGAAATATTGGGCGCGTTCCACTTGCCCTTCTTCATTTTCTGCTTCCATCGCTAGTTTATGTACGAAACGTTTTTTATCAAGGCGAATGGCCCGGATTTTGTCTTTTGGTAAAAAATACATGTGCGTTTCGGATTTGCTGACGATGGAAAAAGAGAAGGTGATCAGGCCGACTTCTGTGAAAACGAGTACGAGACTGTGCCTAGTGCGCATCAACGGGCCAGCATACATGAGACGCTGAAAACTCGTCGACATGCCATTGTCCGCTAAATATTGATTGACTTCTGTTTCTATTTGATCTTTCATTGCCATATGTGGATTCACCTCTTCTATCTATTCTAACACAAAATGAAAAGGCTGGGCGTGAATTAATTGCCCAGCCTTCTTTTTATGAAATCATTTTTTTCGCTTGTAAAACTATATGTTCAGCGGTAAGTCCGTAAAACTCCTGGAGATATGGCATCAAACCAACCTGACCGAATTGTTCGCGGACACCGATGCGATACAGCGGAACGGGATGGTGCTCTCCGAGAAATTCCGCGACAGCACTTCCAAGCCCGCCGTTTACGTTGTGATTTTCTGTGGTGATGACGCGTCCTGTTTTTTTGACAGATTCGAGAAGTGTTGCACCATCTAATGGTTTGATTGAAAACAAGTCAATAACTTCGGCCGAGATGCCGATTTCTTTGAGGCTTGCCGCCGCCTTTAAGCTTTCCGCAACCATGATTCCTGCGGCGCAAATCGTAATGTCCGTACCTTGATGCAAAATTTGTGCTTTTTCAAAGGTGGTATTTGGTTTATACAGTTGTGTCGCGTTTTTACGAATTGTCCGGATATAGTGTAAACCGCCTTTTTCGTAGGCTTGTTCGAGGAGCCATCCGAATTGAATCGCGTCGCTAGCCTCATAAACATACGCATTTGGGATTTCGCGCATTAAGGCGATGTCCTCAAACGTCATGTGCGTGCCGCCATTATGTTCTGCGGAAACGCCTGCGTCAGAGCCAACGATCACGGCTGAAACTTGCGCATAGCCAAGCGATACAAAAACTTGATCAAAAGCACGACGCGTCACAAATTGGCCAAACGAATGAATAAATGGCTTGCGTCCAAGCACGCTAAGTCCCGCGGCGATGCCCATCATGTTTGCCTCCATAATCCCGACGTTCACGTACTGGCCTGGTAACTCCTCTTTTAGCCCTCCAGTCGACATCGAGCTACTCAAATCAGCCTCCAGCGCAATTACATTCGGATCTGCGGCTGCTAGTTTTCGTATCGTGTCTGCGTAAACTTGGCGCATCTCTATTTGGTCTTTTTCAAGTACGAGCGTCATTGTGCCACCCCTTCCAAATCGTTTTCTAATGCCAAAATGGCACCGTCAATCGCTTGCCAATCCGCGTCATCTGGGCGCAAATGATGATTATCCGCCTTCTCCTCAATATGCGTCACGCCCTGCCCCTTCACCGTATCTAGCACAATCGCGTGCGGCTTTCCAGAGGTTCTTTTTGCCGTCTGGATCGCTTCATCTATGACCTGCGTCGAACTACCATCCACCTTCGACGTATGAAATCCAAACGCCTGCATCTTCCACTCCAAATCGAGCGGATCAATAATATCCGCCGTCAAACCGTCCAACTGCTTCTTATTATCATCAATCAATACAATCATGCGGTCCAGCCGGTGGTGCCCAATAAACTGAAACGCCTCCCAGCACTGGCCCTCGTTAGGCTCGCCGTCCCCGACAATCGCATACGTATAATTCTCACGTCCAGCCAACATATTCCCAAATGCAATCCCGCCAGCGACCGAAATCCCCTGACCAAGCGAACCCGTTGTCATTTCCACACCCGGCGTCAAGTTCCGATCCGGATGCGACGGCAAACGCGTGCCGTTCTGATTCAACGTATACAACTCCTCCTCCGCGAAAAATCCCTTCAAGAACAGCGTCGCGTACAAAGCCGGCCCACCATGTCCCTTCGACAGAACGAAATAATCACGATTCGCGTCCTCCGGCTTCTCCGGATCCACCGCCAAATGCTTCCCGTAAATCACCGCCAACGCCTCCACGATCGATAAACTCCCACCAAAATGACCAAATCCAAGCGCTCGTAGCTCCTTCAACGTATACAGCCGTATTTGCTTCGCGGCCACATCCAGATTTTTAGCCAACATCATGCTTCCTCCTCTACCGCGTTCCTTTTTTTCCGTTTCATACTAAGCAAGAACATCACGGCCAGAATCGCGACCAAACTCACCACAATCGCAATCGTCCCGCCATGATTCGCGAGCACACCGAAGAAAATCCCACTCACACCAAAATCAGTATCCGAGAACGTCGAATTCGCAAACCCAAGATTTCCGAGCACCGGCATCAAGAAAACAGGCAAGAAACTAATCAAAATCCCGTTCACAAACGCTCCGAGAACCGCGCCACGAACACCGCCCGTCGCATTCCCAAACACACCAGCCGCAGCCCCCGTGAAGAAATGTGGCACAACGCCAGGCAAAATAATCACGCCACCCGTAAACGTCATGATCACCATACTAACAATCCCGCCAATAAAGCTCGAGAAGAACCCAATCAACACAGCATTCGGCGCATACGGATAAATAATCGGCACATCCAGCGCAGGTTTTGCATTCGGCACCAAACGCTCCGAAATCCCTTTAAACGCCGGCACAATCTCCGCCAACACAAGCCGCACGCCAGATAAAATAATAAACACACCCGCCGCAAAAGTCCCAGCCTGAATCATCGCAAACACAAGATAATTCGTGCCATCACTCAAGTTGGCCTCCACATAACTAGGCCCCGCAAACAGCGCCACGACTACATAAATCACCATCATCGTTAGCGCAATACTCACCGTACTGTCCCGTAAAAAGCCTAATCCTTTCGGAAAATTAATTTTCTCCGTCGATTTCGGATTTTTGCCAGCGACCGCTTTGCCGACAAGACCACTCACCGCATAACCAACCGCACTAAAATGGCCCAACGCCACGTTGTCATTCCCCGTCAAAATTCGCATAAACGGTTGCACAATCGCCGGAGAAAGCGACATGATAATTCCAAGCGCCACAGCTCCCGCCATGATCAGCGGAACCGACGTGAAGCCCGCCACCGTCATGATTACCGCCAACATACACGCCATATAAAGCGTATGATGCCCCGTCAAAAAGATATATTTAAACTTCGTGAACCGTGCAATCAAAATATTGACCATCATTCCGAAAAACATGATTAACGCCGTATTCGTCCCATATTCCGTCAAGGCCATCGCAACAATCGCTTCATTATTTGGCACGACTCCCGTCACATGAAAAGCCGCCTTAAACATCTCCCAAATGGCGCGAGTGATGCCGATAAAATCCCAGCCCCCGCCGAAATCACGAGGAAACCGACAAACGTTTTCGTCGTCCCTTTTAGCGTGTCCGATAATTTTTTCCGTTGCGCAATCAAACCGATGAGCGCGATTAACGCCACCAGAATCGCTGGTTGACTCAGAATATCCACTAACACTTTTAGAAAGTCATTCATATCTCTTCCCCCTCCCCATTTTTAAATCAAGCCCTTGTCCCGAACAACCGCCGTTACCTTCTCGCGCAGCTCATCCATGTCGATTATACTGTCCAGCACAATCACCTCACCGAGCGATTCGCCGCCCTCCGCAATGTCCTTCGCGAGGAAAAACACGTCCGCACTATCCGGAGTCGCCGAACTTAGATCCGAATGCGACACCTCCACATCCGTCACGCCCAGCTCCTTCAACACCTGATTAATATTCATCTCTACCATAAAACTCGTACCAAGACCAGACCCACAAACCGCTAAAATTCTCATTCCTGTTCCTCTCCTTCTATTAAATCTGTAATTTCTTCCACTGTTTCTGCCTGCTTCAATTTCTCCAAAGCCACATCATTCGTCAAAAATCGCGTCAATTGCGACAACGCCTTCAAATGAGCCTCATTATCCACTGCCGCCAAACAAATAAAAATATCAATCGCGGGACCCGAATCGTCTACCAAATGCACTGGCGTCCGCGTTCGCAAAAACGACATCCCAATTTGATTCACACCTTTTTCCGGTCTCGCATGCGGAATCGCAATCCCTTTTCCAATATGAATGTACGTCCCCATTTCCTCGACCGTTTCAATCATCGCATCCACATAATCCGTTTTCACACGATTTCCCGTCACAAGCGGTGCTGCGGCAAGTCGAATCGCCTCTTTCCAACCCAATTCCTCATCCGTAAACTGAATCATATCCTTCGTTAATAATTCTGATAGCATTGGCGCATATCCCCTCTCTATCGACACTTTTCCGTAAATCTTATTAAATATGGCATCATATAATTTCTGCTCATCCTCAATCACCGCGTGCCGTTCAATGATTTCGAGTAACGCATCCACAGAAATATGGCGGTGATCGATCGTTGGAAAATCCGCCGCGACCGCCTGAATCAAGTAATTCTTTTCAAGCGACGTCAATAGCGGCTGCACTAAGTACACCGGTTTTCGCGTCGGCACATACACCGTCGAAAAAATCATATCGTATCCCGACTCTGGAATATTCGCCCCGTCCGCCATAACGAAACGCAACTCCGGAAACAACTGGCGCAACTGCGATTTCATCATCAGCGACGTACTAATCCCGTTCGGACAAACCAACAACGCCTCAAAATCCCGCCGCGCCTCGCGCTTCTGCTCAAAATACCCACCAAAATGAATCGTAAAATAACCAATCTCCGCTTCGCTTACGGTTTTCCCAGTCAGTTTTGCAAGTGGTGACAACGCCTGCCTCACAAACTCGAACAACTCTGGGTGCGCCGTCTTAATTTGCTCCGTCATTGGCGCGATCAGTGGCAGCGAAAACACGATTCGGAAATACGCCGGCACCAGGTGGTCGTAAAGACTCCGCCGCAACTCGCGCTTATTATCCAGCGTCAACAACGTCAGCTTCTCAAAAGCCGCAATAATCCGATCCGCCAAATCCAGCAACACCGCATGCTCACCCATCTCCGCCGTCCGCTGCGCCCCAATCACCTGCACCGTCACGTAAAGCCGCTCCATCTCGTTTTGCGTCCCAAACAGCGCCACCACAAGCGATTCCGTCATCCTATACACCGCCTGCTGCATGATCAACTCCCGCTCCATACCCGAAAACGCAAGCCCCGCATGCTTCCCGCGACACCTCAGAAACGCCGCCAAATAAAGCCATTCCCGCTGCCGATCCTGCACGAGCTCCACCCGGTTCACCTTTTGCCAATCAAGCAGCATCCGCTCCGTCGCGTCTAACCGTGCGCGCAGTCCCCAGCTCTCCAGAACGAATTTCAGCGCAATCTCGCCGAGCGGCAACACCAACAATGCATTCACACAACGCCCCGCTAGCACCCGCTTATCCCGCTCTGTTCCCACCAAATGATACCCAGAAAGCCGCGAATACACCAATCGCACATCCGCCTCCGCACAAAACCCACGCACCTTCTTCACATCACTCAGCGCCGTATTCCGACTCACATGCAACACCCGCTGATAATGAAAATTCGATATTTCCTCCTGCCGAATAAACGTATACAAATAAAGTAAATAGACCCGATCCTGCTCCCCGAGAAAAAGCTCCTCCTGCCGTATAAATAACTCCGAACCCTCCAAATAAGCCGTTTTCAGCCCAGGATCGATAATAAAACACTGATTTCGTATGCCAATTTCCGATTTTCCAACATGCCGCAAAGCCTGATTCATCTTTTCAAAATCATATTGAAACTGCCGCTCCGACAGCCCCATTTTTCGAACAAGCGCCACGCTCGTCATTTTCTCATACCGAATAATCTGCTCAAAAAGCCAAAATGCACGTTGATCAAACATGATTGCCTCCTCCTTACTTTTTATTTTAAAGCGGTTACATAAAGATAGCTAGGTGATTTGAGTACAAAGTGTGTGGTGGGTTTGGAGGCTGGATTGGGTTTTTGGTGGGTATTGTGATTATAGCAGAGGTTTTGGAGGAATGGGAAAAAGCCGAGTTCGGGGATTTGTGGTCCGGGAACTCGGCTTTGCTATTTAAATTATTTATACCAGTTTATCCATGATTCCTTTTCGTCACTTGGATCATAATAATTAGGTTCTACGCCTCCGTTTGGTTTTATATAAAACCCTGTTTTTTCAGATGTATCAGCGTCTTTAGCTTCTAATAGAATTTCGTAATGTCCCGGTTCTAAACCAGGAATAGCACTCAACTCTTTTAGAAATTGCTCTTTAGCATCTTCCGTCCATGGAGCTGTCTGTCGAAAAGTTAGATTGAATTTTTGGATATGTTCACTCGCATATCCTGTTTCATCAGTACTAAAAACAGGAGTAGCAATCTGATTTATTACTTCTTTAGCTTCTGCCTTATCGGTTATACCCTCTATATAATATTCGATTGCTTTATCAAGATTTGCATTCGATTCTTCTCTACTCGAGATTAGCCACCCCAACTCCAATTCAGAATGTTCTTTAAGAAAGCTCCTACTCTTAAGATTTTGGTACAAGTCATCTCCAAAACTCATAGCTTGCAATGCAAACATAAGCTCCGACTGAATACCGACATCACTATTTGTTTCATCCAGACCATTTCTAGTGACCTTTCCAAGTTTTGCATTTCCCCCTCATCATTGCTTTATACGTGTTCTCTGTTTGGATTGACAAAACTTCTGCCAGTGTTTGGAGTGTCTGTGCTTTGAGTGTGAATCGTGATATTGTTCCTTGATCATTGTTAATAATTCTATCTTTAAATTGACCTTCTAAACAAATCGCACTTACTGCTTCTCCTGCTTCTTTCAGCAATTGTGTCAACTCTCCTGAATGCTGTGCTAATTTCTGCATTTCAACAAGCAGTTGTTCTTGTTCAGTAAGCGAGATCGAAATTTCACCTGCTCCCATATTTTATCACACCTGCACTTTCATAAATTTAACAAATTGCTTTTTCAATGTTTTCCCTGCTATGGAACGAACTTTTTGTCTTGGTAAATCATACTCAATAATCTCTGTATCATTATCGATAGCTCGCTTTATAGTTTTTAATTTTGCATTGTTATGTATTCAATTGAAAATGCTGAGGACTCCCAACCTCAGCATTTCTCACATTCTATTACTGAATCGTACCCAGTTTTACTTGCTCAATCAATCTATCTAAATTCAGTTTCACATCGTTAGCAATAATATCTAATGATTGAACCGCTTCCGAACTATTACTACCGCTTAATTGATATTTAATATCTATAAACACTAGCCTAGTTATCTCTAGAATATTTAATGCTGCTTGATTATACAAAATAACATTATGATACTTTGTCCCCTCAAACAATGCCGTATCTATGTACGGTTTAAAATTGGTCAAAACATTTTCAAATCCAGATTCTAGATCTGTGACTGCTTGATGCGCACCTTCTGCTGATTGTTTCAAGCCATTTAATGTTCTCTCTAAACTTCTTAATGTACTTCTTAAATCGTCATCAAACGAAACAATAGGAATATCCACTGCATTAACTGCCGCAACAATGATTCGTAAATTTCCTAAAATATCATCCATAGCAATCTTTGCTTGATTTATGGTACTTCCTAGATTCCATAACAGCGGCTTCATACTTAGACTCAGACTCGTTGAAAATTCTTTAAAATTAGAATCAATCTGCTTTTGTCTCACAGTCATTCCAGTTTTCAAGTACGGCGAGTCTTCAATAGTTATTTTCACAGTACTAGGTCCCGAATTAACCTCATTATAAATACCTTTCGATGCATTTCTATCTGCTATTTCCATCACGTCTTTGACAGCTGTTACTTGATCTCTGAAATTAGTGACCTGCATTTCGAATTTATCTTTATTTGTATCAATAATCGCATAATGTTTAACCAATTCGTCTACAATACCATCAAAAAAATTTAGTATCTATATTTACAAATAGCTTGGGGATGGCTTTAGTTTTTATCCCACCCATGTGATCAATTATGTCTTCCGCCTTTAGGACAATATCACCTAAAAGCATAGGTAGCTTCAATAATGCATCAACCACTGTGAATGAGTTAGTTAGTATAAAATCTAAAACATCAGAAATAATGGGCGTAGTACGTATTCTTTGCATCACGTCAACAGCCGTTGTAAATATTGGGTATTCTTTTTCAAACTGGTTTCTTAACTGTTCATACGCACCAGCTCCTAAAAATATTTTTCCAAAAGTTGTTTCTTTTAGAACAGCATCAAACTGATCCTTTAAATCCCCAACTCGATGATCAAGGTTTCCTCCCTCATGGTTAACAATATCAACAGAGTTATCCAAATAACTTTTAGCATCCTTAAGTTGGCCTAATGTGTTAGCAGTTAATGATACCGCTAGTTGCGTCAAAGTGCCCGGATCAATTTTAATCTTGGTACCCGATCCTCCATAATTGCTGGCAAGGACATTCCCCCAAGGACTTACCGCTAAATAGTCATCAGCACCAATTTTTATTTTCCCATAGCCAACATCCCCAGGTTTCCCAATTTCATATTCACCGTCATCATTATAGCCTGTATGATTATGTGATAACGCAGCGAACCAAGGTAAGCCACCATACATAGTTACTTGTTTACCAGGTAACCTTGCATCGTATCCTAGGCCAAGTTCTCCTAGCGTGAGTGGGTCATATTGACTCATATAATTTGTGATATATTTGCTTTTACCGCTATCTGGTGCATATGGTAGTATAGCTGGGTCAAAAGCGACACTATATACACCTTGGTTCTGGATGGCTACATGATTGGCTAATCCGCCTCCAAGAGAATTACCAGCAACATTTGAGACACCATTCGCAGAGAATTTTTTCATTTCTCCATCTGCTTGCCGTAGAGTAATTGGATTATTTTTATAGTAGCTGTTCATTTTATCATAATACGCATTTGCCGCAGCTAATTGCGCATCTATATTTTTGCCCGGTAAAGATGCATCTGTAAGAACATCATCAATTCCCTGTGTTCCTTGATAAACTATTGAAATTTCACCAGTCTTTATATTAGCGATTGTTATTGCATCTAGCCCAGCTGCTCCTTTATAATTCGTATTTAAAACTTTATATGAGTTACCATTGATAGAAATCACGGTATTTACAACTGGATTTTTATATACAGAACTTCCGCCTAGCTCTATTAAATCTTTATCTGGCGTTGTCTTTCCCATTATTTTCACTCTCCCCAAATATTAGTGCTATTTTTTCACAATTTCATCCACACCTATTGAAGTTCCCACAGAATCCCCTATTGCATGACCACTTGTTACATCAATAATATTGCCATTAACAATTACTGCATAGGCACCTGGAGGTAGTCCTTCTGCATTCTTTAAATTAGTAATTATTGAATTCACTTTATCCATGTCCACTGTCTTATCTTTAGTATAGAGTGAAATGACAATTCCTACTAAAGTTTCAGGATTTTTTTCTTTTTCAAATAAGCTCTTTAAAGAATCTTTATTAATATTTTTATTAGCCATATATAGATTGGAAATATTAGATGCGCCCGATCCTTGCATAGCCAAATAATAGTAATTAGTAACATAGCCAGAATCTCTTGTCTTTTTAACCGCCTCATCTGTCAATCCAATAAATCCATATTTTTCAGAATTAGACTTAACAAACTTATCTAAATTAGAAAACTTATCTTCATAAGCCATAGCATAAAGCCCCGTTTGTATACTTTGAGCGATACTTCCTTCTTCAGATGTAACCGAATCTAATACCTTCTTTTTATTCATATCAATGCTCACGATAACCGATGTATTAAATTGAGGTTCCTCCTCGGACTCCAAAATGACTACTGCCGCATTTCTCGCTGGTACAACATTATTAACCACCACATCGGTATCATATTTTTCTTTAAAATAGTCTAACGCATATTTAGAAATCAGATCTTTATTCTCTGCAACTATATCTTTCGTCTTATCACCATCAATGAAAATAAATCCCTGTCCCGTATAATCCTGTACTGCCACTTCTTTCTTTGATACTGCATCCTCATTACTTTTTTTATCCATCAAATTACACCCTCCTAATATTAAGCTAATTACTATTCCCGCTACAATTGCTCTTTTCTTCATGATTTCACTTCCTTTTTTTAACTTCTCTACAGCATTAACTATAAACAAGTTAAATTTATTTCGCCAATAATTGCATGTCTACACTCTTAATTGTTTCTCATCCAGCCCATATGAAATGGATGAGAAAACATTATTACTCTTCCTTCCACAAGGGTAATTTAATCTTCGTTGCTACTCGATCACTGATTAAATAAGCTTCTTGAGGATTAAAAATAGTCGCACGAGTATCTTTACTTGTCACATCAAACATCGACTGTCCATATGTGCTTCTAAATAATAATACGTGTGATTGAACTTTTAGATACTTCGTTATGACGTCGTAACGGCTATCTAACGCATCAAATAGAGTATTAGAAACGATATTGACTCCCATAAATGCACCAGTTTTCATAAGTTTTACAACATTATCCCAATCTCTATCATCTACTTCATCTACTAAATCAGATGAGTCGGCTATAAATATCACAATAGGCTTAAATTTAGTAATAAAATGTTCCGGACTTACATCAGGATTTTCTTGTTGTTCCAACTTATAAGCTTCTTCTCTCTTAGCAACGATTCCATTCAACTGTTCTAACAGCTGAACAATACTCTCCTTACCACTAACATACAGCTTGACCTTTCCTTGCATGGCAGAGAATTCACGTTTTTTGGTATCAATAATTCCAATCTCATAACTATCGCGGGCTAACATATACTTCAACATAACACGTATTGTATTATCTCCATCTTCCTTAGATAAACCTGCAATTACGAAGTTACCAACTTCTCGTAAATCGATTCCAACTGGTGTTACCTGATTTTTTTCAAGCCCTAATGGTATTATGCTACCGATTTTTTCTATTCCTCGCCATGAAACAAATTCTTCATACGTTAACTCCTCTGGCACCATTGGAATTGCTAGTGGTTTCTCACCAGACCAACTTGCATCCATTGCTTTACCTTCCTCTTGAATTCCAGAAATGATCTCTAGCACATCACTACCTCTATTCGGCAGCACCGTTTGGAAAATTGTTGGGTCCTCAACTTTAACTAATCCACGGCCCATCATATCTTCAATTTTCAACGTTGTCCGACCTACAATACTCTTTGGTTCATTTTCTTCAATCAGATAAAGCGCTATTTGTGTTTTTATGTTGGCGACAAGTTGAATATTCAAGACATTTTGGCGTCCGCCACTAATCATTAAATAAATACCAACGGAACTACCTTCACGTGCAATTTGGCTTATCAAAGGTTGGAACCTTTCGTCCAATCCTGCATCTCTTACTGCGTCAAAATTATCAATGGTTATCAAGATGTTAGGTATTTCTTGCTGACTTGCACGTTCATACATCCCCACATTAGCTACACCGAACTTACTTAATAATTTTTTCCTCGACTTCAACTCTACAAGCATCATATTAATAAATTTCGTACATTTTTCAAATTCATCAATCGTGATTGTATCAGCGACATGCGGTACTTCTTTTAATGGTAACAAGCCATTTGTACCAAAGTCTAGAAGATACACATGTAATTGTTCCGGGTTATGTTGACGAGCCAAGTCCATAATAACGCTTTGCAAGAAGGTAGATTTCCCATACCCAGGACTTGAAAATACGGCTACATGCCCATCTTTTGTTAAATCTAGCGTTAATGGATTTTGAGCTTGTATCTCTGGTTGATCAAGTAACCCAATCGTCGCGCGCAGTGATTTTTTCGGCTCTTGCCAAGCTTTTTCAAAATCTACTGGGTGCAAATCTTGTGCGAATACTTGCTCAGGAAGCGGCGGCAACCACGGACGCGGCAACATCGCAATGTTCGCTTCCTCGGTATAATCGTGAATATAATCGATCACCGCATCGAGCTCTGACGGCACTTTTGAAATATCCTCTTTATCGCCCAAACCACTTAAATCTTCCGTCAAAATTTCATACTGACCGAGATCGTTAATCGCGTAAATCGTCGTGTCCACTTGCTCTTGATCGTCTTTATCCGGCACGTAATCCGCACCACTCCAAGCACTTTGGAACAATTCGTAGATCTCGTTATTCCCGACTTGCAAATACGAACGACCTGGTAGCGTGATTTCCGCTGCATCTGGTGTTTTCAAAATTTCATTGGAATCTGACGCGTTTTGTACTTTCAGCGCCAGTTTAAATTTCGAGTTGGACCAGATTTGGTCATCCACGACACCGCTCGGTTTTTGTGTTGCTAGAATCAAATGGATACCTAGCGAACGCCCAATACGCGCCGTCGAAACAAGTTCTTTCATGAATTCCGGCTGCTCGCTTTTTAACTCGGCGAACTCATCGGAAATCAGGAATAAATGCGGCATCGCTTCGGATGCTTCGCCTAATTTGTATAATTTTTGATATTGGTTAATATGGTTGACATCGTGCTCGCCAAATAGACGTTGACGCTTTTGCAATTCGGCTTTAATAGACGCTAGCGCACGCATACTCTGCGCGCCATCCAAGTTCGTAATCGTACCGAGCAAATGTGGCAAGTTTCGGAATAGATTCGCCATTCCGCCGCCTTTATAATCGATCAGCAGGAACGCGACTTCATATGGATGGAAATTCACGGCAAGCGAGATAATATACGATTGAATAATCTCCGACTTACCAGAACCCGTCGTACCCGCGACCAAACCATGCGGACCATGCGCTTTCTCATGCAAATTCAGGTTGACAATATCGTCTTTCCCACGCAAACCAAGCGGAACCGCCAAGCTTTTATACGTCTCATTTTTCTCCCAACGCGCGCTAATGCCAAGCTCTTCCACGCGATCAACACCGTACATCTCCAAAAATGTCACCGATTCTGGAATCGAATTTTTCAAGTTCTGCAAGTGATTAAGCGGCGCCAACGCACGACTCACACTCTCTTTATCAAAATCAGCAGGGAAATGATCCAGCGTAAAGCCACGATTCACAAGCTCACCTTGCTCCAAAATCACATTCCCGTTCTTCGCATCCCGAATATCAATAACGGTCTTCACATGCTCCGGCAAACTCTGCATCACGTCCTGCACGAACACAAGCGAAACCCCGTACTCACTAGGATCCTCATTGAAAAATTCCATCACCGTGTGATCCATCATCAGTTTTTCGTCCGTCACAAGCACCACATAATGCGGTGAAAAGTACATCTGCTCCGACTTGTTGCCCTTTTCCTCCAAAGCCATCTTGCGCTCCTTCAAAATCTGGTACAACGAGTTCAAAACCTGGTCCCGCGAACGCTCATGATACACAAAGCCACGCACGTTAATATCACGCAAACTCGCGTGTGGCAACCAACGCATCCAGTCCCACTGTTCCTTCTCCTCTTCTGGGAATACCGTAATAAACTGCAAATCATAGTAGCTGTGGAAAAGCGCGGTCTGCATCACCATCAACTGCAACTGCTCAATCACAAGCGCGCGGTGCCCAATATAACCAACCGGCCCGTTCATCAAATCCGTCCCCATCGGCACATCCTTCACCGAATAATACTGCGACTTCAAACCCTTTGCACTCTCCACCAACTCATCCTTGTCCTGCGTGAACTCCTCCTCTTGGAATTCCACTTGAAACGACGTATTCTCCTCCCCAGTACCAACCCGATACTGCAAAAAGTCATGGTGGAACATCGTCTTCTCATAAATCCGCGAATCAATAGAAAGCGCCATATCACGAATCTCCGTCACCGTTGGAAAATGATAATGTAGCGAATGCGCCTGTTCCTCTGCAGCAGCATGAAGTTCCGACGTCTTGTCTTTCAAATAACGACGATAACTCGCGTCACGTTCCTTCATGTCCACCTTATATTTTTTGCGATTTTTCACATACGTAGTCACCGAGAAAATCACCGTCGCGCCCGTCATCCCAAGCGTCATCAACACGAAAATCGGATTCGGACGTAAAAACATCATCACAATCGACATGGCAATCATAATCAGCGGCGGAATCAAAATTTTCATCAATTCCTCGCTTGGTTTTGAAGGCTTGCCCGGCGGCTTCGCGATCGTCAAACTCGTCTCCGGCGCACGATAAATAATCCGCGGTGACCGGTGATAATCCGGATAATCCGCACTAAAAGCATTGTCCGGCGCAACCAACTGCGCAAGCGTCGCATGAACACGGCCATCTCCCGCGATAATCTCGATGTCCTCCTTACCAACCCGAATTGTCACGCCATCAAAATAAAGCTGATCCCCGGCTTGCAACAGGCACTCCGATTCCACACGATAATAGTTATGGTAAACAATCCCACCATATACATTCAATTTAAACGTCGCACCAAGCTCCTCACGAATAAACAACAAATCCGCCGTCGTGCCCGCAATCACAACATCATTAAAATCCTTCTCACCAAATGTAATCGAATATTTCGTCGTCGTATCAAAAACCTGCGCGGCCAAATCCTCCGTCAAATAAAACTGGATCTTCTCCCCGTCAGACGTCTCCAAATTCAGACGCTCATTCAAAGCAAGCGGCAAATCACCTAAAAACCATTGCTCCGCGTCCTCTTTCCAAATCACTTGCAACGAATCCGCCAAGTTATCATAGGTCACCGTATGACTCAAGTCCCCGCCAATCGTTACCTCTTTTTTCGGATCTAACTGGCACTTATGTAACTGGTTGCCATAACTAATCGTCAGTAGCTGCTTCTCCATCTTATTCTACCTCCGAAGTTGCGTGCGCTTTGTCTTGTTCTTTTTGATTGGCTTCCTCTTTCGCCATCTCTTCTTTTAACTTCGCTTCGTTCTCTTTTACCTTCTTGATTTTGTCGTTGAGCGCTTCCTGTTCCTCATTTCGCGTAGAAGCCTTCATTTCCGTATTAGCATCCAACTGCTCAATCTGTCTTGCTAAATTGTAAACCTGCAAATCATTATCTTTCATCGTTAGCGCGATATCATTGGCCTTCGTAAGTTCCGCCTGTCCATCATAAATCCAGTACAATAAATACTCTTCCGGTGATTTTAGCGTTGTTTTTTGTAGCACCGTCTTCTTCTGAACATCGCTCAGTTTCGCGCTTTCCACATACGATTTCGCCAATTCAAATTTGCTCGCTTGTGGTAACTTCTCTGGATCCACATCACGCAACGTTTCCGTCACTTTTCCATAATCATCCGCAATAAACGCCTCATTCGCGCTCAGCAATGTCTCTTGAAATGGCACTTTCACAAAAGCAAAATAAGCAACCGGAACCGCCAGAACAAGCGTCGCAATAATAAATCCAATCGTAAGCCCTTTAAACAAACGATAATTCTTCCGTTGCACTAGCGTCATTTTCCGATTCACAGCCGCCGTTTCCTTCGCATAACTCTCCGCTAAAATCTCCTCAATTGCCGCTAAATCCTTCGCCTCAATAATACTCCGATCAAAACTCGTCCCCTTCGCATTATCAAGCGATCCCGAAATCAACTCATCAAACGCGTACTTTTTCGAAAACAGCGCCACAATCAAACACTTATACTGCTTCAAAAACTTCTCGTCCGTCATCGTATACGGCGGCAACACATCACGAATCCCACGATACACTAAAAACGGCATTTGATTCACATCAAAAACCATATTTTCTGGATGTAAGAAGAACGTAAATCGCGTCTTCAACAACTCTGCGAAACGTGCTACATTACCAATCGCTCGTAACTTCTCATTCCGATCAAGTCCATACAGCTCATCCCATGTTGTTTTTCCAGCTGTATCGAATTGGAACGATAACGCATCGCCCTTATCCTCAAAAGAAGCCGGTACAAAAAAGGTCGAATTCTCCTTCAACAAAGCCAATTGACGAATATCCTTCACCTTCGTTTGTGACTTCGAAAAATCAACCTGCCAAGTCGTCCCATCCACCTGAAAATTATATTCCATCGAATCTACCATTATTTCCCTCGTTATCATGTGTCTCAAATCTCCCTTTTATAAAATTTCAATGATGTCCCCGTCTGTAATTTGAAAATCCGTCAACTTATCATCATCTGTCAACAATAGTTCTTTATTAGCCACCTTAATCGCGCAATGCGACATGTTCGGCTGCGACAACTTTAACGTCTCTACCAAATTCAGTAGCAATGCCTTGACCGGTTGGTGCTTCGGGATTCGCAAATCGTGAATCCGCCCACCCCACTTCGTAAAATTGATCGTCACATTAATATGCGTATCTTGTGCCATCTCTATCTCCCTCTCCTTATTCCCATACTTTCCGAACAACCATATAAAGCAACGCGCCTACAGCCAAAACAATACCCGATAGAACCCACCAAATCGTCTTATTCGTTTTTTCTGGCACATCTTGACCTACTTCCGTCGCTTCATTTTGCCCCGCTACTTCCTCTGCCTCAGAAAACAAAGAAGCTTTCATCACTTGCACGGAATTATCTTTTTTTGATTCCCCAGTAAACAGAGCAGCTTTTACATCATCCATTTGTTTCTTTTCTTGCGCCTTTATCTCCGCAGCATTTTTCTCAGCTTCAGGCGTGAATAACGTGATTCCCATTTTTTCAAGCTCCGTTTGCTCTGTATCCATATCCGTGTTCTTCTCGTCAATCGTTTTTGTCGCCCGGTCCAACTGCATTTCCATTTTCCCATCATCGCCAAGGTACGAATCTTCACTATTCGCCGCAAAGACACCTACAGGAATAGCAAGAATTGTCCCCATCAGAATCGCAGAAATCATACTTTTTTTATGCTTCATCGTCGTTTCCTCCTGCCTGCTTACTCCGATGCCATACGAATAAATTCACGATTATACCAACTACCGCCGCGCCAATCAGACTATACATCAGAACAAGCCAATCATCTGTGCGACTCATAAACCCATTCAACAAGTTCTCCACATATTGCAATGGCGACAACGAACGAATCGTAGCTAACATCGAATCTTGGTCAATTTTAAGCCCAACTGCCTCCGTTAAGAATAAATAAAGCGCTAAAATAACGAGTAACAAGAACATCCCAATCATTCGTAATTGTCGTAACAAGTAAGTAGAAATCGTTACAAAAACAAATACAACCAACATAATAACGCCCATCCAAGAAACGAAAATAACGCCTTTCATTTCCAAGAAGTAAGCAGAAATAACACCAATAATCGCGCCCTCAATCAAGGCAATTCCAACCGTCATGAGCGTAATCGGTGTATTTTGATACGCCAACGCCATTTCTTCAGAAAACTCATCCTCTTGCTTACGTTTACGCTCCTGTGCCGCAATCACATAACCCGTAAATAAAGCAACAATAAAGCAAACTAAAACAATCAAGTACGGTGTAAACGTATCTCCCGCCGCAATCGTTTCCCCTTTTACTTTCTCGACTGGGTTACTCAGAAAACTATATAAATTTTCATTTTGGCGATCACCAACACGACTATTTTTCATCATAGTCGCGAAATTAGAAGCAAACTCCTGATCCGTTCCTAGCTTATTCGCCATATTTGCCGATAGTTTTTGCGCTTGCGTTACAATGCCTAAACCGCTGTTTTGGATGTTCTTCGCTTGTTTATCAATAGCATCAAATGTTTTGTATACATTATCCGCCGAGTTAAGATTCGTTTTTGAAGAATCCGCCAATGACTTACTTTGCGATAGTAACGCGCCAAATTCACTTCCCAAAGATAAAGTAGCGGACTTTTCATCGCCACTATTCGTCACAACGATGCCGCCTTTTTCAAGCAACTCTAGGCTAACTTTACGCCATGCTTCTATATTTGCAAGCGTTTGGGCAACGCTCGTATTCATAGTCGCCGCCTGTGTCGTTGTTTCTGTTAAACGCTCCGATAACACATTCGCATTCTCTTTCGTAATCGCCGTCCGCGTCTGTGACTCATCCACTTGCTGCTGGAAAATTTCTAAATCCCGATGGATAAAATTCGTGACATTATCTGTAATCAGCGTTACCATACTTGCAATTCGATTTTCAATATTGAATTGATAGTAGTAGGAATTCTTCTTGTCCGCTGCATACTCCGTCAATGATTTTCCGTCTAAGTCTAATGGCGTAACGCGAGCATCAATACCGTAATACGTCTTAAAGAGCTCAGATAATTTATAGTAAGGTTTGACATAATCCGCCACATTATCCGCTAACATTGTTGTCTCTTTCTCAATAGCCCCAATCGTATCGTGTATTTCTTTTATCGCATCATCTCGCTCTTGCGTCGTAATAATGTACTGCGGCCCTAATTCGATGTTCACGTTTTTATCTTCTACCGGATTAGTAACTGGTGGATCAGGTGGATTGTCTGGGTCCGCAGGTTCTTCCACTTCCAACCTAGTCTCGATATTTGTCACATCAACCTTAATCGGAGCAAATAAATCAAATCCCGTTCCTTCCGTATTTGTAAGCGCCTCTTCTTTAATATACAATTCGATGGATAAATTCAAATCCAAGTTTGTAACACCCGATCCATCAGGGTCCGTCACACTTGGATCGATATCAATCGTCCACTCCTGTTTTGCCTCATCATAGTTAGTTGTACTGTATACATAACTGCCATCTTCTTTCGTAAGCTTAACAGAATAAGTCGCTTCACTACTAGGCACTGCAAAACCTTCTGGCTGTTTAAAAATTAATTTTTGTGTATTATCTTTGACTCCCGATTTTTCAATCTGGAAATCTTGGCTAAAGGTATAAATATAGTAATTTCCGTCAACCAAATTACGAGTCCCAAGCCCAGCGACCTTCTCCTGTTTCAATTTATCAATTGCATTTTCGACCGCTTCATATTTTGGAAACTCTTTTTTCTTATCCAGTAGTCCCTCCGACCAATCGCCTGCATTCGAACTCATATACCTTCTAGCGATTTCAATCACATTCCGCAACTCATTGAAAACCGCTCTTTCCTCCGCGCTAGCATCATCTTTCAATAAATAAGCATCGTAATTCGGAATCTCTTTCATTAATCTTTGAATTTCATCATTAAAGCGATTATTCAACGTCTTATCCGTCAAATCATCTAGCGTAATATTCCGATTCCCCTCATCCGAAATATAATTAAGTAAGTCCCCTTCCACACTTCCACGCAAGCTTTCGCCCATTTTTGTCGTAACCTCTGTATTTATCATGGCAACCTGCTCGCTCACTGCATCTAGGTATGTCTGTACACTATCTACCTGAGTCGATAATGTCCGTTCCTCTTCCATTTTCTGAAACTGCTTGAAAATCGCATCATTAGAACTTTTCAGATTAGAAAGTTGTTCCGATACATCTGCCGTTGACATCGCTGTATCGTTTCCTGACATCTGCTCAGCAAACGACTTTGAAACAAGCGCATTCGTTTCTTGACTTTTCGCCAATTTTTCTAAAGACTGAAAATACGTCTCGTTCGTTTTCGTTCCTTCCGCGAGCCCTGTTCCAAATCCTTTTAAAATATCCTGCAATCCTTTAAAACTATCTTTAGACATAACCGTGTAATCCTGCACCGTTTTGAATTGTTGCGTATAGTTAGATAATGGCGAATTAACATGCGCATCATATATCGAACCATACGTTTCTTCCTTGTCGACCAATTTTGTTATACTATCCTGCGCTCCATGAAGGTTAGTAAGAATACTCGCAAAATAAACATCAATAATCTGACTATTAAAGTCTTCTAGTACAGCCGCTGCCGCTCGTTCAGCTTCTGCTGCTACATCTTTATTTCCAGTCTCACTAATTCGATAAGAAATCTTCACTTTCTCGGGCTTTTCCAACGTCATGGACATCGCCGCTTTTGAAAAATCTTGTGGGATAAAGATAATCATATCGTACACCCGATTTTTCAAACCATTTTCAGCAAATCCACGAGAAGTAGTCGCCCATTTATGATCCGTCTGTTTCAAAACTTTCGCTGTAAATTTATCACCAAAATCAATTTTCTCGCCGTCATCCGTCCTAACTCCGATGTCTTCATTGACAAGCGCGATGGACATTTTTTTTTCGTTTGCATACCATTTTCTTTCTTAGCCGCATTTTGTTCCAACGCCAAGTAAGACGTTCCAGCCGAAAGAAGCAAAGCCAGCACTAAAAAAGCCAACACACTCCACTTTATTTTTTTCACCTATATCCACTCCCGTTGCTTTATTTATGTAAGAAGTCTCCCAACTTCGAATTTCCAAATGAAGCGTTTACTATATTACTGAGGCTAAAAAATAGCCCCAGCATCTAATATTTCTTAGTTCAATCCAAAATTGCGAGACAAATTCGCATCATTTTCTTCCACTGCATTTGCTGTTTTAGCCAGTTGTTGCTCGATTTGGTGCATCAAGTTGGAGAAATCCGTTACTTTGGGTTTCAATTGCTGGAATTGATCATCAAATTTACGGAACGCTTCCCCTTCCCACTCACTGCGTAATTGTTCTTGTAATTGCTCTAATTCTCTTAAGATTTGTTCGATATCTTGCCCTTTACGGCCGTAAGTTTTCGAGCGATCGCGGAGTTCCGCAGGGCTCATTCTAATTTGTCCTGACATTATTCTTCCATCTCCTTTTAATCAAATTAAAAAGGCCGCACATCACAATGTACGACCTCATCGGTAACTGCACAAAGATGTATTATGTACTTTATGCAGTTGGTAACGCTTTAATTCAATCCGAAATTGCGCGATAAATTCGCATCGTTTTCTTCCACCGCTGTTGCTGTTTTGCTTAATTGCTGTTCGATTTGGTGCATCAAATTGGAGAAATCCGTTACTTTGGGTTTCAATTGCTGGAATTGATCATCAAATTTGCGGAACGCTTCCCCTTCCCACTCACTGCGTAATTGTTCTTGTAATTGTTCTAACTCTCTTAAAATTTGTTCGATGTCCTGTCCTTTACGACCGTATGTTTTTGAACGATCGCGAAGTTCCGCAGGGCTCATCCTAATTTGTCCTGACATGTCATTCAACTCCTTTTTATTTTTAGGTCTTGAGGTATACCATAGCCTAATGGGCTATATTTCCATTATAGCAAAAAAGAACTAATTATTGTTGATTCTATTTGTGAATTTTTTGTGAACATTTTCATTATATTTCCTATCACATTGCATTTATGTTCATTTTTCCGGAAAAATCAACTAAGTAAGCATTTTCTTTACATATAATGGATTTATTAACACTATTATCGCCAAAACAATATCATCCATAATCAATTAGTATTAACCTGAACCTATAATACTATGCAATTTCCATATTAATTGTATTTTTTTGATATCATTGCTACTATTAGGATGGAGGTGCTTTCATGGAAATTAAGAAATGGGTAGAGTATGGTATAATACCCTATGAAGCCTTACTTTTAGCAGATCCTAATATATCTGAGATTAAGCGTTACTTTTATCAATCTGACGTTTTCTTGATAGAAGAAGAGGAATACACAGTCGGAGTTGTTTGTATACAAAATAAAGAAGATTGCTCAGAAATCGTCAATATCGCTGTTTTAGCAGAGTACCAAGGGCTAGGCTATGGAAAACAACTTTTAGATTATGCTATCTCCCATGTAAAGCAATTACGTAGCAAAAACTTGATCGTCAAAACAGCTAATTCGAGTATTCAGGCACTTGCTTTTTATCAAAAAGCTGGGTTTCGAATGGTCGAGATTGTTCCAGATTATTTTACTACATCTTATTCTGAATCAATCTGGGAAAATGGAATCTTAGCCCAAGATCAAATTATTCTGCAACTCTCATGGATGGAATGAAAAAACATTCGTCTTTTATAAAATCAGTTTAATTTTTCCAATTACTCCTCTATAAAGTTGCATATTTTTAACATATTCATAAAACTGTAACATATTATACTTAATTTTCTTTACGAAAGTATACTTTATGACTTTTTTTATTTTGAAAAATCTTTATAATAAGAAGTAAGATCAATCGTTAAAGAGAAGGGGAAATCAAATTATGTATGTAGCTGACTTAGTAAAAAATTTTAATGGAGAAAAGTTAATTGAAAAGATAACCGAACTGGATATTCCACACAAGACGGCGAGCTTCAAGAAAAATGAACTCATTGTGGAGGAAGGCAAAATAGATTCCCATTTTTACATAGTGGATTCTGGACTTATTTCATTTAGTGTAACAAACTCAGATAAGTTACAAGTAATTACTCGTTTTTTAAATAGTAATACTTGGTTTGGTAGTGCTAATTTCTTGTTAGATTCTCCTTTTCAATTTAATGTAACTGCTTTGCGAGATACAAAAATCAGAATTTACAACCGAAATGATATTCTTCGCCTTTTCCAAACAGACTCAGACGGTTTTTGGTTCTTGTACTTTGATGGTTACAGTCAAGTACACGAGCGTAATGCCCTTGTTGAAATTGCCCACCATGATCCTCGTCGCCGACTTATTTCGGCATTGCTTTACATTGCGAACACAGTCGGAATCAAGACAGATGATGGTATTAGTTTTCCGCGCGGCATCACGCAAAACCATCTTGCCCTAGTTTCACAAGTCCCAAGAACACGCGCGAACGTAGAGCTTCAAAAATTACGAGAGCAAGGCATTATCAGACTGAAACCAAAGCCAACTGTCATTTTGGACATTCTGAAGCTTCGTGAGCAATTGGAAATACACCGCACGCCTCGGACTACAGACTAATTCACCAAAATAAATAGAGTGCCAAACATAGAACTGAACAAGCTCAGCGATATGTTTGACACTCTATTTTTGTTTTTCAAGCCAGGTTTTGATTTGCGCTTGATCGTCGAGATCTCCTTTATAACGGTCCGTTTCCAGGCCCCGTGTGTAATAAATAAGCGTTGGCACCACTCTGACACCCATTTCTTTAATAATCGCTGTATAGTTCTTATCAGCCTCCCTAGCCTTATCCGTATTGTAATAAAAAGCCTGGCGCTCTGTTTCCTTCAGCGCTCCAACAAGCTTCTTACGGAACGGCTCACAATCAGGACAAGTCGGGCGTCCAATATAAACATACCCCGTCTTCTTCTCTGCCAAAATCGACTTCATCTGCGTGTTTGTAATATTGCGCATCACTTGCTGATTCGCCTCTGCTTTCGTATCCGCCAGATTTTTCGTATGCGTATCCACAATCAACTGCACACCGACAATAAAAAGAGCTAGCGTGGCAATAGTAAGCAAAATAATCTTATATTTCTTCACAAAAAAACCTCCCCACAAATGAAAAGCGAGCAAAAACTGCTCGCTTACCCTTAATTTCACTTGCCTTCATCCCTAAAACTTTGACTCGTCACCGAAAATCCGAAAACCAAGGCAGAGGCTTAACGACGGGGATGAGTGCTTGTTACTCCGCCGAGAGACCCATTTCGGAAACGACCACACTTGCTATACTATCACAAAAACGTTCTGTGTCTTCCGCAGATGCTGCTTCGACCATGACGCGAACGAGTGGCTCTGTTCCGGATGGGCGAACTAATACGCGACCATTTCCGTTCATTTCTGCCTCCACTGCTGAGATTGCTGCATGAACTTTTGCATTTTCCGTGACATGATTTTTATCAGTAACGCGGATATTAACTAATTTTTGAGGGAAGGTTTGCATTTCTGCTGCTAACTCGGATAGCTTTTTCCCGGTTTCTTTCATTACATTGACTAATTGAATACCTGTTAATAAACCATCGCCTGTTGTAATGTAGTCTAGGAATACGATGTGGCCAGATTGTTCACCACCAAGACTATAACTTCCTTCACGCATGGCCTCTACCACGTAACGATCCCCTACTGCGGTTTGTATTGCTTTAATTCCTAGTTCATCCAGGCCTTTATAAAAACCTAGATTACTCATTACTGTAGATACGATTGTATTATTGGTTAAACGACCTTGTGTTTTTAAATGTTTTGCACAGATAAACATGATTTTATCACCGTCGACAATTTCACCGTTCTCATCCACTGCAATGACACGGTCGCCATCACCATCGAATGCAAGGCCAACATGTGCTTCTTTTTCTTTCACAAATGTAGCAAGTTTTTCAGGGTGTGTGGAGCCCACGTCTGCATTGATGTTAAGTCCATTTGGTGATGCACCCATAGAGCTTGTATCTGCGTCAAGATCGGCAAATAGATGCGTTGCAAGCGATGATGTAGCACCGTGTGCACAGTCTAATGCCACATGTAAACCTGAAAAGTTGCCTTCTACAGATTGTTTTAGATATTGTAAATACTTCTGCTTACCTTCAAAATAGTCACTTACTGTTCCTAATCCGGCATCACTCGGGCGTGGCAACTCATCGCTTCCGCCATCAAGTAAGGCTTCGATTTCTAACTCTTGGTCATCGGATAGTTTGAAACCATCGGAACCAAAAAATTTGATACCGTTATCTTCTACTGGATTGTGTGATGCGGAAATCATAACGCTCGCTGCTGCACCTTGTGCTTTTGTCAAATAAGCGACACCAGGTGTCGAGGTTACACCTAGACGCATAACTTCAATTCCTACGGATACGAGACCTGCGATTAAAGCAGACTCTAACATTTCACCCGAGATTCTTGTATCTCTGGCTACTAAAACTTTTGGATGTTCCCCAACGTGTTTTGTTAGTATATATCCTCCAAATCTTCCTAGCGAAATGCCAATTCTGGAGATAACTCTTTATTTGCTATTCCTCTAACACCATCAGTACCAAAATATTTTCCCATTTTATAATTCGCTCCTTCTTAATTAAGAGGTTGGTCACGCTGATTTATTAATGTCTGCTTCATTTCGTTTTTCATTCCTAGTGGAGACCAATCTTTTGTGTCACAATTTTTGATCCGTGTATCTATTCATTATACCTTTTTTTAATCTTTTTTACACCTATTCGTATGTAATTGCCCGATGAACTGCCATATAATGCGATATTCATCGGGCTGTAAATTAATTAGAAATCTGGTCTGATGCATCTGCAACTTTTTTGGTGACCTGTATTTCTGCTTTAGACTGTGATAGTGTAAATGTAAAATTTGATGCTAATCCATGAACTGTGAGTGGAATGGTATGTGTCCCGTCTTGTAAATTCGACATATTGGCAACGATATTAAAATCATTTCGTCCCAATGCATCGATATCTTTCTTGATGCCACTTATTATGATGCTCACTTTCCCACTTTTGGGGTCCAAGTATTCTGTGTTGTAGGTTTCAGAACGAACGAGTCCAATAATACTGATTGGAACATCTTTAAATTCCGTCGACTTTTGTCCTGTGGAAGCGTCTTGATCTGCTGAATCATCTTGTTTATCCGTGTCTTTTTCTGCATCTTTCGTCGGTGTATCTGGTTCCGTTACATTCGGACTTTTATTCGTTGGCTGACCAGTGCTCTCACTTGGCTCATTGGAACTCTGGTCATTCTGCTTTTTTCCAGTTTTTATCTTTACTTTTACCGAAGTAGGGGTGACCGATGTTGCGCCAGTTGGAACTGGGACTGGGACCTCTAGTGTTTTGTCCTCCGTAACTTGCGTGACATCAATTGGAATCGTGATTTGCTCCACCTTGTCAGTCATCAGCCTCGCTACCAATCACGGTAACCTTCTCATCTTCAGATGTGATACTTGTAATCGTTACGGTTTTATCTGCTGGGTTGCCACTTTGTTGGAATCGTAATGGTACGGTTTTACCTATTTTTGAAACTGGAACGGTGACCTCAACTTCTTCTGGATCGATTTCGACGTCGAGTTTATTTAAATTCACATCAAAAGCGCTGATTGTAGCTTTCGTTGTAAAGTCGCTGGTCTGATCTTTCTCATTAGATACCGTTGCTTTTACATAGGCGATTTGGTCGAGTATTTCTTTCGATCCGGTAATAGAGACTTTCTTTGGATCAGTTTTGATACTTCCTGCCTCATAGCCGTCTGCAATCACCGATTTATTTAATTCCACTTCTACCGAATATTTTTTCGTGACTTTTTCTGCGAGTGTGACTTTGGCAGTTGGTGGATTGACCGTTCCTTTCAAACGATCTGATAAGCCTTTGATTTCTATTTTGACGCTCTGTGTCCCAACTTTTGCGTTAGTCAGATCGATGTAGGCAATGAGATTTGCTTGGGTTTTCGCGAGCTGCACGAGACCTTTCGAGCCACTAACCGTCACATCAACCGTATCTGGTACGCCGGTGACATTCATGTTGTCTTTGTCATAGTAGACTTCTACCGGTACATTGTTGATAACATCGACATACACACCTTCTGTCGTAGTTAATGAATTGTTGCCAGTAGCCGATGTAACCGATGTAAACAGGATTGCTGCAAAGATGAGAGAAATGATTCTTACAGACCATTTATTGGTTAAAATACGATCCATCATTCCTTACCGCCCCCTCTCCATTTGCTGAAAATTGACGGCTTCTTCTGCATCGGTACAACGAGCTCAAACTCTAAAATTTCATGTAAACGTTCTGGTGTTACTTCGCGGAAAAGTTCGCCGCCTTTTGTGATCGAAATGCCACCGGTCTCTTCGGAAACGACAACAGTTAAGCAATCCGTTACTTCGCTGATACCAAGTGCAGCTCTATGCCTTGTACCGAGTTCCTTTGAGAGAAACGGGCTATCAGACAATGGCAGATAACCTGCTGCTGCTGCGATTTTATTATTTTTTATAATAACTGCTCCATCGTGTAGCGGTGTATTCGGAATAAAAATATTGATTAGAAGCTGCGAAGAAATATCCGCGTCCATTGAAATACCTGTTTCGATATAATCATCGAGCCCCGTTCCACGTTCAATAGAAATAAGGGCGCCAATACGACGCTTGCCCATGTAGCTGACAGATTTCTCAATGGCATCAATCAGATGTTGTTGCTCTTTCTCACGCTTAGTCCCTGCTTTCGAGATGAAACTACCACGCCCGAGTGTTTCTAGCGCTCGGCGTAATTCGGGTTGAAAAATAATAATAATAGCTAAGAAACCCCAAGTTAACACCTGATCGGTAATCCATTCCACCGTCTGTAATCCTAGGAAACTGCTGACGATCTTTACAACCACAATAATAAAAATACCTTTTAATAACTGTACCGCTTTCGTTCCGCGAATCAGCATAATCACTTTATAAATAACGAACCATACTACTAAAATATCAATTACATTTGCCAAATAATGCAAAATCGATCCGTCTGGAATGGTCATAAATTCGCCTCCGTTTTCAAAAAAGCAAGGTTCGTGTTCCTTTGCTGCTTCCATTATTAAGCGTATGAAAATTGCTTATACTTGCCATTATAGCACAGAATAGGAGGTGGAAAAAGATTTGTGCCACGGAAATTGTTTAAGAATTTATAAAGAAGTCGCTATCTCCAAAAAGAAGCAAGAAAAACCAAGTATTTCCTAATTAAATTTGAATACAATTAAGAAAATCGTGTGACGACTGCCTTGTATAAACACGAAAAGGAACCCCCTTTGGAGCCCCCTCTCGTACTATTTATGGTAATCATGTTTTTCTAACTTATCCACTAACTGCACAGCTTCACCAAATAAATCTAGCTCTAGTGGCGCACCATCGAGTAATTCAAGGCGTACCGTTTTCGCGTTCACCGAAACTTCGATGAGGCGATCACGATAGTTAATTTTGAAAGCGTATTTCGTCCATGTTTTCGGTAGGAATGGTGCAAATGACAGGCGTTCCTGATAGGTACGCATTCCTGCAAAGCCTTGTACAATCGCGATCCAACTACCCGCCATCGAAGTGATGTGCAGTCCGTCGTCCGTATCGTTATTATAGTTATCCAGATCCAGACGTGCCGTTCGATTATACATTTCGACAGCTTTGTCTTCACGCCCAATTTCCGCGGCTAACACCGTATGAACTGCCGGTGAAAGACTTGACTCATGCACAGTCAACGGTTCGTAAAATTCATAATTTCGCTGCTTCGTCTCAAAATCAAATTCATCACCGAATATATAAATTCCCTGTAGCACATCTGCCTGTTTGATAAAACATGACCGCAAAATTTTATCCCATGACCAGTTCTGATTAATTGGCTTATCTGCTTCTGTCAATGTATCCGTTGAGCGCAACTCTTTATCCAAGAATGTGTCATGCTGCACAAATATTTGCCACTTTTCATCATACGGAAAGTACATGTTATCAATGATATCCTGCCACAGATCGATTTCAGCATCAGAAACTTGTAGTTCCGCTTTTTTACCTGGCGTTATTTTCGCAAGCGATTCGATTGTGTAGCGCAATGTCCATGTCGCAATGTAGTTTGTATACCAGTTATTACTAACATTATTTTCATATTCATTAGGCCCTGTCACACCATGAATCATATACTTATCCAATCGTTCCGACATGTGCACCCGATCCGCCCAAAAACGACTAATCTCAGTCAACACATCCATGCCTTCATTTTCTAAATAGGAGCTATCCCCTGTATAATTTGTATAATTATAAATCGCATAGGCAATCGCGCCGTTCCGATGAATCTCCTCAAATGTGATCTCCCATTCGTTATGACACTCCACACCAGTGAACGTGACCATCGGATAAAGCGCACCCTTCATGCCAATTTTACGCGCATTAATCTTTGCACCATCCAATTGATCGTGACGGTATTGCAATAAATTACGCGATACGTTCTTGTCCGCTAGTGATAAATAAAGCGGCAAAGCAAACGCCTCTGTGTCCCAGTAAGTCGCACCACCATACTTCTCACCCGTAAAGCCCTTTGGCCCAATATTAAGACGCGCATCTTCACCATAATACGTCGCAAACAATTGGAAAATATTAAAGCGAATCCCTTGTTGTGCCGCGTCATCTCCCGAAATCAACACATCCGCTTTTTTCCAACGCTCACGCCAAGCAGTTACATGTTCTAGACGCAACATCTCGTAATCTAAACCTTCTAAATCATCCAAAATCCGCTGTGAGCTCGGCGCTAATTCTTGCTCCGCATAATCTCGCGAAGTCACAACCGCCACACGTTTTTCCAATTTTGCTGTTTTTCCTTTTGTCACCGTAAATCGATATTTATTTTCCACATAAAGTTTTGACGCTTCAGCTGCAGTCTCACTTGCACTTTCTGCGCGTGATTCCATCGAAGCTGCAATCTTGAACCGAGGAATCTCAAAATTGTTCTCAATCGTCTTGGTCACAATGGTTGCCTTGTTTTCACTTGCCTCTTGCGCCACTTCCAACCAAAACATGTCATCATAATTCGCGTCCTCATTCGTCACATTCCCATCGATATAAGGCGTTAAAGTCACGATTGCATCCGCATCCAACGCGGTAACATGATAGCGAATCAAGCACAGTTCTTGTTTCACAATGCTAAGAAAGCGCTCCGTTTCCACGAAGAATGCCTTCCCGTTTTTCGTAACCTTGAAAGAACGGCGCAAAATCCCTGTTTTCATATCCAATTCCAATACAAAATCCGTCGCTTTATCCTTAAATAAGTCCAGTATTTCGCCATCTATTTCCACATCAATACCGATAAAATTAAGCGCATTAATCACTTTTCCAAAATAATCAGGGTAGCCATTCTTCCACCAACCAACACGCGTTTTATCCGGGTACCAAACACCCGCAATATACGTGCCTTGGTGCGTATCCCCAGAATATCGCTCCTCAAAATTGCCGCGTATCCCCATATAGCCATTTCCAAGTGAAGTCAGACTTTCCTGTAATCGTTTCGCCTCTTTCTCTACACTTCTAGATCTTAATTTCCATTCATCAATTTCAAATAAGCGTTGCATCATCCTGCTCGTCCCCCCAATTCCAAAATATCATCCGTCTGTCTAAAACGCGTCTTAATGAAGGTGAATGCAATCATCAGCACCATGCCAAGCGACTGAACCGCCATCATCACCGTCACATCAAAATAAATCAACCCGATCACAGTAGCAAAAAGCGTTGGTAATCCAAGCGCGAGCAACGTCAATGACAGTGCCTCTTTGTAAGAACCTATTTCCGACATCTGATTTCGCTTCGTAAACCAAATAAACAGAGCCGCAAACAGCGTCAACATGAGGCTACTCGCGAAAAGTACCGAACCAAGCATCGCGGACATCGTCAAAAATACAAACGCCTTGTTCTGCACATACCACTGTCCACTAATCCACGCCTGCATATCCGTCGGACTCGTAATTCCCTCAAGACTCGCGTCATCCGTATACTTCACCGTGAACGCATATCCTGAGCTATCCCGAAGTTCCATACTATTTTTTCCTAAAACAAGCATATTTTTCGCATCTGGTCTATCCGAATTCGCCAGGTTAACCATCGCGATACCGCTCTTATTTTCAAGCCTCGTCTCACTCGGTTGTCCCGAAAGCGTTCCATTTTGTAGCGCATAACTGGCCGTAACCTCACTTACAAAAGCCTCATCCACCTGCTGCATCATATTTGGCATCAACGACTCCAAATCAAACGAATCCTGCTTCGCAAAATGAAGCGACACTGGGATCAACAAACAAGCCGTCAAAAACACAAATATAAATATCAACTTTCCCCATCCAAACGACGTTCGATTAGCAAACATTCGCTTTGGCGAGCACATTCCCCAAAAATAACTCATCGGAAACCCACGCTTCATAACTCATCACATCACAATCTAAAAATCTCATCCTCAAAGCTATCATAGCACCCCAAGGAAAACTTTAACAAATAAAACCTTCTTTCAAAACAAAGGCCAAAATCAAACTTCCGAAAGGCGACAAACAGATCCCAAGTCTTTGCCCGCACATAGGAGCATAAGCTATAGTATGCGAACAACTCCAACACTAAGCTCCCATCACTAGCCTTTGGTTCCGCCGGCCGTAAGTCCCGACACAAAGTTCTTTTGTAGGAAGAAGAACAATAAACAGATCGGTAAAGCCGCTAAAATAGCACCTGCAGCAAATAGTGCAACTTTTTGTTGTTGCGGATTCGCAATAAAACTCTGCAAGCCAACAGCAATTGTCAAATTTTCCGGTGTCCGTAGTAGAAATTTTGCCAAAAGGAAATCTCCAAACGGTCCCATGAACGCCCACAAAGCTTGTACCGCAATCATCGGCCGAACTAGCGGCAAGATAATTTGACCAAAAATCCGGAAATGACCTGCACCATCAAGCTTCGCAGATTCATCCAAATCGCGCGGCACTGTGTCGAAATAGCCCTTCATCAGCCAAATGTTCATCGGAATTCCGCCGCCAATATAAATCAATGTTAAGAACCAGAATTGATCTAACGCGCCTAAAAGCATTGCTAACACATAAAAAGCGGTTAAAGCAGCCATTGTCGGCACCATTTGAATAATCAAGAAGAAAATCAAGCTATTTTTACGTCCTTTGAAACGGTAACGACTATACGTATAGCCCGCAATCGTCACAATCGCAACTTGGAAAATCATCGTTGTAACTGCAATAATCAACGTATTACGATACCAGTCTAAATACAATGTGTCATTGAAAAGTCTCGCAAAGTTATTAAGCGTCCAATTATCGCTCCATTCTAGTGTGAATGCTGCAATATTGCCAGGTTTAAACGCCGATGATGCTGTAATCAAAATCGGATATAAAATGACAATCGTTAAACCTATCAAAAAGAAGTACGTGAAAAATTTTGTTAAGAAATTCGTTGTCCGTTGATCTTTAAAAAAACGACTTCATCCTACATCATCCCTTCATTACCAAAGGCATTGGTTTTCTTAAACGCAATCATAGATACAGAAATAACAACAATCGATATAAGGAGCGTAACCGCCGCTGCAACCGCATACTGTGGCGAGGTCCCAGTTGTTAACTTGTATATCCAAGAAATAAGTATATCCGTTGAGCCAGCACCTGCACCGACACTTCCAGGTCCACCTTCATTAAATAGGTAGATGATAGAGAAGTTATTGAAATTAAATGTATACTGTGTAATAAATACAGGAGCCGTCACAAAAAGAATCATCGGCATTGTAATTTTGCGGAAACGCGAAATGGCACTGGCACCATCAATTTTTGCGGCTTCGTATAGTTCACCAGGAATTGCTTGTAAAACCCCGGTAACCATAACGTAGATATATGGAAATCCCAACCATCCTTGAATAGATATTAAGGCTACTTTTGTCCAGAACGGGTCTGTTTTCCAAGCAAGCGATGGAATATCCACAAACGGCAGATGATTTAAAAGTGGGATAACTTGCATATTAATTGCACCGATGCTGTCATTGAACATGTTAGAAAAACTCATGATCGTGATAAAAGCTGGTACTGCCCACGGAAGCAAGAAAACAACTCCGAAAAGGCGCTTTCCTTTGATGAAATTTTGATTGGCAACAACAGCCGTGAAAACACCGATTATAATTTGTAACGTTGTTGCGCAAAGTGTCCAAATGAGCGTCCACGAGAATACACTCAAGAATGTATCGCGATATGAGCTCAAGAAAAAGATACTAAAGAAATTCTTGAAACCGACCCAGTCAATTAAGTTCGCTGGTGGAATGTGATAAAAATCATAGTTCGTAAATGCCATAAATAGCGTGACCAGTACTGGAAAAATGATAACAAATGTCATCACAAGATATGCAGGTAGCGTGAAAAGATATGGAAAACCTTTCTCCACCATATTTTTTAGAATATCGATCGTTTTTGTATTAACTGTTTCTCCCAAGTTCCACGTTATTGCTACCCGCCTCGCATCAAATATATTAATAATATAAAAGCCGATAAAAAGGACAGTAACAATCAGTTGAAGCGTTCCCTCAATCATCAGGAACAACGAGTGATCTACACCTGGAATTGATCCGAGCGTAATAAGACCAATAAATGCATTAATACCAACTGCAATAAATTCGATAACAAAGGCAATAAAAACGGCGATGAAAACCACACCTTTAAAAATTTGCCCGTTATAAAATTGTCCGAGTCCTGGAATGATCGATAACAGCGTCGCCTTACGAACATTTTTAATTGGTTCATTATTCATCGTGTTATCTCCCTATCTTAAAGCTTGGGAGTGGAATAAAGCCTCCCATCTCCCAAACTTTCTTTTTATTTATTTTTGATATTTCTGAGCGATATTGTCTGAGATTACTTTGACAGCGTCGTTTGCAGATTGTTTTGGCGTTTTATTACCCGATGCTGCGTCAAACATTAAGTTCTCAGCACCCGTCCAAACTTCGGCCATTTCCGGAATGTTTGGCATTGGTTGTGCATTCGCGTATTGTGCAATAACCGCTGTTGATAATTCGTCTTTCTTAGCCGCGGCTGTATCACGTGATTCGTGGTTTGCCGGCACTTCATTTGTCATTTCGTACAATGTATTTTGATTATCTGTGTTCGTCAAGTAGTCTACCCATTTTTGAGCTACGTCTTTGTTTTTAGAGTAATTCGAGATAACCCAACCTTTACCACCAGCGAATGGCGAATAAGGCTTGTTATTATCAAGTGTTGGAATTTCTGCAACACCATAGTTTAATTTCGCTTCTTTATAGCTGGCTGCTGACCAAGGTCCACCGATGATGGCGCCCGCTTTACCTTTTATAAACTGATCTTGGATAAAGTCATCCGCGCTCTTATTGTCTTGCATTCCTTTTGGCCAATAAGTTTGGAACCATTTCGTTGCGTACGTAATTCCTTCGATAGAACCTTCGTTATTCAGACCAATATCTTTCGGATTCGTGCCGTTATCACCAAATACATAGCCGCCATAACCCGCTAGCAGACCATATGAGAAATAGAAATCTGTCCATTTAGCAAGAAAGGCTGTTGATTTTCCTTTTTCTGTTTCAAAATTAAAACGAGGATCTTTTGTTAACGCTTCTAGTTCTTTAAAAGTCGTTGGGGCTTTGTCTAGTAAATCTTTATTGTAATACAGCACGAGTGTCTCAATGATTGCTGGTGCACCGTATATTTTGTCGTCAATCGTCACTTGTTTCACATCATTATCATCAAGTTGATCTTTATTTCCCAATTTCACTTCAGCTAAATGTCCCTGTTGTCCAAGACTACCGATTCTGTCATACGCTGACATCATTACGTCTGGCGCTGTTCCCGCTGGACCATCTAGTGGCAATGCTTCCAGTGTTTCGAACATATCTTTTTTAACTACTTTTAATTGTTACGTCGTTATCTTTTTCGAATTTAGATTTCACTTTATCAATATATTTTGCATAGCCTTCATCAACGGAAACCGTCAATGTTTTTTTACTGCTATCCGAACTGCTATCTTTTGATGAGCTGCCGCTACCACATGCTGCAAGACTTGCTACAATTACCAAAACCATTGCTAATAAGCTAAACTTTTTGAATGAACTCATTACCTTTTTTCCTCCTCTTTTGGAAAATCCATGCACAACTTATCAATCATAGTCTGTGCATTCCTTCTCCACGCCCTATTTTATTCTTTGGTAAAGCATTGTGAAACAGGTTAACCTCTGTAGTCATTATGGCTGATAACGAAAACGTTTTCAAGATTTATTTCCGTGTTACCGATAACAGGATTATTGGTATGACTTGGGTGGTGGTAACAGGGGTAAGTGTTATCCTGGAAATCGGGCCCTGTTACCGCGCCTTGTAAGTTTGTGAAAGGGATATTAGCTCTCTAGAATGGTAAATGATTTCGCTGCTACCTGAATGTCTGTAACAGTTTCATCCGTCCAAACATTTCGAAGTTCAGTTTGAATACCAAGATCCGATTTTTCAATGCGTTGCACTACTTCACTTTGGTTGAAAAGGAAGATCAAGCGCTTGACGCCTAGTGTCCTTGAAAATGTTACAATCCGATTTATATCATCAACAACATGCCATTCTAAGTTACCATACGTCAGTATCTCTTGATTCACTTTGCGAAAAGCAATTAATTTCTTCATGAAGGCTAGCATTTCTTTATCTTGCTTCGCCTCATCCCACTCCATACATTTACGACAAAGCGGGTCATCCGCACCATCCATGCCAATTTCAGTCCCATAATAGATACACGGAGAACCGGTATGTGCAAACATGAAAGCTAGCGCTAGTTTTGCCCTCTCTTTATCCCCCTCACATCGCGTCAATAGACGAGCCGTATCATGCGAATCAAGCATATTAAACATCACATGATTCACCTGCTCTTGATAGCGCATCAACTGTTCATTAATTCCAGATACCATTTTCGTTGGCTTAATACGCTCTTCTACAAAATTCTCAATGATTGTTTGCGTGAAAGGATAGTTCATCACAGAATCGAACTCATCTCCAAGCAACCAAGCCCAAGAATCGTGCCAAATTTCCCCAAGGATGTAGATATCTTCTTTTTCGGTGCGCACAGCTTTATTAAATTCCTTCCAAAAGGCGTGATCCACCTCATTAGCAACGTCTAAGCGCCAACCATCGATGTCAAATTCGCGAACCCAATACGTTGCAATATCAAGCAAATACTTCTGTACGTCCGGGTTAGTTGTATTTAATTTCGGCATGTGCATCGTATATGCGAACGTATCGAAAGAGAGCGTATTTTCGCCTTCAATATTACCATTTTCACCTGGCGTTACTGGGAATGAATGAATGTGAAACCAGTCTACAAACCTGGATTCAGAACCATTTTCAAGCACATCTTGCCATTCCGGAGATTTATCCCCAATATGATTAAAAACAGCATCAAGCATTATTTTAATACCGCGGTTATGCGCTTCTTTTACAAGTTTGCGGAATGTCTCTTTGTCACCGAAATGCGGATCGATTTCAAAATAATTGAGCGTGTCATACTTGTGATTCGTCGACGCCTCGAATACAGGTGTCAAGTAAATACCGTTAATGCCAAGCTCTACTAAATAATCCAGATGTTGGATAATACCCTCTATATCTCCACCAAAAAAGTCATCACGTCCAGGATCTTTGCTTCCCCACGGCAACGCATTTTCCGGTGAAAGGTCAGGATTACCATTGCCAAAGCGCTCTGGGAAAATCTGATACCAAATCGTTTTCTTCACCCACTCTGGTGCTTTAAAAACTTCCGACTCATGCAAGAAAGGAAATTTGAAATAATAGTCCATAATCGCGCGATTCTCAGATGTATTTTCATAAAAACCCCGTCCTCCGTAAAAAATATCTACTCCGCTAGTATCAACCAAAACAAAGCCGTATTGTAACCTGCGTTGCTCCGGTTTTATGGCAACAAACCAATAGTCGTGCTCTTCCGTTGTTGCCACCTTACGAAGCGATGTTTCCTTCGACGACCATCCCGCTTTTGTGTGCAGATACGGATCTGCGGCAATCAAAGTGACCTCTTTCACATCACCCCTCTTACTCCGAATCTTGATATGTAGCGTTTCTGAATCATACCCATATGCATACGAACTAAATGGCTGGTGATAAATTGCTGATTTCTCCATCACTAAAAACCTCCTTCAATATCTTCTTCCAAGTTAGCATGCTTTGAAAACACTTACAATCAAATTATGATTGTTATCGGTAACAGAATGAAAAGCGGAACGGGCTCGTTCAGCTCCGAAAAAAACTGGAGCGGCCGCAGTAAAAAGCCGCTTTTGCTTTTTATGGAGGGCGTGAAGTTTTCGAGGAGCTAGCCCGTGAAGCTAGATCGCGAAATTAGGCTACGTAAAAGAACAAAGCATTCCCGCCAACAAGATTACCCTACACGACTAACCGCAGAACTCGAGAACGAGGCACCAGACCAATCTTGAGAACAATGGACAAGCAATGTTTACACAGGAAGACGCATCTAAACAGGTACTTGTCAGGAAGAAACCAATAGACATAATAAGACCCACTGATGTCCCACTACACATACTCATAACACAAACACAGCAACAAAACGCGCAGGAATTTACCCCTACGCGCCAACACTTCTGTCCTATCCACTACTCTCTCCCAATCACCGTTGAACCCCTCACAATTAGCTCTGGTGGAAACAAAATAGAACCCTGTTTTGCACCACCTTCATTAATTTTTTTCAGCAATAACTGTGCACACGTCTCCCCCATCTCGATCACGGGAGAACGCACGGTTGTAATTTTGGGTGAAGAAATTCGATCTAGAAAAACACCGTCAAATCCCGTCACTGCAATATTTTCCCCAAATCGTTTGTGCAGAAAATTCGCGGCCCGAATGACGCCTACCGCCATCCGATCTGATGCACATATAACCGCTATTGGTTCAGTAGCCTTACGCAAAATATCTAGCGCCTTCTTCTCCGCAACCCGCGAACTATTTTTCATAAAATAACTTTCCTCTGTTAGATCATGTTCTTTCATCACTTCAGAATAGCCGGTGAGCCTAGAACGCATAAATTCCTCTTCCAACAAATTAATACCAAAAAAAATAATGTGCCGAAAGCCAATCTCGTACACATGTTTTGTTGCTAGTTCGGCACCCATTCGGTTATCGACGTCAATAGCATCGATATCACGCCTATTCTCCCCGTACGCAATCACCGGTTTTTCAAGCCCTGCAATCACCTTCTCAATTTCGCAATCACGCATTCCTGTCACAATCAACCCATCATACGGCCCAATATTTTTAGATTTTTGTGTCACCAGTTGCAACGAATAGGAATGCTTATCGAGCTCCCTACTTATCCCTGTCAAAAGGTTCATATAGTAAGGCTCGACCGTATCAATCTCCTCTAAAATTAAAAACTTTACAACTTGTGTTCGATTTTGTACAAGTGCTCTAGCTGCATAATTAGGCACATACTCCAACTCTTCCATTGCGCTATACACCAATTGTTTCAATTCGTCAGAAACTTGGTCTGGGTGATTAATCACACGCGAAACAGTCATTTTAGAAACATTTGCTTTTTTTTGCAACATCAGCTAATGTAGCCATCCATATCCTCCCTTGCTACTTCTTCTCCATTTTATTGTAGCAGTTTTTCTGTAAAAAGGTAGCATTTTAATTTCTTTCCCTATAACTAAAAACGTGATTTAAAGCACAAAAAAAAACACTTCTCCCCAGAGGAAAAATGTTTTGAACGTATGTAATTTATCTTTTTGAAATGACAATAACTTTTTTTACAGCGCGATGTTCTTTCCACGTTTGGAGTAGTTTCACAAGCAATTTAATTCCTACAGCTAGCCAACCGCATATAGTTCCGATAAGAACAGCTATGAGTCCAACAATCATAAACTCAAACACCGGAAAAGTAGGTCCACTAATAGTAGCAATACCCAGAATAAAAACAACAATCATCGGAATGACAAAATACCGTATCTCATGCTCCCCCACACCAAACGCTCCTTTACAAAATAATATTCTACTAAACTTTTATGCCTAAATCATAATTCCAGTATACTCCCAAACCCCGCTTTTTTCAACAAGAAAAGCGCTTACATTTTATATTTATGAAAAAATGGTGAACAAGCTGTATTCATTGCTATCACCCATTTACCTCATAATTCTTTCGATTCCATCACAAAAAAGAAACATTTGTCTACAAATTGTAACATTCATTTCAGCCTTCCAATTGATCTATTTGCATACTTTTCGCCTTAAAATACTCTTCTAAGAGCGAATTAACAAATTTAGCCGTCTTATTTTTATCGTCATTTAGTGGATTTACTCCAGTAAATGTCATTGCACTAATCTTGTTACTGAGTGCTAGATTTCTCATGAAATAGCGAATTTCTCTCCAATAAATCCCACCCTGTGAAATAAAATCTGTTCCTGGTGTAAACTCTGGATCAACCGCATCCACATCTAGCACTAAATGCACATCCCCATTCCTCCTAGCTAGCCACTGAATAATTTCATCCGTCATCATCGCAAAGCCCATTCGATCAATCGTTGTCATTTCAAAATGAAGGATTTTCTCTGCCTCAATCACATGTATTTCTTCTCTATCAATACGTCTTGTCCCTACAATACATACATTATCACCTCGAACAAAACGATGGTTCATAATACTTTCTAGTTCCTCAGGCCCCTTTCCGATAACTGTCGCCATCACATTATGGCATAAGTTCTCTTGATTTAGTTGCGTCCCCATATCCGCATGTGCGTTTACCCAAATGACCACCTGCTCATTTCCATCGCTCTGTACCCCAGCAATCGAGCTAAGTGATATAAATTGATCCCCACCAAAAATAATCGGCATACCACCTTCCGCCTTCATATCTGCGACGATTTCTCTTAGTTCTTTTGATTTATATGTAATCGCTTTCAAATCCTTTGATTTCAAAATAGCCTCTTGTTCCATATCAGTAAAGAACGCCATGTTGTGATAATCTACAACGCTATCTACCATCTTCTCTAGCATTTCCACAATCCCCGTATATCGGATCGCATATGGCGCTAAAGCTACGCCTTGCCTTCCTTCATGAAACATCCACGGTACACCGAGAATCCCGAGCTTCTCCATCCACTTCACCTTTTCTATATATATTATCTTACATTCTATCATAAGTTCCTATCTTTTCCAAAATATAAACTTTTTCTTTTTATTACTAATTTTGTATTTTGATTGTCTTTGCTGTACTGAAAAACCGTTTTTGACCTTAAAGAAAACTAGATTTCACACAAAAAAAGGGCTTCAAAAGCTGTTTTTACCGCTTTTACGTCCTACTCTTTTTCTGTTAGGATGATGGTAGTCCTCCTGTACAAACCTTTTGTATAGTTGTAGATGAATTGCAAAGAAAGCGTAAAGAGATGGCACCTCCCCCCTTTTATCCTTAGAAGTTCCCCCCAGAATTTTTTAGGTTTAATTATGCCATCTCTTTGCAATTTCTATTCTTTTAAATGATATGGATAAGTTGCTACGACAACATCCTTTTTAAATAAAAGCTTGGTTCGAATCAATAAACTTGTTTGGTTATGCAAAACGTTTTGCCAACCTTTCTTCGGGATGAACTGTGGTATTAGCACTGTTAATGAGTAATTATCTTGGTTAGCTTTTTGCTGTGCTGTATCAATAAATTTCATTAAAGGCTCTGTAATCGAGCGATACGTAGAGTATAAATCTGCGATACGAACTTCCGGGTGTATCCTGTTCCATCGTTCTACAAATTCTTTTCCTTCTTGCCTATCTAATGACACATGAACCGCAATAACTGTATCTCCGATTGATTTCGCATAACGCAGAGCCCCCTCGACCACTTTCGTCGTATCAGACACACAAATAACAACAGCATTTCCTTCAAACGCAGGTAAATCCATTTGTTCATCAATACGTAGCTGTGGTGCTAATTTTGCGTAGTGTGAGCGCGTTCTGTGGAAAACATAAATCATTACAGGCATGAAGATAAATACTGGCCACACCTCACTCATTCTAGTGATAAATAAGACCATAAGCACAGTAAATGATATCAGTGCCCCGAGTAAGTTAGCAGATAGTTTTTTCATATAACCCTCGGGCTTTTCTTTTACCCACTTGATAATCATACCCGTTTGTGAAAGCGTGAAGGGAATAAACACACCAACCGAATATAGTGGTATAAGTGATTCCGTCTTCCCTTGAAAAAGAATAATCAAAAGGATAGAGCCAAGCGCCAATGTGATTATCCCATTAGAATAACCTAGCCGATCCCCTTTATCTAAATACATCCGTGGCATATATTTATCTTTTGACAAATTAAAAGCTAGTAATGGGAATGCTGAAAATCCAGTATTGGCTGCTAGGACCAAAATAAGTGCAGTTGTCGCTTGAATAAAATAATAAAAGAAGTTTCGACCAAATATATTCTCAGCAATTTGTGATAGTACCGTAGATTTTAGTTCAGGTACCACACCATAGAAATAAGCCAGTAGTGTGATGCCTACAAAGAAGAACCCTAGAATAGATGCCATCATAATTAATGTCCGAGAAGCATTTTTTGCTTTTGGATCTTTAAATAACGGCACTGCATTTGAAATAGCCTCGATACCTGTAAGTGATGCAGATCCAGATGCAAATGCTCTCAATAATAGGATGAGCGTGACGCCAGATACATGCGTACCAACAGAAGCAGTTTCATGCGTGACATCTTGTCCCATCGCTAATTTGACTAGTCCAGTAACAATCATAACAATCATCGAGAAAACAAATAAATATACTGGAATTGCCAGAATAGTTGCCGATTCTGTCACCCCACGCAAATTAATGATGGTAACAACAATGACCAACACAATCGCAAGTGGTACTGCGAATTGGTACAGCGACGGTATTGCTGCGATAATCGCGTCTGTACCAGATGAGACACTTACTGCTACGGTCAACATGTAGTCCACTAACAAAGATCCACCAGCAACCAAACCCGCGTTCTTACCAATGTTTTCTCTGGAAACAACATAAGCACCGCCGCCCTGTGGATAAGCGTAGATGATTTGCCGATACGATAAGCTGAGTGCAAATAATAGTACTAATACGCAAAGCGCGATCGGTAAAGAATACCACATTGCTGCGGCTCCCACAGTAATCAATACAAGTAATATTTGCTCAGTTCCATAAGCAACAGATGACAGCGCATCCGATGATAATACAGCTAATGCCTTTAGTTTTCCTAGTTTCTGATCTCCGGCCTCTGAAGATTTAAGAGGTTTACCAATCAGCATTCTTTTTAATGGAGATGCCATTTCGCTCCCTACCTTTTTTAACGAAATTTTTTATGAAATTTACCCTTTAAAAATAGCATACGTCACATTATAACACAGCGATTTAAAAATGGAATACCCTTTTATATTTAGAGTGATTAGCTAGTACTTATTTAGGCATCCCTTCAAAATCTGCGCTCTAAAAGTCGATTTTTTAGCAACTACTGAAAAATAACATATCCTCCTATTCCCTTGTTATTCTAAGCTTGAAACCTTATTTTATATTTTTCTGAATAAAAAGAATTCAATTTAAGTATTTACAAACCACCCATTCTCTTTATATAATAGTTTTCGGCTGGTAAATTTGCTAGCATCTGGCCCGTTGGTCAAGCGGTTAAGACACCGCCCTTTCACGGCGGTAACACGGGTTCGAATCCCGTACGGGTCACTTTTTAAATTTTTTTTGTAGCAAAACACTGGTCAAAACAGAAAATATGTTATATTATGAGATAGTATCTTTTATCGGGGGCTTAGCTCAGCTGGGAGAGCATCTGCCTTACAAGCAGAGGGTCAGCGGTTCGATCCCGTTAGCCCCCACCATTCATCTGTAATTGTTATTTAGGAAACAGTTCTCTTGGGCGGTCGAACAGAATATTCTGTTTTGCCAACTTAGCTCAATCTGGTAGAGCAACTGAATCGTAATCAGTAGGTTGCGGGTTCAATTCCTGCAGTTGGCATTAGATTTATGTTTTTATATGGAGGGGTAGCGAAGTGGCTAAACGCGGCGGACTGTAAATCCGCTCCTTCGGGTTCGGCAGTTCGAATCTGCCCCCTCCACCATTTTTTATTATTGGGCTATAGCCAAGCGGTAAGGCAACGGATTTTGATTCCGTCATGCGCCGGTTCGAATCCAGCTAGCCCAGCCATATTAGAGCCGTTAGCTCAGTTGGTAGAGCATCTGACTTTTAATCAGAGGGTCGATGGTTCGAGCCCATCACGGCTCATAAAAAGAGATTGATTTTAAAAATCAATCTTTTTTTTGCATTTGAACAGCGCACATGTTTACTCTATAATGAATTTCAGTTGTTGCCCAGAAATGCTTACCCCTCCCGTTTCCAAATAGAACTGGGTGCTTTTTTTTGCTCATACCTAACTGCTCTGCTGCTTCTTCCATTGTGATAAATACCTGCACCGGAAATCCTTTTTGATCAAACAGTAAGATTGGCATCATTCCCGTTTTACCATCCATATAAAAATGGAGCGCATCGCGTAATTTCTCTCCTTGCTTCGTCAAACCTTCGAATACAATCATATCATCATTAAACAACGCATGTACTAATTCTGCTGAAACCAACCACTGAAATGATTCAAAATGATCAATGTCATAATATGCTTTATTAGTGTCTCCTAATTTCAATAAGAACTTCCATTCTGTTTTCAAACGTTCTACTATACGTCGCTGCTTCTCTTGTACTTGCATTATTATCATCTCCTCCTATGGCTCGTAACTTGGTATACATAGAGTATAATATAGGAGTTAAGAACAGTTGGGACTTTTAGCGTACTTTTCATGACAATTTACAAAAAGAGCATTTTTCTAGAGAATTGTTTTGAAGGTTTGCGTACTTCCGCTACATAGATGGTGTTTATGTTATACTAATACTACTTTCGATTTAAAGGAGGAATTCTAATATGGCTACTTTTTCTACTCATTTCATATCAAAATCATTACAGTTAAGAACCTCTTTGCAAGTCTTTATCCCTGATCAGGTTGATACTGAAGAACCGTTGCGCCTATTGTACTTATTACACGGTTTATCCGATGATGATACAGCTTGGTTGAGCAACACATCTCTGGTCCGCTATGCCCAGAATCGTAATATTGCAATTGTTATGCCGCAAGTTCATCGCAGTTTTTATACGGACATGCGAGTTGGAAATCAGTACTGGACTTTTTTAAGTGAGGAATTACCACAGCTTATTCACAGCTGGTTCAAACTGCCGACTGAGCCTGAAAATACATATGTAGCAGGGCTTTCCATGGGAGGCTTTGGGGCATTCAAATGGGGATTCTGCCACCCAGAGAAATTCGCGGGGATTGCATCGTTATCCGGCGCACTTGATATGGTAGGGTTGCGCGAGACGCGTCCTGAAGGAGAAAACGAGATGCTAGCAACTTTTGGCTCTATTGCCGAACAGCGAAGTTCTACTAATGATTTACTGGCTTTGCTAGACAAAGAATTTACCACGAAACCGCGTGTCCTCCAGCTTTGTGGTACAGAAGATTTCCTCTATGACAATAACCTTATTTTTAAGGCGCATATCGAAAAAACAGATTTCCCTTACATTTATCGGGAAGCACCAGGTGAGCATAACTGGGAATATTGGGATCGCGAAATTCAAACTGTACTTGATTGGATCGATCAAAAAGGAGACTTTGCATGATGAATACGAAAAAAAATGCGCGCCTCTTATTTTTGCTTAGTGCGATGACAGCCGCCGGTTTTATTGTACTATTGATCGGTGTCACTACAAATGCTAGCTTTATTACACAGTTTGATACCTATTGGATTGATATTATTCGCGTTAATATTTCAGCAACAAAAACGGACATCATTGCTTTTATCACTAATTTTGGTGGCGTTGCTGCGATTGTAGTGATGACCATCCTGCTTTTACTAATCTTTATCCTTATGAAGCGCTACACGATTGCGATTTGGTTTGGTGGAACGGTTTTAGTTGGTGGTGCGCTTTTGCCTTGGCTTATTAAACAGATCATCGCACGTCCACGCCCCAGTGATATGTTAATTGAACAAGGTGGTTTTAGTTTTCCAAGTGGTCATGCAGCAGGCTCGACAGCGTTTTATGGCATGATTGCAGCACTTCTCATTATTGCTTTTACAAAATTATGGCATCGTATCGTAATCGGTTTTCTTGCGTTCCTCATCATTTTAGTGATTATGTACACGCGTGTCTATCTTGGCGTTCATTATCCTTCTGATGTCACCGCTGGATTGCTGCTAGGTAGCACGATCGTTCTCAGCGGTAGCGCCCTATTTTTACTATACAGTCAATCCTGTCATCACTATTTATTGGCTCGAAACTGGAAAGACGTTTACTTGAAAAAATTAGAATAACAAAAAAGCTATGCCGTCCGTATCTCCTTTTACAGGTTACGAATGGCATAGCTTTTTGCTTATTTAACTACGCTTATTTCTAGCACTTTGAATTAAATTCCAAATAACCAATACCAGAACGACTACCAATAAAATATTGATCAATGCCCCACCAATATGGAAAATCAATCCGATGACCCAGAATACAAACAGGATAACAATAATCCCCCAAATAATACCAAGCATCTGCAACCCTCCTAGATTTGTGTCATCTATATCTTTACCACAATGAAAAAAGGCCAAACATTCTTACTCGAAGCTAATTACGATTTTTCCTTTTGCGTGGTGTGTCTCACTTAACGCATGCGCATCATAGACACCTTGCGCGGAAAATGGGAATGTTGCACCAACAATCGCCTTCACTTTTCCACTTGCCATTAAATCAGCGAATGCTTGAAGTTGCTCTCCGTTTGGGACCAGCCAAATGCTTTTTGCAATGATATTTTTCGCGTTGGCAATCTCTTGATCTGGCTCCGATACGATGGAAATCAAACGTCCTGTGTTAGCCTTCAAGACTCGGAAACTATCCTTTTGAATATCGCCCCCCATTGTATCAAAAACGACGTCGACATCTGTCAACACGTCCGCAAAATTTGTCGTTTTGTAATCAATCACTTCATCCGCGCCTAGCTCCTTCAAAAAAGCCGCATTCTTCTCGCTTGCCGTCGTAATCACGTGCGCCCCAGCATTTTTTGCAAGTTGAATCGCAAGTGTTCCGACGCCTCCCGCCCCGGCATGAATCAACACTTTTTCACCAGCTTGTAGTGTTGCATGATCAAACAGCGCTTGCCAAGCTGTCAAACCAGCTAGTGGAATCGAAGCTGCTTCCTCGAATGACACATTATCTGGAATTCTGGCGAGTAATGGCGCATCGACTACAGTATATTCTGCATACGTACCAAAACGTGTGGTTTCCGGACGCGCAAATACTTTATCGCCAATTTTCCAATCTGTCACGTTAGCACCGACCTCTGAAATCACACCTGCCGCGTCCCAGCCAAGAATAATCGGAAATGGCCAATCCATCATTTGTTTTAAGTACCCTTCGCGAAGTTTCCAGTCAATTGGATTAATCGATGTTGCCGCAAGCTTCACTACAACCTGTCCAGCGCCCGCTTTTGGCGTCTCAACCTCCGCCTCTTTCAATACATCTTTACCACCATAATTTTCAATAATAACTGCTTTCATCCTCTATTTCCTCCTCTAAAGTGAACGTGTCACATTCGCCGACATCCGTTCTAAAATATCTGCAAAATGAGCTAGTTCTTGTTCTGATAAACCGTCTAATAATTCCTTCTGAAAAGCTTCTTTTTGTGCCGTCAACGCTGCAAGTCTTGTCTCACCCAATTCCGTTAACCGAATAAAAGTTGCTCGCCGATCCGGCACCCGCTTTTCACGAATGAGCAAACCGTCTTCTTCCAGTTTTTTTAAATGTCTTGTGATCGCTGCAGCATCAAGGTCCAAGCTACGTTGCAAAGCCTGTTGGTTCTGCTCCCCAGCACAAGATAAACGATACAAAATTTCTACTTTCGTCGCACTCATCTGTAGTGTAGCTTCAAATTTCTGGTTCATTTGTTTGCATAAACCATGCATTTGAGCAAGCAATATCGCACGCTCTGAACAACCATCGTCCATCTTTATCCCCCCATTAATTGACCCATCAATTGATGTATCAACTATATTACTCTTTTCCAGCAAACTTGCAAGATATTTGCTCAAAGGAAATATTACAGGCACCTTTCATCTGCTATTCATCGTTATTTCTGCCTCGGATTATGTTTACCATTTAACGTTCCAATGTCCTATTTGAAGTGGCTCGCCCTCTTTGCAATCCTGATTTACGCCTTACAATTCCTCATAAGTCAGATGATTATCCTCTCTCCAACCGTGACAGCAATCGGCTACTTAATTTCGACACAAAAGAAGCAATTTACAACAAAAAAAGGAAAGATCCTCTGTCATCCTCCAAATAATGATTATATAATGAAGAGAGTTCCATAAAAATGGTAAGAGGAGAGATTCAAAAAATGAAAAAAAGCATCGGGATACTGCTTTTGGGCTTTGTATTACTTTTAGCATCATGCTCAACCCCATCAGGCAGCGAAGAAAAAGCAGAAACCAAGACGACATTAAAACTTGATAAAAAAGACTTGATCGCGGAAGTAAATGATATTTTCACCGTTACAGGGAAGACCACTCCGAGCGCTTCTGTGAGTATAGATGATGTAACTGTTACGGCGGACAAGCAAGGTGATTTTGAGCTAAGCCACGTCTATGAGAGTGACAAGTCGTACAAAGTTTTAGCTACAAAAAAAGGCCTAGAAGAAAGCAGCGCAACAATTAATGTGACGCAGCCTGTTGCCATTAAAGAGAAGAAACAAGAGCTAGAAGTAGCCGCAAAACAAGAGGCACTAAACAAAATAAAAACCGCGGCAAAACCAAACGCAGCAAAAATACCTTATAATGTGCTAAATCAAGATCCAAACAAATTCGCGCACCAACCTTATTATCTAAAAGGCCAAGTAACAGATAGTGGCGCCACAACACTTCTTCGGGTGAATATGACGCAAGATGGTGACAGTTGGAAAAATCCCGTGACTGTCATTTATGCGGGAACAACAACTGCCGTAAAAAATGATATCATCGAAGTTTACGGTACTGTTTACGGTATCTATGCCTATGATACAACCGGTGGCAATACCGTCACGATGCCAGGAATAACGGCTTCTATCATCACTGTTTTGAAATAAAGGAAAATCGTCGGAATTTGTGCATGCTAGTTCCGATGATTTTTTTGCTATTGCTTCCGCCCACGGAGCACTTTTCACAGTGTAAAGCTAAAAGGGTTGACAGAGCCAAAAGCGCTATGCTACAATGATTTCAAGATATCGGGGTGTTAGCTCAGCTGGGAGAGCGCTACGCTGGCAGTGTAGAGGTCAGGGGTTCGATCCCCCTACGCTCCATAATAATAGGAAGGCGGTCTGCGCGTGCAGGCCGCCTTCCTATTTTTTATGTATATGGTCGGTATTTTCTTCGCAGTATCAGTTGTTCTTCTTTACGCTTTTCAATATCAGCTTTGAAAAATAAATTGATCTTTCCTTTTTCCACGCGTTCTAGCTTGCCTCGTTTGACGAGAGATGACAGAGCTTGTTTGGATATACCTAGAAATACTGCGGCTTCTTCTGTAGTTAGGAAATATTGTTCAAGAAGGATGATCGCTTTTCTTTTTTTTCCATTTGCTTTTCCCACCCGCTTTCTATTTGTTATTTTACTGGATGTTGGGGGTCTTTTTCAAGTCTTGGCCTAATAATGCTTTCATCTATTTCAAAAAAGGGCTATACTTAATTGGTTACTATTATCGAAATGGAGGTTTTCATTTGAATCCGATTATAGATCATTTGCGGAATCATCGGTCATTCCGCAAATTTAAAAAGGACCAACCGATTCCAAAAGAACAGCTTGATGCCATCGTTCGTTCTGCGCAAAGTGCCCCATCCTGGATTAATGGCCAGCAGTATTCGATTATAGCCATCCAAAATCCAGAAAGGAAACAAAAAATGGCGGAGTTGTGTGGTAATCAGGCGTACATAGCGGAAAGTTCCGTTTTTCTAGTATTTGTTGCTGATTTTTATCGGGCACAGTTAGCGAGTCAACAACATGGTGGCTCGTTGTCAGCAGTGGAAAATATCGATGCCCTGCTCGTCGGTGCGACGGATGTTGGACTTGCTTGTGAAAACGCGATTATCGCCGCAGAATCATTAGAGCTCGGCGTCGTCTGCATCGGTGGAATTCGCCGAAATATGGCAGAAGTTATCGATTTTTTGCAATTACCAAAATACGTTTTTCCGGTTGTGGGGCTTTGTGTTGGCTATCCTGATGTAGGGATGCCTATCAAACCACGACTTCCCAAAGAAGCTATTTATTTTGAAGAAACATATCAAAGCGATGTCGCGGCATCACTTGCGGCATATGATGAAACGATTATTCCGTTTTCGACGCGTGAAGGTGGGATTTCTTGGACAAAGCGCGTTTCTGCATTTTACGACAAAGATTATTACCCTTCGATCGCAGAGGCGCTTAAAAAACAAGGATTTGTAATGAAAGATTTATAATTAGGAGGAAAAAAACAATGACAAAGGCTTTATTTTTAGATTCCGTTTTTCAAGATCGTATTTGGGGAGGCACGAAACTACGCGACTTTTTCGGATACACGATTCCGTCTGAAACGACCGGTGAATATTGGGCGATTTCGGCGCACCCACACGGCCCTTCTACAGTAAAAAATGGCGAATTCAAAGGGAAAACACTGATCGAATTATGGAATAATGAACCGGCTCTATTCGGAAATCCGACCGAGGCTGTTTTTCCATTACTCACAAAAATTTTGGATGCAAATACAGATCTTTCGGTGCAAGTTCACCCAAACGATGCCTACGCTAAAGAGCACGAGAATGGCGAGCTTGGCAAGACGGAATGTTGGTATATTATTGACTGTGAGCCTGGTGCTGAGCTTGTTTATGGACATAATGCTACGTCGAAAGAGCAATTGATTGCATGGACGCGCGACGGAAAATGGGGAGAGTTGCTTCGTAAAGTTGCAATTAAACCAGGTGACTTTTTCTATGTGCCAAGTGGTACGATTCATGCGTTATGTACTGGGACGCTCGTTTTGGAGACGCAACAGAGTTCGGATACGACTTATCGTGTCTATGACTACGACCGTGTCGATGATCATGGCAATAAACGCGAGCTTCATTTAGGGAAAGCAATTGATGTAACGACAGTGCCGCACCACGATGCCGTGCTAGATATCCAAACAAAAACGATCGGCGCTTTGACGGAAACGACGTTTGTCAACAGTGAATTTTTCGCCGTTTATAAATGGGATATTGCCGGTAGTGCTGATTTCACTGCTACTGCACCATACACATTGGTTAGCGTACTTGCTGGTGAAGCAACGTTAACAATTGATGACGACACAACAACGATCAAAAAAGCGGATCACTTCATCCTACCAAACACGTGTAAAAACTGGACAATCGATGGCAATGTTAGCTGTATCGTCTCCACGCCAGCCAAATAATATGTTCGATTTGCCTTCACATTTTTTGTGGGGGCTTTTTTTCACAAACATGCGTTGGGACAATTTTCGTATTTCTATGTTACAATTCAAGTAATACATAGGAAGGAAGTGCTTGGTATGAACGAAGCGGTAAAAACATTAGATGGTTGGTTTTCATTGCATGATTTCAGATCGATTGACTGGCCTGCTTTAAGAGAAGTTTCTCCAGAAAATCGCGAATCTATGCTCAATGAATTACAAAATTTCTTGGGAGATATGGACATCACGAAAAAAATGGGCGAAGGAGAACACACAATTTACTCAATTCTTGGCCAAAAAGCGGACTTACTATTTTTCACACTTAGACCTACGCTCGAAGGTTTGAATGAAGTCGAAAACCAATTGAACAAACTGCGGATTGCGGATTATTTATTGCCAGCTTATTCTTATATTTCGGTCGTAGAGCTCAGCAATTATTTGGCGAATCACATGGCAAAAGGTGAAGATCCTTATGAGAACAAGCATGTTCGAGAGCGCTTGTATCCTGAGTTGCCGGCACGTAAACATATTTGCTTCTACCCGATGACAAAAAAAAGGAGTCTCTCAGATAACTGGTATATGCTACCGATGGAAGAACGACAAGCGATGATTCGTGATCATGGTGCGATTGGCCGAACATATGCCGGAAAGATCAAGCAGATTATTGGTGGCTCAATTGGTCTGGATGATTTCGAGTGGGGCGTAACGCTGTTTGCAGATGACGCGCTTGATTTCAAACGGATTGTGACAGAAATGAGATTTGATGAATCTAGCGCTCGTTTCGCTGAGTTTGGTTCATTTTTAGTTGGTAATTATGTAGCGACAGATGCATTGCAAGATTTTTTTAGGATTTAAAATAAATAAGGGATGATATAGGGCACCGCTTCGATCCTAGTTTTCGGAATTAGAGCGGTGCCTTTGTTGAGGTCTCTTTTGCTGAATTAAAAGCTCAATCAAGATTGGGTGTTCAACTACTACGCCCCTAGCAATATCTCTCAAGCCTGACCTACGTATTCTACATTTCTGGGTTACAAAAATGTAACCTCCTACCTCTATAATGTCATCTTAATCAATGGTTTACGTCTCCTTCTATCGTTAAACTAAGGGTACAAGATATTTATTTAGGAGGAGTTTATATGGAAATAGTTTTACAAGCAAAGAACGTTCGTAAAGTATACGGCATTAAAGGCAACGTTTACACGGCTTTAGATAACATTAGTCTAGAAATCACAAGAGGAGATTTTGTTGGCATCATGGGGCCAAGTGGCGCTGGTAAATCCACACTACTCAACGTCTTCTCAACGATCGACAAACCAACCTCGGGTGAGATTCAAATCTCTGGTCAGGAGCTAGAAACAATGAACGAGCAACAAATGTCTTCATTCCGTCGGGATCAGTTAGGCTTCATTTTCCAAGACTATAACCTACTCGATACACTTAGTGTTCGCGAAAATATCATTTTGCCACTCGCACTCGCCAAGCGTCCTGTGAAAGAAATGGAAACCCAACTGGAAAAAGTGGCGGATACGTTCGGCATTCGTGATATTCTCGACAAATATCCCAATGAAATTTCCGGGGGGCAGAAACAACGGACAGCTGCGAGTCGGGCAATTATCGCTAACCCTAGTTTGATTTTTGCGGATGAGCCTACCGGTGCGCTTGATTCAAAATCAGCGACAGACCTATTAGAAAGCTTGAAGGAACTAAACGAACAGGAGCACTCAACAATCATGATGGTAACGCATGATGCTTACGCGGCTAGTTTTTGTAAACGTATTTTATTTATTAAAGACGGTGCCATTTACACCGAAATTTATCGTGGCACAAAAACGCGCAAAGAGTTCTTCCAAAAAATTCTGGATGTGTTGGCGAAATTAGGAGGGGACATGAATGACGTTATTTGATTTAGCAAAAAAGAACATAAAACATAATTTTATTCATTATTTCCTCTACTTTGCCTCGATGATTTTCTCGATCATGATTTATTATACATTCGTGTCGCTAGCGCAAGATCCTGCGGTTATCGCACGTATCGATAAGAGCGCCAAGCTTTCTACGGCATTTGACGCGTCGTCGATCGTCTTAATTATTTTTGTCGCGATCTTTATTTTGTACTCGAATCACTTTTTTACCCGCAAACGAAAAAAGGAGATTGGTATCTATTCCCTTCTCGGCCTTCGTAAAAAAGAAATCGGCCGGATGCTCTTTTATGAAAATTTCCTAATGGGTATTGGTGCTCTAGTTATCGGGATTGGTCTTGGCACACTCCTGTCAAAACTATTTGTCACGATACTGCTCAAGATCATGAATATTGGTGGTATTAGTAATTTCGTCTTTTCGATCGATGCTGTGATGAATACGATCGTGATTTTTATCATCATCACGCTGATCACCTCGTTTACTGGTTACCGCATCATTTATCGGACAACATTACTTGATCTATTCCACTCAGAAAGCAAACGCGAAAAAACACCTAAAAGCAATCCCTTCTTAGCAATACTCGCGCTCGTTCTGATTGCAGGCGGCTACGTTATCGCCCTACAGCCCCTCAATGAAACTTCTATTTGGGGGAAAATCGGCTTTGGACCTGGTGCGTTAGTTATTTTAGTATCCGTTATTTTAGGAACGGGGCTCTTACTTAGTAACTTTTTACCGTTCTTACTCAATCAAATTCGCAAAAACAAACGAATTTTCTACAATGGCACGAATATTATCAGTAATTCACAACTGGCATTCCGGATTGCCTCTAACGCTAGAACACTTGCTGTTATCGCGATTCTGAGCGCTACAACATTAACCGCAATAGGCGCGATTGGTAGCCTTTACTACAACGTGAATAAAGAGTCCAATTCCAGCTACCCTGCCACTTTTGAATACCATATCGTGGATGAAGCAAGTAACGAGAAGGCTTTGTCACTTGCAAAAAGCAATAAAGAAACACCCATGACCGCGCACCAAGAAACCATTGTGAACCATGTAAAAGCAACGAGCGATCGAGAAATGCCTTTAGAATACAGCCAAGAGGAAGGTTTTGCAGTCATTAGCCGCACAGCTTACAATAAATTACTAGCTCTAGAAGGCAACGACGATTTAAAAGCTACAGCCTTAAAAGATAATGAAGCAATTCTTATCGCACCAAGTACTTTATATTCACCTGACACAGCAGATATCGTCAAAGATCAAAGCTTCACCCTACAAAATACCACAAAGCAAAAAGTAACGCTGACAAAAACCATCAAAGAATCACCTTTTAGTACAATTTATGGTTTACTCATCGTCTCAGATGATGTAGCCAATGCGATACCAGCTAACAAACCAACAAATATACAATCCATTATGGTTGATCAGCCAAAAGATGCCGTCGCCCTCAGCGAACAAATGTCAAAAGTACTTCCAGAAGACGCGATGTTCCAAAGCTTTCCACAAAGTTATGAAGTCATGATGAGCACGATTGGCGTACTTTTATTCATCGGTATGTTTATAGGGCTAGTTTTCCTAGCTGCAACCGGAAGTATCATCTACTTCAAACAACTGACCGAAGCTTACAATGACGTGGCAACTTACGATATTTTGAAGAAAATCGGTCTAGATCGCAAAGAAATTCGCAAAACGATTGCCAAACAAGTGCTCATCATCTTCCTAGTTCCACTGATTTTAGGAATTGTACACAGTTCCGTCGCACTTGTCGCCTTATCTCACATGTTACAAATGGATCTGACATTACCAGTTATTCTAAGTACTGGAGCCTACACCTTGATGTTTACCATTTACTATTTCGTAACAGTAAATACGTATACTAACATCGTAATGGGTAAAAATAAATAAGTTAGATGCACACGAAAAAAGACTGGATCCACATTATTCCAGTCTTTTTTCGCATTATAAATACTTGTATTTCTAGTTATTTACGTTAAAATATAATTAGTAGGAAACATCATTTCAGGAGGTAAGGTAATGGAGACTCTAGAAGACTTTTTAACAAAAATTGATGATCCACAAAATCGCATGCGCACCGAAGAAATTTTCGCTTGGGTCATGAAAGAATTCCCAACATTGGAACCTAAAATTGCATGGAATCAGCCGATGTTTTCAGATCATGGCACGTATATCATTGGCTTTAGCGTTTCAAAAAAACACTTGGCTGTTTCACCAGAAGGCGCAGGAATCACACATTTTACAGACGCAATTGCTGAGGCTGGGTACGACCATACAAAGTTATTAGTCCGTATTCCGTGGAACGGTCCAGTCGATTTCGAATTACTTAGAAAAATGATTGCTTTTAATATTTCCGATAAAGCTAATTGCGAAACATTTTGGAGAAAATAGACTCATCACGCGCCTTACCTTATAGGCGTTTTTTTTGAGCAAAAATTCAACATAATCAATCTATTTCTTGTTTCGACATATACCCTGTAATCAATGCTTGCGCGGAGGCAACCTCATATTCTCGAATTTTCAGCAAATCTTCAAATAATTCTTTTTCCGAACAAAAGAAGGTGTGCTTCATATAATGAATGATTAAGAATTCATGAATAGCCGTGTAAAAACTCATATGATTCATAAAAGCATCTATCAAACTTGTCCGCATATCATATCGATCTTCACCAATTTCTTTCACGTTGACCGCGTCCTGCCAATTCGTCAAAGCTTGCTTAAAGAGATGAAGGGTTTCCTTACGATGTGCTGCCAGATAACCGGGCGTATATTTTCTAAGTTGGTATTCCTCTGAATTCACATAATAAGAACTAATCCAATAATCTGTGGCCTCTTCTACATGATCCTTTAAAAAGCGCATAGTGGTAGACATATAAAAATCCCCCTTTATAATTAGTACCTCGTAAACAAATGTAAATAAAACTACGCTCTCATTCTACTACTTTTTAATCGTCTGTCCCATACAAATAGACCGTTTAGACTCAAAGTGCAACAAAAAAGCTTCGAAATGGACAAGCGTATCTCGTAGTTTATACCATCACGCGTTTTAAAAACAAAAAAAATCGCCAGACCGGCGTTTCAGCAGGTTTAGCGATTAAAAGGGAGTTTAAGGTAAGAAAGACTCTCAATTACTAAAAAGGGAGAAAAAGTAATTAAGATGTCGTTGCTTACATGTATAATACCCCGCAAATCTGAAATGCAATCCTTTTTTAAAACATTTTTTTGTTAAAGTTTGGTAACAAAAATTACCACAAATTCGGTAAAAATCCGAAACTCGCTGCTAGACAACATTTTTTATATTACAGAGTCGGTTTATTTTTCGCTACAGCAATAATAAAACATATCCATCCCGCAATAAATGCAACGCCGCCAAGTGGTGTTACTGCGCCAAGCACGGTTATTTTCGTGATGCTGAGCACGTATAAACTTCCTGAAAACAATACAATTCCGATCGCAAATAAGTATCCGGACACCCGCAGTAACCCCACATCCACTTTCCCAAGGAGTAAACCGACAATCAGTATCGCTGTTGCATGAAACATTTGGTATTGCACGCCTGTTTCAAATGTTGTGTGATAGCTTCCAAGCGTTTCTTTCAGCGCATGTGCACCGAATGCCCCAATTCCTACTGCTAATCCTGCAAAAATAGCTCCTAAAATCAACATCTTTCTCATATTCTTATTAGAACCCCCTAAAAATCTAGCAATGAATCCCCATTGGACCCATCTTCTGTTTCCATCTTCTTACTATCCAGTGTCATCGGTTTTGCGATCGGCAATTCGCCGGTCATCGCTTGATATTCCATGCTGGAGCTCAGCGTCTCTGCTTTTTCCGTGGTGCCTGCTTGCCCACGCATCACTTCCACTAGAACTGCCAGCCCGTGCAAATGCAGCTGCTTTTCTTGCTCTTTACTAGCATTCTTAGCGAGGCTTAGCTCCTGCTCCATTTTGGCAAATAAAGCCTGATCTGATACTGTCATCGTTTACTTGCCTCCTTGCGCATCATTTAGCGTGCGAATCACGCGTGCCGGGTTTCCTGCGACAACGGTGTTCGCCGCGACATCTTTAGTCACGACAGATCCTGAGCCAATTACAGCGTTATCTCCAATCGTAATTCCAGGATTAATCACACTTCGCCCACCAATCCACACGTTGTTACCAATTATGACAGGCTTCGCAAGCTCCAAACCACTATTGCGCTCGGTCGCGTCCAGTGGATGATACGCCGTATAAATATGAACACCCGGCGCAAACATGCAATTATCACCAATTTTAATCGTTGCACAATCCAAAAAGACACAATCAAAATTCGCATAAAAATAATCGCCAACTTCTGTATTATAACCGTAGTCAAAGCGAACATTAGGCTCCATATAAACCTCTTTCCCCGCCATGCCCAGTAATTCACGAATATGTACCGCGCGTTCATCTTTATCACTTACCACGCCATTAATCTTTGCACTCAGATGTCTTGCCCGATCACGATCCGCCACTAATTCTGCATCTCCCGGCCGGTACAATTCGCCACTGATCATCTTTTCACGCTCTGTCATAATTCTCCCACCACCATCCTTTTTTATCTACTCCCCCATTATACTGTTTTTCAAGCTAAAAACCTACATAAAAAAGCCCCATTCAAAATATCTTTTTGAACCAGGCTATGCTCTCCTTTATTCTGTTATTTTTTCGTTTGTTGGTAGAAATTGAAATACTTTTTTAAATGATCCTGTAATCAAGGTTACGACAGAAAGCACGACTAACACAAATTCTGGCTCGTATCCGCCTAGGAAACCACTCGAAAACTTCACGGTCACAATCGCGACGCCTAAAATACCGATGAACAAAATCGAAATATAAGGAACTAATACACCAAAAGCAAGTGCTAAGCCACCGACTAATTCGATACTAGCAACAACATATCCCATAAATCCTGGAATTCCTAGACTCTCAAAAAAGCCTACCGTTCCACCAATCCCATTTGTGAATTTTTGCAGTCCGTGAAGAAACATCAATCCACCTAATAAAATTCTGACAAGCAAAATACCGTATTTATTCATATCCTTCCTCTCCTTTTCTAAAGTAGTAAAGCTTATTATGCCCAAAAATTATATCCCACTGATTAACTGGGTATTAAATTTTTCTTAATTTTACGAGCCGATTTTACTTACTGCAATTTTCCCGGAAAAATGATATTCTAGTTATGTAGGTACAAAAATGGGAGGATTATATTCTATGATAAAAGTAATTGCTTCAGATATGGACGGCACACTGCTTAATTCCAAAATCCAAGTAGACGCAGAGGGTGTAAAAGCGATCGAGATGGCTCGTGCAAAAGGCATTCACTTCGTTTTGTGTACAGGCCGTATGTATGATGACGCCACGCAACTCATCAATCATGCCAATCTTTATGCGCCAGCAATCTGCATGAATGGTGCTGAAATTCGAGATGAGCACGGCAAAATATTAAAACAAATTCCGATTGAGGAAGCATCTGCACGATATACGTATCAAGTTTTGAAAGATTTGGGGATGTATTGTGAATTTTTCACTGATATTGGTCCGATCTCGCCGAATAAAGATAAAGGTATTGAGCTGATGAAGGAAATTCAGCATAAGGTTCATCCTGACTTAAGCGCAGAGGAGATCCATCGCTATGTTGAGGAGCGTTTTGAAAGCAAGGACGTCCATGTGATTGATGATCCTGAGCGTCTTTTCCGAAATAAAGATATTACGATCCTGAAATTTATCGCCTTCTCTTCTGACCAAGCGGTGCTAAAAAAAGCGAAGGATACGCTAGAATCAGAAGGAAATTTGGCGATTAGTTCCTCGTTTTCCGACAATATCGAAATCACGCATATCGATGCCCAAAAAGGACTTTCTTTGCAATACTACGTGGAGCGTATGGGCGTAACAATGGATGAAACCTTCGCAATTGGCGATAATTTCAACGACGTCTCGATGCTAAAAATGGCGGGATACAGCGTCGCGATGGGTAACGCCGAACCGGCTGTTAAAAAGCTTGCAAAGCATGTCACCGACTCTAATGATGAACATGGCGTGGCAACTGCCATTCATAAAATGCTAGAAACCAATAATTAATTTTATAATCGGAGGGAAAATATCATGACAATCAAAAAAACATTAACTGTTGCAGGCTCAGATTCTAGCGGTGGCGCTGGACTCCAAGCGGATTTAAAAACATTTGAAGAATACGGTACTTTCGGATTTTCAGCGATTACAACGATCGTAACGATGGATCCAGACAACAACTGGAGTCATGGTGTGACACCACTCGATGCAGATTTATTGCGTGCCCAGTTAAAAACGATTCTTTCTGGTGGCCCCGTTGACGCTATGAAAACAGGAATGCTCGGTTCTGTCGAAATTATTGAAGCAACACGTGATGCTATTGATGAATACAACTTGCAAAATGTTGTCATCGACCCCGTTATGGTTTGTAAAGGAGAAGGCGAGCTCATCCAACCTGAAAATGCCGAAGCAATTCGCGATCTGTTATTGCCTCGCGCACTAATCACGACACCAAATCTCTTCGAAGCTGGTCAACTTTCCGGTCTTGGTAAATTAACAACGCTTGACGATATGAAAGCTGCTGCTGAAAAAATCGTTGCTCTAGGCGTAAAATATGTCGTTATCAAAGGCGGCAAAGCCCTAAAAAGTGATAAAGCAATCGATCTATTATATGATGGCACGACGTTTACTGTGCTAGAAACACCAAAAATTGATACCAACTTTAATCACGGTGCCGGCTGTACTTTTGCAGCAGCGATCACAGCAGGTCTTGCGAATGGTCTAACTGTCGAAGATTCCGTGCACAAAGCAAAAGACTTCGTGACCGCAGCGATTAAAGGCGGTTTTGCGCTAAACAAATTTATCGGGCCGGTATGGCACGGTGCTTACAATAACGCCGAAAATAGATAAACCCCTTCCAACTAGTGACCTTACTTGATATTTCAGGTAAGGTTTTTTTCTATGACTATCTTTTCATACCTATTCATGATCTGAACATGGTATAATGGAAGCGAAACTTATTTTAGGGGGATTTAAATTCATGACACAAAAAAAAAGATGCGATCAATAAAGCGACATCTGAAAAAAATTATTTCTGGCCAATTATGATTTTATCGTTCGTAGCAGTAGTCGTTATTTTACTGTTGTTCTTCTCACCAATCGGTTACCAAGGCAAAGTCGATTATGATCTATCTATTTTCCCACGCTTAAACGCGATTTTTAACAGTTTTACGTTTGTGTTTCTGCTGATTGCGCTCTGGGCCATTATTGCGAAGAAAAATATTAAGATGCATCGCGGCTTCATTTTAGCTGCCTTTACATCGACGTTATTTTTCCTAGTGAGCTACTTGACATTCCATTACATGTCCGCGGAAACATCGACTTTTGGTGGTGAGGGAATCGTTCGTCCTATCTACTTTTTTATTCTGATTACACATAGTTTCCTTGCAGCTGTCGTTGTGCCACTCGCACTATTCGCACTCGTTTGGGGCTGGACCAATCAAATCGGCAAACATAAAAAAATTGTTCGCTGGACAATGCCTATTTGGCTGTATGTGAGTTTAACCGGAGTGCTCGTTTACTTGTTTATGGCGCCGTATTACTGAGCTTCGCCACATTCATGTAACATTGCTTGGCTATAATTATCATGGGAGAATTGTTGTGCTGTTAGCTTTAAACTAACAAATGAGGTGAAAAATATGGCCACTCGCCAAGATCGTAACAACCCAACACAGAAGAAGAAATTAAGGAAAGGCAGAACTATTTTTACTGTCATCCTCGTCATCATTTTGGCTATCGCAGGAATAGGTTTTTATCAATACAAATCAAGTTTAAATGCGGCTGAATCTGATAATAAAATAAAAGATTTTGAATTTAACGGTCAGAAAGCGGAAGACGCGAATGATCTCAACGTGTTACTAATTGGTAGTGACTCTCGTGGGAAAGACCAAGGTCGTTCCGATTCACTGCTTATTGCCCACTACGATACAAAATCAAAATCTCCAAAGCTGGTCTCGATTATGCGTGATACATATGTCGACATCCCAGGTCACGGTCTGAACAAGATCAATGCCGCTTATTCTTTCGGTGGTCCAGAGCTCGTTCGCCAAACAATCAAAGAAAATTTTGGCATCAATATTGAATATTATGTTGTTGCTAATTTTGAAGGATTCCCGAAAATTGTTGATACGCTTGCACCGAATGGTATTGAAATCGATGCCGAAAAAGATATGTCTAAAAATATTGAAGCCAATATCAAGGCTGGTAAACAGTCTATGAACGGCGAGACATTGTTGCAATATGCACGTTTCCGTCATGATGCCGAGAGCGATTTCGGTCGTGTTCGCCGGCAACAACAAGTACTGGGCGCATTAAAAGATCAGGCGCAAAGCATTGGTACTGTCACAAAACTTCCGAGTCTAATCGGGACGATGCAAGGTTACACAAATACAAATGTGTCCACTGGTCTGATGATTTCCATTGGGAAAGACTTCATTCTAGGAAATGCGAAAGATATCAAAGATTTTCGCCTCCCTGTCGATGGCACATATAAAAATGTCCGCAATTCTCATGGAGCGGTACTAGACATTGATGTGGCCGCCAATGCGAAAGCTTTACAAGACTTCTTGAAAAACTAAGTAGGAATAAATTACTCGTTTTCATCGACGGGTAGTTTATTTTTTTTGACTCTACTTGCCAAGATGATTATACTATTAGTCAAAGAAGGGCAGTGATTTTTATGGCAAAAAGTACATTTGGAGAAATTCCTCTATCCATTCTCGATTTGGCATCGATTCGCGAAGGCTTTAATGAATCGGATGCTTTTCAAAATAGTAGGGCGTTAGTTCAGTTTGCGGAAGAAACGGGATTTCATCGATATTGGGTCGCTGAACACCATGGGATTGCGGGCGTTGCAAGTTCTGCTACAGCCGTTTTAATCGGATTTCTAGCAGCACAAACCGAAAAAATTCGAATCGGTTCAGGCGGCGTCATGTTGCCAAACCATTCTCCGCTCATCATTGCAGAACAGTTCGGGACACTTGCTACGATTTATCCAAATCGGATTGATCTTGGTCTCGGACGCGCGCCAGGAACTGATTTCAAAACAGCCCGTGCGTTGCGTCGCGATTTACACGAAACCGTGGAAGCTTTTCCAAATTCAGTGATGCAACTTGCCAACTATTTTTCCGATGCTGGCAATGATGGTATTGTCGCCATTCCTGGTCGTGGTTTGCACGTTCCACTATATTTACTGGGTTCTAGCACATACAGCGCCAAACTTGCTGCGAAATTGGGCTTACCGTTCGCTTTTGCTAGCCATTTTGCACCGGATGAACTAGAGAATGCACTGGAGCTTTATCGAAGTCGTTTTGAGCCATCCGATGTTTTAAATGAGCCCTATGCGATGGTCACCGTCAATGCGATTGTTAGCGATACAACAGACGAAGCTAATTTTCTCGCAACATCTGGTTACCTATCCTTTTTAAACCTGACTCGCGGCAACCCTACCCCACTTCCAAAACCAAGAGAAGATATCGATCAAATTTGGACCGATTATGAAAAACATGCGCTACAACACCAAATGAAATATAGCTTTATTGGTGATCAGCAGAAAGTCACAACCGAATTAAAACAATTTATCGACGTTCACCAACCAAACGAAATTATTGTTGCGTCGAACATCTATGATCCTATGTTAAAACAAAAAAGTTATCAACGCTTAGCTGAAATGTGGTTTTAGATGCTGCTTTTAGACGGATTGCTCTATTTTATTTTTTCGTTCATTGGTGAAGCATTTATGAGCCTGTTTGATCGCAAAGGATCGAATGGGAAGCGAAAAACGCAAAAAAAGAACAGCAAACGAGCTAGACGGCGTAATGCCACGCACAAGCATCCACGAAAATCAAGGAAGCTTTGATAGTAAACTAAATAAAGCCGAAAACTGATTTACCCGCTATCAATTGGTAGAATAGTTTTCGGCTTTATTTTCATGCTTTTTCCTGATTCGTAATATGATATGTTTTTTCAATACCTGTTTGTGATACCACAACGCCGTGCAAATCGCCACCGAACACTGCACCACCATCAATATCAATAATTGTGCGATCTGGTGAATACCAAATAGCCGCTGATCCGTCTTCATTTAAACTCTCTGTGGGGGTATGCCCAACAATAAATGTCTTTCCTGTTTTATTTTCACCCTGTTGAAAAGGTTCACGAATCCAGACCATATCGTGCTCTGACGTCATTTTCCAGTCTGCCATTGTTAAATCGACACCAGCATGGACAAAAACAAAATCGCCCCATTCATAGTAATATGGCCGTTTTCGAATGAAAGCAAGTTCTTCTGCAGCCTCGTCCTCCACACGCCGTGCCAATTCTTCTGGTGTTATTTTTCTCGTCATTGCTTTGTAGGTTATAAAACTCTCAATCGTTTCCATTCCGCCTTGGCTAATGTAATACATCATTTTCTCACTTGGTTCCGCCAGCCAATCTAGCAACATGTTCTCGTGATTTCCTCGCAAAAAAATCGCTCCGTACTGCTTCTCAAGTAGCATTGCTTTACGAACAACCGCTCCCGGATTCTTGCCACGGTCAATTAAGTCTCCGACAGAAAGCAAGCGTTCCTTCTCTGGATTCCATTTCGCCAATAATGCCTCCCATGCCGCTATTTCTCCATGCACATCTCCAACCGCAAAAATATAATCCATTTCTATCACCTCATATGTAGTACCTCTCTATTCGCCTTGGTAAATCAGGCGCTAAAAAGGCTGATCTAACTTGTGTATACGCGTCTTTAGATCATTTTAAAGTTTATTCAATTTCTTTTCAACCGATTTGATCTCTTTGTCAAGTGCATTCATTCGTAGCTCTGTCGCCGAAATCGTTCCATTTACTAAGTTGGTATCATTAAATTGATCTGTTTCACCGAGCAGTTCCTGATGTTGACGACGCAGTTCAACCAAACGGTCTTCTAAATCTTGTTTTTCATATGCCATTTCTTCTTCACCTCCAAAAGTAATCAGCATCCATTTTACCTTATAGACTATTCCCCTTTACGTGAAAAGTCAATCATTTTGTAAAATCCCTAATTATTGCTGTCATTCGTAACGATTCTATGGTACTTTTAAGTATATATGTATCTTTTGAAAGGAGATAATAAATTTTATGATGAGTATTTCAGAAGTTAGAAAGATGACAAAGCAAGCCTTGAAGGGTAACTGGGGGTTAGCGATTGGTGGAATAGCATTGGCTTACGTGATTTTAGCGGCTGTCTCCATGCTCAATTTCATTCCGGTTCTAGGGACGATTGCGTATTATGTTTTTGCAGGACCATTTATGATTGGCGCAACTTGGTTTTTCCTTGCTATTAGCCGCCAAGAAAAGCCTGAGATTGGCTATTTATTTAGTGGATTTAAAACATTTGGACGCAATTTACTTGCCGCCGTACTGGTATTTGTTTTTACATTTTTATGGAGTTTGCTATTCCTTATTCCTGGTATTATTAAATCGTTCTCGTATTCCCAAACGTTTATGATTTTGCGCGATGATCCGAATATTTCACCACTGGATGCGATTACAGAAAGTCGTCATCGTATGAATGGACATAAAGGTCGTTTGTTCGGTCTTGTGCTGTCCTATGTTTGGGTGTTCTTTATCCCCGTGATTATTATGATGATACTTGCAATTGTGGCGATGGCAACAACTGCTATGTTCGACTATGGTTACCATTCATACTCATATGATTATTACTCAAGTATGCCTGATATGAGCCCAGTCTTTGTGCTTGTGTTTGTTTTAGGCTACTTCTTGATGGCTGCCGTATTGTTTGGTCTAGCGATTTGGATTTATCCACAAGTTCTTATTGCATGTGCGGTATTTTATGATGATCTTTACGCGAGCACTGGTACGTTTGGTGGCGGCGATACAGACTTGCAGGCACCAGAAGATGATACAACATTTGGCGCTATTCCACCAGCGGAACCCGAAGCACCGCATTTTGAAAATAAAACATGGGGCTCTGAGTCTATGGTAAAACCAGATGCACCAACTGCATCACCTGAATCTGAGGAAACGCCACCAGCAGATGCGCCATCAATCGAAGAAACACAAAACGACACGATAAGCGAAACCGTTCGTCCATCTCAACCTGAACAATCTGTCGAGCAAAAAAATGACGACGAACAAAAATAACATTCCATTAGGCGATGACATCTTTGTTGTGAAGGAGGCTTCGGTATCAGAAGAGGCCTCTCTACAACAATTAATGATTGATACTGCCTCTTGGCTAAAAAGCCGCGGTTCCTCTCAGTGGTCTGATATTCTAGAAGGAACGGATGTCCACGGACTCAGCGACCGCATTCGAGATGGCGAAGTTTTTTTAGTTTTAAGAGGAGCGGAAATAGCGGCAGCCTTCATTTTACGGAAAACTGCTAGTGACTGGGATGCACGTCTGTGGAACGACCACGGAAAAGATGCGCCTGCCCGATACTTGCATCGTTTAATGATTGCGCGCGAATGGTCTGGTAAAAACCTCAGTCAAGCGATACTTGATTGGGCAAGCAAAGAAGCCGAACACACTGGCCATGTAGCCGTACGCCTAGATTGCATCGCTGATAATCAAAAATTAAACACATTGTATCAGAACGCTGGTTTTACCAACATCGCGACGGTAGATGGCTTCTGTATATACGAAAAAAAACGTAGGAATTAATCCTGCGTTCTTTTTTTGTCATTTGGACTATTCACGAAATGCGCTTAATGCAAAATCCGCAAATAGAGAGTGAATCCGTTCATTCGCCAAGTCATAATCGTTCGCTTCAAAAGCATCTGCAATAGCTGTAAATTTCTTCACTGTCAAATCACGCTTATCCTCCGATCCTTGTTTCACAACCGTCTCCATCGAGAAATTGTTAATCGTAAAGAAAGTACGCTTCACATTTTCATAATAATATGGATTTGGATCATATTTTAAAATGCGGAAGAAAAATTGATGCTGATTAAAAATATAGTCCTCCATATTTTGCAGATAAGAAGATCGATCCATGGAAGCAATATAGTTACGAAAGGCATCAATATCCAATTGTGTCTTGTTTTTCTTCATTTTCTGAATGGTAGCATCTATAAATACTTCAATAACTTCTAAAAGTTGTGCATATTTAGCAGAATCGATCATTGAATCCCGGACAACGACCCCGCTATATGTACGATAGTCTAGGATACCTTCTGAAACCAGTGCTGTAATCGCTTTACGTATCGGTGATCTACTTACATCTAATTCTTTTGCTAAGCGTTCCTCCGTTAAGTGTTCGTTCGGTTTTAACTCACCAGATTTAATTTTTTCGATAATGCTGAAATACACCATTCTGTCTAGCGTCTTATATTCTCGTTTACTTTTCAATTGATCCGCCACTCCCTATCTTAATTACGAACATTGTAGCATAAGCCCTCTGAAAAAAAAAAGCAATTTACAAAACATTACATCACTATAGATAAAATACCTACCAAGTGTTAGCGGAAAGTTTTGATTATAAAATAATTTACTAAATCCCTCACAGTCGCTTTTGCTTCATCAAAATCCTTATGTTGCAGTAACTCATTCAATTTCAATAGCTGCTCCATCAGAAATACACCATTATGAAATGGAATTAGAAGAATTTCTTTTGGTGCCCTAGTTAAAAAAATCAATTCCCATCTTACGAACTGTATTTGCCGCATATGTATTGCCCAAATAGCCCATAAAATCAAAGATAATTTGCCAATTCTCTTCCACAAAAGCAATATTATCCCCCAATTTAAAAGATGCTTCCATTACCTCCAAGCGACGATAAAATAGTTTTGGCTCGTAAGAAATACCCTTATTATTAATCTTATCCATCGTCTTGATCGTGAACAACTCAAGCATTTCCAACATTTCAATAAACTTACCCACCGTCACTTTACTCTCACAAACAATGGCCCCTCGATTGCTCTCAATTGTTAAAAAACCTTCTGTTTCAAGCATCATGAGCGCACGTCGCACAGGAGTACGACTAATCCCAAGCTCTTTTGCAATCACATTTTCAGGGACACGGTCTCCCGTCCGTAATTGTCCATTTAGTATTTTTTCCTTAATTGTTTCATAAGATTTTTTCTCATAGTTTTGTTTTTCCAAGTCGATCGTCCCTCTCGAAGTCTTTTTAAAAGTACTTTTTGCGCCAGAATATGATCGTTGTGATAATTGTAATGACCAGTGTCCCCAACATAATGAGGCCAAATGCATACTCTTGATCAGAGAACGGTAGCTTCACATTCATCCCGTAAACGCTCGCGACAATTGTCGGTAAAGATAGAATAATTGTGAACGACGTCAAAAATTTCATGACACGGTTTAAATTATTCGCAATAACCGACGAAAATGTATCAGACATACCACTTACGATTTGTGTGTACGTATCTGTCATCGCAATCGCCTGCTTGTTTTCAATGATAACATCTTGCAAAAGCTCTTGGTTCTCCATTTTATTAGTATAATGTTCTGCCAGTGCCATCTTGTCCAAAACTGCTTTATTTGACTGAAGCGCTGTTGCAAAAAATACTAAACTGCGTTGAATTGCCATGAATGCATACAATTCCTCATTTTTCATCGATACGCGGATGTTTTTCTCAAGCTCATGCATATGCTCGATGATCTTATTTAAGTAATTGAGAAAATAATAAGAAACCGCGTACAAAATTTGCAAGACAAATTGGATGTGATTAGCCGTATTATACTGCTCCATTCGCCGGTCCATAATATCTTCCAAAACAGGAACCTGCCGCAAAGCCACCGTCACGACAACCTCTTTCGTCGTAATCACCCCGATCGGCATCGTTTTAAACTCTAAAAATCCCATCTCATCTTTCGCTTCCACCGGACAATCAACAATAACTAGTGAATGCTTGAAATTCTCTTCCACATGCTTTAATTCAATACGTGAACGTTCCTGCTCATCCAATGGATCAAGAATATGATCTTTCGGTATCTCCAGTTTCTCCGATAAATAGTCGATTTCATCTGGATTAGGCGCGATGACATGAACCCAACATCCCGATTCATAGTTGTTTATTTGCCCCATCTCACCGTTTTCTTGCGTTTTATAATACTCAATCATTTTCTCTCCTCCAAGCCTAACATTACAAGTAAACTTTACAATACATTTCATTTGTGTTACAATTATTATCAATAAAACAAATTTTGTAACAAATCGAGGTGTCCATCATGGCGTTCCAAATGATAATGATTGGTTTGGGTTTTGCAGTCTTTTTCCTTCGTGCTATCTTTTGTCATTAGTAAACTTGGAAAGCTCCCTATTTATTGGGTATCGCTCAGTGCAAATACAGGCTTCTTCCTAGCCTTCCTACTTGTTGGGCGCGCGTTTCCAGAAGAGGCACAAACTGCCCTATTTTACTTGAACTTAGGTATTCTGACCTTTGTGTTGATACAAGCCGCACTCGGACTAGCGCACTGGCTGTTAAAGAAAACAGCAACGCGTCAAAAGAACTGGAAACATTCTTAAAGTTAATTATAGCAAAATTTTGCTCATAAAGAAAAGCTAAGCGTCGAAAATGACGCCTAGCTTTTTTGTTGTTATCTATGCTCAGTAATGCGTAATTTAATCCCATTCGGATCTTCTACTAGAATATCATCATCCTTTTCTTGAAAAGCAATCCCTTGTTGTATAAGATACGCTTGCAATTTTTCTATGTCTGCAGTTTTGATTGTGAAATAGGCCAAGCCCGTTTCGTCATCTGCAAGCTTCGGCAGATCGCGCCCAGCCCATATATTAGCGCCGATATGGTGATGATAGTCTCCAGCTGCAAAAAAGAGCGCTGATGGGATCTCTGTCATAATGGTGAAGCCTAACATAGTTTGATAAAAGTTCCGCGTCGCTTCGATGTCACCGATTTGCAGGTGGATATGTCCAACTTTTGTATCCTTTGGCACACCCGACCAATCCATATCGCACCAGCCATCAAAAGTCCATCCCCATCCACTTGATTTGTCGCCATCGGTAAGTTACCAGCCTCATCTCGTTGCCACTCTGCTCTTGGCCGATCTGCATAAACCTCTATCCCATTTCCTTCTGGATCCCGAAAATAGAGTGCCTCACTAAAAATATGGTCCCCGGCTCCATCAAGGGGATACTCACTTTCTAGTAGATGTTGCAAAAAGCTCCCCAATGTCTCACGACTCGGCAACAAGAAAGCCGTGTGATACAAACCAGTTTTGGCTTCCTTCGGTATTTGAGCCCGCTTTACTTGCACCAATTCCACAAGAATACGTTTCCCAATACCTAGCGAGACACTGTCCACTGACTCTTCTATTACTTTCAAACCAATTATTTCTTTATAAAAGGCCGCTAGCTTTTGATTATTTTTCGTTTTTAAAACAACTTTGCCGATCTCCGTATGTGGATTTATTTTTAGCATTCAATCACTCCTTCGTTGTAACTAATAATATTACAACATACTCACCTGCAAAAGTCCAATCATTCCGCTTACAATTAGTAAGCAATTTAGTGCTCCTATTTTTCGTCATACTCTTTTAATTTACGGTATAATATCGAGCGATGAATACCGAGTTGTTCCGCAGCTTTTGTCACATTTCCATTATTTCTTGCTATCGTTTTGCGAATACAGTGAACCTCTACTTCAGCCAGATACGTTTTTAGATCTTGGAACTTATCTATCTGTTCGTCATAAAACAAATCGAGCGCAAGAGGATACGGACTATTTGAGATTATTTTCTCCAAATTCATCATCCTTTCCGATTGCTCATATATGAACATATTATAACATAGATATGCTTGAAGAAAAAATCATCGTTTTCCCGAATTTTTATTTTTCAAAGATATCAAGCAAGGAGGAAATCACGAAATATCCTATTGAGAAATCCTGATTAACAAAACGCTTATCTACCTATTTGAATTAGATAAAGGCGATGCCATCTTTTTCTGCGCATCGCCTCTTTTTTATGCGGTTATTTCGATCTGATTTCCTTCGCTGTCCAAAATAACACTTTCATAATAGCCATCACCGGTTGTTCGTGGGCCGCTTTCTAAAACATAGCCATCTGTTTGTAACTGCTTGGTTAGCTCATCCACGCGCTCTTTGCTACCAACTGAAAAAGCAATGTGTGCCCAACCAAGTTGCGCTTTTCCCTTCTCTTCGGTAATGTCTCGTCTATTCATAATTTCAAGACGTGCACCTGTCGGATACGTGATAAAATAAGAACAGAATCCTTTTGTTTCATTGGTGTATTTTTCATTAGCAACACCTTCAAAATAGCGTGTATAAAAATCCTTTGCTTGCTCGATATCTGCCACCCAAATAGCTACGTGTTCAATCTTCATTTTGCTCCTCCTTCTTTTGGCTGCTTTTTCTTAAATTCAAAATTGATCATCCACGGTCTTCCTTTTTTCAAGGCCCAGTAACCGATCAACACAAAGACAAGTGAGCCGACAACATCCACTATAATATCTCCCATTGTATCTGCTAATGCCGCACGACCTGCAAGCGGTGTCCCATTCGACAAATTATAACGCTGCATATTTAAGTTCATCAAACCGTCAAACGTGTACTCATAAATTTCCCAAAAAGCACCTAACGTGACGGCAAAGCAGAACGCAAAAACGGAAATAAAACCTGGCTTCATTTTCATCACGACATGCTTGTCATTATTCAGCAAGTTGACGAAGGAGAAACCGATGGCACCGAGCATAGCACCACTGAATGTATGCAGAATCTTATCCCAATGCGGCACCGTAGAATAAAATTTTTGCACCGTTCCAAGATAAATAGATGCATACAAGAAAATTAAGAATAAAATATAGACTAATCCTGGTATCTCAAATTTGAATCGGTGGGATAAAATCGTTGGTAAAAGTAGTATAATGACTCCTAACACACATTCAAATAGCAAGAAAATATAATCACTGCGCAATGTTACTTTTGGCTGCCCCGGCGTTTGTTCCACTGGCGCCAAGAAAATTTCAACGGTGATAAAAATCATCGAAATCCCCATTGAAACGAAAATAAAGATCGCAATCCATTGCGCGATGCTCACTCCCTTTAATTTTGTTAACATTGTTCTCATCTCCTCTTCTTACAAAAGTCTTCCTTGATCCTTTTCATTATAGCAGAGTTACATACCTCAACGTTGAATGGATACGCCTATGCTTTCCACATAAACCGCCGTTCCTGTAATCTTGATCTCATATGTAGCCTCTCTTTTGTGAACGTGCACTATTACTTTGCCATCGCGACCAACCTCCGTACCTTGTTCCACCATGATATTCAGTTGATTTTTGAAATCTGGTGAAATATACGTGGCATAATAAGCACCCATAACACCTGATGCCGTCCCTGTAACCGGATCCTCGATTGTCCCAGAAAATGGTGACGAGAAGTGGCGCGCATGCATAGTAGCTTTCGGATCTATCGTTTCTAAACAAAATGGATGCACCGAAGCCCGAGGTATTTCTTTTAATATCTCTGGAAACCTCGCATTATCTGGTTTCATTTTTTGAAAGGTTTCCCTGTTTTTAATTGGTACGAGCAGCGTCCAAACCCCAGTACTTCCATACATAATCGGCCATTCCTCAGACAAATCATCGATCTCAATCCCTATTGCTTCGGCTAAATCCAAGTGAGAGCCTGAAAACAGCTTAAAAGCAGGTGTAGCTTGCTCCATCGTTATCTCCAGTTGCCCATGATCCAAACGCTCCGTTTTCACCGTCAAAATGCCTGCCTTAGTCTCTACCCGCATTTCACCCATTTCAGTCCAAAAATGTTGATCGTATAGCGCATAAATTGCTGCCATCGTTCCGTGTCCACACAGATTCATCTCATGTCCAGGAGTAAAATAGCGCAATCTGATATCCGCTATATCCGATTGTAGCACAAAAGCAGTCTCATTAAATCCTACTGCTTTCGCTATCTCCTGCATCTCGTCTCCAGTTAGCTTATCAGCTTCCAACAACACACCCGCCGGATTTCCCCTATTCGGCACATGACTAAACGCATCATAACGATATACTTGCATTTCCCATCACTCCTTCTCTCAAATTATAACACTATTTCCCGGGAAATATTATTATGTTGTCAAATTAACGTCACATACAGATGCTATAGTTGTCCTCGAACCAATGAAGGAGGAATGAAAATGAAAAAAATGATGATCATAAGCATAGTAATGTTTCTACTCATCGGCACTGCTTGTTCACAGGACACAAGTGCCCAAACACCATCACAGATCGACAAAGAAAATAATAAACGAATCGAATATGCCCAAGGTGATTTTGAATATGAGGTTATTCCTGAAACATTCACATTAAAAATCACAAAAGACGGCACCACAGAAACTATCGCAGAACCTCAAGCCAAACGAAAAGTGAGCAATCTCCAAAAGTCTGCCACAAAAACAAGTTGGGATTTCCCAGATGATAAGCTCCACGTTACCATCGAAAAACAAAAAAAATCACTTGCTGTCTCCATTCATTCTACCGATCCAAAAACATCGCACTTGGAGTGGCCTCGTGTAAATGCGCCAACCTACACACTTCCAATCTCAGAAGGAAAACAAATCCCTCAAAACGATGTGGCTTGGAAAAAATACTTCACCTCAGATAATGAGCAGACGATGAATGAATATTTCTCAATGAAATTTTTCACATTAAATAAAAAGAATTTCGCTGTATCTTATGTTATGCCAGATACATTCAATAATGATATTTTATTCCACACAGACCCAGCTATTCAGTTTAGCATCAAGCACACATTTTCTTCCGTAAACAAGGAAAAAAACTATAACTATCAAATTTTTGTTACGGATAACAATCCTGTAGCAATCGCCAAAAATTATCAAAATTATATCAAGGACCACCACCAGTTCACCACACTTGCTGAAAAAGAAAAGCAAAATCCAGAAATCAAAAAACTATACGGCGCACCGCACGCTTATCTTTGGAACAGCCGCGTGTTGACCGCTGATGATATGCATTGGAATACATTAAAGAGTGCCATCAATGATCCACTTTTCGAATGGATTGGCGATTTACTTGACAAATACGGTGATGATGGCGCAAAAGAGTATCGAACCGTAATAACCAATATAAAAAACGGGGAGCTCTATGCCTATGAAAAAAATATGATCTTAAATTCTCTCCAATATACTTTACAAATGAAGCAACTTTACAATCCTGATATCTTTAAAAATCCTGATGCAACCGCGGCAAAGTACATTGATAAGGGGATAAAAAACCTGAACGAGCAAGAACTTTACGATTTAAACAAACATCTGGTCGCTAACCAAATAACGGACCTTACTACACCAATAAATGAATGGGGACAATCTAATTCCAAGGATATCATTGCTTCCATGCAACAAGCAGGAATTAAAAACGCCTGGATTGGCCTTCCAAACTGGGTGAACGGCTTGATGAATCCGGCGTTTGTGGATGCTACCAAAAAAGCAGGATATCTCGTTGGACCATACGATTCCTATCAGTCTATTCAGCAAAATGCGAGCATCGATTGGAACACTGCCTCCTTCCCAGATCCGACACTTTACGAAGATGCAACAGTTGAAAATGAGCAAGGCAAAAAGCTCACTGGTTTCCTCGGAAAAGGTCGCAAACTTAATCCCACGCTTGTTTTTAATGCCGTGAAAACGCGCGTTGACGGTATTTTAGCAGGCGGTATTGGTTTTAATTCATGGTTTATGGACGTCGATGCTGCCGGTGAGCTCCACGATGACTTCGCAAAAGCGCATCCAACTACGCAAAAAGAAGATGCTGCAGCTCGAATGAAACGACTCGATTTTCTAACTAAAAAAGGACTCGTTGTTGGTTCAGAAGGCGGCAATGATTACGCTGCCTCCGATATCGCTTTTGCCCATGGATTGGAAACACCTGTTATTAAATGGGATGACCCTGATATGCGAGAAAATGAAGATAGTCCGTACTTTATCGGGAAATATGCTTCAATGGATGGCTCCATTCCGACACGCTATAGCAAAATTGTCCCAATAAAAGACGAATACAAGCCGATTTATACGAGTCTAGTTTATTCCCTACCACTTTTCAAATTGGTGTATAATCGTTCAGTCATTAGTACGCATCACTGGGAATGGGATAGTTACAAAATAAAAGGACAAACAGGCGAGCGTCGTCTCAAGGAATATTTATACAACACACCGCCCCTCTTCCATCTCGATGAAGCGAATTGGAAACTTCACGGCGCTGATATTGCCGCGAATATGAAAAACTGGACACCATTTCAAAAAGAAGCCTTGCAACACGAAATGTCGAACTTCCAAACACTCGATCAAGATCGTCTCGTTCAAAAAACAGAATTTGGTTCTAGGCTTCAAGTCATCGCCAACTTTTCTAATAAAGACTTTCAAGCAGACAAGTTAAAAATACCAGCACACACCGCGGTGATTCTTCAAAACGGCAAAAAAACACTCATTTCAACGGATACTCTCGATAAATAAACACTGAAAAAGACTGGGAGTTATTCTCCCAGTCTTTGCTTGTACATCTTCGCCAGCAGTTACTTATCCATGAGCTCCTGCAATTCTCTTTGTCTCTCCTTAAACATATCGATCGTTTTTTGCAATCGTTGCTGTTGCTCTTCCGTTTGCGCACGCATCTGATCGATAACTACTTGGAAAGCCTCCGCGCATTCGCTCCACGTTGTATCTTTATTGCCATTCTCTAATGCATCCCGTTGCATATTAACAGCACCTTTCTTTATTTCATTTTTATTATATCTATACTACCTTATAATTATAACAAAATATGTATGAATTAGCCAAGGAAAATAATCAATTATAGCAAAATAAACACAAAAAGACGCTACTCCCTCATTTTGAAGCGTAGCGTTTTTTTCGATTTATCGGTTATTTTTTGTTCTGTATAGATAGGATTCATATAAAAGGTAAGCAACAAGAGCAAAAACAACAGGACCCGCAATCATCCAAATCGTGCTACTATAGTCACCTTGAAGAGATGGGTTGATAATCGTAAAGATATTTGCAAACCCAACAACAATCAATACAACAGCAGTTCCCAAATATGTTTGCCATTTCTTTTTATAAATCACAAATTCTCTTGTTAGGCCTTGCTTCGCCTTAAAGAATGGGAAGGCAAACGCTAAGAATAAGTAAGGCAATGTCATCGAAACATTTGCCATCAGTGTTAATTTATTATAAAAAGCAGAAGCATTATCGCCACCAAATGAGGCTAAAAGAATGATAATAGTTACGGCTAAGGCCTGCATCCACATTGCGAATTCCGGCATATTCGCCTTATTCATCTGTGTCATTTTTTTCGGCCAAACTTTAGCAGGTGTCCCTTGAATCAACGTTTTCAGAGGTGAGTAGATCAAGGTGAAAAATGCGCCCGTATAGGCTAGGAACATCGATAACCCAGTGATTCTAGCAAACCAGGTGCCAATAGAAGCAGCGGCAGTTGTACTCACTTGAAGCGCATTCCCGAGCTCAAAACCAAGGTTATACATCAATACATATGTGATATTTCCAAGGTTCGTTGTTTTACCACTAAGTACTTGTAGCCAATTCGCACTCACGCCCCAAAGGAAAATCCCAAGCGCGTAACCAACCGAGATAATAATCGCCGAAATAATAACCCCTTTTGGAAAATTCTTCTCTGGATTTTTCGTCTGATCCACAAGTCCTCCAACCGCCTCAATTCCACCATATGCAAAAATCGCAAAAACAACAAACGAAAGCGTTGCAAGTGGCGTCACATAAGACGGATTAGGTGATTCAACAAAAGAGGTCCAGCCAGTAATCGGCTGTGCAAATTCCCCACCGTTCAGGAAAATAATCAGCAAACTTACGAGTAGAAGCACAACATTCAAGCCGGTAACCGCAATCCCTCCAACCGCCGTTACCTTCGAAATCTGTTTCAAACCACGCGACGCAAAGAATGTGATAGCAAGCATCCAAATAATTGCCAGAATACCGACTGTCTGAGTTGATGTTAATGAAAATAGGCGCCATTCTTGCGTCTTATCTCCACCAAAAATGAATGTTGAGAGCGGAATCCACACTTTGGAAGATGTACTCACCATCCAGATTACATAGGAAGCAAACCACATAAAAGTCCCAATAAAAGCAAACCGTGGCCCCACACTATCATTCATCCATGAGAAAATACCACCTTGTTCTTTTTTGTATGTCGAACCAAATTCCGCCATCATCAAAGCGTACGGAATAAAAAAACAAATCGCGGATAAAATATACCATGGAATCGCGCCGTAGCCCATCAGATAGAACGCGGATGGACTGTTTGCAAATCCAAATACCGAAGTAAAAATCATCAGTATAAGCCCTATCAATGTTAATTTTTTCACTTGTGTTGTCATATGTATCCTCCAATTTTTTATTTTGAAACTGCTATCGTGATAAAATATCATTAAAAACGTAATTAAGTCTACTTTTATCTGATAATTAAATTAAAATAGATCGACTCTTTAACCTCCGACCAATCTACAAAAGAAAGTAAAACTTGTATAGCAAAAGGATTATACCATACATTCGTTTATCGGGTCATCCATTTATATGCCTATTTTGTTGTTATTTTTACATGTTCGATGATACGTTGCATAATTTCGTGCCCATAACTAACTTCACATGACAAGTGATGCATCTCCTACAACAAATCGGTCGATCACCATAATTTCATTCTACTGGCGATCGACCGATTTTAATTTTATAAGATTGGGGACAGTAGACTCGCTAATGTCTCCTTCATCCGTTGTGTTCTTGATTTGGCTTTCATATCAGCTTCAGTGAATAGATGACTCTCAAGAAAATCTGCATTGAAATCTCGTTCTATCTGCACAATAGCTTCACTGCGATCATACAAAAATACCATTAATTCATGATTTAAACGGAAACTACGAATATCAAAATTAGCTGTCCCTACTGCTGCACGTTCACCGTCAACAAGCATTACCTTCGCATGGATAAAGGAATCGTCACGATACGAATACATTTTTGCTCCTGCATCAATCATGGTCTGGATGTAGGCATTACTTCCATTGAAGGACACGCCTCGGTCACCCTTACCTGGGACGATAACGCGAACGTCAATGCCGCTCATGGAAATACGCCGAATAACAGCAAGTGATTCTTCATCTGGTACAAAATAAGGGCTGGCAATCCAGACGGACTTCTTGGCTGAACTCATTAAATCAAGCATGGCATCACGCACCCACTTCTCTTTGTCATACGGCCCGCCATAAACGATCTGAATCCAATCATCTGCATCTGTTGCTGGTTGTGCATTAAGATAGCGTGCAATTCCAGCTTCACTAATAAACTCATCCGCACTACCATCATAGTTCTCCATATAGACCCAGTCAAACAGAAAAGATTCTTGTAACTCGATGACACCGGTACCTTCAATTTGCATATGAGTATCACGCCAAATCTCAAAGTCAGGTGTATTGCTGCGGTATTCCTCGCCAACATTAAGTCCGCCTGTAAAGCCAATTTTTCCGTCAATAACAATCATTTTACGATGGTTCCGCAGGTTGGCTGTACGCGCAATCCAAATCGAACGCACTGGATCATATGCATAAACCGATGCACCAGCCTTTTTTAGCGGCTCCAAAAATTCGTCTTTCAAGTGCGCCGATCCCATACCATCAAACATAAAACGAACCGTCACACCAGCCTTCGCTTTCTCGATCAGGATATCTCGTATTTCCGTCGAAATTTCATCTTGCCGATAAATGTAATACTGCATGTGGATATGATCCTTTGCTTCGCGCAAGGCGGCTAAAATAGCTGGAAATGTTTCCGAACCATTTGTTAATATCTTGACTTTATTCCCATTCATCGGCCGAATATCAGTTAATGCATAGAGGCTCTTTGAAAGTTCCGGCAACTCTTTTTCCGATTGGTGGATCGGCAAATTATGTATCGCCTCAATAAGTTTCTCTTTTTCTTTGATTTGATTTGACGAAAAGATACGATTTTGTGGGTTTCTACCGAAGAATAAATAGAGTACAACACCAAAGGTCGGCAAAACGAACACAACGGCTACCCAAGCAATTTTGGATGTAGTATTGCGCTGATCCCAGAGTAGTAGGCGCACCGCAATCACGACTCCGGCGATTTCCGCACTAATGGTTGCGATCGTTAAAATAAAACCTGACCAAGTGAATAGAAACCAACCTACAAAGGCAAATAAGACTAAAATAACAATAAACTGGATTAATTTTTGCATATTATGGCTCCCTTTTCTTATTTCTGCTTTTATTATACATCGAATACTTACCTTTGTCCTCTTCTATCAAAAACGGCCGCGCCTAGTTCTACCGAGCGCGACACATTTTATTAATATTTCCAAAGCTTGAATTTCCCAGCATCGTGCAAGTCTTTGATAATAACCGTCACAATTGGTGCCATGATGAGCCCGATAATGCCGAACAGTTGGAGCCCGATGTAAAGTGTAAATAGAGCCACAACTGGATTTAAGCCTAGTTTTGTACCGAGGATTTTTGGCTCGATAATATTTCGAATGACAGTAATCACGCCGTACAAGATAAGTAGCTCAATCCCAAAAGCAAAATTGCCGTTGATCATGGTGATCAGAACCCACGGAATCATGATGCCGCCTGTACCAAATACCGGGATCATATCAAAAACAGAAATCCCAAGCGCAATCCAAATCGCATTTGGCACACCGAGAATGGTAAGTCCGATGAAAAGCTCCACACAAGTAATTCCCGCGATAATAAGATAAGCTTTTACGTACTCAACCGTCGTAGTTTTGAAATGCTTATGCACATTTTGCACCGTTTCATTCACGCGATCTGGCAACTGCTTACGCATAAACGCTCCAACCTTATCAAAATCCCACACGATGAAAAAGGAAAATAACATACTGAAGGAAAAGAAGATAAAAATACTTGGCAAAGAAAGCGTTACAGAACCGACCCAGCTCGCGATACTTCCCGAAAGCGAAAGCGCAAATCGCCCAATTTTGGCGATGACAGCATGGAACACATCCGTATACTGTTTCAAAAGATCAGGCGCAATATTCTCAATCCAGTCGGCACCCCAATCTTCAATTTTTTGCAATGCCGGTAAAACATCATTTTGATAATGACCTGGAATACTGCTAATCGAGCTACCGAGTAATTTGAACAACTCGAGCAATCCAAGAAAAAGCAGTCCACTGAGGATCGTGTAGAAAAGTAACATCACGATAAGTCCCCAAGCCTTGCGATTCCGCCATTTTGTTTTCCGTGCGAGTAACCTTGTCAGCGGCATACACATCCAAGCCAGCCCAAACCCGATCAAAAACGGATAAGTAAGCGGCAAAACATACTTTATAAACAGAAAAATAATAACAACAATACTAGCAATATACAAAAAGCGAATCAAAAACCGTTTCTGCTTCTCTAAATCCGGTTTCTGAGCGCTCTCCCGTTCCTCATCCAAAAACACCCCTCCGTTCTATTCCAATGCTATGAGCCAATATGTACTCCAAACCTCATCGGAAGCGAGAAAGCATCAGTTCCTGGGCAAAAGCGAGCACCGAAGCGGCACGTACGGGGTTGTACATGAGCATCGGAGCACAGCTTTTAACGACAGAAATGAGGCCTTCTCGCCCCGGTGAAAGATTAGAAGAAGTCGTGCATCATCGCTTTAATTTCTCCCACCGATTTGTCCATGTCTTGTTGTTCCTTGTCATTTAGCGGCATTTCAATAATAAACTTGATTCCTTCACGATTTATAACGGCCGTTGAACCGATATAAATATCGCGATGTCCGTACTCACCTTCTAAATAAACCGAAAGTGGCAAAATCGCATTTTCATCATTAAAAATCGCTTTTGTGATCCGAGCAAGCGAAATCGCAATGCCGTAGTAGGTAGAACCTTTGTACTCGATGATTTCATAAGCTGCGTCACGAACGCGATGGAATAGCTCATCAAGCACTGTATCCGTGATTTCTGGATGATCTCGCATCCATTCTTTGATCTGTAAGCCACCAATATTCGCGTGTGACCAGACCGGAAACTGACTGTCGCCATGCTCGCCTAGCGTGTAAGCCTGTACGTCACGGGCATCAACGCCAACAAGTTCTGCCAGTGCTTGTTGGAATCTCGCGCTATCAAGCGATGTTCCAGAACCAACGACACGGTTCTTTGGCAATCCTGAGTATTTCCAAACGGCATACGTCAAAACATCTACCGGGTTACTTGCTACGAGGAAAATACCATCAAAACCGCTGGCCATCACGCTATCCACAATGGCTTTTGTGATTTTTAAATTTTTGCTGATCAAATCGAGCCTAGTTTCACCAGGTGCTTGCGCTGCGCCTGCTGTGATAACAACGAGATCCGCATCGGTACAATCGTCATAACTCGCTACATAGATCCGTTTTGGCGAAGTGTAAGCTAGGCCGTGCGACAAATCCAACGCGTCACCTGTTTTTTTACCTACATTTAAGTCGATAATACCGATTTCACGTGCGATATTTTGCGCAGTCAGTGCGAAGGCATAGCTTGCTCCAACATCTCCCGCTCCTACTAAAATCACTTTTTGTTTGTCTTTACGCATATTTCTCGTCTCCTTTTTGTTTGCGATTTTTAACCGCTTTTTGAATTTCTACAAAAATTAATGGAAAAACTGATAAACCAAATGCTAACAACCAATGTGTCAAGCTAAGCGGTACCAGGTAAAACATGTTTGCAACTGGTGGAATCAGCACCATCAGTAAAATAATGACCATCGATAGCATCGCGCTAAAAAATAGCGGTTTGTTCGATAAAAAGCCAATTTTGAAAATGGACTCATCGCTACGAACATTAAAAATATGCGACACGGACGACCAGGCTAAAATAACGAACGCCATTGTCATCCCAACGTCTGTACTTGCGCCAATGGTAGCATTGATATCAACAAATCTACCGACATAAAATCCGACCAAGGTCACCACGGTAAACACAACGGCTTGCGTCGCTACTTTCGCACCTAAACCATTCGCAAAAATGCCACTATTTTTCTTCATCGGCGGACGATCCATCACATTCGCGTCTGCTTTTTCACGACTCAAACAAAAACCAGGAATCCCATCTGCAACAACGTTAATGAGCAGTAACTGTACTGCCACAACTGGTGCTCCCCAGCCAAGCGTAATCGCGATAAACATGATGAAAATCTGCGAGAAGTTTGTGCTGAGCAAGAAATAAATCGTTTTGCGAATATTTTCGTACGCCGTCCGACCTTCTGACACCGCATCTACAATGGTCGCGAAATTATCATCCGTGATCACCATATCTGCTGCATTTTTTGATACGTCTGTTCCGGTAATTCCCATCGCTGCTCCGACATCCGCCGCTTTCAAAGCGGGTGCATCATTGACACCATCTCCGGTCATCGTTACTACTTCGCCATTTTTTTGCCAAGCTTGGACGATCCGAATTTTATCCTCAGGGCTTACTCGGGCATAAACCGCGTAGTCGCGAACTGTGCGTTCCAATTCTTCCTGCGACATCTCCGCAAGCTCCACGCCAGTAATCGATTTATCGCCTTCTTCCAAAATGCCAATTTCACGAGCAATTGCAGAAGCGGTCACAATATGGTCTCCCGTAATCATGACTGTTTTTATTCCCGCCTTCTTCGCCGCCAAAACTGCACGCTTACTCTCAGGTCTTGGCGGATCGATCATGCCTACCATCCCTGCAAACGTCAGATCATGTTCCAGCGCCTCCGCCGTTAAATCTACCGGCATCTCCGTATAACGTTTATAAGCCACCGCAATGACCCGCAACGCTTTTTCCGCAAAACGGTCATGGATTTCGCGTGCTTGCTCTAACAACTCCTCCGAAAAGGAAACTGGAATCCTATCAAAAGCACCCTTTGTAATCGCTAAGAAACCGTCCTCCACTTCATGAATAGTCGTCATCAACTTGCGCTCCGAATCAAATGGTAATTCAAATACACGAGGCGATTTCTGTTCCAATGCCTTTTTCGTCAAGCCTTTCTCACCTAGCAACCTGATAATAGAAGATTCCGTCGGGTCACCAATGATATTCTCGACGCCCTCCGTCACTTCAATCGTTGCATTATTTGATAAGCTCAGCATTTCCAACAGCGCATCTTCTTGCGCGCTAAATGTTTCCTCCACTTTTTTCGGCGTCACACCGACCGACCAAATTTGCTGAATGCGCATCTTGTTCTGCGTCAACGTCCCCGTCTTATCCGAACAGATAACCGACGTGTTTCCAATCGTTTCCACAGCTGGAATCCGTCTAATAATCGTATTTTTCTTCACCATGTTCTGCACGCCGTAAGCCAGTGTAATCGTCACGATCACCGGCAATGTCTCCGGAACCGCAGCAACCGCAAGCGATACCGCGATCATCAACATCTCAATCATCGTTTCACCGTGCCATAAGCCGATTCCAAAAACAAGAACACCAGCAACGAGCGCAACAATACTCAGACGCTTCGCAAGTTCCTTCAAGCGTTTTTGCAGCGGTGTTTCCGTTTTCTTCGTCGCATTAATCAGGCTCGCAATTTTCCCCATCTCAGTCTGCATCCCGGTTTCCACAACAATCGCACGCGCGCGTCCTCCCGTGACTAAGCATCCCGAAAACAGCATATTAAAGCGATCTCCAAGCGGTGATGCCTCCGTCACAATCGCATTTGAATCCTTTTCCACCGGTAAGCTCTCACCCGTAAGCGCTGACTCCTCGACTTGCAAACTACTGCTTTCAATGATTCGCGCATCCGCCGGAATCATGTCACCCGCGCCAAGTTCAATCAGATCTCCCGGTACAAGTTGCGTCGCGTCAATCTCCTGCTTCACACCATCACGAATCACCAGCGTCATGTGCGCATTCATGTTTTGCAAAGCCTCAAGCGCCCGTTCTGCGTTATTCTCCTGATAAATCCCTAACACCATGTTCAGCACAACAATCGCCAAAATCACAATTACTTTCGGATATCCGTATCCTGTCGTCACTGCCAGGTACAGAGAAATTGCCGCTGCTACAAGTAAAATAATCGTCGTGATCTCTAGTAAATGATGCCCAATTTTAGCAAGTAATGTTTCCTTTTGGCCTTCCTCGAACTTATTTGCTCCATGTTCAATTTTTTTCCTCGTTGCAGCACCTGTCGTTAACCCTTTGCTCTCATTCGAATTAAGCGCCGTAAAAATATCCTGTATTTCTTTTTCCATCCATTTCATCCTGATTACCTCCACACTATGTTTCTCCATACGTGATTCCCTACCAAAATAATTGCGCTATTAAAGTAATCTTACAATTCGTGTCTTGATGGTTTATGTAACAATCATACAGCTATTCTATACTATTCCCGAAAAAAAAAAACTACAACCCCTCCAATAACTATTTCTGATCAAAAATAGCATCATTTCAAGATTTACGAGTGGTTCTAGTCTTTATTATGTTATTTACGATGTTGTTTTTAGAATGTCAATGTGTGATCAACGACTAATTGCAAATAGTGAAGAAAAGTGCAACTGTATATGACACTTTACAATTCCATTCGTTAGCTTCTCTCTATATACTTCCATTTATAATAATACCATAAAACGGCCTCAAACCGTACCACATTGATTTCCTTTTTCAGCCCAAAGTTGTGCGCCGCATAGATTCATTCATGACAATTTTATTTCGTGATAACAAAAAAAGGAACCCTATGAAACGAGTTCCTTTTCTCTCGACCTGAGAAATGTATTATAAAGAAAAATAATTACTAAGCACTTTTGCAGCGTCTGCGATCAATTGATCGTTGTATTCATCGTCTTTGCCCGCTTTTTTGGAATAGATAATCCATACTAATGGTCTCGTATCCTTTTCCTTAGGATAGATGACCGCGATATCATTCCTAGTACCATATGATCCAGCACCAGTTTTATCTCCAACAGCGTAACCTTCTGGAACGCCAGCCCGGATTAATTTATCTCCAGTCGTATTATCAATCAACGTTTGCTTGAAATAATCCAATCGATCAGAAGCCATATTTCCTTTTGTTACAAGGAATGATAGGACTTTCACCATCGCTTCTGGCGTGGTTGTATCACGCTTATCTCCAGGCACAGCTTCATTTAATTCTGGTTCAAATCGATCTGCCTGTGTTGTTTTATCACCAATTTTCGCGAGCTCTTTTTGATAGCCTTTAGGTCCATTCAATTGATGAAATAAGATATTTCCTGCTGTATTATCACTATACGTCATGGCCGCGTTAATAATTTCCTTAACCGTCATGCCACTTTCCACGTGTTTTTCTGTAACTGGTGAGTAATCGACTAGATCCTCTTTTGAGAAATAGACACGCTTATTTAGCTGTTCTGCTGTCAAATTTTTAAGTAGTAATCCTCCAGCAATCGCTTTGTATGTAGACACATACGCAAATCGTTCTTGTTCATTATAGCTGATTTTCTGATTGTCCTCTAAATTAACACCATAAACACCTAGCGTTGCATCATATTTCTTTTCTAGTTTTTTCAACTCGGCATTGGCCTCTGCCAACGCTTTTTCCTGCTTTGTTTCCTTTTTAGTTTTAGTAGCTGTCGCATCCTTATCTGCCATGCCGCATGCCGCTAAAGCCGTTACTGCAAAAAGAAACATCAATCCTAATAAACATTTTTTTTAAAAACATTCTTCCAACCCCTCCTAATTATATCGTACAAATACTAATCTACCATACAACATTTAAGGAAAAGTATAGAAAACAGAAAGAAAATATTAATTTTTCCGTCAACGTTGAAAATCATACAAAATAACCACCGAAATAGCTCATCTGATTTTCAGTGGTTACCCTTCTTGCTATACCTAATGGTTATAACTCTGCCTTAATACTCGAAACACGACCCGAGATAACAGGTAAATTCCCATTTTTAGTACGGATTGCATCGATTAGCTCTTTCTCCTGCTCGATATTTTTCAATTTAATATAATACCGTAACTCCATCAAACTCCCCATATTCGTCGTCCGCACTTGCTCCAGTGAGATTTCATATCCATAACGTTGCAATAAGTCATCGAAAAGGTTCGCATAATCAATGTCCTCAGGAATCGAAATACGGAGACTTCGCTCAGCCACTTTACTTTTCGAGCCAAATCTGGTGCGCGTTAAGACAATCAAAACAACCGCAACAAAGGCAGAGAAGATGAGCGCATACATAAGATACCCCATTCCTGTTGCTAGGCCAATCCCCATCGACCAAAAAATACTGCTGATTTCGCGCGCACCACCTGCTACAGAACGGAAACGAATCAAGCTGAATGCCCCCAGGACAGCGATACCTGTACCAACATTTCCATTAACGAGCATAATAACCGATTGCACCAAGATTGGCAAAATCGTTAACGTCACGATAAAACTTTGTGAATAGGTGTTGCGGTACATATGGACGCAAGCAACTAATATCCCTAAAAGAACCGAAGCCCCACTGTACATTATTATTTCCCATACATCTAAGTTCACCATTGAACTTTTCACTACATTTTCTAACATTATAAAACTCCTACTTTCTGATTAGTTAAATAGCGTCTATATACTTGCTCATATTTGGAAAATTTGGATGGATAAAGATCTAATTCTGAAAGTATTCTTACAAACCATAAAGGATAGGCATGCAATGATTTCACTTCCATTAATACATCTATTTCTGGTGCCACAAGTTCTCCATCGTGACCATTTGCCAACTGGAGATCGTCGTTGCGCCACCTTATTTTCGCATCGAATGTTACTCTAAACTCGTCCTCTTTATACGCACTAAAGGCTCTTCTATCATACGAAATGATAACTTTAGGCGCGATTATGTCTTTCTTCTTTAGCCAAAAAATTTCGTTACTGATTTGTTGATTTAATCTGTCATCAAATTGCTGTGCTTCATCGCTTCTCATATACGCGTCTACTTGACTCAAACGCATCGAAATTCGCCGTTTATAGACAATCCCTTTTAATTTTTTCTTAATTTCTAAATAAACCATCTGATCATTACTCGGAACCCCGTAAGTTCGAACTCGGAACTTCTCCTTGAATGTAGGTTTTTCACTAGATCGCTTAATTAAATCATAGTTGTTTGTATCGTAATACAGCGAACAAATTGTGTGTAAGCCGTACTTATCTTCTTTCATGTGCTCAGAAATTCTATCTAACAGCAAGGTGTATTTTTCCTCACTCAAGATATATTTCTTTTCTTTCCGTTCAAAAATCTGCATTACTACTCACCTTTCTAAAACATGTTTATATAAACCAGAAGCGTAACGCGAAAATAGGCTACGCTTCCCGGCTGGTATTCTAAATTCTATTTCTTTATCAATTAATGCAAAGATCCTGATACTTCAAAACCGACCATTTCTTTTAAGGCCTGTATATCCAAGATTGTAATTGGTTTCGGCGTTAATTTGACAAGCCCCTCTTCTTCAAACTTAGACAGTATCGTCGTTGCGTACTCGCGCGTGATTTGGCAATAGCTAGCTAAATGGTGTTGACAGATTTCTTTTGGTAAATGTCCTTCTGATTTGCCTAGCTTTTTAGATTCTAAGTGCAACAAGGACGCTGCTACTTTTGCTTTCGCTGGTAAAAGATTGAACTTGCCATAATAGTTCACGGATTGTGTTAGATTTTCAATGATTTTTAGTAGAATCGAGGTCCCCCAACCTGATTCATCGATTACATTTAAAACGAAGTACGGATCAATGAAATATGCCGTCGTTTCAGAAATCGTTTCTAATTCAAACTGATTGCTTCCCCTTGATAATAATGATGCAAAACCGATAAATTCGCCATCTCCAGAGAATGAGATTGTTGTCTCCTTCGTGTTATGGCTTGCCACAACTTTGGTTAGACCTTTTTCTATATAGATGAAAGAACGATTATCTGTCACCGTGGCATCGATAACTGTTTTAGCTGGTAATACTTTTTTCTTTGGAATATTTATCAAATGATTTATTGGAAAACAGCAGTATTTCCAGAAAGTTCTCGTCGATTTCAACGCCAAATGTTTGTAGCATAATGAATGCCTCCTTTTAATTTTCACATAACTTTTTGAGCTTGTTGCTGTAGCAATAGCATCTCTTAAAACCATTAAATCTTCTTTCAAACTTACTTGATTGGTCATTCTTTGGCGCGGTCGTTAGCAACAATAGCATGTCTTATGCCACCCTAGGCATGGCCTTTAATAGTCGTCGCAATATTTTTTGAGCATTTCTAAAATCGCGATTTCCTCTTCAGAACTGATATGAATAACGGTATTTACTGCTTCTTCAGATACTAGCCTATTGGCCTCCACCACATCCTCAACATAAACATAATCCCGCGTATAGCCATTTGGCATATCTGCATACATCGTTTACACAGACGGTTTATCCACTAAAATATTATTTATAAAAATTAGAACAACACCGCATTCTCCGTTAGGGATTTGGCGTAACATAGTACTCTATATTCAAAACCGTGCGTGCTCGCGTAAAAATTCAAGTATTTTATGATGGCATAAGGGGAAATAAGTTGAGGGGTGTCGCTTTCTTTGACTTTTCAGGGCCTTCAATGATTTTACTTAGGCGCAAGTCAGAGGGGGTGGATAAATTTTTGATTGGAGCAAATGAAACTTATATCGTCTGTTTGATGAAGATAAAGTGGCTAAAAATAATGCATTACGAATCACAGATCTCTTGCGAACACAGCATTTACGATATCGCTCGTTAAAAAGCAACATATGTGATGCTACAATGCGTACTCCCCTTTTTTCCAAAAACTGATCAACTCTACTTCAGATTCGCAAGCCAACAACCCTGCTATAAAAATATATTGGCTTGGCGTTTTTGAATGTTATCCCTTTTTTATAGCCCTATTGCAAAATTAAAGCATATACGCGTCATCATTTAATCGAATCAACTCTGGAAATCCAAAGGGGCGTGATTCGTTGATGTCTCGAATCGTTCGATAAATCAAGTTAGTATGCTCCGTAACGAGTGGACTATGGCTTTTCCGGTACGAATTGATAATTACTTTTACGCGGACATCTTGTTCTTGTAAATAGTCTTTTAATGCCATTAACTCCGCAAATTGCATATCGTTTTTCCCTGTATACAAATGGAATGTTGTATTTTTTATCACATCAGGTTGGTAATTTTTTGAGTTAAAGAAAAATGTGTCTATTTCACCCTCCAGTGCGGTATTGCCCCGATAAAATGCCTCTTTTTCTGTCGGATGATATCGGTCGATAAAACTACTTACTTTCACTTGCGGAACAAGTGCAAAAACATCAGTAATGTAACGATTCAAAACACCATATACCAAGGCTCCTGTTCCGCCTTTACTACTCCCAAACGCAATCACTTTTTCATACCCGTGCTTAGTAATGAATTGCTCTAACTCCTCATTTAACTCATTGTAAATCGCCTTGCCACCGTCGAACAAATACCACCCATAACTATCTGAAAAGCAATCTTGAACGAATAGATAATCGCTCTCTTTATAGTCCATACAAAAATTCATCCAGTTGTATCGTTCATGCAGCTTTTTGATTTTTGCATGATCTGCAGTACCATTTAAGACGCTTGGTACCTCGTCTAAAACTTTCTTACTGACTGATTGGAAAACAAGGATCAGATGTTTACTCCCATTCTTCAAATGTCTGCCATGTAACATAATTTCACCTTTTCCATTATCATTTTAGAAATCCACCGCGACGGTAATGCGGATTTTTCCTGAGTTTTTTGTGATTGTTTCTTTGTTTCGCTTGATGAATACTTTAACAAAATAACTGCCACCATCCTCAGCTGTATAGCGATATTGAGGACTTTTTTGGTATTTTGTTTTATGCAATGCTTCTTGTTCTCCAATTTTATAGAAGTAATAAGCAAATTCAATGCTCGGGTCTTTCATTAAATAATCGGGTAACACACATTCCGCGAGTATTTTGCTGTCATTTTGCCAAGCGATGATTTCCTCGCAAGTCAATTGATTCGTGCGCTCACACAATTCGCTTTTCAAGAAGTCTGGGAAACCTGCTACGCCTAGATTACGACGGCGACAAACCGTGCTCAACACTTGTTTATCCTTCAAGACACCTAATAGATATTTCGTCTCATCTTCATAATTCTTTGAGCTAGATCCGCTGTAGAAGTATATCTGGGGACGATTGAAGTCCTCGATGTGCAGTTGTGCAAATTGATGATCGACACGTTGATTTCCTTTCAGAGATGCTTTGACCACATTCTGATGAAAAACATAGTGGTTTTTCAAACTTTTTGGGTCGCCCGCAATCGTGTGGTTGTAATGGAATCGCATGGCAAAATAAATCGCTACCGTTCCACTTTCGCCATATCCAGTAATAATGATATTTTTGCGATTCACTTTCAGTTTTTTAGCGACAGATTCCACAAGTTCATTCGTCACTTTTTCATATTGTGCCAGCGTGATTTTGTTATTCTCCTTGGCAGGCGGCATTAGAAACAGTCGGTGATGGATATCCGTATTACTCGCTTCGCCTAAATAGTCAAACGGTTTGTCTGCATTGTCAAGCTCCGCAAAACAAACAAGAAGGTACTCACTAGCCGGGCTCGATTTAGCAATATGATATTGTACTGGTGTTTTTCCCGCTACTACTTCCATCTCAAAGCTTGTTGCTCGCTCCATATAAGAAAGCCTCCTTTATCGTTTTTTCTATTTTTTTGCAGATGATTAGTTTATCAAAATTGGCTTGTGGATACAGGCGTAGTTCTGCTTGTTTTTCAGGTGTTCGCTTATACGCTCGAATGTAGTCCGCGATCTCTGTTGTCGTCTCAAAAATATTTTCCTCTGGATAAATCGTTTCGGCTCCTGACCAGTGTAAAACACACGGCACGCTTCCTGACGCCATTCCCTCCATCGGTGCTAAATGAAAACTTTCAAAATCACTCGTTGATAACATGAAACCAATCTTGCGCATCCACTCGGGAACATCATCCCCATGTTCGTCAAAAATGACGGCATCTTTCCACGGTGCATCTTCTATACGTTTGAAAACAGCATCGTAATACGCTTTTTCGTCTTCGCGCTGCATGAGCCACGGCAAATCTTGTGGCATCCTGCTTTTCACATAAAGACGGTAACGATTATCTTTTTGCCATAGCTTTTCTAAAATGTCTAGCGTTAAATCCAGACGCTTTCGACTTGGTAAAATACCACAAACACCGATGTTATAACGGCTATCGATTGTTTTCTTACGGCGATATTGCGCGGTATCAATCATATTGTAAATCATTGTCATCTTTTCCCGTGGAATTCCGCAAACCCGGTGAAATTCTTCAAATATATACGGTGAAATGGCGATAAATTGGTCGATATTTTCAATCGTGTAGTTGGCTGGATGTGATGTTTCGCGTTCTTGCAAGTGCATCCGGACAATAAGTTTTTGATGCGGTTTTTTATGCTTCGAATACCAAACCGCGTTGCCTAGACCCCATTCGCAAAAAATAACATCCGCCCATTCTAGTAGTTTTTGACTCGTTTTTTCGTCGTGGGTCGCATGTCCTTGCCACGTATCAATCTTCACTTCTAACTGAGGGTCAGCTTCAGATGCAGCAATAGCCATCGTCAAAAATTTCAAATCATGACCTGCAAAAACAACTCGAATCTTATCCTTTTGGTAGCTCCATAAAAAGGAACTTAAACGCTTATAAGATGCTTCCATCGTGAAATATTTGCTGGCTTCATATGTCATGCGTGCTGCTCGCTCGTATAATTTACTATCTGTCAAACTCTGTGTTGCTTTTTCGATAAATTCCTCTTTTGTCATCACGAATAGTGGATAATCTTTGCCTAGTAAATCTTCATGCATCTTTGTACGACGCAATAAGACCGGTTTCCCGTTACGCCCATATTCCAATAACTTCGTCGATAGCTCCACTGATTCATCATTATCGATTGCTTCACTGCGCCAGCTAATACCAACGTCTCCGTCTTCAATAAATTGCTGGCTGGCCGAACGTGACATGGCTCCCTGCCAATCAATCATCGGTTCTTCCGTAAATTGTTGCATAATCTGCTTCTTTTTTCGCTGCTAGTTCTCCTTGAAATTTATCTCCAGCAATGCCGATCATCATATTCTTATCCAGTTTCGGTGCTAGTTCTAATAGTTCTTCTGTATACCAATCTGCGGCAAACTTTCCTGTATAAATTAAACGATCATTTTGATTTCGGAAGCTTGGTTCTGCCGTCATATTCGGTACCATCGGGAATAAAATCTGAATTTTTGCCCCATCCACATTCATGAGTCGCATAAAGGCTTGCTTCATTGGCTCAGTTTGCATAAAAAGGTTTGGAAAACGTCGATATACTTCGCTCAACTCCGACCGTTCTTTTCGTGATGACTCGGTGAGTGTATGATGAAAATCAGTAATATAAGGTACCGTTTTTCCCGCTAATTTAGATTCTTGCAATAGCTGGCGTACTAAATCGAATCCGCGAACAATAATAAGGTTGTATTTATTTTTGGCATCCAGTTCCTTCATCACACGCACTGCTTCTGCCACATTCATCCGGTTTCCATTCGCAAATGTTTGCTTCTCCAAGTCTTCATAAGGCTGAATCATCTTCACATTAGAGTATTCCGCCATTTCTTCGGTTAATCGAGTGTTTTTGATACGTGCTTTTAGCAGAATATCGGTTTGAATATCAGGACTCGTAGCGAGCATTCCCGCCATGGAAGTAAGCCATACCGCCGAGCCATCCATAATATTCAAATCCACATCCCCATACACTAACACTTTTAAAGTTCTCAACACTATTCCTCCTAGATTTCGATCTGTTGTCGGTCTTCCAATTTTATTTTTTGACTATTTTCGATAAAATTATAGGTGTCCGCACTGAATAATCGCGCGCCTTGTTTCAAATACGGTGCAAGCGAGGCGTTTTCCTCCATCTCTTGCAATAATTTCGGTAACTTTTTACCAAAATGCCAATTGGCAGCGACGAGACTACTCTGGAAATGGAGATCTGTCACAAATTCATACCGCGCCTTACTTTTGCCAATGAAATCAGCTTCACTGTAAAGTCCTGCATGCACCAAGTCCTCCAGATAATACTTCCCATAAAAATGACTATCTGAGAAGTAGGCGAAATAATCCGTATCGATAACCTCTGTTATCTTGTCATAATGCGACATATAACTATGCACAAATACGCTGATATCTGCTGTATTGTACTGATTCATTAACTGGATTGCTTCGTCAAACATCGTTACAAAAACGACTAACTTTTTCCCTTGATAGGTTTGAGCTTGATACTGCTTCAAAATGTTTAAAAAAGCTCGTTTGGAACGCGCAACCGCCATCACTGTCACATTTTTTGTAAACTTCGGCACAGCCAGTTGTAAATCGCCTAACATACTTGCCAAACGGTGTTGATACGTATGCTCTCGATATACCGCGCGAATCCCAGCTAAAGATTTTTGATCATATATCTGGTCATCTTTCGTAATGGCTTGCATTTGCTGATGTAACTTATCTGTGTCCTCTGAAATCATGACGACATCGCCAAAGAGGCGGCGAATCCCTTTCGAATAACTGCTTAACACTGGTGTACCAGACGCCAGCCCTTCAAATACACGGCGGGAAAACATCGTCGGTGAGTACTTAATACTGTTGATATTGATCATATATTTGTAGCCTTTATATGCTAATTCCATCTCGCTGTAAGGCAAACTTCCAAGAACGGCTGACTGATAACGTTCGGGAAATTCGAACATCGCCTTATCCTTTAACGGCTTGCCATGGTTACGATCGTAAATCGCCAATCCATAATCAAGCGCTACATCAAGCACATCCTCCATGTCCTTACGTCGCTCCTCATGGCGATTACCATAATAAGAACCCGCAAAACACATCTTATCCACCCGCGGCTCAGCCAAAGCAATCGGATTATGCATCGAAGGCTGTACGGCAAAGCTTTGCGCAAACACATTCGTATGCCCAGCACGTTCCTGGTATTTCGGAATCATATCGGCATCTGTCGTGTAAATATAGTCAAATCGTTCCGCTGTATCAATAAATTTATCAAAATGAATCGGGTCTTCTTTATTCCAAAACACAGTCGGAATTCCTTGCTCCTTACACCAATCTAGCAATTCAAAAAGTTCTGCTTTCGACTGGTTATTATAAGTGGCAATCTTAAACTCCCACGCGCCGTAGTTCCCTTTCCATGCCGACTCCACAAATAGAAAATGCGGGCGGTTTTCAGTCAGTACATCGCGCCAATCTGTTGGTGTAATTGGTAAAAGTTGCACTTCTTTTTCATAACAAGTTCGTGTGAATTCATCAAAAATACAGGCCACTTGTAGATCTTTCAAACGCTTAATTGCCGGTGCATGGCTCATTACTCCATGGCTCGCTGTTCGCTTGCTTACCTCGCTTGCCACTACACGTTCTAACTGTATTCGTTTTACTATTGTCACGCCTGCATGTGTCACTTTTAAGGCTAATCGTACTTGCGTTGTTTCTTCTGACAAGATAATTTTAACTTCTTTATTCGGATCATAAAATGTAACATTACATTTTTCAGAATGGTTATATTCAATCAATGCCAATTTCGCGGAAACATTTCCCATCATTTCTGCTTCAAAATGAAGTTCTAGTGTTTCTTTGGGTAACACAGGGATACCATGTTCTGGCTCGCGTGTGAAGACATTGTTATTTTCAAGAAAGGTAAGGTAATCAAAGCCAGCATCCGAACTTGATATATAGAGATGCCCGCTTTGCTCGTAGGTTACTAATTTCTGGCTTGGGCTATGCCAATTTTCGATTGCGTTTAATTGCTTCACGTCGACAATATTCGGATTCGTATCATCCAATATTTCCTTTTGTACAGCTTCTATTTCCTCGTACAGCTCATTAATGTCGATCATTGGTTCTCTCCTTTAAGCTTTGTTTTCTTATTCATAGCCCAATACTTTCGTGATATTTTTACAAGTTTTGAATCGTTCAAACGCTCATAACGGTCATTCATTTGCTCTAATTTCCGTTTCGAAACGGCACACTTTTCTTTCAATTCCCGTACTTCTTTTTGCCGTTCCGTCAGTTCGATATTTAAGGCTGCGAGCGCCGATTTCTGCTGTCCTAACAAATCATAGATGGTTTTCTTAAACGTCGTGCTCTCTATTTGATTTTTTTTGAATGATCTGCTCTTGCTCAGTGATTTTTTCCTTCAATTGTTTTATTTGTTGCTCTGCATTCGTCATTGCTTTAACTCCTCATTGCTATTTTTTCGTATATGGCTAGAAAAATCGGCTTTTCTTGCTCCCAATTAAAAATTTCACGTGCTTGCAAACAATTTTGATGCATATTCTGTCTTTTTTCGGGCTGATTCACGAGCTCGTTGACAGCTTTAGCAATCGCTGCTGGATCGTGTGAATCGACTGTTAAACCAACTTCATATCCTTTGACAACGCGGCTTATTTCGGGGAAATCACAAGCGATTACTGGAACACCACTCATGATATATTCAAACAATTTATTAGATGAGGCTGAGTAGTGATTGAAACATGTATTGTTGAGTAATTGGAATCCTATATATGCGGCTCTAGTATGGTTTGGTAATACTTCTAACGCGACTTTCTCCATAAATTTCACACGGGTTTCCAAATTTCGTTCTGCTACCATTTTTTCTAGTTCAGGCTTAATGCGTCCATCTCCGATCAAAACAATTGTTCCTGTTGTGATGTGTGGCGCGGCTTCGATTAATCGATCTAAGCCTCGTCCTGACTGGATTCCGCCTTGGTATAGTAAAATTGGTTCTTGAGGTGGAATTCCTAATTGCTGATGTAGATCCACCGATACGGTTTCGTCATAATTCTGCTTAAATGGATAATTATGCACAACCTCTGGATAAAAACCGTAGCGCTCTTTCACATATGCTGCGCGCGTATCGTTTTCATGGATACAAACATCGACAAATCGTAGTAAAAAGCGTTCCATGATACCGTATAAAGGGCTATCATATCCTGTTCTACTCGTCTGAACCTCATGCGAGTCATAAATGAGCTTGCTACGTCCCAACCATTTGGCACATATTACGGCTTGCAGTAACGTATTCAAGTCATTCGCGTGATACACGTCATATCGCTTACGAAAACCTGCACGTATCATCCGCAAAAAAACAACACTTCGAAACATTAATGTGCGCATCGGTTTTGTAAGGAGGAGAATACTGATTAAGAGGAGGATGAGGAGGGGGGGCCAATAAAAACACGCAATCCCGTAGGTCAGTGCGATCAACCCAAGTAAATACTTTCTATTTTTAAGCCAGCCAATGACCGGACTAAATGGGAACTTTCGAGACATCCGATGAATGTGAAAATTCGCATGACGCTGTTCTGTTTCTGGTAATCCTGCTTGGTGCACTGCGATTAAATCAACGTGATATCCAGCCTCGCTAAGCGCTGTGCATTCTCGTAAAACGCGTGCATCGTTAGTGAAATAGTTCCATACAAACATGCCTACTTTATTTGCCACAATCGATGATGCCCTCCATTTTCTTAAAATTTTGTTGCCAGCGATGATGCTGATACGCATATTGATATCCATTACAGCCAATTCTCTGCGCCATTTCTGGATTTTCGACGAGCTCTTTTACTTTTTGATACATCTCATCGATTTGATTATGTTGGAATGTATATCCACAGTTCGCTTTTTCAATAACACAGCTGCTATATCCCGACACGTTTCCAATGATTGGTACACCCATTCCCATGTAATCGATAATTTTTCCTGGTATCACTTTTTCAAAAATAGGGTGATCTACGAGCGTAACATAGGCAACATCTGCTTTACCGATTTCTTGTAAAACTTGTGAGCGCTTCTGTGGTGGTAAAATTGTGACGTTTGTCAATTGATATTGCTGTAATCGTTGCTTTATTTCTTGGAGTTTGAATCCGTAGCCGATAATCTTAAATGTTATTGCCTCGTTTGCTTTAAATCGTGCTGCTAGTTCAAAAAAGCCATCCATCTCTTGCGCTAAGCCAACATTTCCGGTATAGATAATTGTTTTAGTTTCCTTATCATTTACTCGATTTTGAGTAGCGCTACACTCGAACTCTGCTTCTGTTAACGAATTCGGAATAAAGTGTATTTTTTGTTTCGAGATGCCTTTGGCTATAATGTAATCTACAAATCCTTCGCTATTGACAACAATCTCATCAGCCTGATGATAGATCTTATTTTCTAGCCAGTAAGCAAAGCCAAGAAAGAACCGATTATTCCAACGCTTGACACCTATCAAGGTTTCAGGCCACAAGTCTCTTACCTCGACGATTAACCTTGCCTTTAAAAAGCGCTTGGCGAAAAGCCCCGCAACACCCACTGAAATCGGCGGTGTTGAAATATATACAGTATCTGTATCCTTTCCTTGTCCCACAATCGCTCGAATGAATTGGAGCATTACTTCCAAGTAGAACAGGAAACGTTTTAAAATGTTGTTGGCATATTTTTTCGTGCGCGGCTTTACTCGAATAACACGCGTTTCATCCAAAGCTTCTTCCCAAAAATCATCTTGCTTATATAAATTTTGATTTGGGTACCGTGGATCCGTTGTGATAAGTGTCACTTGGTTGCGTTCAGATAATTTTTGAAATAGGAATTTTGTGCGGTTTGCAGCACTCCCAATCTCAGGATAAAAATTTTGTGAAATAATTAGGATTTTTTTCATATGGCTTCCCATTTCCGGCTAGATTTCACGCCTGTGCCATACATACTAAACACCGTATGGCCGGTACTTATTTCTAAGATCTTCTTGGCGCATCTTTCTATCCTCAATTTGATAACGAAAATATAAAACACACGATCCTTTTTTTATTTTCGTTAGTTTATTTCTTGTGACGAGCGAATGAAAGCATTGCTTAGAGACTGCTAAGGCTTCAATTGCTTCACTGGTTGACATAAAGTTGGCATCGAGTAGTTCTAACAGTTCCTTATTTTTCATTTCGACTCCTTATACGGAAAGAACCTTGGATTCGGCTGGATACTGAGAAATTTCTGAAATATTCCCCATGTGGGTATAGCTACTCGCAGCCGTTAATTCTTTTGCGATATTCTTCGTATCAAATACGTTTTGTTGCTTCATGTTCGCAATATTATCAAGATTTAATGTCTTAAATTCTGAATGATCAGCTAATATCAATAATAAATCTGCATCAGCTGTTGCAATTTCACTATTTTTCTCAACAAAAGGAGCATCAACATGTGGATCATGTGCAACGACTTCATAACTTGTTTCGTTCATTAGCATCTCCCAGATTTCTTTTGCTGGGCTTTCACGAATATCGTCAATATCGCCTTTGTAAGTTAAGCCAAAAATAGCAATTTTCTTACCAGCTACGCGTTCCATCATCGTTTTCACTTGTTCTACGATATAACTTGGCATCGATGTGTTGATAGCGCGGGCTTGTTGAATAAGCGGGGAATAATCTGGAGAGGCTGCGGCAATAAAGTATGGGTCAACAGCTAGACAGTGACCACCAACTCCTGGGCCTGGGAAGTGCAAATTCACGCGAGGGTGTTTATTCGCCATGTCGATAACATCAAGTGCATTGATTCCTAAGTCAGCTGATATCTTGGCAAGTTCATTGGCAAGTGCGATATTAACATCACGATACGTATTTTCCATTAGTTTGGACATTTCTGCTGTAGATGCTTTTGCGGAAATCAATTCACCTTTTACAAAAACGCCATAGACCGCTTTTCCAGCTTCTGTACAAGCATCGGTTACACCACCGATAATGCGGTTGTTATAAATTAATTCGTGAATAATTTGACCCGGTAATACGCGTTCTGGGCAATGTACTAAGAAAATATCTTGTCCTACAGTGAAACCAGCTTGCTCGATTAGCGGTAAGATGTGGTCTTCCGTTGTGCGTGGGGCAATGGTCGATTCGATGATCACGGTATTGCCTTTTTTCAAATAAGGTAATGTAGAAACGACTGCGGATTTCACATAGGATAAGTCACATGATTTTAAAGCATCGTTATTGTTTGGTGTTGGTACTGAGATGATGAATGCGTCTGCTGCTTCTGCTTGCAAGCTAGCTCGGAAGTTTCCGGCTGCGATTGCACGGTCCAGTTCTTCTTGCAAACCTGGCTCTTCAATATGAATCGTTCCGTTGTTCAATGATTTAACTACTCGCTCACTCACATCCACGCCAACCACTTCTTGTCCGTGATTAGCAAACATAATAGACGTCGGTAAACCAATATATCCTAAACCTATAACTAAAATTTTCAAAATATAGCACTCCTAATTATCTATAGTTTTTTTGTCCATCGAGAAAAAGATTATTCTTTTTCTGGTATTGTGATTTCCCACTCTGCTTCGGCTTTATCTTTTGGTTGGTAGACTAATGTTGCTTTTTCTGTGCCTTTTGGTAAATTAAAATACGCTTTTCCAGTCAATGTTTTTCCTGCTGCTATTTCATCACCAAAATTACTTGCTTGTGGATCTACTTTTACTGTTTTGTCTTTGGCTGTTTTTAGCTTGAAATCGCCACCGCCAATTGCAAATGGTGTATTACTGTTGTTCTGAATGTTCATTTCAACTTGTAGAATGTCTTTTTTACCATCGCCACTCTCGGTTAGTTTTAAGTTTGCGATTTTCATGTCAATGTTGTCTACTGTTTTAGTAGTGGATACTTTATCTTTTGCTGTTTCCTCTGTTTTAGGTGTTTTATCAGTACTTGTATCAGGATTTCCGCAGGCTACTAGCGTCGTTGCTGTTAAAATTGTAAGACCAAAAATTGCTATTTTTTTTATCATCATTACCGTCCTTTTATAAAGCATGGCTGGGAGGGAACACTTTGTTCCCTCACCAACCTGCTTCTTGTTTGTTTTATTGTGTTACTGTAACTGTTTTTGTGTTAATTACTGTGTTTTTGTCATCGTAAGCGATAACTTTTACAGTGTCTGTATCAGCTGAAATCTTGTCTTTTGCATAATATTGGAATGTTCCGTCTGTTGCTACTGGTACATAAGCGAATACTGTTCCGTTCACTTCTAGACCAACTTTTTTCACAGCTCCAGTGTACGTTCCTGTTACGCGAGCATCACCGATTTTGTATGTTACTGGGAAAATGTCGCCTGTTACTGTTGCTGAACCATCTGTTACTGTTACTGTTTTTGTGTCTACAACGTCATTGTTTGCATTGTAGGCAATAACTTTCACTACGTCTGTTTTTGCTAGTACTTTATCTTTTGCATAGTAAGTGAATGTTCCGTCTGCTGCTACTCCAACTGATGAGTAAACTGTTCCATTTACTTCAAGTGCTACTTTTTTCACGCCGCCTGTATATGTTCCTGCTACGCGAAGGTCACCAACATTGTATGTTGTTGGGAAAACGTTACCTTGTAGAGCTGCTGAATCTGCAAGAGTTACTACTTTTGTATCAATTAACGTACCTGCTGAGTTGTATGCTAGTACTTTCACTACATCTGTTGTAGATAGAACTTTATCTTTTGCATAGTAAGTGAATGTTCCATCTGCTGCTACTGCTACGCCTGTATAGACTGTTCCATTTACTTCAAGCGCTACTTTCTTAACACCGCCTGTATATGTTCCTGCTACACGTAGATCAGCTCCGATAGTGAATTTCGCTGGTGTTACAGTTCCTTGTAATGCTGATGAATCTGTCAAATTAACTTTAACTGTTTGGATTAGATCCCCATTAGCATTGTAAGCCAATACTTTCACATCATCCGTTTTGCTTAGAACTTTATCTTTTGCATAGTAAGTGAATGTTCCATCTGCTGCTACTCCAACTGATGTGTAAACTGTTCCGTTCACAGATAGGGCTACTTTTTTCACGCCGCCTGTGTACGTTCCTGCTACACGTAGATCACTACCTACTACAAAGTTACTTGCTGTAATTGTTCCAGAAAGTGCTCCTGAATCTTGAATAACAACTTTCACTGTAGATGCGACTGTACCTGCTGAGTTATAACCAATGATTTTAACATCATCTGTTAAGTTTAGAATCTTGTCTTTTCCGTAGTAAGTGAATGTTCCGTCTGCTGCTACTGCTACGCTTGTGTAAACTGTTCCGTTTACAGATAGAGCTACTTTTTTGATGTCGCCTGTGTACGTTCCTGCTACACGTAGATCTTGACCTAAGCTAAATGTCACTGGAACAACAGTACCTTTCAATGCTGCTGCATCTAAAACTGTTACTTTTTTCGTTTCGATAAGCTTGCCGCTTGCGCTGTAAGCTAAGATTTTAACATCATCTGTTAGGTTCAAAATCTTATCTTTTGCGTAGTAACGGAGTACACCATTAGTTACGGCAACTGTTGTGAAGTCTACGCCATTTACTTGTAGTTTCACTTTAGCTACTTTACCTGTGTAAGTTCCTTCAAGGTAAGTGTCGCCATTTAGATAGAAGACATTTGGAAGTACTGAACCAGTTAGGTCTTCAACTGTAACTGTGATTGTTTTTGTTACTTTGTTGCCATCTGCATCAGTTACAGAATAAGTCACGCTGTAAGTGCCTTCTTTTGTTGTATCAACATTGTTCGCTGTTACAGTTACTTTAGATGTTAGATTACCGTCTTCGCTATCTGTTGCTGTTACGCCTGTCAATGGGTTAAATGTAGTACCCATTTTGATAGTTTGGTTAGATGCTGCGATGACTGGTTTTTCGTTTGTTGTTACTGTTACTGTAATTGTTTTTGTTACTTTGTTGCCGTCTGCATCCGTTACTGAGTAAGTTACGTTGTAAGTGCCAGCTTTTGTTGTATCAACGTTGTTTGCTGTTACAGTTACTTTAGATGTTAAGTTACCATCTTCTTTATCTGTTGCTGTTACACCTGTTAGTGGAGCAAATGTATCGCCAACTTTGATTGTTTTGTTAGCTGCTGTGATGACTGGTTTTTGATTTGATGCTACGATTTTTGATGTTTCTGGACTTTCAACACCATTGTCACCTTTTTGTGTTACTTTAACTTCATCGCCTTCTTTTTGTGCTGGAACTGTGACAGTGAAGTCACCGTTAGCATCTGTTTTACCAGGTACTTTTGTTCCGTCTGGAAGTATTACAGTGATGTCTTTATTTGGCTCACCTTTACCTTTAACAGTTGTGTCACCTTCTTTGATGTCATTAACTGTTGGTGCACTTGGTGCGCGTAAATCTTCTTGTACTTTTGTTGTTACGTTTGCACTGTCGTTTACACCGTTTGTTTGGTATGAAACTACAGATTGATCTTTAGCAAGATTAACGCCTGCTGGTACGTCTAATGACCATGTGCCGTCTGGTTTAACTGTCGTTTTTCCAGTTGTTCCGTTAGGGAATGTAACAACAATGTCGTTACCTGCTACACCAGTACCAGTTATTGCTTTCGTGTTAGTGTAGATTGGATTAACTACTGGACGAGCGATAGCACTTGATCCCTCTGTTGAAAGACGCGTGTAATCGAATAGGTTGAATCCGTTAATTCCTGTTGCTACACCACCGTAGTAAGATGTTGTTACTGTACCGTTTTTATTTGATAGCGTAACACGACCTGCGTCAATGTCAGTCCATTCGGCATTTGGTGTTTTAGACCAGTCAGTTCCGTGATTCCATGCCATTAGATTTTTAACGTTGTTGATTTCTATGCGTGATTGGCTAGCAACTGTTGCAGTACCAGCACCTTTCACAATATGACCCGTTTTCTTAGATGCATCATTGTTGTTTTGGCGGAAATCAATAAATTTAGGACTGTTAAGCACTAATTTAGAGTTATATGCGCCACTTAAGTCAAATACAGATGTTGTTGATGATGGGTAAAGTGATTCAACATACGCCATTGTATCTTTTTGGAATGTTACAACACCGTTTGCTTTTACTGCTGGTTTTGCTGTTTTTGAAGCAGCGCGGATGTTAGCTTTTGAACCAGTAGCGAATGTTGCAGAACCAGTAGTATAGATACCATAGTCTGCTGCTGCAATTTTAACTGTGGAGTTCGTTCCTACGTTAAGTGCTGCCGCTGCGCCACCTTCTTGTCTGATACCGTCTGTTCCAGATAGGTCAAAGCTTGAGTCAGGAGCGATATTAACTACTGAACCAGAAATCGAGTGAATCGCATGGCTGTTCAATGCTTTAATTACGACTGTATTATTTGCTCCAAAAGTTGTATCTTTAGCTGTATAAATACCATCGTGATTAGATGCTGTGATGTTTAGGTTGACGTTTTTACCTGTTGATAGACCTTCACCGCTTGTATCTGTAGTGTAAATACCATCTACATAACCTTTAATATCCATGCTTGAGTTATCAGCGATTACTACTCCACCAGCATCAATACCTCTACCAGCTGAAGATGAAATTGTCGTTTGTGTGTTTGAACCAAAGTTTACACGTGAGTTTCCTGCTGCATAAATGGATCCAGCTTTCGCTTTTACGTTAACTTCTGTGTCATCACCGAAAATGATTGGTCCGCCAGAGTAGATACCGTAGTCGATAGCAGAATCGATATCAATCTTCACGCGATCTGCTGCTGCTTTTGGTTGGTTAGATATTGTACCGAAACGGATTGTTGCTGCTCCTGCTGAGTAAATACCTTTATATTGTGTTCTTAGTTTTAGAGATGAACCGTCACCGAATGTGATTGTTGCATTACCGTAGATACCATGACCGTTATCACTTACGATATCGATATTAGCATTTTTACCTACAACGATTGCTGCTCCTGTGTTGTATGCGTAAACGGCAGTACCTGTACCAGTTGCTTTAAGTTTTACGTCATCGCCGATTGTGATGTTTCCAGATACGTAGATACCGTTACCAACATCACCAGATGCTAGTGTTAAGTCAGCGCCATTTTTAACGACTAATGTTGCTGCTCTTACAGTTCCGTATTTAGATGCTGATTTCAAGACTGTGTTTTCACCAATTACAACGGCACTAGTTGATGCATCAAATGCGTAGCCTTTGTTTGAACTCATGTTGATATAAGCGTTATTCCCAATGCCTACATTACCTGATGAACGAACTTTAACGGCTGTGTTTAGAGCTGATAATTCTTCGATACGTGCATTGTCTTCGATAACTAATTCATCAACATCCATACCATATTGATCTGGGCTGACGATTTTATTGTTTGTTCCACCGATAGATAGGGAAAGTTTACCCGATCCACCCATGATCATTCCCCATACTTGTACATTGTTCGTCAAGTTAACTGTTGGTGCTGCAGATGAGTTATAACCTGTGAACACACCTTTTGTTCCAACGTTTGAGATGCTTAAGTCTTGTACATCAATAATAGAAGTAGAGCGCATAATCATTTGGTAGCTACCAGCAGTTACTGCATAGCCGTTACCTTCGATGCGGATGTTGCTGTTGATGGATACGTTACTTGTGAATTGGAAGTTACCAGTGATTTCGATAACGTTGATTGTTGTAGATTCTGCTGCTGCTTTAAACTCTGCAAATGTAGAAACTTGTGCACGTCGTTCTGTTACCCCATTGTCTAGAGCTAATGACATCGGTTCGATTGCAATTCTGCTCGCTGCTTGGTCAGCAGTTGGCAGTGTTGGTGTTGTTACTTCTTGACCAGACGCCTCTGCTGCGAATGATCCTGCTGGTAATACTGTAAATACTTGGCTTGCAATAACTGTAGCTACTAAAAGTGTTTTGGCTGCTTTTTTGACCGTCGTCATAGATAAGACGTTAATTGGTCCCTTTTGTTCGAATTTCATGTTTATTTTTCTCCTTCTTCCTTAAACTGTTTATTTGTCTATTTATTTTCCTGCGTGAAACATGCTGCCTTCACATAATAAACACCCCCTAAGTTGCAATGAAACTGTATTCTCATTTGTATTTATTAAAAATATCGAATCATCTGAGGAGTATTTTATTACTGTGATGGAATACGTTTCTGCAAATTTCAAAGTAAAATTCATTACTTCATACTTGCTGATTGGATTATATCACAATATTTTGGAGCTACTTTGCGATGTTTTTTTCTGTAAATCGCCAGTTTCTTCTAAAAAGAAATGTAGTTTGATGATAGATACTTTTAATTTTGTTAACTAGTTTACTTTTAGAATGGTTAGGTGAAACCTTTGTTAAATCTAGTGAAATTAAAGTTGAATTATTCTTTAAATTCTGATTTGTATCTATAAAAGCTTGGAAATGATTTATTCGTCGTGCTTATACTGCATATGCCTATGCTACTATGAGTTTTTTCTCCCCTAGTACAATGTTGCTGAAATAAATATTTTCTTGTGTTTCACACTTTCTCACTTGTTTCTGAGCCTATCTCTCTTATTTAGGCTACTTTTACGGCTAAAAATAAATTATTTTTTTTGGTAACAAATTTCACTTATTTTAACCTGTTTTTGCTTGTTTAACTCTAAATTTAACGATTTATAACTTTTTGATGTAACTTATCTTTCTTGTTATGGAATTGCCATACATCATTGACAGTTCTTTCTGGCTGCTTTCCCTTGAAGTTTGGCATCACCTCCTTTAATGTATTAAGATATTATATTTTTACTAGTTAGAGATTTGTTGTTAAATGAAGGATGTTCGGAAGATTTAGAGGAGCTTAGCTGTTCCTCTGAAGTTTCATTTGAGTTGCAAAGTGGTCGGGGGATGACCAGTAGAAGAATTATTTACGTTTTAGAGCCGAGTGTTGCAAGCTTAGTGGATGCTACTTGCATCGTTCTCGGTGCCTCTTACAGTTATAAGAATACTACATAAAAACACAAAAACCGTAGTATTGTCATAAACTTCTCAAATCAGGAATTTTTTTGATTTTATACCGCCGAAAAAAGGGAGAAGAAATGACAAATTGGAATTATGATGCTATATTTGGCAAGAAGATAATCGTGTCTTAGGGAGGCGAGTTTAATATGAAAAACCTTGTCATTGCTTCGGAATATCGCAAATTGAGATTACTACATATTTTATTTACGTCGGAACAAAACTATACGAAAAAAGAATTAGCCCAGATGCTACATTGTTCTATTAAAACGCTCGATGCAGATATTAAAGGATTGCAAGAAATTTTTGATCCTGCCATTGCTCATGTTCATGAAGATGAATACCACGTACTCTTTGATGTCGGTGAACAGATCAATTTTTCCTATCTCTATGCTATGACTATTAGCAATTCCTATATGTATCTGATTTCTAAAGACATTTTTTTAGGGCATAAGTTAAATTTGCCTGATTGGGCGGAGAAGAACTTTAGTAGCTTGCCAACGACGTATCGCCGGATTCGCCAGATTGATACGTATTTAGCGGAGAGCCGCCTTGTCCTTGAGACAACGCCGCTGGACATCAAGGGGGCTGAGATTCGGCTACGCTTTTACTATTTCCAGATCTATAGTCGGTCTTATCCTTATACGAAGTGGCCGTTCCCTGATGTGCCTTATACGCAGGTGAATGCATTTATTCAAACGGTAGAGAGCTGTTTCGGGATTTATTTTTCGCTGTCTGCTCGGATTAACTATGCAATCGCGATCGCGGTTTGCTTGATTCGTCTGAAACAGGGCTATCATTATACTATGTCAGCATCGGATCAAGCCTCTTGGAAAAGCATTGCCGAAGCTCAACGTGAGTTTCATCCAGTCGATTATACGATTTTAGATGATATCGTTGGCTTTCCTTTACCCAAAAATGAGCGTTATGTCAATGTTTTAATGGCGTTTTGGACACGCTTTTCGTATATCGACGAAGGTCAGGCGGACGTGCGTATTAAATCGAGTAAAGAGATCAATCCGAGTAAATATATGCTAGCAAAAGAGTTAACATCATTATTGACGGAGTACGATATTCATAATAGCAATCAGATCTTAGCGGGAACGATTGATTTTCTAACGCGTTTCTTGTTTATCGATAAGATCAATATTTTACCGGAGATACCTTACATCCACGTGGCTCCCGATAAACATGAGCTGAGCCAAAAAATAAGAGCTGTTTTAAACAAGCATGAAACGAATCCAAACTATCGTTATATTCGCTCTAACAAAGCAATGATGGTTCACTATCTTACGGATTTCTACAACATTATCATTCAACAGGAACAGCAGTATCGGATTTTACATGTAAAAATCGTTTCGGAAAACGGCTATTTCTGGGAGGAATTTTTGCGGACAGAATTACGGAAACGATATTCGGAAGAGCAGATTATTATTTGTGACGAGTTACATTCGCATGAACACATGCAGCACATCGATCTGATTATTAGTGATTTCCCTTTCTATGAAGAAACTGGCATTGATGCAGATATTCTTGTTTGGAATATACCGCCTGCGAAGAAAGACTTTGAACAGCTCGATTTGTTTTTAACAAGGAAGAAATAATGACAAAAAAAGGCATGAAACCTCCGCTTGATATCAGAGGTTTCATGCCTTTTTTATAATGATAGTAAACGCTTCGATGCGCTAAAAATATTATGCTGGTGTATCTGTTAATTCCCAAGTCAATGTTGCTTCGTATTTACCTGCAACTTTTGAAGTTTTACCTGGTACGCTAAGCGTGATACTTTCAGCAGCTTCTGTTTCGTCTGCGCCGAACATCTCAACCCATGTTCCCATACCTTGATTCTCTTCTGCACTCATAACATCAGATGACGTTCCTGCTGGATCAAGTGAGAATCCTGTTGCTACTGGTGAATCACTTTCAGATGCAGAGTTCAAAGATGGATTTTCGAATTTCAGTACGGCACCTGTTAATTCGGACGCACCATTAATGAATTGACCGTCCTGCTTTACTGTTAAATGCCAACCTGCGTTAGATCCACGGTTATCTGTAATTTGAACGTAGTTAGGAATATCTTTCACTGTTCCTGCCTCGCCTACTTTAATTTGGTCTAATTGAGCGCTATAAACTTCATTGTTACCTGAAATTTTTTGCTCGCCGAAGTGAATGTTGGAGATGTAATCAATACTTAGAGGTCCTGCTGTACCTGCTGGATGATCTGGATCAACGGGCTCGACTACTTCGGGATTGCCTGGATCGGTTGGATCTACCGGATTTGTGACCGTGTCATTTGGAATAAAGTTCACGTCTGCTTTAGAGCCTAGTGTCCCTCCATCTGCTGCCGATGCTATTGTTCCTGTACCTGTTCCGACGAATGTCGCGACCGTTATCATTCCTACAATTACGAATTTCGTTAATTTCATACTATCCATTCCTTCTCTCATTTTTTATTTGTGTGTGTACCTTACATACATAAGAATACTACGAGAAATGGATGAAACAGCCATAAAATCAAAAATTATTGAAACCCAGAAAAAAATGAAAATCAGATAAGCCTATAACTAGCGTGTGTATAGAGTGCGGTCATGCTTTAGTGATACCTATTAGCACGCCACCGATAACGACTAAAATCACACCAATAATCACAAAAAGAATCTCTTTTCGCGTTTTGCGTTCGTTTAATAGAAGAATCGCGCCAAGCGTCGAGATGACCACACCGAGCTGAGATAGGGAGAATCCTGTTGCCACACCGACAAGACTATTCGCATACAGCATCGCAACATTTCCTATCGCCCAAATCATACCAGGAATTGTAAGCCAAGCCGTTCTCTTGATGAATCGGCTCTCTTTGTCGTCCTTACTTCGCGCCGTCATAATCAGTGCAGCAATCACCATCCCAATCGCTTGCGGCAAAATCGCATCGAAGCCATTAATGGCAAACCCTTGAATAATGACGACATAACTGATGTACCCAGCCGAAGAAATCGCTAGCGCCAACAAACCACGATTCAGCGTCGCTTGTCCAGCCTCTTCTTTTTCAGCGTAAGACGTCATAAAAATTCCAATGATGATCAGCGCCAACGCGATAAAGCCAAATACAATGCGGAATGTGGTATCCCATTCGTGAAATAACAGCACACCGCAAAGCGTCGTCCCAACGAGTTGCATTCCCGTCGAAATCGGCATCGCCTTAGAAACACCGATCAGCTTAAACGACTTCAATTGGAACATTTGCCCGACACTCCACAAACACCCTGTAATGAAACTGACAATAACGGTTTCGACAGTATATACTGGATCTGTAAAAATAAAAGCGATACAGGCAAAAATCAACGCACCAAATGTGATTCCTGTTGTTTGTTGCCTTGTTGTCCCGCCAATTTTTGTAATAAGTAATGGCATGAAGCCCCATAACAAGGCTGGTATTAGCGCTATCATAATATTCATCTGTGTACTTCCTCCCTTTAATAGCAGTGGCTCCTTGCTTCATATCGAATGCATACATATGTAAAAAATGATTATCCCATAGTATCTCCAATATGTCGATAGCCCTATGTTTCTATTATACAAGATGAAAGGCGTTTCAGATCAAACGTGTAGCATACATTCAACAACAACTTGTTAATCCAAAAAAGTGCAATTCATGTGCAAAAAATCTTACCTTTCAAAACATTTTTTCAAACGCATGTAAGCCTCATCAAAGCTTAGAGCTGGCAATACCAGGACCGAATTTATGTCCATTATTTGAACAGTGTTAAAATAGTAGAATAAAGTTTTAGTTTTCCCTTGCTTCTTGAAACTTTTTAGTTTAGAATATATGTTCGTGCTGGTTTTTAACACATATAAAAGGAGGCATATAATGAAAGTTTTATTTCAACATTTAAAGAAATACAAGCTTCAAACCACGCTTTCCACACTGTTTATCGTTATCATGGTTATCTCACAACTATGGCAACCGAAATTATTACAACAGGTTATGGAAGCAATTATTAATGATAAGATGGATGAAATTACAAGAATTGGTATTTTACTTATTGTCATTGCCATCATCGGACTTATCGCAGGTATCCTCAACACTATCCTCTCTGCAAAAGTGGCACAAGGTGTAGGAGCCGACATTCGTGAAACTAGTTTCCGCAAAATTCAAACATTCTCCTTCAGCAATATCGAGAGACTGTCTACAGGAAACCTCGTTGTTCGTCAAACGAATGATATTACGCAAGTTCAAAACTTAGTGATGCTTTCTTTACAATCACTAACTCGAATTCCGATTATGTTTATTGGTAGTTTTATTTTAGCGATGTATACCCTGCCTGAACTTTGGTGGATTATTATCGCGCTTGTTATCCTTGTTTTCATGATCGTCTTCCTAATTTTTGGAAGAATGGGCACGCATTTCGGCAAAATTCAAGGCTTCATTGATCGTGTCAACGCGATTGCGAAGGAAAACTTAGCTGGTATGCGCGTTGTGAAATCATTTGTGCAAGAAGACAACGAACTCGAACGCTTCACAAAAACGAGTGACAAACTGACGCATCACACAATCGTAGTTGGACAACTATTCTCCATTATGATTCCGGCATTTATGCTTGTCTCAAACATGGCCGTTGTTGGCGCCATTTATTTTGCTGGTGATTTGGTGAAAGAAGACCCAGCAGTTATTGGGGCAATCGCGTCATTCATGAACTACTTAATGCAAATTATGATGGCGATTATTATCGGTGGTATGCTGATGATGATGGCGTCACGTGCAATGATCTCGCTGAAACGGATTGGTGAGGTGCTAGAAACAGAGCCTGATATTACGTACGACGAAAATGCGCCAAAACAAGATCTAGTTGGTAGCGTTGAGTTCCGCGATGTCAGCTTCCAATATGAAGGCGATGAAACCAAAGCGCTGAAACATATTTCTTTTGAAGCGAAGCCTGGCGAAATGGTCGGGATTGTCGGTGCAACTGGATCGGGTAAATCAACACTGGCCCAACTGATTCCGCGATTATATGACCCAACAGAAGGTGAAATTTTGATCGGTGGAACGGACTTGAAGAAATTAAGCAAGCAAACGTTGCGCGATACGGTTTCCCTTGTATTACAACGCGCAATTCTATTTTCAGGTACGATCGCAGAAAACTTGCGTCATGGTAAGAAGGATGCAACGCCAGATGATATGGAGAAAGCAACACGCATTGCGCAGGCGAAAGAATTTATCGAACGCCAAGCAGATATCTATGATGCACCAATCGTTGAGCGTGGTAATAACTTCTCTGGAGGTCAAAAACAACGCCTTTCCATCTCACGCGGTATTATCGGTGAACCAAAAATCTTGATTCTCGATGACTCCACAAGTGCTTTGGATGCGCGTAGTGAAAAACTCGTGAAAGAAGCTCTAAATAAAGAGCTTGCAGACACAACAACCTTCATTATTGCTCAAAAAATCTCTTCCGTTATCCATGCAGACAAGATTCTCGTTCTTGATGCTGGTGAACTTGTCGGCGTTGGAACTCATAAAGAACTCGTCGAAACAAGCGCGACCTACAGAGAAATCTATGACACACAAAAGGGAAAGGAGGTTGACGCGTAATGGTTGAATTTAAACGTATCTGCCGCTTTTTCTGGCACTATCTAAAAGCTTACAAGTTGCAACTGAGCGTGATCATTATCGCGATTATCGGTGCTACTTATTTACAAGTCAAGGCTCCTGAATATATCGGGAAAGCCATTCAAGAACTGGCAACGTATGCGCAACGCCTCTTCACGACAGGCGTCGATGACAAGACCGATTTCGTGCATATTATTTGGATGCTGATCATGTTTTACGTCTTGCTTGCCGCCGCAACATTTATTCAAACAATCTTGATGGCTGGTGTTTCTGGTCGTGCGACGAACCGGATGCGTATTGGGTTGTTCCGTAAGATGGAGAAATTATCGATTCGTTTCTTCGATGGACACAAAGATGGCGAAATGCTTAGTCGTTTTACAAGTGACCTAGATAACATCTCGAACACGCTGAACCAGGCGCTTGTACAAGTTTTATCTAACGTGGCACTGATGATTGGTGTTATTATCATGATGTACCAACAAAACGTGAAACTCGCGTCTGTTACATTGATTCTAGCTCCTGTTGCGATTATTATTGCGGCCCTCATCATTCGCAAAGCGCGTAAATATGTGGATCTGCAACAAGATCGTCTTGGGGAACTAAACGGCTACATCGATGAAAAAATCTCTGGGCAAAAAATCGTTATCACAAACGGCTTGGAAGAAGAAACCATTGATGGCTTCGTGAAACATAACAATATCGTAAAAGAAGCTACATTTAAAGGTCAAGTTTACTCCGGTTTACTTTTCCCAATGATGCAAGGTATTTCGCTGATCAATACCGCTGTTGTTATTTTCTTCGGTGGTTACCTCGCGCTTGACGGCAGTATTGAACGCGCCGCGGCACTTGGTTTGATCGTTATGTTCGTACAGTATTCACAACAATTTTATATGCCACTGACACAAATCTCGTCCCAGTACAGCATGCTTCAACTTGCAATTACTGGTGCGCGTCGTGTTAGTGAAATTTTTGACGAAGAAGAAGAAGTGGAGCGTAAAGATTTAAAAACAATCGATGGCGTTCACAAAAGCGTGAAGCTACAAAATGTCGATTTCGCGTACACACCTGAAAAACCAGTCCTTAAAAATGTCTCTATCGATGTTGAAAAAGGTAAAATGGTAGCCCTCGTTGGCCCAACTGGTTCTGGTAAAACAACCGTTATGAACTTGCTGAACCGTTTCTACAACGTTGACAACGGCGCCATCCTGTTTGATGATATCGACATTCGTGACATCAAGCTTGCGTCCCTTCGTAAACAAGTGGGTATCGTGTTGCAAGATTCTGTTCTTTTCTCTGGAACCATCCGCGATAATATCGTTTTTGGTAACCCAGAAGCAACAGACGCAGAAGTTACGGATGCCGCGAAACAAGCCAACATCCATGACTTTATCATGACGCTTGAAAACGGCTATGACACAGAAATCACCGATGAAAACAACATTTTCAGTGTTGGTCAAAAGCAATTGATTAGTATTGCGCGTACCATCATTACGAATCCGTCCCTTCTTATTCTCGATGAAGCGACAAGTAATGTGGATACGGTAACCGAAAGCCGCATACAAAAAGCGATGGATAACGTTATCTCTGGTCGTACTAGTTTCGTGATTGCCCACCGTTTGAAAACAATTCTAGATGCCGATCATATCGTAGTCTTGCATCAAGGAGAAGTTATCGAACAAGGAACACACGAATCACTGCTCAAAGAAGAAGGTTTCTACTCTGAGTTGTATCATAATCAGTTTGTAATTGAATAATAGTTTTTACAGAAAGAGCGCATCCCGCGAAAGGATGCGCTCTTTTTATTTAGAAAAACAATTTGCTGGCAGTGATGGATAATGCGAGCAATGCCACTGATCCGATCGTAGCCGCCAGAAAAACACGACCGCCACGACGGATGATAACTTGGAAATTCACGCTCATCCCAAGCCCTGCCATTGCCATCCCTAAAGCTAAGTAAGCAAGAGATACGAGGCCATTCAAGAGGCTTACTGGCATAGCAATAAATGTTCCAATCGCACTTGTTAACAAGAAGCCACCCATAAACCATGGAATCGGTAATTTTGCCTTTTCAGCTGTCGTTGTTTTGACTTTGCGTTGGGCGATAATACCGACGATAAGGGCAACAGGAGCTAATAACAGAACTCGCGATAATTTCATGATAATCGATGCGTCCAGCGCCTGCGTTCCCCCTGCTTCTCCGGCTGCCACAGCATGCGCGATTTCATGCAACGAGGAACCCGCCATCACCCCAAATTGTGTCGGAGTCATACCTAATACAGGCATAAGACCTACTTCTATCAGTGTAAATACAGTCCCTAGAATACATACCACAGCAACGGCTAAAACCGCATCATCATTTTTCGCTTTCAATTGTGGTGACACACCCATGACCGCAGCCGCGCCACAAATCCCGCAACCGCAAGCTGTTAGCATACCTAACGTGCTGTCTACTTTCAGCCACTTACAAAGAAAATATACCACCACAATCGTGAACGCTACGACGATAATCGCGAGAATAATCGTTTTCACACCAGAGTCCGCTAACGCCTTCAAATTCAATCGAAATCCTAGCAAGATAATTCCTAATCGCAAAAATTTATTCGATATAAAACTCGTTCCAGGTTGTGCGCTCACAACAAGCGCCCGACTCATTTGTACCAGCATTCCGAGTATTAACGCAATAACAAGCGCACCAACTAATTGTAACCCTGGGATTTGCGCTAAGTACTTCCCAGCGAGCGAACAAGCAAGTGTCACCGCTACGCCTATCCAAAATCCTTTTTCCTGCCATTTTACCTTCATGTTTCTATTCATCTCCTAAATCCATGTTATAATAGTAAGAAATCTTATGTATGAGGGGGCTATCACTGATGTTTCATTGGCTTCAGACGTTTATGACGGTCTACGAAGAGAAAAATTTCACACATGCCGCCGAAAAACGCTATATCTCACAACCAACCGTTTCATTACATATTCAAAAATTAGAAGAAATCACGGGTAGCGAGTTGTTTATTCGCAAAGGTCGAAACCATGCTATGCCAACTGAAAGTGCTGATTTACTCTATATTCGCGCCAAGCAACTCGATTCGTTATGGGAAACCAGTCTAAGTGATTTGCAACAACTGCAAGGCAATACACGGATAACCTATACCATCGGCGCCTCACAAACCATTGGTGTATACATGTTACCACTCATTTTACCACAACTTCAAAAACAGTTTCCCAACTATGATTTCGTCATCTCGATTGCGAATTCGACGATAATTTTTAAACGCGTGGAAACTCACGAATACCAAGTTGGCTTAGTCGAATCACCGATGATTGCACCGACGATTACGCGTACCATTTTTGCCCACGATTCACTTGTTTTGGCTGGAGATATGACGAGTGATTTGTGGCTGTTACGCGAAGATGGTTCGGGAATTCGCACATACACCGATCAATTTTTCCAACAAGAAAACATTATCCCAGCGCAAAAAATGGAGATTGCAAGCAATGAGGCGATTTTGAATATGTTAGCGCAAGGCATCGGGAAAACTTTGCTCTCTGATTTGAGCGTCCGTGATTTGTCGTATTATAATCCGCCAACGCCAATCGTTCGTCCACTTTTCCAGATTCACCATCACGCTTTTCCGCAAGATCCGCTACAGATTGCACTACATCAATTATTGCTAACTACCTTTTCTTGACTATATGTAAAGTATACAAATATTTCTCTAATAAGTAAAATAGATATATTATATATTAATTATCAGAATTACTAATATTAAAGAGGAGCCCGAAAAAAATGAACAAAAAAAAAATTTTGGAAGATCATTAAAAAAACAATCGTACGAGGTGGCGCAGATATAGACGAACGAGCAGAAGTCTTAGAAAAACTACTCTCTAAACTAAAGCCTGATGATATCGTGAAATGGCAACTTATTTTGGATGAATACCTTGAAGTTTCAAAAGTAGATAGACTCTGGGCCGCTGCTTATCTGCTAAATGATGGCGCTAGTGATGACGGTTTCGACTATTTTCGAGCATGGCTTATCTCGCTTGGGAAAGCCGGATTTTTAGCGATATTAGAGGATCCGGATCTGCTCGGTGAGTTGCTGCAAGATGGCATTGATGATGATTTTCTTGCTGAATTTGAAGAGATCATGTACATTAGTAGCGACGTTTATTTGGAAAAAATCGGAGAAGATGATGAAGAGGTTTTCTTTCAGGCTTGTGATCAGCTAGCTTTAACAACCGATGAAAAATCCGCGATTCATGCAGATATTATCTTACCAGAAGCTCTTGAATGGGATGAAGACGATGATTTAGAAAGTATATTCCCTAAAATAGCGGGGATTAAGCCCGAATAAAAATACACAAAAACACCCCTAAAACTAGATAATATTTCTAATTTTAGGGGTGTTTTTGTATAGCTAATCCTTAAAGAAAGATGATGCTACCGAGCTATCTGGTTTCTGCTCCAATACATCCTTCGCAAATGTACTCGCTGCTTTATACGCCAATAGTTTATCGGGTATACGGTGAAACAATAACATATATTCCTTATATTCGATATTCAAAGGATCCAGCGCCGGAGCACTTTTCGCATGTTCAAAGGCTAACCGATATGCATCTGGGTGGAATGAAAGCGCCGTACTGAGTATCTCCGAGGCTAACATGTGTAGATCCTGATCCTCATTGACCGTCTGTCCCGCAACGACTAAAATTTTAAAAAAACACACGACTATAAGGTCCCTCCGTGCCCTCATCTAGCACCTCAGACATGAGTACACTCACCTCGCCCCAATTTACAGGAACGGGCACAACTCTATTCCAATCATGTTTAGGTGCAAGTATATGACTAATTCTTTGATTTGTAAGATTCGCCACCTCTTGCCTTACAACCATATTTGCGGCTTTATCAGCTAGCATCTCCTCAGATTCACCACTTTTCAAGATATAATTACCTCCATCCTTCCTCGTTATATAACTGACAAATATCGCCAACCATACTTTCCTAGTATACCGAATAAGTTGAAATAGGTATGTAGATGAATTGAGAACATATCCAAAAAAAAAGGCCCTCGGAGAACGCTTTCTTTGCTTCCAGTTTAAAATAATCGCCATGGTATAAAAAAACACCATAAATCGCATCATATCAACGATTTACAGCATCTTCTCTTCTTCCTTCATTTCCTAAAAACGGAGAAACGGGGATTCGAACCCCGGCGCGGCCGGAACCGCCTAACAGATTTCGAGTCTGTCCCCTTCAGCCGGACTTGGGTATTTCCCCAGATTGCAGATGTTCGTCCAATAGTGCATCAAACGTCGCATCCTGAACAATCACAAGTTCCATTCTAATGCATTTTTCGGTAAAAATCCAGTGTTTTCTCCATTCCTTTAAAACCCATCATAAAAATCGCTTCGTACGTGGGGTATAACTTTTTCCCAGGCTGCGATAGTTATGTCACTTGCCGTTGCTTTTCCGTAATACACGAGGTCGCGCGGTCGCACAAATCCCATCAACATCTGGCTCAACCCTTGAATCGAAATCGTCAAAATCCCGCCTTCTGTCTTATCTATGCGTTTCACAAAACTACCCCGAATTTCAAAAAGTCCTTCATTCCAAGGTGCCGTCTCGTCCTCGACTTGTAGATATAGCGTTGTGTCAGAACGATCAAATCGGTATTTCTCAAGAAACGGCTCGACGTCCACAATCCGAACCATAAAATCCAAAATTTCACGCTTTTCGAAGTCTGGAGATGGGAAAGCTAGCGCAATGTCACGCAAAGAGCCTATATTTTTCGCAACAACGCGGTCCACCATCATGCCATGCGACCCGATAAAGCGCCACAGACCTTTTTCAGCTTCGTAATCTAGCGCAATCATTTCATGAATTTTAAAAACCTCGTGATCAAGCCCAAACAGCATGTATCCCGTCGCAATACCGTTCATGTCACAATAAACTGCGATTTCCTTCGTGTATCCACGACGAGCCAGCCGCAACCACCACGCATCGTCGCGCATCATCATGCCACTTTTCTTCGTCAAAGCGAAACGATTATACAATTCGCGAACGACCGAAATCCCTGTACCATCCTCACTCGTGAACCGCATGACACGCCCTGGTACAGTCCCCATATCAGGCAACGCATGCGCCGGAATCGTCAGTTCCACTTTTTCCGTAAAAATCTCGTATCCAAATTTCCGATAAAACGGAATCGAAAACGGGCTCAAATAGGAAACCAGTTGCCCAGCCTCGCGCATTTTCACAAGTGACTCCTCCATTAACCGGCGAATCAAACCACCGTTTCGATACTCTGGATAACTCGCAACATACGCAATGCCGCCCATCGAAAAACGCTCACCCAAAATCGACACGCTGAGCGGATATGTCAAAACCTGTGCCAGTAAATGTTCGCCATAAAACAAACCTAGGCGCCTCGCATTTTCTGCCCAATAATTAAAATCAGCTTCACCACCAGATGCGGGGAGTCGAAATGCATAATCGCGCAATTCCTTCACTTTCCCAATCTCCGAATCCTTAATTTCCCGTAATTCCATACCAACACCCCATTTCTCCTTTATTTTAGCATAAAATGCGCCTAATTGTTCATGAAAACACTTTTACTTACTTTTAGAAACAAACTAATTTTTTGTAAGCATATTACTTGAAGTGTAAAGTGCAATAAGATACACTGTGAAAGTAATCAAAACATATTGGAGGAATTTATAAAATGGCAAATGTATTATTTATAAAAGCAAACGGTTTACCAGCGGAGCGTTCCGTAAGTGTGAAATTATACGAAGAATTCTTGAAGAACTATAAAGCGAGCAATGCAGGGGACACAATCACAGAACTTGATTTGTTCCAAGTAGACCTTCCTTATTATGACGCAACGATGATGAGCGGGCTTTTCAAAGAATCAACGGGTGAAACATTAACAGAAGACGAAGCACGCTTAGCAAAAGTAGCCAATAGCTACCTAGAACAGTTCCTAGCAGCAGACAAAGTTGTGATGGCATTCCCATTATGGAATTTCAGCATCCCAGCCCAATTCCTAACATACTTATTCTACTTAAATCAAGCAGGTAAAACATTCAAATACACAGCACAAGGCCCAGTAGGTCTAGTAACAGACAAAGAAGTCGTATTACTAAACGCACGTGGCGGCGTATACTCAGACGGCCCAATGGAAAGCTGGGAAATGTCATTAAACTATGTAAAAAATGTCTTGGCGCATCTCGGCATCAAAAACCCACAAACCGTAGTCGTAGAAGGTCATAACGCAACACCAGACCAAGCACAAGACCTAATTACAGCTGGTCTTGAAAAAGCAGCAGTATTGGCGAATAAATTTTAACTAGAAGTGCTGAACACGCCCCTTATTCCTCATAGAAATCAGTATAAAAAATAAGAATCGCCACTCCTCAAAAAGTAGCGATCCTTATTTTTTTTACTTACTATCCTTCAAAGCCTCAGTCTCCACTCGTTTCATAAAATCAACCACAACCTTATCATTATTCTTCGAGCTACCGAGCTTCATCAATGCTTTACCAAGAAAATTAACTCCTTGATTCGAACCACTGTAAAAGAATCGTGTCGAATTCTCATCGATTTTTTCAAGCGTAAAAGACGTCTCGATCTTGAATGCCTTTGCGAGCACAAATCCACTCGTATTATGCTTCCGGTTCGGCGTATCCTCGTGTGCTAAATCCTCCACGATATACGTCTCCACACGCTTACCTTCCTGATATTTTTGTCGATATTTTGAACCCACAACGCCTTCCTTTTTTTCAATCACTTCATTCTCAATAATTTGAGGCATAATCCGCGGCATATTTTCGAGCTGAAACAAATTCCAGATCACCTCAATATTCGCCTCGATCACCATTTCCTCATTCCAAGTCTGCATCCTTCAATCCCCCATTTCTAAAAATTCGTCAATCTCCGTAACAATTGCTTCCGTTTCCACAATCCGCTGACGCAAAGCCACTTTCTTCTCCTTTAAAATTTCCTCTAGCTCGAAAAGCGATCGATCATGTATCACCGTCAGCATTTCCTGGATAGAAAAATCAAATCGCCGCAAATAAACAAGTAGTCTTGCCGTCAAGAACGAATGGTTATCATAATAACTATACTTATTTTTAGGATTCACAAATACCGGTACGAGCAACTCCATCTGCGCATAATACCGCAAAGTTTCCTTTGTCAATCCTGTCATCTCAGCAAACTCACCAATTCGGTACATGATTTCTCCTCCTCATCACTAATTATAAACCATGTAGCGCACCACAGTGTCAATTATATTCTTTCGTGAAAAAAATTTCATACGATTTCCACATTCCCCACCACTCCCATGTCAAAATAGGTTATACTAGTAGTAGGCAATCTATATCGTAAGGATGGTGAAGCATAATGTCGCGAGAATATACGGAAGATGATCTTGTATACGGTGAATCTTGGGGACTTGTACACCGTGGCTTTTTGGCGGATAGCGAGATCGAACGAATGAAAGCGCTACGAGATAAGGTGATGGGTAAACGAGGAACAGCCGGAACAACTTTGAAACCGATTGGCAGAGTAATCATTGATGACGAGTGGTACGACGCTAGGCTCAAAGATGGTTATTTAGACATAGGTACTCCTATCGTTGTTGTCGGCATTGATATTGGCTATGTTTTAGTAAATGAAGACCTAAAAAGAGAGGAAGATAATTCATGATTGGACCAATTATTATTGCAGTTTTAGTAATCGTATTTTTGATTATATTTTTCACACTTGTACCGGTGGGCTTATGGATCAGCGCCATTTCCGCGCAGGTTCGTGTCGGACTAGGAACATTGATCGGTATGCGTTTACGCCGAGTAACTCCTTCCCGCGTTGTCAAACCACTGATTAAAGCCGTAAAAGCAGGGCTTGATTTAGAAGTAAATCAACTGGAAAGCCATTACTTAGCTGGTGGTGACGTTGATAAAACCGTCGATGCTTTGATTGCCGCGCACCGTGCTAACATTCAACTTGATTTTAGCCGTGCCGCAGCAATTGACCTTGCAGGACGTGACGTTTTAGAAGCCGTTCAAACTTCCGTTACACCAAAAGTTATCCGCACACCTGAATTTACCGGTGTTGCTCAAAATGGTGTCGAGGTTAAAGTTATCACGCAAATTACCGTGCAGTCAAATATTGACCGTATCGTCGGTGGTGCTGGTGAAGATACCGTTATCGCGCGTGTCGGTGAAGCCGTAGTCTCCACAGTCGGTGAAACCCGTGAACATACCGATGTACTCGAAAACCCAAACAGCATCTCGAAAAAAGTACAAGAACAAGGTCTGGGCGATGGCACTGCTTACACGATTCTTTCTATTGATATTGCTGAAATGCGTATCGGTGACAATATCAAAGCAAAACTTGATATCGAAAAAGCCAATGCCGATATGGAAGTAGCACAAGCTGCCGCGTCAAAACGTAAAGCCGAAGCGATTGCGCTAGAGCAAGAAAACCGTGCTGTCGTAGTTGCAGCCGAAGCCGAAGTCCCAAGAGCCCTTGCAAAAGCACTTGAAAAAGGAAACCTTGGCGCAATGGATATTTACAGGATGGATAATGTTCAGGCGGATACGACGATGAGAGAGGCTATAGCGAAAGAAGATAAATAAGTTTAGCAGGCATCGTCGTTATTAGATGTGGGGATATTCTCTTCGTTCATATCCATATTGATGCTGTAACTCATTTTCATTCGAACAGCCTCAACAATGAGAGAGGCTATAGCGAAAGAAGATAAATAAGTTTGGCAGGCATCGTCGTTATTTAGGTGTTGGGATATTCTCTTCGTTCATATCCATATTGATGCTGTAACTCATTTTCATTCGAACAGCCTCAACAATGAGAGAGGCTATAGCGAAAGAAGATAAATAAGTTTGGCAAGCATCGTCGTTATTTAGATGTTGGGATATTCTCTTCGTTCATATCCATATTGATGCTGTAACTCATTTTCATTCGAACAGCCTCAACAATGAGAGAGGCTATAGCGAA
>NZ_AODD01000010.1 GCF_000525835.1 Listeria grandensis FSL F6-0971
TCCATATTGATGCTGTAACTCATTTTCATTCGAACAGCTCAACAATGAGAGAGGCTATAGCGAAAGAAGATAAATAAGTTTGGCAAGCATCGTCGTTATTTAGATGTTGGGATATTCTCTTCGCTCATATCCATATTGATGCTGTAACTCATTTTCATTCGAACAATTCCGCAATTAACCGTTCGCTTTAGGAGAAAGAAGGTGTAACGAAAATGGAAAGTATTTTTACTAATATTGGTGATTGGTTTGGCACAGCGATTGTTATTATCGGGATTCTCTTCGGTCTCATCAGTTATTTCAAAAAAGCCGAAACGGAGAAAGAAGAAGAGGCCAAAACTAATCTTCCGAACGTCCCAAAACAGCGATCAAAACATCCTCAACCTCCAAGAAAAACAGCAAAAAAGCCGCAGCAACAAGCTTATAAGGATACGGTCATTAAGGATGCCGTCACTTATGCAGATACGGATGTAACGCGCGCTCACCATCACCACACCGTTACTCGCAAACGTGTCCGTGGTAAAATGCAGGAGGCCATTATCATGAAAGAAATTTTAGATAAACCTGTATCTTTACGGTCAGATAAATAAAACATCAAATCCCCTCCAAACTAGGAATGAAGCACTTTCTAGCTTGGAGGGGATTTTCTTTTGCATAAAAATAGCGCCATTCCGAGTAAAGTGAATGACGCCTTGTCCACTATTTGTTATCTTTGTTGCTAGCACTACGATCATCTGGCATTGGTCCATCGTAATCTCCGTCAAATCTTTCGCTACCGGGCATTGCGCCGAAATCAGGACGTTCACCCATAAACCTTGGGTCTGCCATTCCTTCCGGGCCTCCGCCACCAAATCTTGGGTCCATCATTCCGCCTGGCCCCATTCCTCCGAACCTCGGATCCTCTATTCCACCTGGGAAACCACCACGACGAGGGCGCCCACCTCCCCAGCTGCTACCAAATCCTGGACGGCCACCTCCTCCTTGCACTGGACCTCCTTCAAATTCTAAAGAATCGTCTCCTAGTTCTTTCTCCAATTCAGCTATCACGCGTTGTAAATAGTCGTGTAAATGAGCTTGTTCTTCTTCATCCAACACATCGAAAAGTTTATCAAAATCAAAGGGGCTCTCTTGTGATTGCTCTGCGGCCTCTTTCCCAGCTTCTGTTAGTTTGACATTCATGACACGACGATCTGCTTCTGATGGTTCGCGTGTCACAAATTCACTTCGTTCCAGTTTTGCCAGTAATTCTCCTAAAGATTGGTTGCGCATATCGAGTAAATAACCCAATTCTTTTTGCGTGATCTCCGGTTTCATTTTCAAAATCGATAACACGCGGCCTTGGCCTCTATATGGATTGCCAAATGGCCCAGCATTTCTTGCACTGTGAATTTGATAGTGGTGCATCAGGCGATTAAATTGCATAAATTGTTTGGTTAGATTGCTCTTTTCTTCTGTCATTTTAAACTCCTCCAACGCTTCATTTTTGTCATCAAGACATAATTAAAAGGTACCTTTGCTTTATATTATAAAGGCACCTTTTCTATTTTGTCAATCTTTTTCATTTCATGACTAATTTGTTGTCTTGATAAGCACGGTATCCACTTTTCCACCATCTACGGTTCTTGCTTTGATCGTAGCTGTACCAACTGCTTTGCCTGTAATTTTACCTTTCGCGTCTACCGTTGCAACTTTTGCATTGGAGGTTGACCAGGTAACGCCTTTGTTGGAAGCATTGCTCGGCATAATCGTTGCGCCCATTTGGAAAGTCTTATTCTTTTTAATATAAACACCGCTACGATTTAGCGCAATTCCAGTTACAGGATACGCTGGGCCGATCGTCACTGACATCGCTACTCCTGGTTTTGAATTGACTTTCATTGAAAAATTAGGATAGGTTCCGTTACTTAGTCTGTTACTTGGATTTGTTCGATTATTCAAATAGATCTGTTGCGCCTTTCCTCTCATCCCAGTGCCAACGTAATAAAAAGCATCCGACTTACTTGTCGATCCACTATTGAGCTGCGAATAGCCTAAAATTCCTTGATTAGCCTCTTTTAGTGTCACTAATTGTTTCCCGATCGTTTGGTTGCTAGCATAATTTGTATTGATATAATACACCGCGATTCCGCCTTTATAGACCTTACCAATCAAGGAACGATCAAAGCCAATGAACTGCCGGTTTTCGATCAAAAAATATTCTTTCGGCAAATTGGTATTCACTCGCAAAATGGTCGTGCCTGCGTAAACCGTTTGGACGGAAGTCGTTGTTGTACTTACAACTCGAGGTGTGACGGCGCCGATCTTCACTTTTGAATAGGCATCTAAAAGTACCGGCGTTTGACCTGGATAGCTGTCCCCTGGCTGCATACCCCATGCGCCTTTTGCCATCAAACTATAGGTTCCAAGTCCGCTTCCAGAGCCGTTCGTATTATAGAGGTCCAGCAAACCGAAATCGTGGCCGAGTTCATGCGCGATGACGCCGATCGTTGCCATATGTGTGCCGTGCATTTCGCCAAATTGTGTATACGTGAAGAAGCTCTTCCCATCCAGTTTGGGCGTCACATTCGCTGCCATGCCCCACATGTGTCCCCATACAGAAAGCGCTGCGTTGTTATAGGCCCGTTCTTGCCCTGCAATAATCGTCATGATATGCAATTCGCTCGCATCAATACGCCCATTGTGATTCGTATCATACTGGGCGAAATTAACATACCCGTTCGCCGCGATTAACGCATCCCGAACCAAAGACTGATTCCGTGAGTCAATCGCAGTCCCCGTCCGAGGATGATTGCGATTCAATTTTACACGGACAACACCATTGTTCACCGTTCCCGAAGTCTCACTCGCAGGAACAAGATTCACTTTTGCATTGGTTGCTTGTGTGTAGTAAAGCTTAACCGACTTGCTAGACGTACTAAAAATCTTTTGATTCCAACTCGCCTCACTCTGCTTGATCGCAATATCATTAAAACTCACTAAAATAACAAGGACACGATTTGTTTGTGGTATCGCGCCCACTTTTGGGATCGCCGTCGTTGGCGTTTGCGCTGGTGGAGATGATGTACTAGGATATTTACTTACCGTAACAGGTGCAATCGTTTTTGTATTTGATGCTGCGAAAGAATCTGTGGAACCATCTTGGGCTATCGTTACGACACATATCGATAGAACCATCATGACCATCAACGCTATTCGACTAAGAATAGCTCGCATGATTTGTTCCTCCTTTATTTCGGCAAAACACACCGTTTCATGAATGGTAATTAATACCCGTATTTTATTTATTGTAAACGATGAGAACCATTGAGCATAAACCCTTTACCAAAAAAAGAGTCCCCGTTAAGAGGACCCTGCATCATTAATAACGGCTCAATTCCGTTCTTGGTGACTGGATAATCACCGGTTTTTTCTTAGGATCGAGCCATTTTAAAATTTTCACGACATTCGCTTGGCTAGTTCCTGTGCACCCCATCGTGTAGCTACTGGAAACGTGGAAAAAAATTGCCGAACCCCATCCTGGTTTGCGAAGTGGATTATAATTGATCACAAAAGCATAGTTATATGCTGGTTGATATAGTTTTTCTGCGGATTTAAAGCGATTATTCATCGGTAATACTTGCCACGAATTATACAATTTTGACTTGCCATCGTCGACCCAAACATCGCGCGTTGTCGTTTTCCGATATGACATTTTTGTCCCTGGATTTGCGTAACGCCCAAAAGCCGTGCCGAGCGTGAACTTACCGCGTGGGCTTTGCACAACCGTTTCCCGCATCGTTGTCGCAAAACCGTCCCGTCCAATAAAGCCATACATCAACGCCTTCCGCTGCCAAACACCTTTAGCATCCCGCTCAAACGTCTGAATCGTCGCCTTGTTCGATTTGTAGCCCGGCGTCGTCACCAAAATCAACTGCTTATTCGCACCCACCGTCTTGAACCTCTGCGCATCATTCGTCGCCGCATCCGCCTTACTACCCACTACAAAAACAATTCCCAAAGCCATACAAACAACAACCATCGACCAAAAAACTTTTTTCACAACAAAATCCCCCCTACTTATCTTAATAGAGTTCCACCTTTTCGCCAAATCAAACATTTCTACAGCAAAAAAGCGCCACTAGCCAAAGCCAGTAGCGCCCAATATTTCATCTTTAATTCCTTCACGCCCTGCCATGAAGTCACTCACTACACCTCAGGCGGACGACAAATGCTTCGCTGCTAGGCAAAACCGAGCAATGGAGCGTTTGTCGTCCGCCTGAGAGACCTTTAGACGGCTTGGTCGTTAGCGAACTGACTATTATAAAGATCCGCGTAGAAACCATTTTCAGCAAGTAGTTCTTTATGCGTTCCTTGCTCAATCACATTTCCGTGATTCATAACAAGAATCAGATCCGCATCACGGATTGTGGATAGCCTATGAGCAATCACAAAGCTCGTCCGGCCTTCCATTAAGTTCCCCATCGCAAGCTGGATGTTAAGCTCTGTCCGCGTATCCACACTTGACGTCGCCTCATCCAAAATCAAAATACTCGGATCAGAAAGAATCGCACGCGCAATCGTCAACAATTGTTTTTGACCTTGTGAAATGTTAGAACCTTCTTCATTCAAAACAGTGTCATACCCGTCTGGCAAACGTCTGATAAACTCATCCGCATACGCCGCTTCTGCCGCTGCGATAACTTCTTCCGTCGTCGCGTCATCACGTCCATACGCAATATTTTCAGCAATTGTACCGTTAAATAACCACGTATCCTGTAGCACCATCCCGAATTTATTACGCACATCGTTCTTCGTCATATCACGCGTATCGACACCGCCAAGACGAATGCCACCGCCTTCCACATCGTAAAAACGCATCAGCAAGTTGATAATTGTAGTTTTACCAGCACCAGTCGGACCAACAATCGCCACCATCTGGCCTTCTTGGACATCAATATTCAAATCGTGCATCAACGGTTTATCTGGCGTATAACCAAATTTCACATGATCGAAAACAATCCGATCCGATTCCCCTGCACGGTGTTCTACATTTTCTGGAATAATATCTTCCTCTTCTTTTTCATCCAACACTTCAAAAATACGTTCTGCTGAAGCCATCGTGGATTGAATAACATTCGAGATGTTAGCCACACTTGAAATTGGTTGAGAGAATAGTTGTACATATTGCGTAAACGCTTGGATATTACCAACTGTTAGCGTACCATTCGTTACAAAAATACCACCACCAACACAGACAGCTACATAACCAAGATTACCAACAAATTGCATTAATGGCATCATGATACCCGAGATGAATTGCGCTTTTTTCGCAGCAACGTAGTAATCTTTGTTCACCACATCGAACTTTCCAAGCGTCTTCTTCTCTTGACCAAACGCCTTCACAACTGTGTGACCGCCAAATGTTTCTTCCACGTGATCGTTTAGCACACCAAGGTTTTTCTGTTGCGCGCCGAAATACTTTTGCGAACGGCTAGCGACTATGGCTACGAGTAACACACTAAGCGGAACCGTCGCCACAACAATGAGCGTCATCTGCCAACTAATCGTCAACATCATAATCAAAACGCCGATAATTTGTACAATCGCCGTAATCGCTTGTGTCAATGCTTGTTGCAACGTATTCGCGATATTATCCATGTCATTCACAGACCGACTCAAAATATCACCATTCGAACGCGTATCAAAATAGCGAAGCGGTAAACGACCTAGCTTAGCCTTCAATTCTTTACGCATATCATACACCGTACGCTGCGCCACACTCGACATCACATATTGTTGCAGGAAGCTAAACAGCGAGCTACCCAAATAAAGCATTAATACGATGAACAATATATCAAATATTTTATCATAATTAATTCCAGCCGGCGTCATCACACCAGCGAATATTTCCGTCGTTGCCTTCCCGAGTTCTTTCGGGCTGACAACATTAAAGATCGTTGACAAGATCGCGAGTAAGAGCACTACAATGAGTGAGATAGCACGCGGTTTCATATATCCTAATAAGCGAAACAAGGACTTTTTAAAATCCTTAGGCTTGGCTGCTGGCATCACGATTCTTCCGCCACCTGGGCCGCCGCCATGTCCACCTGATCCTGGTCCTGGACTCATGCTATCTCCTCCTCTGACAATTGTGATCTCATAATTTCTTGGTAGATCGTGTTCGACTCTTTTAGCTCTTCATGTGTGCCCATTCCGGCCACTTTACCTTCGTTTACCACGATAATTTGATCTGAATCAACAACCGATGTGATGCGTTGCGCTACGATAATCGTAATCGACTCACGCGTTTCCGGTTTTAGAGCCGCACGCAATAACGAATCCGTTTTAAAATCGAGCGCCGAAAAACTATCATCAAAAATGTAAATTTGCGGCTTACGAATTAAAGCGCGCGCGATAGCCAGACGTTGCTTTTGACCACCCGAAAAGTTATTTCCTCCTTGTTCCACACGACTATTTAAGCCATCCGACAACTTCGAAACAAAATCTTCAGCTTGAGCAGTCTTTAGCCCCGCCCAAATTTCTTCTTCTGTCGCCGTTTCGTTACCATAGCGCATGTTTTCCTCGATATCACCAGTAAACAACATCGCTTTTTGAGGTACTAATCCGACCTTCATCCGCAAATCTTCCTGCGTCATTTCTTTCACATCCATGCCGTTCACGCGAACAGAGCCTTCCGCCACATCATAAAAACGCGGAATCATATTTATAATCGTAGACTTCCCAGCCCCTGTACTACCAATAATCGCGACCGTCTCGCCAGCTTTTGCCTTAAAAGAGATGTCCTCAATGACAGGCTTTTCAGCACCTGCGTAGCGGAAAGTAACCTTATCAAACTCCAAAGAAACTGGAGCCATCGCATTTTTCGCGTCTTTAGGATCGTGAATTTCTGTATCCATTTCCAGCACTTCATTGATACGTTCCGCAGAAGCCGCCGCACGTGGAATCATAATAAATACGGCGGAAACCATCATAAATGCGATCATAATTTGCGTCGCATATTGAATAAATGCCATCAAATCCCCGACTTGCATGCTACCGTCACCGACAAATTTAGCACCAATCCAAATAATTGCGATAGTCGTCAAGTTCATAATCAACATCATCATCGGACTCATCAAGGAAAGCAGCCTATTAACACCAACCGCTGTTTTCGCGTAATCCTCATTGGAAACATCGAATTTCCTCAACTCATCATCACCACGGTTAAACGCACGAATCACTCGAATCCCCGTCAAACCTTCTCGAATGACTTGATTCAATTTGTCCATTTTCTTTTGCAGTGATTTGAACATCGGCATTGCCTTACCACCAATAAATACCACAAGCAATAGCAAAATTGGTAAGACGACCACGAAAATAAGTGACAGTTTGGCATCTTTACCAACTGCCATGATCACGCCACCGATCAGCATAATCGGCGCCATCACCATCATACGCAGCATCATGTACAACACATTTTGAATTTGTACCACATCATTCGTTGAGCGCGTAATCAGCGATGCCGTCCCAACTTTGTCAAACTCTTGCAATGAAAAATTCTCTACCCGACCAAAAATATTGTCCCGCAGATCGCGTCCAAATCCCATCGAAATTTTCGATGCATAGTATACGATAACAACGGAAAGTCCTCCTGACAAAGCAGAAATGCCCAACATCTGTGATCCCACTTTCCATATGTAGGCCGTGTCACCTTTTGCAACACCTTTGTCAATAATGTCTGCCATCAAGGTCGGCAAATATAGCTGACCCAGCACTTGCAGAAATGTTAACACTAGAACTAATACTATGCCCCATTTGTAGGCACCCATTCGCTTCATTAATTTCATCATAACGTTGCCTATACCTCCTTGCTCTCAGCTTTATTGTTGAGATAATCTGTTAGCTTGCCCAGCAGCGAAATTAATCTCTCCATTTCTTCTTTACCCAAAAAAGAGGTCATATCCTCAAAACTTTTGTGAAAAGTTGAAATAATTTCTGCCACTACTTCTTTCCCTTGATCTGTAAGCTGAATGTACGCGGCTCGCTTATCCACAGGATCTTGGCTGCGAATGATAAACTTTTTCTCCTCTAAAGCATTGATCTGTTGCGTCACGCTTGGCTTTGAGACCCTAAGAATTGCCGTCGCATCCGATACTTTCATGCCAAGTTTATGTTCTGTATGCTGCAAACCTTGGTGTAACATAAACAAGAATCTTGTTTCGGACCTTTTTAAGCCGGGAACTTTAAAATTTCGCAATTCCGCACGTTTAAAGTTCATAAAAGCTTTCACAACCGTTTGGCCTAAATCTTCCTCCGAATTATACACGACCTCGCATCCCCTTTTTATTTAGTTTACTTAACTAAGTATATGCTTGAAGCAAAGAAAGTCAAGCAAAAACCATCGCAAAAAAAAACTCCCAACAATGAAGCTAGGAGCCGTGTATCATCTCTTATTTTAGTATGCTGTCCAACCTGCATCCGCGGTAATAACTGTACCATTCACAAAGCTAGAATCATCCGATGCTAGGAAAAGCGCTACTTTTGCGATTTCGGCTGGTTCTCCAACACGAGGGTTTGTGCCCATACCAATCATCGCCCGTGACTGACCGAATTCATCTGGTGCGTATAGTGTTGTTCCAATATTCGTATCCACAGCACCTGGCGCGATCGCGTTACAACGAATATTTTTGGTCGCATATTGGAAGCCCACGTTTTTTGTGAAACCGACAACCGCATGTTTGGAAGCGGTGTAAGCTGCACCTGCACGAGAACCGAATAAACCGCCAGCCGACGCGATATTGACGATCACGCCGCCTTTATTAGCCTCAAAAATGGATAGTGCCTTTCTCGTTGTCCGCATCACACCCGTTGTATTAATCGCAAAAACGCGATCCCAAAGGTCGTCCGTAATGCCTCCTGCTGGTACAAAATTATCCATAATTCCAGCGTTATTTACCAATATATCTAGCGTGCCGTATGTCTCGACTGCCTTATCGACCATCGCCACGACGTCCTCTTCCTTCATTACATTCGCAACAACAGCCAAAGCTTCCCCATTTGTCGCTTTGATTTCGTTTACCGTTTCTTCTGCTGCCTCCAAATGTATATCCGCAACGACCACTTTTGCTCCTTCTTTTGCATAAAGCAACGCGATTTGGCGTCCCATTCCTGATGCGGCACCAGTGACTACCGCTACTTTTCCAGCTAATTTACTCATGATTATTTCCTCCTTCAAATGAAATTGCGCTAGAGCTTATAAACCCGCTCTGTAGTTCAAGTATAGCCCTGCCAAACGGGTGATTCAATAGTTAATGAAAGCATTGATTGTTGCTTTAGCGTCATTTTTGCGGTATATGTATACTAACTCAAAAAAAGGATGTGAAAAAATGACAGACCGGCGCATCAGAAAAACAAAAACCGCCTTCGCCCAAGCCCTGCTTACTTTGCTAGAGGAAAAAGAATTCAAAAAAATCACCGTAACAGACATTGTTGAACGAGCAGATGTGAACCGTGGCACCTTTTATAAACACTACCAAGAAAAAGAAGATTTGCTGGAAGAAGTTATCACAGACGTCTTAACTGCGCTCGAAATTGCCTATGAGAAGCCCTACAAAGAAGCCAATCATTTCTCCGTGGAAACATTGACTCCTTCGATGGTCAAAATTTTCGATCACGTGTATGCCCATCAATTATTCTACAAACAAGCCATCGCTGAAAAATTAAGGTCGGGTTTCCAAAACCAATTATGCGATGTTATTAAGCGCATCGCCTTGCGCGATTTCGGAGTCATCTTTCGGGGAACCGAAGCTAATCCAGAACTCTTTGCTAGCTACCAATCTCATGCTATTTTTGGCCTAATCGTTCACTGGACACAACATAATTTTGTGTATACGCCTGAATACATGGCGGAACAGCTACTCTATATTTTACATGCCGATATTTCTTTTTCTAAATGAAAGGAAAAAACAGGATTGACCAATTAGTAATTATTACAGTTCAATATCATTTATTCATAAGTCTATACTTTAGTCCTGACCTGCCTTATAATTAAGGATATTGTTGTGAGAATCGTCATATTTCATTAACGTTGAGGTTTATCGAGATAGCCTCATTCGAAAGGAAGAGGTCCTATGGATAAAAGCCAGTCAGCAACGAAATTAAATTTATTCTCACTCGCTTGGCCTATTTTCATTGAGCAATTTTTGCGGGTGATGATCAGTTATGTCACGGTGTTTATGTTAGGCCACTACTCCGATGATGCCGTCGCAGCAACAGGTGTCGCCAACCAAATCCTCGTGCTCTCGGTCATTATGTTTGCGTTTATTAGTGTCGGCGTACAAATCTTAGTCGCTCAAATGATCGGTGCGCGCAAGCACAAATTAATCGATCAAGTCATTACGAATGGGATTGTGTTTTCCGTCGTTATCGGCGCGGTGGTGAGCCTTGTCTTCTTATTTCTGTCTACGCAATTCCTAACGTGGATGGGGCTTGACGCACATTTAGTCGAAATCGGTGCTCCCTTTTTAGAAATTATCGGTGGTGCATCCATCTTGACAGCAATTCCCTTTTCGATCATGCCGATTTTGCGAACACACGGACACGTACGCCAAGCGATGTATATTCCTGTTGTCGCCGGAATCATCACAGTTATCGGGAACTATCTCGTTTTATATGGCCCACTTTCTTATCTAGATCTAGGCGTGACAGGCGTAGCATTAGCAACCGTCGTAGGGAATATCGTCGCTGTCTTCCTATCGATCTGGCTCCTGCACCGCCACGTCGACTACCGTTTTCAATTACAAAAATTCAAAGAACTATCGCGCCGAACGATGTATTCGATTTTGCGGCTTGGCTTACCTTCCGCGGGTGAAAGTATGTCGTATGCAGGCTCACAACTCGTCGTCACCGCCATCATAGCCCTCATGGGAACCGATGCCTTAACGACGAAAGTGTACGCCTCCACAGTCAGCCAATTCGTCGCTCTGTTTGCCATCTCCATCGGTCAGGCTTCGCAAATTATCATCGGACGCGCAGTCGGAGCAAAAGAAGTCGACCGCGCCTACAAACAAGGTTTGCACAGCTGGAAAATAGGACTTGCTATCGCCGTCTGCATCAGCATTCTCATCTACTTCTTCTCAGAACCCATCATGCACCTATTCACATCCAACGAAGACATCATCGCGATGACGAAACAACTCTTTTTCCTATCGATATTCTTAGAAATCGCACGGTCTACTAATATTATCATTATTAGTAGCCTCAACTCGACTGGCGATGTGCGTTTCCCGTTCATCGTTGGCATTATCGTCATGTGGATCGTCAGCCTCCCGTTCTCCTATGTCCTCGGCATCACCGCAGGAATGGGGCTCATCGGCGTCTGGCTCGCCTATATCATCGACGAAGGCTTACGCGGTTGCCTAATGGTTTACAGGTGGCGTTCCAAAGTCTGGTCATTAAAATCAGTCTTATAATAAAAAATCGGCTAACATATAGAAGCCACAGGATTTTCAAGTCAAATAAAGGCCACAAAAAGATATCGACCTATAACTTATTTCTTTATCATCGTAGGAGTACGGTTATGGATCGATACTTTTTCATTATGATTGATGGCAGAGCCATTAACCTTTTTGATACCTTGCTATTTCCATTTTCCAGGATCTTGCCGCTTAGAAATGTTAATAACATGTTCCCTATTCAAATTTATGTAAACTCTAGCTTTCCCCGACAGAAACACCTTCCAGCCACTTTATTTGTCCACTGACCAAATAGCTGTACCTAAAAAAAGAAATTTAATTTGGAACAACACTCCGAGAGAGCGCTTTCTTTAAATTCCATACTGTTTCACAATTAGGTACAATTGACACAGACCCCGTGCTTACAAAAATGTAATGATACACTCCCGATTTGTCACCTGATTCAATGGCTGTATCAAGCTCTTCTATCGTATACTAAGTACAAGAAGTTACGAAAGGAAGTTATCACAATGAAGGACCAAAAAATATTAAACGCACTCAGCTATTTCAGCTTATTTTTTGCACCACTTATCGTACCCATTGCTATTTGGATTTTTAGCGCTACAGAAAGCACGAAGCATCATGCAAAAGTAGCCCTGTTAACGCATATATTACCAACCATTGGCGCCATTGTTTCTGTATTTATTGTCGGCGTCGTCGGGTTCAGTACCAACAGCTCTAACGTCACAGGATTTATTGGCCTTGGCCTCATTGTTTCCATCGGCATCATGATTGTTGTGCTCGCTATATTCAACATCGTTCGCGGTATCCAAGCACTCGTCGCCAAAGACGATGATCCACTTTTTAACTCCATTGACTGATGGCATAAAAGCTAACCAGTGAGCAAGATTCTGGTCAGCTTTTATGTTATAATATGTTTGGAAATGGGGGAATGCATCATGCGTTTTATCTTTGCTTACCTAACCGTCTTTGTTTTTGGAATTCTTGCTGTGATTGGCATGGAAGCTATTATGTACGGCGAAATAACCTATCAGCTCGTATTCGCAGCAATTCTCTTTGCAGCACCGCTAATACTCGTGGGCACCACTGTTGCTGAGATGTACTACGGCTTCAGCAAAAAGGCTACCACGAAACGCTTCATCGTTTGGGGCTTCTTATTCGGTGTTATTGCAACTGTCATCATTACGAGTATTCTACAACTCATCAGCCCAGTCATGGTCATCTTGATTTCACTCCTTGGTGGTGTCATGTGCGCGATTCTTTCTTGGATTTTCTTCGTAATCCGCGGCGGACAAAAACAAAGTGGCAAAGCAGCAACAAATAGCAATACTTAATCTACTAAAAAAATAACGATAAGACGTCCAATTTTGTTAGGTGTCTAATCGTTATTTTTATATCTTTTTACTTCAAACAAAGGATTACCTTTCCAATATTAGGGTATTAAAATTGATAAGAACTTTCATTATGTCTGGAGGAATCTAATATGTTTAGAAATGTTACCTTAGAACGCTTTTCTTCCGCATCAAGTATTATCAACTCCCTGAAAGAAGACGCGGATTTCCATAAGTATTGCATCCAAGAGAAATTAAACCAAGGTCCCCTTAATCATTTTTCTGTCGTAAATAATATTTTTTATTTAATAGAAAGTGGTTTTGTGATCGGGTCACGTAACATGGGCTTCGGTGAACAACTTCCTATTCTTTTGCAATCCGGCGATTTTCCTTACCTGCCTTCTTACATAGAGGAAACTCCTCAATCAATGGAATGCGAAGCGTTGACGGAGGTTACTTGGTGGCGAATTGACACTTCTTTTTTTTCAAAAAAATAATAGCTAACGATTTATTAACCACTCGCCTAGCTAAATCCGAGAGAAATATCCAAGAGCATGCCTTGATGGATCGGATGCATCCCGAACAACGCATTTACTTTAGTTTACACATCATGATGCAGTTAGGTTCCATGGTAAAAGCCAACGTCATCAAGCTTCCAGTTTTTGTTGATGTGGAAAAACTAGCCGCATACGCCGTCACATCGATAGATTACACCGCTGATATACTACAAGCGCTACAAGAAAAAAACATCGTATCTACTGAAAAAACGCCATGGGTCATCGAGGACATCACAGCTTTTCATACGCTTTTAGAATCTGAGAACATTTTCGCTCAACCATAAAAACACCGCTAAGTTAGCTTTTTGGGCCTCACTTAGCGGTGTTTCTCTATGCTTAAACTTCTTCTTCAACATGTTGAATCAACTGCAAGCGCACAGTCTCCAACTTATGCCCATAAAAATCTTCATCGAATTTATCCCATTCCACAAAACCGCGAGCCTTATAAAAAGCAATCGCATTCTTGTTTTCTAGTTCCACGTTGACGAATAACGGCAATGGTAGCGCGAATAATTTGATACCCTCATCTAGGAGCATCGTTCCGAAACCTTTATTCTGCACGCCTGGCAATAAATAAAAAGCCGCGAGCTCGCTCTTACGTTTCTCAAGTTCAATAAAATTTGCAAAACCAATCACATCATCATCTTGTTCCAATACCGCAAATGGCGTTGCCGCAACACGCGTTTTTAGCGTCTCCAAATTATAAAACATGTCTAAAAAACGATCCTGCACATCGCGCGGAATGATTTGCTCATACGTATCGTGCCAAGATTTCACTGCAATATCTTGAATAGCACCAATGTCTTCAAGCGTACCTTTTCGAATTTGAACTGTCATCTGTGATTTCCCCTTTCATCCTTGAGATGTAGCGTTATCACTTATTATACCCTCTCATCCTACTTTTAGTCACGCAGAAGCAAGCGATGCCATCTCCTGTTCCTCTACCTCGAACTGCTCTAAATACCTCGGCATCACGCCACAAAACTCTATTCTCATCTTCCCTTCATACAAAAAATCACACGGCTGCAGAAAATGTTGCTTCCGATCTCCGACAACCGAAATGCCACCGAGTTCTAAAATATGTCCGACAAACTGTGAACAGAAAAACTCATTTTTCCCCGATAAATCCAAACGCAGCACCAACCCAAGAATCCCCCAAAAGTTATACCGATAATTCTCCGAAGTCAGCGAAAACCAGTCCAGCTCCTTTTGAATCCGTGCGTGTTGTACTGGCGTGATATCATAGCTCAGTATCGCCGTAGCTGCCTCTTGAAGCACACCACCGCGCATATCTTCCTCGACAAAACCACCGTTCAGTGGATTTCGTTTCCCAAGCCTTCCAAAGCTATACACGCGCGTCAAATCCTCCGTCAAACTGATCGATACATGATTAAACGGTTTACGCGTATATTTTTGAATAATCCGACCTGGAACCGTCGTTGTTTTCGTTAAAATGACATATACTTTCATAACTTCCATTCTCCTTTATTGAAATAAAGAGGCGAGCCTGAGCCCGCCCTACCTAATTACTGCTCTATTTTTATATTTCCTGATCCAGTCCGAACTTTCACGACTGTTTTTGAACTTGTTTTGATGTTTGGTGATTTAATATCGCCTGAGTTACTGCGCAAATCTAAGAATCCTGCAAATGAAGTCGGAATTTCAATGTTGACATCACCAGAATCCGCGTCTACTGTCACATCTTTTTTCAAATCGCTAAAGTCTAAGTCTACCTCGCCAGAACCACTATTGACACTCGCTGCATCATTCAAACCAGAAAGATCGATATCACCGGAATTATTATCCACTTTGACAGCACCACTTACTTGCTCCCCATCGATGCTTCCGGAACCATTTGTCAGCGTGGTCGTCTTCGCAGTCACACTTTTGACCTCGATATCACCAGAGTTCGATGCTACGCTTAATTTATCGCCGTTCACACCTTGAATCTCGTTGTCGCCTGAACCATTTGTCACTTCTAAATCAGATGTCACATTTTTCAAATCAATGTTACCTGAACTATTTGTAACAACTGTCGTATCCGCTGTTAAATTCGAGGCCTCAATCTTACCAGAACCAGCCTTCAGCGAGATCATTTTCGCTGTCACGTCATGCGCCGACAAATCGCTCGAACTCAGATTCGTCGCTAATTCGCCCAATTTCGCGCCCTTCGCAACGTGAATCGTCACTGTCTGCTCCCCATATATTTGGAATTCCAAAAAGCTGAACCATTCCTGTTTATTCTCAATATCAATCGTTAAATTGTCCTGATTTGCTTTCACACTCTTATCTAAACGATTAATAGCCTCTTGCGACAAATGACCATTCATCGTTACATAACTTTTTCCAGTTGTACTTTCTGTTACATTGACGCGCATATCCTGATCACCCATTAATTTAACTAGGGAAATATCACCATCTGCCAGTTGCCATTCGCGGTGATAGGCCTCGCCACGATCCACATTGTCATTGTTAAATGTCAGGCCAAAGCCGATACCTCCAACGAGAAGAAGCGCCGCACCAATAATAAGTAGTTTCCATTTATTTTTAAACATGCTTGCTCTCCCCTTTCATCAAGTGAATATTGAAGTTTGTGTAAGCGATCGACGCCGTTACCATTGCCTTGGCGAGCCACATCGTAAGGACAAAGAAAATGAAGCCAAGTCCAACAACTGCAATCGTTCCAAATAACTTATACAGCTCAAAATTCTGATTCAACACCGCGTCCAAAACAAAGCCAAACGGCGTCAAAAAGAATCCTAATGTCGATCCTGCAAAACCAACGACAACACCCCAAAATGAAAGAAGCAAAGAGTAAACGACAAGGTTGGGAATCAACATCGCGAGAAATAGCCACATCCTGCCAGCCACACCACGCTTTTTACGTACAACAGGTCGCGGTACATAATATGGTTCCTCACCAGTTGGTATCTCGCCACGTTCCGCTAAAATATCACGCGCAATCTCATCTGGGCTCCCTAAATCAAAAACAATCTCCTGTTCCGATTTACCGCTTGCTGCCCCCGCTGCAAAATGTTCCATATAGTCCGCTAAGATTTCCTGTCTTTCCTCTTGTCCTAGCCCCGAAAGCTTCAATGCCAGTTCATCTAAAAATTGCGTTTTATCCAATTTGCTCTCCCCCTTCCACAAACAATCGATTCACATTTGATACAAAATCTTTCCATTCAAACATTAATTCTGTCATATACATCTCACCCTTAACCGTTAGTTGATAATATTTCCGCGATGGGCCCTCTGTTGATTCCTTCAAATACGTATCACAGTAGCCTTCTTTTACTAAACGGCGCAAAACGGGATAAATCGCGCCCTCAGCTACTTCTACGTATTGCGAAACATGTTGCGCAAGCTCATAGCCGTATTGATCCTTCTTATGAATCAAGAATAGGCAGCATAATTCCAGCACACCTTTTTTAAATTGCACATTTACTTCCATGCCGAACCCTCCATTTCTTATTATCAAAATTTCAGTACTGAACATTAATTACTACTTGTTATAAGTACTATATCACGGACTAATAATTAATGCAAGGTAGTGACGAAAAAAAATAGTATTGCCAATTCCGCATCTTAATGTTAACCTAATGTCATACCAAGTTAACAAAGGAGAAATTATGAGAGATCAAAAATTAAAACAACTTATTATTAATGCCCTATTCGCAGTCATCATTGCCATACTCGCTCAAGTAACCATCCCGATCGGTCCAATCCCATTAACCGGACAAACATTTGCGATCGGCCTTGCCGCCACCATTCTTGGTGCCCGCAATGCGACCATTTCTGTTGCTGTTTACCTTGTCCTCGGTGCAATTGGCGTACCTGTTTTTGCAGGAATGAGCGCCGGACTTGGCATTCTTTTTGGCCCAACAGGTGGTTTTTTTGATTGGTTTCCTGTTCAATGCTTATGTAACAGGCTTCCTAATCGAAAAAACGAATTTCAGCATGGCTTATGCTATCTTCGCCAACATCATCGGTTCCTTCATTACCTTACTATTTGGCGCGCTTTGGCTAAATATTGGCGGAGACCTCTCTTGGAGCGCCGCATTTACTGCTGGCGTTATTCCTTTCATTATTCCAGGCATCCTAAAAGCAACCTTTGCCGCCCTGATTGGGATCAGTATTCGCAAGCGTTTAGTGACTGCGAAATTGGTTTAACTTTCTGACACTCAAGGGAAAACGTTATACAAACCCTCTTTGCTCCGATATAATAAAATAGATAATCTGTGAGAAAAGGGGACAAACTATGACTTTATATGATTACCACAATCTGAAAGAAAGCTTTGATACCGACAAATTGCTAGCCATTTTGATGGATCCAAGCGAAGGACCACCACCTTATACGGAATTAAATTACCGCCGCAATGAGGTTATTATGGAAGAGGGCAGCTCTAATCGATACTTTTATGTCGTTAGAAAGGGAATGGTAGCTATGTCAAAAGGAACCGCCCGCGATGATTCTATCCTTACGTTCTGCGGTCCCAATGACATTTTAGGATTTTTAAGCGTCCTAGAAAATGCCGTTTCCCCTGTTGCCTATACATCTATTAGTGAAGTCACACTGCTTCAATTCGAGCGCCAGTATGTGATCGATAAAATCACTTTCGGTCAAGAAAGCTTCTGGTACGCCTACTTCTTCTATTTGAATTTCACACATCCTATTTTAGTGCGTGAATCGCTCTCTAATCTACCGTCCGACAAAAAAATATTGGCTGGTCTTGTCATCGTCGCCGAACGCTTCGGTCGCGCAGAACCAGACGGCTCTTACTTAATCCCGTATTATTTTACACAAAAAGTGATTGGCAAATACTTAAACTTAGCACGCGCCTATGTGGCTACCAATTTGCGCAAATTGGAACAAGATGGCCACATTTCTCTTTCTCCAAAGCCGTGGAAAATATATGATATGGCAGCGGCTAAAGGGATGCTTGACATGAAGTACACAGATCTATATTCGTTAACAAAAGAAAACTGAAATGTAACCAGTGGTTTCCCAATCACTGGTTTTCTATTACAAATATGTAATACATTCCCAACAGAATGCGCTTTCTTTTTGGAAATCGTTACAAATAAGTGATGACAATTTAACTAAAGTTATGTATAATATGATTATTACACATAAAAAGGAGAGAATTTAATGACTAACAGATCAACAAAACTGGCTTGCGGACTACTCGCATGCGGACTAACACTTTCACTTGCAACACCAGTATTCGCGGAAGAAGAAGTAAAAACACCGGTTACATACGCGGATCCAGCGACACCTGAAACAACAGATGCTACACCTGCTCCATTAACAGCAACCGCACTTACACCAAATGCGAACGTAACATTTGTTAAAGATGCTACTACTACACCTGCTGATTTTGTAACCATTCAAGAAACAGGCACAACACTTGCTTTTAAAGCAGGAACGGAAGCCAAAACATCGGTTGCTGGAACATTCCAAACAACGATCATCGCAACGTTTGCTGACACAACAACACAAGAAATCGTTGCTGACTACACCGTGACAGAACCTGCGAAAGCACCTGTCAAAGCGGCAGCTCCCCTAGCCACTGCAAAAGTAGATGTAACAACAGAAATCAACGTAGCAGTTAAAGATCCAAACAAATTCGTAACAGCGACCTCAGGCGTCACTTTATCATTCGCTAAAGCACCAACTCTAAACCGTATAGGCACACAGACTGTCACTGTTGTAGCGACAGATGGTACGACAACAGAAAACATCACTGTCAATTACACTGTGGTTGATACAACAAAACCGGTGATTGACGTCTATGATAATAATTTCTATGTATCAGCTGACGAAGAATGGTTCGCTGATGAACTGGTTGACGCAACTGATAATTCTGGTTTCGTTAAACTTTATTTTGCAAATGGCCAAGAAACTTTAGATACATCTAAAGAAGGGAAACAAACGGTTGAAATCATTGCAGAAGATGCAAGCGGTAATACTGCTAGTGCGACTCTAACTTATACTGTTGTGGGTGAAGATTTCTACTTCTTTGACGCACCAGTTGTCAATGTAGCTAAAACTACTGCAACGGATGTTTTTGGAACGGCAGAACCGCTGACAACTGTCGTCATTCTATCGGAAGATGGCGTTTCTTTAGGACAGTCTGATGCTGACGAGAATGGTAATTTCCATATTAAATTAGGTACACCTCTTGTTAATGGACAAACTGTATTCTTAGGTAGCTTCGATATGGATACTGGAGAGTTTAGCGACTTAGCAGAGTTCACATTCCAAGGCGGAACACTTAAAGTTGATCCAGTTGAGAACGCTGAAAAACCATCTATTACTCAAGTTGTGAAAAAAGCTCCTATCAAAGTAGCTACTGCCGAAAAAACAACAAACCTTAAATCATTACCAAAAACTGGCGATGAAAGCACGTCTGGTTTAGTATTTGCTGGACTGCTTCTTTCAGGAACTACAGTAGCCGTTCTTAGAAAACGTAGCTAATATAAAAAAGAATCTGAGATAAAACTCAAGATAAAGCAAAATCGCCCAACCCATTACTTTGGGTAGGACGAAAATTTTGTTTTACACAAATCGAGCGAAAGCGTTTGTATTCAGGGAGTTTGGTGGAAGCCGGAAGCGGAGTGTACGATTGTACATGAGAACCGGAAGTCCGCCAAACTCCCTGAATGCGAGCGCTTTTCGCCGATTTATCTGGGTTATGCCCCAGCCCCTTTTTTATTACTTCAGTTTTCCAACGAAGAA
>NZ_AODD01000011.1 GCF_000525835.1 Listeria grandensis FSL F6-0971
CCAAATATTCCCCCAAAAGATTTCCAAAGTGCTTCCCCGAATAAATTATTCATAAAGTCTTGGTAAGCTTGGATTGGTAAGTTGTTGATCAATGTCCCTAATGACCCCAAGATCATTAATGGCATAGTTGAGATGAAACCATCACGGATAGCGACTAAGTGGCGCTGCCCTCCAACTTTGGCTGCATACGGAATAAAATATTTTTCCATAAATGCGATAAAACCATTCATTTGTAATTCCCCCAATAATTTTTAATTTGGATGAGACAATCGTCCCCTCCTATATTTAAGCAGTCACGATGTACCGCTTATTCCCCAAGTAATTGTAAAGCTTGATCTAATACTTTGCCACCATTCATCATACCATAATCAATACTGTTGATGACTGCAACTGGTTTTCCAAACGGCTCTAGTTTTTTCTTGAACTTGCTTTCTAAAAACCTCACTTGTGGCCCAAGTAATAAGACGTCGATCTTGTCAATATTATCTGGCGCCTCCGCTTCAGATACTGCAAAAATCGTAGCTTCGAGATTTCTATCCTCGGCCGCCTTCTCCATTTTTGTGACGAGTAAACTGGTTGACATTCCCGCGGAACAAACTAACATGATTGTTTTCACTTCGATTCATCCTCCCTAAACGCTATTTCTTAAACCTCACTATCTATAAATGCAAGTTCCGTGCCAACTTTAAATTAGGCAGAAAATGCGTCAAATCGCGGTTTTGTTGCTTACACATGCATAAAGAGCAAGTGTGTAAAATATGTACACACTTGCTCTTGTTGCGTCACTGTTCTTTTGTGATCACTTTGTTCGCCGTCATCATTTGCGTCAAATAAGCGATTTCTGACTGAGGGACAATAATACTATACTCAATATTTATATTTTCCATCATCTGTTGGGTAATCTGCATTTCAATCATGTGTTTCTTCGTGAATTCATCAATATTCGGGAATTCACGATCCACGCCACCGAGCTTCATTCGCTCCACCAGGAACGCTAAATGTAAGATGATGCCGATATCAACACCCGGTTCGAGCACTAAGTTCATTTGGACTTGTAATTCCGAAATGATTTTGCGCAAGAAGTACACGAGTTGTTCTGGGGAATCCACTTCTTTTAGGTTGCCTTCTAATGAAGAAATCAGTTGTTCGTACGGCACTTCATCGTTGATAATGCGTTTCACGATGTCCAACCCGCCATCAGAAAATACTTCCAACGCGCTGAAATACGGAATATCGCGATATTGGAACGCAACGGAACCCATGATCGCCAAGATGTTGTATTCCTCCATCAATTGGTCGATGCGTTCGCGGAAAGCTTCTTTATGCAAAAACTGCAAAACAATGATTTCGACTTTCGATTCATCAATCACTGGCGCCACACGGGCTCGCAATTGCTCTGCGACACCTTCTCCTGTAAAACAAGTAAAGATAACGGCATTCTTCGTCGGTTTTGTTCGCAAAATTTGCGCCTTATATTTATTTTCAAAAAGTTGTTGGCAGCTCTGATAGATATCTTCGAGCCCACGTCCAAGTGAGGCTTTGCGGATCGCTTCAAGCACAACTGGTGTGCTCGTCATGCTGACCGTCTTCGTGCGAATCCCGAGTTCTTCGGTCATCATATTCCCAAACGATGTCAGCGAACCCATATCTGATAAAATGAGGACGCCTTTCGTCGGATTTAGTTGCTTCACTTTTGCCTTTACTTTCTCGTACATCACTTTTACTTCCATCGATAGCGGCATATCCATCGCGGTGCCTGTTTCGATATTCAGAAGTTCCTGCACCGTTTCGACCATACTTGTGGCTGTAGATCGGCCATGCATCATCACGATAACCTCAACTTGCGCCTCCTGTGTAAAAATCGATTCCACGACCTCTTCTGTTAAGAACATCGTCAAAAAACCAATTTCATCAAAGGGAATCTCGATGCCTAGGGCTTGCTCAAGTAATCCCGAAATATCAATCGCAGCCTGGAATTCCTTCGAGTATTTCTTACGGATATTATTCAAATCAGGATGGACAATATGTTTTTGTTCCCGAATCCGCTCAATCGTACTCTGTAAATGAAGTGCAAACGCGAATCGCATTTTTTCATTGTATTTACGGTCTAGTCGTTCCTCGGCCAAATGATAAACTTGATCGGTGAGCTCCCAAACCTCAGGACCAATAATGTCCTTGGCCGATTGTTGCGTTGGAAGTTGTCCCATATATTCGTGAAAATATTGATCAACATCCATGTAGAGCGCTTCCTCAAGCTCCGACTGATCTTTTCCCTCTTTCATCAGCTGATCGGCCTTCGTCTGAATCGCTTGATACACATCATCCACATCTTCAATCGCGATATCATTCGCTTCACTCGTATCATAAAATTTAAAAATCGTCTTGTTCACATCAATCAACCGGTTCATCTTCTCCGGCTCGTCTTTCAAATGAAGCAAACCTTTTTGCACATAGATCGGCAAATCATCCTGCTCAATTAAAATGTAGTTCGTCGCCTTCGTCTTATAATGCAGAAATGCCTTCGCACAAGCCAGTTTCAAATCGCGTTGTAGCTGACCAACATTGGCGCTAGCATGATAGAGTAAAAATGCCATCAACGCCTGACGATGCACTCGAATCGTTTGGTGCAACCGCGTCGCTTCTTGCCCTAAGAAAAACTCGATTAACTGGTAGCGTTCTTCTAACTGCCGTTCCGCGAGTGGCGGTAACGTGATCGTCATTGGAATCCGCCTTGTAAAAGTTTCCAACAAGAAATTGTCTGGCGATTCCGTCGTTGCTCCAATGATTTGTACTTGCGCGGTATGCACTGCCTGACTTTCCCCGAGCGGCCGATATTCGCCTTTATCGATAAACGTAAATAGCATTTCCTGGCCTTCCGGTGGTAAGCGGTGAATCTCATCTAAGAATAAAATTCCGCCATCTGCCTTGGCAAGCAAGCCCTCACGTGTTTGCTCCGCGCCGGTATAAGCCCCTTTAATCACCCCAAAAATGTGACCAAAAAGCAGTTGTGGATTTTGCGCATAGTCCGCACAGTTAAATGATACAAACGGCGCTTTTTTGCCCACCATCTCGGATTCCCGAGCAAACTTATACATGCATTCTGCAAATAAGGACTTCCCTGTACCTGTTTTCCCAAGAATCAGTGTATGTAAACCATTTGGCGGATAAAGAATAGCAGCTTTCGCTTGTTGAATACTCACTTTCAAACTTTGCGCAGAACCAATTAAACGATCAAAAGCGGAGTGAGTCCCCCCAATCCCCGACTTTACGTCCGCTTGTGTAAACGCTTGATAAAGAACCGGCTTGCCAGGGAGTTTTTCGATCTGCTCTTCTTTAAAAAGCTCATTTAAATAACGACTTGCATTAGCACGATCCATTTGTAATTTTTCAGCAACATCATTTGCTGTCAACTTACCATTCACACTATTAAGAAGCTTAAAAACTTCATCTTTTCTACTAAGCATGCGTTCCGACTCCTTACTAAAAAGCTCTATACTTCTCATTATACCTGTAATCAGGGTGATTCGGCAAACTAAAAAATCAATAGCCTGTAAAATATACTGCCACATTTGCAGTTTCAGGAAAGAAGCTTCATGAATGGTATTATAAGCAAAAAAAACATGAAACAAAGCGCATCACATTGGCAAACTCGGTTCCATGGGTTTCTTTTTATTTACGTTTCGCCTTCGTTTCAAAATCATCCGTCAAAACACCTTCGTAATAGCGAACTTTAATCGGATCTTTGTTCAGTTCTTTCAAATATTGGCGCAGTGTGCGGGCTTCGCGCTCGTTAGCAAATGAGACGACGGTTCCTGCTTTACCCATTCGACCGGTACGCCCCGAGCGATGTGTGTATTGTTTCGCGTCCATCGCCACGTCACAGTGGATGACGAACGGTAAATCTGGAATGTCCAAACCGCGCGCGGCGACATCGGTAACAATCAAGTACGTCAATTCTGCTTTTTTGAAGGCCGCTAAGTATTTTTTACGTCTTTTCTTTGTCCACTTCTCCGTGTATTCCAGCTGCTGCAACACCATCATATTGCAGTTTCTCCAAAATGATGTCCATCCGAACCTTGTCCTTCACGAAAACAAGCGCATGCATTCCTTCTACATTAGATATCCGGCGCAGTAAAATCGCTTTATCACGCGGCTGCTCCACATCCATGTAAAGATGGTTCACATTGGCGTTGCTTTCCTCAGCCTTCGCTTCAATCATGACTGGCTCGATCTCACTGTTGCGGTAAAACATCATCGGATCGTCCAATTTCGTCGCTGAAGCCATCACTAATTGACGATCACGCATGGCGCTGTTCACAATCTCAAGCACAGTCGGAACATTTTCACGAATGAGCAACTGGTCACACTCATCCAGCGTAATCATTTTCACTTCATGCATTTTGATTTTCTTCTGTTTAATCAGCTCCAAAACACGACCAGGCGATCCCACAATGACTTGTGGTTTCTTTTTGAGGTTGTCGATTTGGCGCTTGATGTTGGCGCTACCGATGATCCCGACTACTTTCAGTCCAACCGGTAACCACGAACGTACCACATCGGCGATCTGCATCACGAGTTCATGCGAAGGTGCTAAAATAAGCCATTGCGTATGTGGTTTTACTTCCAATTTCTCAATAGCCGGCAATGTGTATGCGACCGTTTTTCCCGTTCCCGTTGGCGAAACCGCGATCACGTCTTGGCCCTCTTTAATCGGCGTATATAACTGCTGCTGAATCTCCGTCATCGCTTCATAGTTATGGGCTTTCCACTGCTCGGCCCAGATTTCAGGTACTTCATTTATATTCATAGTAAACTCCTTTTTCCTCTAAATTAGGTAGTACCATCATACCATGTTTTCGCAGAATCAACAAAACCAGACAATTCGCATCATCTGGTTTCAACTTATTATTTTTCGACTTTATACCAAATACCATTTTGATGGCGCAGGTCATTCGAAATTTGGAGTACAGCTTTACTTAGATCTTCTAAGTCCTCGTACGCCAATGTGTCCTTTTCGGTGATGATTCTGGCAAACTCGGTCGCTTCGAATTCCATGTCGTTTGGAATCGTTGACATCGCGAGCTCCTCTATTTCTTTCGTGTGGTTATCGGTGTATTGAATGCTTTGGATGCCGGTCAACGGGTCGATGACAAGCGTACCTTTTTCGCCATATATTTCGCTTGGTAAGAAAGATTGAGACATCTTCGCTTGCAAAATTGTCACCGTAAAGTCTGGATATTCAAAAATAACCGGACCGCCACCATCGACACCTGTCCGCAATTTCGTCGCAAAATAAGTCGCTTTTTCAGGAACTCCGAACAGCGCAACCGCCGTGTACATCGGATAGACACCTAAGTCCACGAGCGAACCACCTGAAAATTGGAGTGAAAAAATGTTCGGTTCTTCACCTGCAAGCACGTTATCGTAACGTGACGAATAGTTCATATAAGCAAGCGTCGCACCGTGCAGTTTCCCTACTTTTTGGATGCTATCTTGGAGAATCTTGAAGTTTGGTTCTTGAATATGACGCGCCGCTTCGAAAAGAAAAACGCCATTTTCTTTTGCTATTTTATGCGCATCTTCTAATTCTGCAACCGTCGAGAAAATCGGTTTTTCGACGATGACATGTTTTTTGTGACGCAAGAAATGTAGGGCATGTTCGTAATGCATCGCGTTCGGCGAAGCAATATAAACCGCGTCCACGACATCCGATGCCGCCATCAATTCAATATCATCAAAATAGTTTTCCACTTTATATTTCTCACCAAAGGCATATGCTTTTTCGAGCGTGCGAGAATAAACCGCTGAAAGCTCCCAATCTCCCGAGTTAATCGCGCCTTCTACAAATGCGTCTGTAATCCAATTCGTTCCCATAATACCAAGCTTCATCACAAAACTTCCCTTCTTCATGTGTTCTCCTCTTTAGTATAGCGGAAAACCGGAAAATTTGCGAAGAGATTGGTTAGGCGTTAGCAAAATCGTGATTTATAAAGTCCACTAATGTAAATGCACTATTTTCATATTCAAATTTCAAAATACAACAGTTTTTGAGTCCACTTATTGGCCCAATTTGGCTAGTCGCTTCCCAATTCCGCGCGAACTGGGCACAAGCTGCGCCATGTGAAATTGCCAAAACGACGTCATGATTCTCTTGGCTCATGATGGACTCCATCGTTTCGACAAGCCGCGCGCGGAAATCCATTTCTCGTTCGCCACCAAATCCTGCGAAAAAGTCGCCATATGGGAGCGGCGGGTTCAAGTCCTCACTCTCACCCTCGAACGTGCCGAAATTCCATTCTTTCAGTCCTTTTAGTCGTGTATAGTCCATATTCGTGATCCGTTCTAGCGTGTCGCAAGCCCGCTCGGATGTGGAGCTGTAGGCTTTCGTAAATACAATACCATTATCTTTGAAATAACTGCTCGCGATGTTAGCTTGTTGGATTCCTAATTCGGTCAGCGGTGCATCGCAAAATCCTTGAATTTTTTTACGTACGTTAAATAATGTTTGGCCATGTCTCATTAAATATAGTGTTTTCTTCAATTTACTTTCCCCCGTATCCATTTTCAAGTGTGCACTGGCTCACTCGTAGTAAACCGTTTGCTACCAGTATATCATTTGTTATTTGCGAAAAATCGAAAACCCGCTCTAGACCAATATGTGGTGCCGCCTGATAGATAAGTTCTTTCACCTCTTCCGGTTTTATGCCGATCTGAAGCGCCATGTTTAGCATCCTTTTGTATTCACTCACGCGTCGCCTCATGATTAGCGCCGTCAGTCTTAGTTTCATTTGTTGATTTGGAAATAAGTAATCTTGATTATCTTGTGCCACATTACTAGCAGTCATTCCTACCTCCTCCTTTATCTAACAGTATAAAGATTGGAGTGCACTCCAAGTCAAATTTTATGCGAGGAGCAGGTATAAAAAAATCTGCCGTTCTGCGGTAACGATTGAGTTACTGAGAGCGACAGAATTTTGGTTGATGAAGATTGTTGTTGTGAAAAATCGCGGTTTTGAGGATATCTGGATCATAAATTGCTTAGATAAAACGATTGCAGAGGGATTGGCAAACTTACAGCCAAGTAGATTTACATTACACAATACTTAGATAAAACATACATCGCAATCATCGTTGAATCTAGTTCAGCGATATTTACATTACACAATACTTAGATAAAACTTGAGAAGCGATGTAAGCAAGCTATATACACGTATATTTACATTACACAATACTTAGATAAAACATGAGTCTTTTAATAATGTTCCTTGCTGTATCCACATTTACATTACACAATACTTAGATAAAACTAGTTTAGAGTTCCGCAATGCACCTGATTCTATTTTATTTACATTACACAATACTTAGATAAAACTGTTAAATCTGCAATTTTCTTGATGAAATTAAATACATTTACATTACACAATACTTAGATAAAACCCATACCCATTTCAGCCCTACTCCCATCATACCTCAAAGGGGCTAATCTGTCGATCGACAACAAAGCCATAATTTTTAGCAGTCTCAGTCTGTAGAAATATTCGAAAAAACCTTCCTAACCTCATTTATACCAGTAGTTAAACAAAATCTGTCGATCTCCTGTAGTTTTTACGCTACTAGAGGTCGACAGATTTCGATGAGCCTATTTATCCCTTTATGGATTCTATTATTTTTATATTGATTCGTGCCAATTTTTACGACTTTATTTGCCTTTTTTTCTTGAAAATACAAAAATAATACATGAGATGATCGCTAGGAAAATAGTACTATTTTATAAATTAGGATTGTAAACAGATCTGTTCAAGCCGGCGTCCCTTTTTTCATATCGATCCCACCTTTGACTATGTTTGCATTTTTTTGATAACTATCCCACCATTTAGATTACCAAATTGATGCTATTTTGCTTCCTTTCTTAGACTACACAATACTTGCGGAAAACGCAACAAAAAGATTATAGGTATTTTATTCTTATTTGTATGTTATAGTATCATTTGTATCTTCTCGGTTTACGTTGAATGAACCCGATAGCTAAGAAAGCCTAATGGTAGCGCTATACCTTCTGCTAACTCGTATAGGATTTACATTACAGATTACTTAGATAAAACGGGCGCAGGTGTTGATAAAGGCGTTTTAGTTGCATAATTTACATTTCACATTACTTAGATAAAACAATTCGGTTCTGTGTTTGTGATCACAAAAGAAGGCAATTTACATTTCACATTACTTAGATAAAACTCCTCGCAGAGCGGGAGAATGCCTTGCCGTTGTGGTATTTACATTTCACATTACTTAGATAAAACTGAAAAATTAAGGGTTAATACAAGATTTAACGATATTTACATTTCACATTACTTAGATAAAACTAAACGTGCAGTGTCACATAGACAAGCTCAAATGATTTACATTTCACATTACTTAGATAAAACCCGTGCCTTTTTAGTCCTACTCCCATCATACCTCAAGAGCCCTAATCTGTCGATCGACAACAAAATCGTTTTTTCGTTAGCTTAACCTTGCTCTCGTTCTTTGCAAAACCGGTCTAATCCTATTCATACCAACCGATAAAGAAAATCTGTCGATCACCGGTAGTTTTTGCGCTACTGGGGGTCGACAGATTTTTGAGCCTTCTTGTTTTTTTATGGTAGGAATGTTTCGCCCATTAGGTAGAAATCGACTTCTCGGGCGGCTTCGCGTCCTTCGTTGATCGCGGTTACGACGAGGCTTTGGCCATATCTTGCGTCGCCGCATGCGAAGATGCCTTCGACGTCGGTACGGTAAAATCCTTTGGCGGCCTCGATGGTGTGGCGGTTTGTTTTGGCCACTTTGAAATCTTTGAAAATGGATGGGGTCGCACCGGCGAATCCAATTGCGATTAGCACGATTTCGGCATCCCAAATTTTCTCGGAATTGGGAACTTCAACAAGGTTTCGCTCGGCGTCAACGTGGTCAACGTCAATAGTGCGCAATCCTGTGAGTTCTCCTTTTTCATTTTTGATGAATTCGGTACTGTTTACTAAGTATTGACGTGGATCAGCGCCGTAGACTGCTTCTGCTTCGCTGTGGGCGTAATCCATTTGGAACACTTTTGGATATTGTGGCCACGGGTTTTGAATGGCTCGCAAATCTGGAAGTTTGTCGCGTAGGCCGAATTGGTAGATGCTTTTCGCGCCTTGTCTCAATGCTGTGGCTACGCAATCGGCGCCTGTGTCGCCGCCGCCGATCACAATGACGTTTTTGCCTTCTGCGGACAGGGTTTGGACGCCACCATTGTCGAGGTTGTCTTTGATGCTTTGTGTGAGGTAGTCAACAGCGAAATGGATGCCTTTTGCGTCGCGGCCTGGAAGCTTAACGTCGCGGGCATTTCCAGCACCTGTTGCTAGCACGACGGAATCGTATTCGGCTTTTAGTTGCGCCATTGGGATGTCTTTTCCGGCTTCGATGTTGGTCACGAACTCGACGCCTTCTTCGGCCATCAGGTTGACGCGACGGTTAATCGAGTCTTTTTCGAGCTTCATTGTCGGGATGCCGTACATGAGCAAGCCTCCGATTCGGTCGCTTTTTTCGAAAACGGTGACGTTGTGGGCGGCTTTGTTTAGTTGGTCAGCGCACGCGAGTCCTGCTGGGCCGGAGCCGATAATGGCGATGCGTTTCCCGGTTCTTTTTTGCGGTGCTTGGGCTTGGATCCAGCCTTCTTCAAAACCGCGGTCGATAATCGCTTTTTCGATCGATTTGATGCCGACTGCTGGTTCGGAAATCGCGACGGTGCAGGAGCCTTCGCATGGTGCTGGGCAAACGCGGCCGGTGAACTCTGGGAAGTTATTTGTTTTTAAAAGGAGATCTAAGGCTTCGCGCCATTCTCCGCGGTACACGGCGTCGTTCCACTCGGGAATCAGGTTGTGTAGCGGGCATCCAGACACGCCGTTTTTGATTTCTTCGCCTGTGTGGCAAAATGGTACGCCGCAGTCCATGCAACGCGCGGCTTGTATTTGTAAATCGACTACGGGCATTGGTAAACTGTATTCGTTCCAGTCGCGCGTCCGTGTGAGTGGATCGCGTACCGGGCTTGGAATTCGGTCATATTCGATAAATCCTGTCGGTTTTCCCATTGTTTTTCAGCTCCTTATTTTGAAATTATTCTGAGCTCTGCGCCTCTTTCAAGTGTTCGCAGTCTAGCTTCATCCGCTAGCTCTTCGAAAACTTCACGCCCTCCGCAAAAATCAAAAGAGGATTTTCACTGCGGCCGCTCCAGTTTTTTTCAGAGCTGAACGAGCGGATTCTGCTTCCTATTTGCTTACCTCAACTAAAAGTCCGTCTTTGTGCTCATAGAAAGCCTGTAACTCTGCGGCATCGTGGGTTTGGCCTTCGCTTCTAGTTTTTCGATGCGGGTTAGCATGATTTCAAATTCGTTCGGGATAACGTAGACGAAATTCGTGATTTCGCGTTCCCAGTTTGCAAGTAGTTTGCGGGCAAATTCGCTGTCAGTATAGCGCACGTGATTTTCCACAAGTTCGCGTAGTTTCCGTTCTTCGCGCGGTGTCGTAATCCCTCGACACGTCACGAGTTCTGGATTCACTTTTGCATTGAAATGGGCTTGGTCTGGGGCGTAAACGTAAGCCACCCCGCCGGACATCCCTGCTGCAAAATTCTCACCGGTTTCGCCGAGGATAACCACGGTTCCGCCAGTCATATATTCACAGCCGTTATCGCCAATTCCTTCGACAACCACGTCTGCGCCACTGTTACGAACGGCAAATCGTGCGCCGGCTTTTCCATGAATGTACGCTTCACCGTCTGTTGCGCCGTAAAGCGTTACATTTCCGACAATCGCGGAATCATGCGCTACAATCGGGGTTTTCGCGTCTGGTGATACGATGAGTTTCGCGCCGGATAGCCCTTTTCCGAAGTAATCGTTCGCGTCGCCTTCAATGCGCAGCGTCATGCCTTTTGGAGCGAAGGCACCGAAGCTTTGACCAGCCGCTCCCGTGAAGGTTAGGTCGATCGTGTCTTCTGGGAGGCCAGCCGCGCCGTATTTCTTGCTGATATAAGAACCGGTAATCGTGCCAATCGCGCGGTCAATATTGCGAACTGGGAAGCGTCCTGTGACTTTCTCACCGCGTTCAATCGCAGGCGCCACAACGGCTTTCAACTCGCGCATATCAAGCGTTTGGTCGATTTTATGGTCTTGTTCTTTCGTGCAGAACTGGACTTGATTTTGGTAAAATTCGTCCGTGTATAGCATATTGGAAAAGTCGAGATGTTTCGCTTTCCAATGCGATTCCTTGCGTTCATGGGTCTCCAAATATTCTTTGTGCCCGATAATTTCTTCAAGGCTACGGAAACCAAGTTCAGCCATCGTTTCGCGCATTTCAGCAACAATGAAGTTGAAAAAATTCACGACGTAATCTGCGGAACCACCGAATTTTTTACGAAGTTCTGGGTTCTGCGTCGCCACTCCGACGGGACACGTATCCATATGGCACACGCGCATCATCACGCAACCTAGCGTCACAAGCGGTGCCGTCGCAAATCCGTATTCTTCCGCGCCGAGCATAGCGGCAACTAGTACGTCTTTGCCTGTCATCAGTTTGCCGTCCGTTTCCACGACCACTTGATTGCGCAAACCGTTCAGCAGCAACGTTTGATGCGTCTCCGCCAAGCCGATTTCCCACGGAACACCTGTATGGCGAATACTGCTCCTCGCCGCTGCACCCGTTCCGCCTTCATAACCGCTGACCAAGATCACGTCGGCAAATCCTTTCGCAACACCCGCTGCGATCGTGCCAATTCCCGTTTTCGATACGAGCTTCACGTTAATCCGCGCGTCTTTGTTGGCATTTTTCAAGTCAAAAATAAGTTGGGATAAATCCTCGATGGAATAGATATCGTGATGTGGTGGTGGAGAGATGAGCCCAACGCCCGTCGTTGATCCGCGGGTTTTCGAAATCCACGGATATACTTTCTCGCCTGGCAAATGACCGCCCTCGCCTGGTTTCGCGCCTTGCGCCATCTTGATTTGCAGCTCGTCGGCGTTTACCAAATAGTGACTCGTCACGCCGAACCGACCAGATGCGACTTGCTTGATCGCGCTCCGACGCCAATCGCCGTTTGCGTCACGCTCGAACCGATCTGGATTTTCGCCACCTTCCCCGCTGTTGCTTTTCCCGCCAATTCGGTTCATCGCAATCGCGAGCGACTCGTGCGCCTCTTGACTGATCGAACCGTAAGACATCGCGCCCGACTTGAACCGCTTGAAAATGGCTTCGGCAGGCTCGACTTCATCAATCGGAATCGGCTTACGACCATGTGAATTGAATGTCAGCAAACCACGAAGGAAAGCGTTATTTTGATTCTGCATTAAATCGGAGTATAAATCGTACGTTTCGCGATTATTTTCACGCGTCGCCTGTTGCAACGAATGGATCGCGAGCGGGTTGAAAACGTGATATTCGCCGTTCGAGCGCCATTGATACTCGCCACCCGTGTTCAGCGTGAACTCTTGGAAACCGATATCGTGAAACGCCTCGCGATGACGCAACCATGACTCCTGCGCAATGACTTCAAGCGGAATCCCACCGAGTTGCGACGCCGTTCCTGGAAAGTAATCCGCAATCACATCGTTGCCAATGCCAATCGCTTCAAAAATCTGCGCGCCCCGATAGCTTTGCACGGTAGAAATCCCAATTTTCGACATGACTTTCAAAATTCCGTCCGTAATCGCCTGAATGTAACGCGACTCCGCCTCATCGACCGTAAAGTCTTTAATCCGGCCATCTTTAATCAAATTCGCAAACATATCGATCGCCAAGTACGGGAAAATCGCGTCCGCACCGTAGCCAACCAACATCGCACAATGATGCACGTCGCGAGCCTCCGCCGTTTTCACAATCAGGCTGATCTTCATCCGCGTGCCCCGTTTCACCAAATGATGGTGCAATCCACTCGTCATAAGTAGCGTCGGAATCCCAATAAACTCATCGTTCGTGCCGTCATCCGTAAGCACAAGCAACTCCGCGCCAGCCTCAATTTTCGCATCAGCTTCCGCAAAAAGTCGATCCAGCACTTCCGCCAAATTCTCTTTTTCTTCCGCTCTAAATAATGCATTAATAAACGCCGTCGGTTTCGCAAATTTCTTCTGAAGCGCAATCGAAGCATACTGTTTCCGAGACAAGATCGGCGTCTCCAAACGGATTCGGTTCGCATTTTGCGCCGTCGGATTTAAAATATTGCCCTCATTTCCAAGCAACGTCATCGTCGAAATAACCGACTCCTCACGCAAACCATCAATCGGCGGATTCGTCACTTGCGCAAACAACTGCTTGAAATAGTTAAACAACAGCTGCGGTCGGAAAGAAAGCACAGCAAGCGGCGCATCGTAACCCATCGCCCCCATCGGATCCTTTTTCTCCGTCACCATCGGAATCAAGATTTTACTCAGCTCATCCTGTGTATAACCGTACGCCCGCTGCAACTTGAAGCAGTCCTTCTTATTCAATGAAATATATTCCAAACGATCCTTGTCCGTCAACGTCCCAATCTCCGTCAACTCCGCGTCCAGCCATTCGCGATACGGCTGCTCCGTCGTCAACTCCGATTTAATCACATCATCCGAAATAATCTCGCCTTTTTCCAAATCAATTAACAGCATCGTACCCGCGCCAACCGTCACTTTGCGAATCACTTCCTCCGGCGCAACAGGCACAACGCCAGTCTCCGAAGAATAAATAATCGTGTGGTCTTTCGTCTCATAATAACGCGCAGGACGCAAGCCATTCCGGTCCAAAATGGTCCCAATCACGCGCCCGTTCGTAAACGAAATCGACGTCGGTCCATCCCAAGGCTCCATCAGCGTACTGTGATACTCATAGAACGCCCGCTTTGGATCCGTCATCGCCTTATTTTTATCCCAAGGCTCCGGAATCAACATCATCGCCGCGTGAGGCAACGTCCGCCCCGTCTGCACCAAGAATTCCAGCGCATTATCAAGCGTCGCCGAGTCACTTCCATCCTCATCAATGACAGGCATTAGTTTCGCCAAATCCGCGCCAAATAAATCCGATTCCGCGCGTTTCTCACGAGCCTTCATCCAATTCAAATTCCCACGCTGCGTATTAATTTCCCCATTATGAATCAAATAACGATACGGATGCGCCCGTTCCCAACTCGGAAACGTATTCGTACTAAAACGTGAATGCACCAGCGCGTAAGCCGACGTATAAGCAGGATCCGCCAAGTCCAAATAATACTGATTAATCTGTTCCGGCGTCAACATCCCTTTAAAAATAACCGTCCGCGTCGACAAACTCGGCACATAAAACGTTTCCGTAATCCGCGCATCGCCCATCGCAAAATTCTCGACTTGTTTCCTAATTAAGTATAATTTCCGCTCAAAAGCTTCCTCATCCAGCGCCTCATCCTTCGCGATAAAAAGTTGATACACCGCGGGTTCCGTTTTTTGCGCACCTAGTCCAACCTTCGTCACGTCCGTCGGCAACTTGCGCCATCCTAAGAATGTTTGCCCTTCTTGTTCGATGTAACACTCCGTCGCCGCCTGTAAAATTTTACGTTGTGCCGTGTTTTGTGGGAAATTAAACATCCCCACCGCATAATGATATTTTTCAGGTAATACAATATCAATGTGCGCACAAGCATCGCGGAAGAAGTCGTCCGAAATTTCCAGAAGAATCCCCGCACCATCGCCCGTATCGCCGCCAACTTCGCCGCCACGATGTTTCAGCTGACAAAGCATATGAATTCCCTGCTCGACAATTTTATGCGAAGAACGCCCTTTAATATTCGCTACAAAACCAATACCACAAGCATCATGTTCATTTTTCGGATCGTACAATCCATGTTTTTCAGGCATATTCGTCTGTTTCATCCTAATTCCTCCTCGTACCGCAATCTATTTTTTAAGAGTTCAGATAATTCGATCCCCAACTAACTGACCGTAATTATGTATTTCCATCCCGTTCTATATTCTACCCATTAATTTCTAGTTTGTAACGTTTTAGTGTAATGTCTATTTTAATCCTTTTCATTTATCGAAACAATATATATAATAGAATAAAACAATCTCATTTCGAGATAGATCGGAGGCAAGCAATGGAATTACGACAATTAAAGTACTTTATCGAAGTCGCGCGCGTTGAACATATGACCCAAGCATCGGAGAATTTACACGTCGCCCAATCTGCCGTGAGTAGACAGATAACAAAACTCGAGGAAGAGCTCGGAATCAAGCTGTTCGACCGGATTGGCCGCAACATGCAACTGACAGCAGTAGGTCAGGATTTCTTGCGCCAAGCCAAAATCGGCCTCCAAGAATTGCAAAAAGCCCAGGCGATCGTGGAAGAATACGCCGACCCAACGATTGGCGAAATTCGAATTGGACTGCCAAACTCGATTGCCACAAAAGTTCTGCCCGCCGTTATTTCCGCGTTTCGAGAAAAGTATCCGCAAATTACGTATCGTTTTATGGAAGGTTCGAATCGCGATTTGAAGCAGATGTTAGTGACTGGCGCGCTTGATGTCACGTTTTTATCGCCGGTTCCAGAAGAAGATGACGAGATTATGCCGCATCGTTTTTTTGATGAGAAATTGCGATTGATTGTGCCAAGTGGGCATCGATTGGCTGGGGAACATTCGGTTGCGCTTAAAGATTTGGCGGACGAGAAATTTATTTTGTACCCGCAAGATTTCGATTTGTATCATTTGGTGGAAGATACAGCGCGGATGAAAGGCATTGAGCTCGAGACAATTTTTCAAAGCCGCGATTTCCATACGATTCAGGGATTGGTTGGCGCGGGACTTGGCATCAGCATTTTGCCGGAGATGATTTTGGATGGGGCGATATTTAAAGAGACGCGGAGTATTGCGTTGATGGACCAGGAGTTGCGGCGGTCCGTTGGGATCATCACGACAAAAAGACGGAACATGTCGCCGTCCGAGACACTGTTCCGTGATTTTTTGTTGGGGTATTTTGAAGAGGAGAAATGATTTATTCCATAAAAAAGGAACGAGCTATTCATACCCTAGTTCGTTCTACAACTCTTTTTTTCAATTCGACCTATTTTTATTGGCCTTGAAATAATACCCAAAGTTAGCAATAATAACGAGAATAACCACTACTGTCATAATAAGTTGGAATACTGACTTATCATGAAAATAATTAACTAAAGTGATGATTAATAAGATTGACCATAGTATTGTTAAACCAACTAAACTTAGCTTTGATGCGTACCATTTGCTCACTTTAATCACCTATCCTTTTTCTAAATTAACTAAATAATCGATGCGTTTCCGTATAGCTCTTGATTAAATTAGTGTAGTTAGCGTTTTTATAAAAATACATCTTATTTTGTACCATATGCGTATACGGATTGTAATATTGAACCATCTTTATATACACTTCTTTTGCACCATAATTTCTTAATCCCTCAATAACACCCGCGGCTCCCATAAAGTAGCCCACAGGACCACCCATGAACCCAGCAAGCGTGGCTGCTAGAGCTGCTGTATTACGATATACAGATTGTTTTGTTTTAAACGTTGTCACGTATTGATAACCGTTTGATGCTCTTTAGTAAATTTTTTATTTTCCGTAAGTACTGGCTCATAAACTTTCTCTGCATATAGTTCTCCATTTAAATATATGTTCCCATTTTCAGACTTTGTTAGCCAATCAATCGTTCCATCTTCGTTGGTGATGGTTGCAGATGTAAAACCCTTATTAAATTCAATTACTTCGCTACGATCCATTTCTTTATCAAAAATATGATATCTTGTATTACTATCTTTTTCTAGTACTATCTTATTGGTTTCATTAGTGGGACTCATTGTGTTTTCAGAAGCAAATGTGGTTGTTGTGGATAACAGTGGGCTGATGATTGTTGTGGCGGCCATAATAGGCGCTAATAATTTTATGACTTTTTCTGTTTTCATATCCTTACATCTCCTCTTTTGAGATATCTTTACTATATCACGAAAACGCTTTCTTTGAGTGACGATATTGTAAGTTTGGGAGAATCACGACAAAAAGACGGAACATGTCCCCGTCTGAGACACTGTTCCGTGATTTTTTGTTGGGGTATTTTGAAGAAAATAACTAGTTTTAGCGAATCAAAATAATGCGATAATGCGTTGGATATTTTCTTGAAAAGCACGTTTGGAATCCGCTGGTTGTAAACCGGTGCTCGCCAATGTGATATATCCAATGACAACATTCAGAAAAAGTAACTCGTTCAAATGAGTATTAGATGGATCCTTCGTTAGTTCCCTCACCGGTTTAAGCGCAAGTTCTCGCAGGTTCTGCAATACTTCGTTAACCATTTCTAGGTGCCCGTATTCCGTCAAGCCGCTTAATATATCCATCACATTGAACCGATCAATCGAATCAGCCTCTACAAATTCAGAAAAGCGCTTTGCAAAAATTTCTAACGCCTCTTTCCCAGAATAATTCTCGAGCTCTGCTTGTAGCGCACCTACTAAACTACTCAAATAATTGGTCAAAACACTGCTTTTAACATCCGCAATATTACTAACCCATCGATAAAGTGATTGTGGTTGTACAGAAAGTTCACGCGCTAGTCCGTTATAGGTAAGTTCGCGAAACCCCTTTTCATAAGCGATTTCTAGCGCCTTTTCTAAAACTACTTCACGCGTCAGTCCTCGACGTTTCATACCATTCCCTGCCCCCTAAAATACAATATGTTGACTAACTCATACCATGAGTGTATACTACGCTTATAAATCATTCAACTCATGGCATGAGTTTTTGATGTTGATTTACAAAAAAGCTTAAAGGAGCGATATGTTATGGCAATTTTGACATGTGATGGAGCAAATTTATTTTATGAGATATCTGGACAAGGACCTACTTTAATTTTAATCCCTGGTGCTAATGGGACTGGCGACATTTTTAAGCCGGCTAGCATGTTCCTGAAAGAGCATTTTAATGTCATTACTTACGATCGTCGCGGTTTTGGTCAAAGCACATTAACAGAAGATATGCCACAGGAAGCAGCTGATACCCACAGTACATACCGCTTGAAGACAGATGCCGCTGATGTTGCAGCATTAGCACAAGCCGTAAGTGGTGAGGAACAAGTATTCATTATGGGCTCCTCGTCAGGTTCTATTGTAGCTATGGAAACATTGCAGGATTTCCCCGAGATTGTGAAGCAAATAGCCTTCCATGAATCACCTATCAATACACTTTTACCAGCTGCAAAGAAATGGCAAGACATTAACGCTGAAATTACTACAACTGCTTTAACGGAAAACTTTGCTCTTGGTATGGAAAAATTCGCGACAGCCATGCGCACTGTAGAATTAGACAAAAAAATGATGGCACGACCTGGCGTTGATTTAAGCGATATGGATAACCCAGAAGTGCAAGGTATAGATTATTGGTTCCGTTATGAAATTCGCCAATATACGAGTCGTGAAATTGATTTTAATGCTTTCAAACAACACCGCGACAAAATTCGCTTATTGAATGGTACCGATTCAAAAGGTTCGTTCCCTCAAGACGTCATGCACGTTATCAGTGATTATTTAGATTTACCTATTTACGATATACCAGGTGCACACTTGGGCTACATTCAGAAACCAGAAGGCTTTGCAACAACACTAATGGCACTTTTCCGTTAAAAGGAGGTTGAAAATATGACTTACAAAAAAATAGATTTACATGCGCATTATCTTTCCCCTGGTTACAAACAATTTCTGTATGATTATTTTGACGACATGGGTGATGGTGTAAAGACGCCAGCATATGAAATGGAGACAACGCTCGATATTATGGCACAAACTAATATTGATTATTCCGTTATTTCAATTTCTTCTCCCCACCCTAATACCGGTGAAAAAGAAAGTACGATTGCATTGATTCATGAAGTGAACAGCTACGGCGCGCTTCAACAAGCAACCTACCCAGAAAGAATAGGCTTCTTTGCATCGTTGCCTATTCCATACATTCAAGCAAGCTTAGAAACCATTGATACGGCGTTAGATGAGCAACATGCCATTGGCTTTACACTTCCGACAAACGCTCATGGTGTCTATCTTGGCGACGCTAGATTAGATGCGATTATGGCTCGATTGAATGAGCGGGCGGCCATCGTTGCTATTCACCCTAACGAACCGTGGGCACATGACAAAAATGTTGCTGGAGAGATTCCAACACCGATTATGGAGTTCTTCTTTGATACAACACGCACAGTAATGAATATGCTTCAAAATGAAATCTTCACTCGTTACCCAGATATTCGATTCATTATTCCGCATGGTGGCGCTGTTCTCTCACTACTTGTTGAACGTGTTGGTTTAGCACAAGCGCTGAATCCTGCATTGACAGACGCGCAAGTTAACCTTAAGGGTGTTATGAAAAATTTATATTTTGATGTGGCAGGATTTGTATTGCCGCAACAATTGCCGGCATTGATGGATTTTGTAGATGCTGAAAAACTTATTTATGCGTCTGATACGCCTTACACACCAACGCCTGCGGTATTGCACTTGGCTAGCGTGTTGGAGGAAAGTGATTTGTATTCTGTGGAGTTTAAGCAGAAATTGTTTTTTGAGAACGCGCAGAAACTTTTAGGGCGTTGATTGAATTATTATAAATTAAAAAGGAGCGAGGCAATGTTTTTAAATTGCTTTGCTCCTCTTTACCGTCTATATTTGCGATATGGTGCTAAACGCTGCACTTTCTTACACCATTTGTAGCACTCCAACAGATTTCTCATCCTCGTCTATTTGAAGAGAAAAATAACTCGATTTATATGAATCCTCCATCCAAATCAATATTTCCTGCCATTAACTCCGCTTGATTTACTACTACCTTCACTGCATCTTCTTGAATATCAGGCGGATAACCATATTTCCGAAGTAACCGTTTAACCACTTTTCTCATTTGTGCTCTCGCGGATTCTTTTAAATTCCAGTCAATGCTCATATTGGCCTTGATAGCCTTTGTGAGCTCATGTGCGATTAATTTAAGCGTGTCATCACCTAGAACCTCTTTTGCCGTATTATGGTCTGTTAGAGCATCATAGAAAGCTGTTTCTTCCAATGACAAACCAACTTCTCCTCGTTGTTGCGCTTGATTCATCTCTTTCGCAAGCTCAATCAACTCTTCAATAACCTTCGCTGTCTCGATTGAGCGCCGATTATACTTTTCAATGGCTACTTCAAGCAGTTCTGAGAATTTTCTTGCTTGTACAATATTCGTCCTCTTGATAGCTTTTACTTTGCCTTCTAATAATCGGTCTAACAAAGCAATTGCAACGTTTTTCTCTGGCAAAATTCGAACTTCTTCTAAAAATTCAGGCGAAAGTATCGATAAATCTGGTTTTTCTACACCCAGCGTTTGGTAAATATCCACAACTTCCTCAGAAATTACCGATTTTGAAACTAATTGCTTCAATTCAGCATCCACTTGTCTACTTGATTTTCTAGTACCCGCGACATTTATCGACTCAAGTGATTTTTTTACAGCTTTAAAAAAACCTACTTCCGCATTAATTCTCCTTGCTTCTGCTTCCGTTGCACATAGCGAAAAAGTTCGTGCTAATTCTTGAACGGTATCTCTAAATCTCTTCGTCTCTTCCTTGCCTTTACCCAATATAAAATCCATTGCTTGAATCCTCGTAACTTCCCGAACCGCAGCCTTGCTAGAGTTAAATCGAGAATAATTATGACCATGCAACATCTCGGTTATTAGTGTATATTTCTCCAACAACAGATTGACAACTGCATTTGTATCAATACCTGCTTGCTGCCTATCACTTGGTGTATACTCCTTCATCGCCTCTTTTAAATTATCAGCAATCCCAATGTAGTCAACCACAAGCCCACCAGTCTTATCCTTAAATACTCGGTTTACTCGCGCAATCGCTTGCATTAAATTATGACTTTCCATCGTTTTATCAATATACATCGTGTTCATACTTGGAACATCAAATCCAGTCAACCACATATCTACAACTATAACAATCTGTAGAGGATCCAGCTCATCTTTCATCCTATTAGCTAGCTTTTCACGCTTTGATTTTGTTCCGACAAAAGGCTGCCACTCATTAAACGCCTATCTATATATTCCGCATTTCCTTCAACAAGAATGGTATCTCAATAAAAAGACAGATTGTTGGATTAGTGGAACCGCATCGTTTTACGCCAATTTAGCCGGTATATTAAAATATCTCAGCACATCAACAACAGGAATCTTCATAATACCAACTCCAAAAGGCATAAACCTGGAGTCACCACTAATTTCAACACCAGAAGATTGGGAATCGACGAACATCATCATTAAGCATCGCAAACAACAAGTCAGTTTTAAAGAATTAAGAGAGCTGCTAAACCAAGTCAAGTATATCAAGCCTGAATCATTTCGCCTGAACTATACTTTAGAACCCGAAAAAGTCTTTTACGACAAATACTACTATAAAGATGCAACACTAAAATTAGATATAGATCGCGTAAATAATTATCTTTTACTCAGCGGAAGTTCTACCGTCTACACCGATTTATACAATGATATGATTTTCTTTTTTATCAAACACCGATGACAGTGAGTATGAAGAATCGTTGCCGCACTCTCACTTAGATTTATTCCTTGCAAACAAGATTAATTCGGATATTGGGCTAACTTTTAGTTTTTTTAAGAAATGATGTCTCTACTTTTCCCTTCCATATTCAACGCACGCCTCAGCCAAATATTCGATCCATCTTAATTCAAGATTATCCTCTCCAAAACCTGTTTCTCCCTCAGAACCTGGCATATATCGAACAATTGTCGCGATCTTCTCTGGATAATCAAAATCCGCGTATATTTCTTCTACCATTCCCAATGGATCTTCAAATTCCTGTCTTGTATCAAACAACCATTGCATTATGATGAATAGCAGCTTTTCTTTCAATTCGTCTTCATGAACGCATTCGCTACTCGCCAATTCCTCAATAAAAGGAAAAACCGATTCCCCTTTGAGCAAAAAGCTGATTTCTAAAACCTTATCAAATGTTACTTTTCCGTCCTCTACCTCCGATATTGCATATTCAATTGCAACACTTTCATCAAAGAAGCCATTTTTAATACCGAAATGAATAAAACTCCAATCTAAAACTACCAATTTCACAGCAAAATCATACTGTATTTTTATGTCGAATGAATTCATTTATGCTCACCTCAAATTTTAATCAGGCAGGATTTCTAACACATCTCTAAATAAAATATCACCTTGCGTCACATCCGGCCCAAATATAGTCACACCTTCCGCAAAATTCACGCCTTCAATTCTTCTTTCAGAGTCTCTCCAGAACATTCGCGTATAGCCAATCTCCTCAAAACATTGCTTGATTATTTCCTCAAAGTCAAACTGTGTAAAGCTAAAAGTCTCCTCAGCGTCCCCGATTAACACCGGAGCAATCTTTTCGGGGTCTCTATTCAATACTTTAAATCTATGATCTAATCCGTAGATATTGGCTAGTTTAGAAATGGTTAGAATAGACGTATACTCAATCTTAAAGCCATCTTCTTTATATTGTCCCATGGTAAAGTACCACTGATCTGATGGATTTTCATAGTCTGTCATGCATTTCACTTCAACATTATTTGACTCGCAAAAACTAACTACATTTACTGGTAACTCTATTTTTTCTGATGACTTTCTTATATATAAATCTGCATTTTCACCATTGTAATACGTATCAATGATATTTCTCACTTGCTCATCTAACATGTATATCAGTCCTCTTCTTCGCAGTTTCCTTTATCCATCTATAATGATATCTCTACATACAACCCCATCGCTTCAATTTGCGGAATTATCTCTTCTATCGAGTACAGACAATGGACATCCATCAGATAATCATAACCAATAAAAATTTCTAACTGTTCTTCATAAAACACATTAGCACCAATATTTTCGCGTAACAATAACCTACACAATTCTCCTGTTTGTTCTTTGTTTACACTAGCGCAATCTTCTATATTTTGATACAAGGATATTAACTCTTATGCATATAAATATCGATACTCCACATAAGATTAATCATAAAGCTCACAAATATCTAGAATATCATGAAACAAACAAGTTCGGACTGTAAATTGAGGCCCAAATAGCCAAACATCTTCTGGCATTTTTATATCTGGAATCGCAATATCCATTTCTGTATATGAAACCTCAGAATAGCCTTGCTTCTCCAAAAATGTAACGATTTTATCATATATATCAGCTTGACTCATTGTATAAGACTGTCCACCAAATCCATCTAACACAGGTCCCATACGATTTTCATCAATATTCTCTACCTCAAATTCATGCTGAACATAAAAAATAGGAATAATCTTTGAAACATCAATCATCGTACTGTAGGAAACCTTCATTTCACCCTTCTCAAATTCTGGGTAGTCAATAGTGATTCTGATTGAAGGCCCTACCTCAACATCTTGAATCATAACTTTAAATCCTTTATGCTCGATTAAACGAACTAAATCGTCTGTAATAATTAATTCAGCTTCACATTTCTGCTTAAAGAAATCATAATCTTTATTGTGATAAATTCTATTTATTGTTTCCAAGACTAACCCTTCCATTCGTAAAATCCCCCTCTCACCTCAATCAAATTTAAAATATTGAATTTCTCTGCGTACTTATGCTTGCTTTGTTCAGTTTGACTTTTAGGACGACTTTGGCTCGTGCGATTTTGCTGACAGTGGAGGCTGCTTTGATTTTTGATTAGATAAAAACCTAAATACTACTTTATTAATTCAAATATTTTTATGTAGCCAAGAGAAATTTATAAATTTCTCTTGGCAGCCTTTCAATAAATTCTTCATAAAATGTCCTATATACTATCGAATTTTCATTTGCAAAAGAAATCCTTTATTGTCTGGTGTGGCCGATAATAAATACATCCTAACTTCGGTATTACTTTTCTCTTGCACATAAAAAGTTGCTGACCTGTACTCAATGAATTGAACCAAGAGATGAAACATACTATGCGCTGATTGAAAATCGAAGTTCTTCATTTCCACATCTAATGAAAAATAATTGTTTATCACTTTATCTTCTTTCTCGAATTTTAAATCAAAGTTGGATATACTAGCTTCCTGATAGTCAAAAAAAGAATTTATTTCTGACCATATACCAACCTCATATTCACAATTAATTGATCTTGCCAGTTTAAATAAATCATTCTTATCCATACATAAATACCTCCCTATTATTTCTTTGGAATATAAGTCCCTCCTGGTAATGGTGAGTGAACTGAAATAATACCACCTGACTCATTCGTAACCACTTTATTTCCCCGAGCATCCGTGTATTCCCAAGTCTTGCGTCCTAAATCATCCACCTTAGATTTCCTAGTCTTCATATTATTATCAATAATAGAATCTATTGTATCCTTAGAAAAATCTCTTTCATTAGCCCTCTCAGCACCATGTTCTGAGAATGACCTACCTCTCGATGTTTTATCTCCTGTTTTTATTAATTCGGGGGTGTTGCTGTCTTTACCAGATTTAATATTAGAAATCAAATCACTCGCATCTTTAATGATGTTTTGTGTGCCGTTTTTTGCTACGACTCCGCTACTTGTCGCAATAGCTACACCCGCCAAGTTTGCCGGGACACCTGCTATTGCTCCAACTCCTGTGCCATCCAGAACTAGCCCGCCACCTGCAAGTGCACCACCGCCTGCCATTCCTAGTCCACCAACAACTATACTGCCAATGTCACTTAGGATTTTTCCGATGTGATAGAGGTTGTTGTCGCCATACGCTTCATCATTTTTATTGAGCGTACCAACCATGCCAAATGTGCCATTGTTGGCGAGTCCATCTACAAAGCCTGCGCCTAGAGCGAAGGTCCCACGAAACTTCGGTTAATTTCTCATTGAATCATTATGTAACCGAGAAAAAAATATTTCTCGGTATTGATGTATCAATCATTCATATCGATAATCTTGATTATTTCTTTACATTTGTTTAACCATTGAATTGCATTGTCTCTTTCTATTTTAGTTTTATATATAATCTTGTATTCTTTTACAAATTGTGAATAGCTACTAAAGTTATCCTTACTTTTTGCTTCACTAAAATGCCATTTATAAACTGGTGTCACTTGAAGATATATTTCTCCGTTTTTATTGTACAGCCACGTTTCATAGTAGTTAGAACTCCAGACATTGTATTTTGTACCTATCCAATTCCCTTCTTCATAAACTAGTCCATCATCTAAATCTTGGTAGCTATCATTACTCAACTTGCCAATCTCTAATTCTGGTAAAGAATCTGGCATACCAAGCTTATTATCTATTACTTTCTCAAGAAGATTATTCAGAGCAACTATAGCCTCAATGATGAAATCGTCACTATACAGTTTATAGGTATCTTGCAGAACGTTTAACAGTATTTCTATTTCATCATATCTGCGAATATCCACTTCTCTACTAGGCATGCACAATTCTATCCGATCCTGATTATTCACCATAAAAACCAATTTATTTATCATTGATAATCTTTCCTTTCTTATTAATTAGCCCAGCTTTCTGTAACGCTGATCTCATTTTTGGAGTTAGTTCATCTATTGACCTTACATGCCCATGAAACACACCCTTAGTTGTTTCATCAAGAACAACAATCTCACCCTTACTAACCCCTATCCTTCTTGTTGTGGTTCCCTCAGAAACAGAGACAGAGTTATCTAAAGCCTGTTGACCTTCTGTAGGAGCTTTGTTTTTCTTTCCATTATCAGCCTTCCCGTGATATGGTGCATTTTCAAATTTTCCGTTTGCACCAGACTTAACTTCCTTGTTAGATCCACTTCTTATATTAGAAATCAAGTCACTCGCATCTTTTACGATGTTTTGTGTACCACTTGTAGCTACGGCTGCGCTTCCTGATGCGATTGCTACACCTGCAATGTTTGCTGGAACGCCTATCACAGCGCCTGCGCCGGTTGCATCCAGGCCTAAACCAACTCCAGCGATAGCTCCACCGCCTGCCATTCCCACGCCACCAACAACAATACTGCCAATGTCACTTAGGATTTTTCCGATGTGATAGAGGTTATTGTCGCCATAGGCTTGATCATTTTTATTGAGCGTGCCGACAATGCCAAATGTGCCATTGCTGGCGAGTCCATCTACGAAGCCTGCGCTTAGAGCGGAGGTTCCACTACATACGGATTTCCAATTTTTCTGTGCGCGTAGTTGATTCGCAATCTTCTTCTCTGCGTACTTTTTGCTTGCTTTGTTCAGTTTGGCTTTGAGTACGACTTTTGCTTTGGCTCGTGCGATTTTGCGGACGATGGAAGCTACTTTTATTTTTGTTTTGGCTTTTGCTAGGAAGTTTAGCCCCGCTTTTTTGATGGTGGTGATTTTTTTTCTTCACACTGCGTTTGATTTTTTTGTATCTTTTTCTGTACGACTTTTTTTGGCTTTTTGATACACTTTTTTTCGCTGTTCTGTGAATCTGTTTGATGGATTTCGTGGCTGCTTTTTTGAATTTTTTCACCGCGCGTTTGACTTTCGTTGCTACTTTTTTCACGGCGCGTTTGATTTTTTTGTAGACTTTTTTTACTGCTTTTTTGATTTTCTTGATGGCTCGCTTGACCTTTTTCACCGTTTTCTTGATGGCTTTCGTGACTTTCTTTACGCCTTTTTTGATGCTATTGCCGAGTTTCTTCGCTGCTTTTTTGGCTTTGTTTTTGACTTTCTTCGCTTTTTTCTTGAGCCAATTCATAAAATGACCGCTCGGATCGGCATAGGAGTTCGGGTTGTTACCGCCATAAATGTAGCGGTTTTGACTCCTTGGGTCATCGAGGGCACCTCGGTACGTATCGGCTTGTAGGAAGCGACCGGTGTTGGTGTCGTAATTCCGTGCGCGTAGGTTTTGTGTGTCATTGGTGTCATGTATTTGAGCGCTGTAAACAATTTACTTTGTTCTTAGAACGGGTTGCGATGCGATAACTCAATATATCAACCTTGCCCTTTAACCCCTATCCATACTTTCTAATTGTACTGTTTTCTAACATATTTTTGTATGTATCTGAGAGAGAAAATCTCTCTCGATCTAGCGAATCATCTTAGTTATAGTTAAACTAAACTCTTCTACCTCACAAATAATACTCATCAAAATAAGTACTAATAATTTGGTCAATCTCTGTATTTTCTCCAACATGCACTGAAAAATAATCCAAAAAATATTGATATACATTTTCATTTTTATACTTGCTCAGTAAACATAAAAATTCTTCTGCCAACTCGATATCTTGACTTAACTTTTCCTCACTGAAATAGAGTATTAAAGTAGTTATATCCGATTCGACAATCTTTTCAGACACGGCTTCTAATACAAAACATTTTTCATCAGTTGAGTAAGTCTCATTACAAATAAATTTAACAAGCTCATCTTTTGAACAATCTGATTGATAAATTCTAACAGCTGTTTTTTTTAATCTAACTACGGCATCGGGTATGTCATTATAGTAGTCTTCATAGAAATTAACGTAATTAATGTCATTATGTGTAAACTCATTTATATTATTATACGCAACTATCTCATAGTTACTAAAGTCATTGTGAATGACAGTAAAATCTGTAGCCTCATACACCGATAGGTTGCCCATGTCATCAATAATTCTATACGATTCAAACACACTTTCACTATCTATAAGTTGATATTCTCCCGAAAAAATTGGATAGCATTTATCTAGAGTTATATATTTATTTTTTTTATTACTAATACATTGGACTATCATTTTCTCACTCCTATCGGAATAAAGTTACTATCTAGCTCCACAATCCAAAAATCGTCGCCTACACCAGACCGTAAGTCTTTAGGTTTTGAAACTTTTATTTTTGCATCATAGGAACTCACCTCACCAGTTTTCAAATTTTTTATAATAATGTACTTTTCCTGTTCCAAAATTACTTGTATAAGAAAATTCGGATTCCATTTTAGCCCAATCAGACATTGAACTCCCATCCTTAGTAAGTTCGTTTATAAGCTTAGGATCTTTTAATTTATCACCTGAAATAATAGATTTAGAGTTTTCAACAATATCACCTTTTAATAACGATTCCTTATACTTTTGATAAGCAAAAATATCACTAGCTTGATTACTATTTTTAACAGGTTCTTTATTAACCGAATTTCCTATGCTCCCTTTATATACACCACTACCCCAAACACCTAGGTAACCTAAATTCAGCATACCGACAGCCCCAGCATATGCAAATTGCTTCTTCTCCCATTCTGTTAGCACTTTTCCTGTGAATGGATTGACACCTGTTTTGACCGCTAACATTTGTTTCATGTAGATGTCCATTAAGTCATTACTCACACCACCTGAACTTGTTGCCACGGTGCCATTTTTCACGGCCGCTGTATAGGCTTTCGTTGCTGCTGCATTTTGTTGTGGTGTATTGCCTGGTTTGGATAGCCAGTAGGTACCGTCATCTAGCGGGCTCTTCTGATAATCAGAGAAGTTATATGAGCTGATTGGCTGCGTATTCTTACACACTGCTTGATACGCTTTATTCTTTCTAGCTTCTTCTGCTTTTTGTTTTGCTTTTTTCTTGGCTGCTAGTTGTTTTTTCACCGTTGCTTTGATTGCTTTTCCTGTTGCTTTGACATAACTGAAAGCTTTTCGTATTTGTTTGATACCTGCTTTCTTAATGGTTTTTACAATATGTTTCACTTTTTTGGCTACTTTTTGTACTTTTTTCAGGATTACTTTTGCCTTTTTATAAGCCTTTTTCGCCACTTTTTTTGATTTGTTTGATGGATTTCTTCGCGGCTTTTTTAAACTTGCTTACCGCGCGTTTGACTTTAGTAATGGCTTTTTTTGCAGCACGTTTGATTTTTTTTATAGACTTTTTTTTACTGCTTTTTTGATTTTCTTGATGGCTCGCTTGACCTTTTTCACCGTTTTCTTGATGGCTTTCTTGACTTTTTTCACGGCTTTTTTAATGCCATTGCCAAATTTCTTTGCCGCTTTTTTGGCTTTGTTTTTGACTTTCTTCGCTTTTTTCTTGAGCCAATTCATGAAGTGACCGCTCGGATCGCCATAGGAATTCGGATTATTGCCGCCATAAATGTAACGGTTTTGCGTCCGCGGATCGTCTAGGGCGCCGCGATAGCTATCGGCTTGTAGGAAGCGACCGGTGTTGGTGTCGTAATTCCGTGCGCGTAGATTTTGTGTGTCGCTTGTGTCGTGCATTTGGGCGCGGTAGCCGATTTGATTTGCCATTGGTGCGGTTGCAATCGCGGTACCGTAATCGGTGTAGTCGTAATCCGTGCTTTCTTCGCCGTCGGATGTCGTTGCGATGTCTGTCAAGCCGTTTTCGTGATAGCTTTCGTCTTCGGTTCCGAGGATTTGGTCGTCTTCGCCAAAGCGGTAATCGGTGCTGGTTTCCGTCGTTTCATCGTTGTCTTCGGTGGTTTCGTCTAGTTGTGCGACTTGGGTGTATTCTTGGGTTAAGTCGTTGATGTAGCGAATCGTGGTGATGGCTTGATACCCGACGGATTTGGTTGTTTCTGTCGTGCGTTCAGTGCTTGTCGAGTTGCCGCCATCGCTTTCTTTCAGCTCGGTTTTGCCCTGAATGCCATCTTTTACTTTCGTTGTTGTCGCTTCCTCGGATGTCGTTGTTTTCGTGCTGTTGTCTTTCGTCACAACGTCGGTGCCTTCTTCGGCGATTGGAGAACAGCCTTCAAAATCGCCAGACGCGCGTTTTTCGAGTTGTTTGGCTAGGCTCTCGGTTTTAGTCGTGGATTCTGTTTGCTTCGTTGTCGTGCCTTCTGTGGCTGTTTTGCTTGGTGTCACTTTGAGTTTGTCTTTGGCTTGTTTGTCGTAGTCTGTGATCCATTCGCTGAGTGTGCCTGTGACTTCTTTGGTTTTGTCGGTGATGGTTTCTTTGCCAATCCGGTTGCCGAATGCGTCGTAGCTGTAGGTCGTTACGTGGCCTTCGTTGTCGGCGGATTGGATCAGTTGGTTTTCACCGTTGTATGTGTATGTTTCTACTTTACCACTTCTTAGTGCTTTTTTGGTAATGTTTCCGTTTTTGTCGTGGGTGTAGGTCGTGTCCGCGTCTCCATCGGCTTGAATCATCGCGAGGACATTATCGTCATCGTAGTGGTAGGCTTCGATGGTTTTTTTGCCGTTTTTGACGCGTTTTAGTTTGGTTCGGTTTCCGTTGGCGTCGTATATATACGTGATGACTTCGGTGTTTTTGCCTGCTTGGATGGTCGTGTCTTTGATTTGGTCGTCGGCGTCGTAGGTGTGGGTTTTGACTTGTTGGCTGCCGTTTTGATTGATCGTTTCTTTGGTGATATTGCCGTTTTCATCGTAGACGTAATCGAATGTTGCGATCGCTTTGCCGGCTTTATTGATGGTTTGGACGTGTTCGGTTTCGCCAATTGCGGAGTACCGGTACGTTGTTTTGGTGCCGTTGCTGTAGTGAATCGCGAGTGGTAAACCGTTGGCGTCGTAGTCGTAGGTGGTTTTCTTGCCGTCTGCTTCGATGACATCGGTTAACTGGTTTGTGTCGTCATAGCGGTAGGTCACGCGTTTGCCGTCTGGATACACCAATGCTGTTTTCCGTCCGATGGTATCGTATTCGTATTGCAACGTTTCGCCATTCGCATCTTTGACCGCTGTTACATCACCGTATTTGTTGTACCTGAAAGTCGCTGTGCCGTCTTTGGATGTCGCGGTTTTGATTTCGTCGTTTTCGTCATACGTATATTTGTAGCCGCCTCCGTCGAATTGTTGCTCGACCAGATTGTTCAATTCATCGTATTTGTACGTCGTCTTGCTGCCGTCTGGTTTGGTTTCGGATTGGAGCGAACCGTCGAGGCTATAAGCGTATTTCTCCGTTTTGCCTTCTGGTGTCACTTCTTTGACCATATCGCTGCGGTCGTTGTAGCTGTATTTCGTCACGAAACCTTTGGCATCTTTGATTTCCGTCAGATTATCCACTTTGTCATACGTATACGTCGAGGTCTGACCCAAACGATTTTTCGCCGTCGTCATCCGATCCAGCGCATCATATTTAAACTGTTCCTTCTGCCCTTTCGCATCGGTGGTTTCCGTCACGTTCTCATTACCATCATACTTCATTTTCGACTCGTTGCCGCGTGCATCTTTCACGGAATCCAGCAAACCGCGCGCGTCATAATGATACGTCGTCACCGCATTCGTCGGGTCCTTCATGCTTACCACTTGGTCGTTTTTGTTATAGCGATACTCGGTGCTCGCCTTCAAAGGATCCGTTTCCTTCGTCACATTTCCCTTTTTATCATACGCATACTGATACGCCTGATTTCCTGGGTCAATCATCGACGTCACGTTGCCAACCTTGTCGTACTGCACTTTCGACTCGTTGCCGCGGACATCCCGCATCGCCGTCACGCGGTCTAATTTATCATACGAATAGCCGACCGCGAGTTTATTCGGGTACGTAATCGCCTTCAAACGCTGCGTTTTATCATACGAATAACGTGTCATTCTGCCTTTTGCATCTTTTTCAGACGTCTGCTGGCCAAATTTATCGTACGTATAGCTCACGATCGCCTTCTTCGATTGATTGTCGCTTTCCTCGGTCAAATCGCCGAACTGGTTGTACGCATAACTCTGCTTATAGCCAATTTCATCCGTTTCCGAAAGCAGTAAATCGTCTTTATCGTACGCATATCTCGTCGCCTTGCCATTCGCATCGATTTCTTTCAACACATTCCCACGCAAATCATATTCAAATTTGGACGTAATTCCCGCAGGTTCTTTTGCCGTCAAAATTTGATCCGCATCGTCGTACGTGTAAACTGTTGTGTTCCCGCGTTTATCCGTTTCCGCCGTCAAACGACCAGCCGCATCATAGCGATTCAGCAATTTAAAGCCAGCCGCGTCGATCTCCGTCGTCAAACGTCCCAGCGGATCATAGCCAAACTGCGTCTTGTTTCCTTCCGCATCCGTCTGGCTCGTCACAAGCCCCGTCGCATCAAATTTCTGCTGGGTCACGCCGCCGTTTTCATCGACAACTTTTATCACATTCCCGTTCGCGTCGTACGTCACGCTCGATACAGCGCCCGCCGCGTCCGTCGTTTTCACCAAGTCGTCGTTGCCATTATAGCCATAGCGCGTCGTCTCGCCGAGCGGATTCGTCTCCGTCAGCATATTGCCTTCCGCGTCATACGTGTACGCATACTTCCCACCATTCGGCAGAATTTCCGACGTCACATCGCCACGTTTATTGTACGCCATGCTCTGCGTCGTGCCTTCCGGATGTTGCTGCGCGACCAATCGATCCGCCGCATCATACGCATAACCCGTCTTATTCCCACGCACATCCGTCTCACTAACGACATTCCCAAACGCATCATAGTCATACGTCTCGCTCCGGCCTTTACGATCCGCCACGCGCGTCACATCGCCAATTTTATTGTACGCATAACTTTCCTTTTGTCCCGTATTGTCTTTTTGTTCCAACAAACGATCCATTTTATCATACGCAAAAGTAGAAACCGTACCATCGGCGTTTTTCTGTTTAACCACATTATCCGCCAAATCATATTCGTATGTTGTTTTCCTGCCAATCGGGTCCACGCTCTCCGTCACATTTCCACGCACATCATACGCGTACGTCGTCTTGTTCCCAAGCGCATCCACAATCGCCGTCACGTCGCCCGTTTTCGAATACTCGTACGCCGTCTCGTTCCCATAAGGATCAATTTCCGCCGTCAGATCGCCATTCTTATTATAGCGATACTGCGTAATATCCCCCGTCGGTGAAACCTCCGTCGCCACCAAGCCGAGCGCGTTATACGTATATTTCGTCACGTTACCTTCCGCATCCGTCTCCCGAATCACATTCGCTTCCCCGTCATAAGCCAGCGTCACCGCATGCCCATTTCCATCCGTAATCCGCGTCACATTACCATCTGCATCATACACATAGCGAGTTTTCGCGCCAACTTCATCGGTCTCCGTCTGCACCTGGTCCACCTTATCAAACGCATACTGCTTCACGCCACCAGCCGCATCACGCTCCGCGACCACACTGCCGTTCGCATCATAATCATACGTCGACACACGCCCAGCCTCTTTCAGCTTCGTCGTATTGCCATTCGCATCAAATTCGTACTCCTGCACATGGCCTTCCTGATCGACAAAACGCGTAATATTCCCCATTTTGTCATACGTAAAGGCTTCCGTCGTGCCATCCGGATACGTAATCCGCGTCACATTCCCATCCGCATCATACGCGTACGCCGTCACATTCCCTTTCGGATCCGTTTCCGTCGTCATATAGCCCGATTTCGCGTCATACACATACGTCGTTTTCTGCCCATCCGCCGTCTCTTCCGACAACTTCTGGCCTAGCGCATCGTACGTGTAACGAATCACCGTACCATCCGCAGCCGTCGCTTTCACAACCCGGTTCAGCGTATCATACGCAAATTTTTCCTTGTTTCCAAGCGGATCCGTCTCACTAATTTTATTCCCGTTCCCGTCATACGCGTAGCTCGTCACGCCACCCATCGGATTCGTCTCTTCCGTCAAGCGTCCCAAAGCATCATACACATACACCGTCTTATTCCCATTCGCGTCCGTTTCACTAACCTTGTTCCCGTTCGCGTCATAGCCATACGCCGTCACGTCCCCGCGCGCATTCACTTCCCGCGTCAATTCCCCACGCGCATTTCGCGTATACGTCTCCTTACCGCCATTCGCATCCGTCACCGCGCTGAGCATCGACAACGCATCATTCGCATAAACCGTCACATTCCCACGACCATCCGTTTCACGCACAGGATTTCCATCCGCATCATACATCGTTTTCGTCGTCACACCATTCCCGTCCGTCTCCGAAATCAGCTGTCCATCCGCATTATACGCGTATTTCTCCACAGCCCCATTCGGCAAAATAGACCGAACCACATTGCCCGCCGCATCATAGTCATACGTCGTCACCCCGCCAAGACTATCCGTTTCGCGAACCAACTGATTTTTCCCATCAAAAGTCGCCGTTTCCGTCGATCCATCCGGATAAACCGTTTTCGTCACGTTCCCGTTCGCATCATTCACAAACGTCGTCTTATTTCCCAGCTGATCCACAGACGCAACCAACTGATTTTTCCCATCATACACGTTCTCCGTCACCGATCCATCCGCGTATTCGATTTTCGTCGTCTGCAAGCGCTCATTAAAATAAATCACCTGCTTATTCCCGTTAAAATCCGTCGTCGTCGTTTTGCCGTCCTCGTATGCAAGCGTCGCGACATTCCCCTCGCCATCCGTCTGCTTCGTCACACGACCATCCGCATCAAACACGTTCTCAATCAACAGTTTCCCGTCATGATCCTTATACGACGTCATGTGATGCGCATCATCATACTGATACGTCACCACTTTCCCCGTCTGATCCACAAGTTTCGTCAAATTCCCGTCCGCGTCATACGAATACGCCAACTTGCCACCATCCGGTAACGTAATCTCCTTCAAATACCCTTGCGAATCCCACGCATACGTCAGCACTTTCCCAGAGCCCGTCACCATCTTCGTCAACTCACCATCCGCATTATACGAATACACCGTCACATGACCCGCACGATCCGTCGTTTTCAAAAGCAGCCCATTCGCCGCAAAAAGCGACACACTACCGTCTTCCGAGTTCACGACCTCAAACTCCCGCGCACCATCCTTACTCAACTTTTTCGTCAAAGCAAGCGGCTCATCCTCCGCAATCACAAAAGTCCCGTTCGTCTGTTTGTCAAAAAACACACTTCCGCCATCCGCGCGCGTCAACATCACCGTTCCGTCCGAAAGGAAACCAAGCTGATCCGCCAAATTAAACGTCCAGTTCCGCCCCATCGGACTATCCTTGCCTTGCCCCATCGAGTTATACGTCCGCGTTATCGTGCGTTCGCCGTCGAAATCAAACCACTTCGCGTCCTCCATATCATAAAGCAAGTTCCCACTATCAAAATTAATCGGCTCATATCCGAACGTACAGTGTTTCCCACGCCCTAAAGCCAGAGCATCCAGTCGCATCTTATCCGCCGAAGAATAATTCCCCGTCTGATACGCCTTCCCCGCATTCTGCTGCGGATTCCGAATAAACACCAAGTTCCCCTGAACCAAGAGCTCATCCTTCATATTATTATCCAACATAAACTGCGACCGCTTGTTCGAAATCCCGTAAAATTTCAACAAACGCGGCAACGAATCCATCCCCGTCACCCGATAAATCTGAAACGTATCATACTTCTTACTCGCCGACTCGTTCCCGTCCTTAATCTCCGCCTCCACTTGGTACAAATGATTCTCCGCGAGAGCACCCTTCAAAAGCAGCGTATTCGTCTGCCAATTACTCATCAACTCGCGATACTCCTGCGTCAAACTGTTCAATTTCGGATAATCCGGGAACAAATAATCCCGCCCAATCGACGGATCCGTCCCGCTAAACGTCACCTTATTTTTATCCGACGTATCGACAATTTTATAATGAATCTTCGCATCCGGACGACCAACCCCGTCCATCCCAAGCGCTGTAAAATCAAGCATGCCATCATTATTCGCACTCACAAAAGGACGCAAATACAGCGTCGTATCCTTCAGTGGCATATCCGCATCAATCGGCGGACGCTCGCGATGCTTAAACACCACATACGGCGACTCACTCGTCACACCAGATTTCGGCGCAGCAAACACATCGGCCTGCGAATACGGCAATTCAAACCCATTCACCTTCGCCGTTTTCACGATCACGCCATTATTTTTCCCGCCATTGACCCAATCCTTCGCAACCGTCGTAATATCAAACGAAACCCGACGATTCGCATCATCAATCCCGCCAATATACGTCTCGTTGCCATCTAGATTCGCCGGTGGGCCATACGGAAAACCAAGGCTCTGGAATTTGCCATACGTCAGGTCGTCAATCGCCCCAACGTCCTTCGTAATCCCGTGCACCTCGAATTGACGCTTCACAATTTTGCCGCTGCCATCCTTCGCACGATCCCCCCAAAAACCTTCCGTTCCACTTCTAAAAAGAGAAAGCTCCGCCGACTCAATTTCGCGGTTCGTCCCAATTTTTTTAATCTCACTATCCGGAACCTTCACAACACCATACGTGATAAAATGGGCGGCACCAAGCGTTCCCGAGTTATTCCCATCGTCATATCCAATATACATGTACGGCTGAAAAGAATACGCGACATCATCCCGATACTGGCGCAAACTCGTTGCCTCAATCCCGTTCGTAATCTTCGTACTCACAAACGAAACCGCAACTTTAGCAAGGCTTCCCGTCACATTCGCCGTACTAAACGCCGCAACCTCTAGCTTATAGCCGTCCTCCGTCTTCACCGATTTCGCCGACAACGTATCGATCACAGACCCATTCTCATCTTCCAAAACAGGACTCGCAATCGCGCCAATCAACGTTTTGCCACGATAAATCAACGTCGCCGCACGCTTCGCATCATCCTTTAGCGTCACGCCATCCGGAACCGTCAAATCAAACGCCACCGATTGCGCCGTCTCATCTCCCGTCTTCACATACTGCCCGAGCCCCATCCCAAAACTATCCGCCTGCATCGTAAAAGCATCCGTTTTAGCATCCTCACTCGCATAAAATATCCGGTTATCCCGCGTCGCGACCTGCGTCAAATCCGCGTCCCCACTCGGTCGAACCGCCACATCCGCGCCATCCAAACCAAGCGTCGGCATCACATCTTCCGTCACGGTCTTCGGTGTCACAATCGGGCGTGCCGTCTCACTCGCCGTCCAAGCCTTCACGCCATCCTTCACCAGCGTCGTATCAAAATCCTCCCATTTCCCCGTCGCGCTATCCTTAAAATGCACCGGCTCCGTAAAATAATACGTCTTGCCCTCACCAGTATCCTTGTTCACAAACGTCTTCGTATTCTCCGTCCGATCCGCAACCACCTCATCCATCCCAGCAGCATTCGCGTCCTCCGTCAAACCCTCCGTCACACTCGGCGCCTCCGCCTCAAACAACCGCAACGCATCCGCATTAACAGTATCCGAATTTTCCGCTACCGTCACACTTTCCGTCTTCGCCCCATCCTTCAACTGCTTCTGCGCATCCTTATCCAAATCCGCCACCGTCACCTTATCCTGCGACGCCAACCGTTTCCCATAATAATTCCCAAACTCGCTCTCCACACTCATCGCGCCCTGCACAAACTGCCACGGCATCATCGAAAATAGCAAAAGCGTCACCAATAAAATCTTCAATCCCTTTTTCATATGTAATCCCCGTCTCCCTTTATAATGTCATTTCCTTCTTCACGTTCTTCTCTATCTCCAAAATCCCCGTCAAGACCCGCTGCGCCTTCTTATAGTCCCGCGCCTCAATCGCATCATTCATGACTTTCAGCTCCGTTCCAACATCCCCATAAGCCGAATAAATTTTCCGATCCGCCTCCGACAATCCGTCCCAAACATCCGGCTTCTTGGCTTTCACATAAACCGCCCGAAAACCCGTCTCCATCTCCCGCAACTCCGCCAAATAAGCCGATTGACAAATGTCCCAGTTCAACTTCAAATCCGACCATTTCGCATAATCCTCCTTAAAATCCTGCGCCACTTTCACCGGTTGCGTCTTATCCGCCTCTTTCGAACACTGTTGAAGCGCTATCAGTAAAATAACAATAAGCACAACGAACAGGGCGATTAAGACCCATAACCTCTTATTTTTTAACAATTCCTGCATCGATAAACCCTCCTATTTTCCACAATCTTGGCCAGTATACCATAAAAACAGGACGATTTTAGGAGCATCTGGAAATTGTCGGTTTTCCGTCACAATTTCGAGCGAAATTATGACTCATGCTAGCCTAACCAACTTCAAATATATACAACCGCAAAAAATGCACAACTCTCCGTCTTGGAATAAATAACCTCAACCATGCTATAATAAAGCAAAATAACGAGGAGTTGAATCTCATGTTTTCCGAAATAAGCCTCACCAACTTTTTCTCATTTCAAGACAAAATCAGTTTATCGCTCGATCAACCTTACAGCACAGCCGAAACCTTCCAACAAAACACGCTTTATTCCTACTACGATAACAATAAAAAAAGAAGCATCTTAAACGGTGCTATTATTTACGGCGCCAATGCTTCAGGTAAAACGAACCTGCTGTATGCCTTCACGTTCCTTCGCCAACTCATAGCCAAAAGCCACACCTATACCGAAAAAGCAGATTTTCAAATAACGCCTAGCCCCTTCCAATTCTCCGCACGACAAAACAGAATCAGCACCTTTTCCATCTCCTTCATAGAAACAAATATCCAAGAAGGCCTAGACATCAAATACACCTATTCCCTCTCGATCGACGCCTACACATTTGAAATACAAGAAGAATCCCTAACCTACCAAAAAATACTCAAAACAACATTATCCAAGCCAATCACCGTTTTCGGACGCCTAAAAGGACGAATTAACGAGAAAAACGCCCAAATAAAAACCATGTGCAACAAAATCGAACAAGAAAACATCACCTATAAATCCATACTCGCCATGCTGATCCATGACATCAACAAAGAATTTTTCGAAAAAGAAACTAGCACGACCGCCTATCAAGTTGTCGAATGCCTTGCCCATCAAGTGACAAAAGGCTTTTTAAGCGAACAATTAGAAGGCGATTCATTAGAAGCATTCGCCAAACAGATCGATCACGACAAGGCATTCAAAGAGCAAATACTAGCAACATTATACGATTTTGACTTTGCGATTCATGATTTTTCCGTCACCGATATGACCGATAACTTAGTGGAATCCATCGAACAGGCGACTTTTTCCAATGAAGTAAAAGCGCAATTAATCGAAACCACCAAGAAGAACCGCCGCTTTGAAATTAACACCTCGCATATAGTTGATGATGTCAGTTATCCGCTGAGCGTCAGCATGGAATCCGATGGCACGAAGAAATTTTTAGAAAGTTCGATCCGCCTGTTTGATGCTTTGCAGAACGAGACCTTATTCCTAACCGACGAATTCGATAACAAATACCATACGAAAATCCAGGAAGGACTACTGAACAAATTCGTGCATCAAGACAACGACAAAAAAGCCCAATTCATTATTGCCACACATAATCCGCTCCTGCTAAATCCCGATCGCTTTGCCAAAGAACAAGTCATTTTTGTCCAAAAAGATCGCAATACACAGGCGAGTGACGTGTTTAGCTTGGCGGAATTCCATGAAATAACCTATAACAACCACAATTGGATGAATCTATATTTAGACGGTCGTTTTGGAGCCGTTCCGGAGGTGTTTTAAATGAGCCGCGAAATTCGCAAAATCATCCACCTCTTCATCCCCGAAGACAGCGGTGGCATCAAACCAAACAGCTGCGAGGCCCACTATTTCAAACTACTTTTCCAGCGCCGACTGAAAAATTATCAATTAAAAATCTACACACACGCCCAAGAAACCAAATTCAAAAAAGCGCTGAAATTCAGCGCCCATCCCGATGATAAATTTTTCATAGTAACCGATCTAGATTTCACAGAAGACCGTTCCAACCTCCGATACGTCAAGAAAAAAATTCGCAATCTCGCCGCCCTCGGAGAAAACGCCCAACTATTCGTCTCTGGCCGTAGCTTCGAAGTCTGGCTTTGCATGTATCACGGCGTCTACACCAAGCCTTCATCTCCCAAGCCACCCTAAACAAAACCGTCGCCCGAGACTACACAAAAAAAGAGCGCTGGTACATCAAAGAACGCGGACGACTCTACAGCAATTTACGATCAGCCAGCGCCAACGCAAAAAAATCCCGGCGCATCATCCTGTCCGGTGCCTCGCGCGACCAAAAACGCTATGTAACAGAACTCCCAAATTTCACCGACGAAGCCCTGCTCGACTACTTTATTGCCCGCGAAACCTTCACGTATGTGGATTTGCTGGTGAAGGAATTGCAGAATTTGAGTCGATGATAAGAAACCTTATAAAGTTAGATATAGCAATTGATTACTCGGTGACAAAAAAAAACTCTTTCGCATAAAACTGCTCCTATGCGAAAGAGTCCACCAAAAGTGGTCAAATCTAATTTATTTAGTAATCATCTACTCGTAACCAAAAATCTTTTACTGATTCAGGATCCATTAATCTATTTATTTGATACTCTGAATCTAAAAAAAACATGCCAAGATACTCACGCAACATTTTATTAAAGATTTTGCTATTTCTGTAGGCTAAAGAAAGCATGGGCTATTCCATCCCAACATTTTACATAAAGCCTTAAACGCTCCAAAGTTAGATTTTTTAATTCCAACTTTAGGGGGTGCATGACAGTCCCCATTTCACTGGACTTTAATTATATCAAAAATGATAAACATTAAGCTTTTGAAATATCGGTTTACAGAGCCTAAATAACCCATAACCAATCATCCCACCACTCACATTCCATATCAAATCATCTATATCTACATATTTGAAAGCAGATTGGTAAAGAATATTTTGTAGCAGCTGCAATAATTCTATAGACATCGATAATGTAATAACTATCAAAAACATTCTTTTCCAACCAACTTTATATTTTGAGCAAAGTGGATACAAACAGCCTAAGGGTATAAACATAATAGCATTAGCCACTACTTGAAAAATCCCTTGGCTTACATCCATATCTCCACTATAAATATAGATTTCCCAAATAGTTGCAAAAGGGACAACATTAATACCGGATACACCTTCTCTAAGTGCACGTGTATCTTCAATCAACATGCTATTTGCCATAATTGGAAACATAGTATATCCAACAACACCTGTTAAATAAATAAACATAAACGATTTAAAAACTATCTTCTCGATGGATTCTTTTTTCCTAATCCATTGAAATAAGAAAAAATAAATAAATAATGGGTGCAATAAGAAGTATATCTTTCGCAGTTAACATAGCCTAAAACCACCTTATTTATTTTTAATAGTTCCTACACCTTTGGTAGTGTAATTAGTACTTATTTTCTCAGCTTTAATACAAAAATCAGATGAAGAACTACCCACATAATATTGATGTGTAGCTGTCACACTTGCTCCGCCCTTACCTTGCGTAGCCGAACCTATTTATTCTGCCGTTTATTAACTTCCATCGTAATAAACTCCGGCAAATAGTTAGGCGTACATCCTTTTGACACTACTTCATCCTTATACAGTCCCGTTTTCTCGCCTAATTTCATGCAGCGTGCGCGATTCGCTTCATCATAAACGCCTATCCAACCAGCCAGAAAATTCATCGCCCATTTTACTTCTGGCTCTTCCTGCATGATAGTAGTTTCCAATGCCGATAGCAAGTCTTCCGTGTTATCCGGCGGTGTTTGTCCCGTCCATCTAAGCCGTGCTTGATAATACCAAAATGTTCGCCTTTGAAGAGCAGAAGAACTGTTCTCCCATGACTCCATCAACACGATTGTTCTCTTATCTTTGGCGAGCTGATTCGCCATTAACCAGTCCATTAAATTATTTCGCTCATCGAAAGGGTGCGTCTGCATAGCTTTATCTAGTTTATTTAAAATATCTTGCGTGAGAAGTTTTTTGTCCATAATTAAGATGGCTAATAATCTCGGCAAAAGGGCTTCACTTGACCAAAGTTCCATCGCTAGCTCATGATCTTTTTTTATGTCCTTCGCGATTTTTCGTAAATCACCTAGCTTTGTTTGATTGTCAATCTGAGCTAAAATACTTTCTGCTTTTGAAGAGCGGTTTGTTTTACTATCCATTTTTATACAAATCCTCTATCAGACAACATCAAAACTCGCTGGATAACGTACAACTCCTGATGGCATCTCTTTCCTGAGCGGATACACCATAAAATTCACATCTGGAACGTCAAACGGCGCCGTGATTTGGTAGTCTTTCGCTAGCTTAAAACCAAACCGCGGATAATATGTCTCATGTCCCAAAACACTGATACAGCGGTAATTCGTGTCTTTTGCCTTGGTGATCCCAGCTTCCATCAACTGTTTACCAACACCGCGCGATTGCCATTCTGGTTTTACAGCAACTGGCGCAAGAACAAGGATAACCTCGTTGCCCACGAAACACTCACTTAGCAAACTAAAACCAACCACTTCCTCACGAACTCGCGCAACAAGGGCAAGGTCCGGTAAATACTCTTTGGACGCCGTGATGGCATCTACTAAATCAGCCTCCGCGATCGTCGGAAAACTGGCTTCTAAAACCTCACGAATGGCCTTTCTATCCTCTTTTTTCGCTACCTCTATCGTTACCGTCATTTCTAGACCTCCGCTCGCGTTTTTACTATAAATGCTTCTAGATCTTTGATCGCACCCAGAACCGTGTGTGCTGTTATTACGCCTGGCATCAAATGAATCGTCTCATCTGGTGCTGTCGCTCGCGTAGCGACTCGTCCCAGTGCAGAATCAGACAAATCAGACAATCCCATATCATGCAAACAAGTCGGCAACCCTAATTTTTCATAAAAAGGAATCAGGCTCGCGATCTCATCACAGCGGCCTTCCATCATCAGTTGAACAAAAACACCATACGCGACCTTATTTCCATGCAATATATGATGTGTCGCGTCCAAAACCGTGAGTGCGTCATGAATGGAATGCGCACCTGAGGTCCGGCCATAATCGTCACCGAATCCACCGACCATACCGCCCACCATAATATTCGTCTCGACCACCTTCACGAACGCCTCACTTAGCTTGCCATCACGCATCGAATCAAGCGCTTCCTCGCTAGCCGCAAGCAAGATATCCCGACAAAGTTTTGCCGTATAATGTGAAATCTCGATCTCCACGGAACGTTCCGCAAGCTGTGAAATAATCACGTTCGCCTCATACCATTTCGCGAGTGTGTCACCAATTCCGGCAATCATCAGTTCGATTGGCGAGTCCAGAATCACCTCAGGATCAAGTAACACCAGTGCATTACTCCGCGCAAAAACATCATATTGCAACATCTCACCACGCGCGTCATACATCACGCTGAGTGGCGTCCAAGCAGCACATGTCGCCGCAAGCGTTGGCAAAATAACGACTGCAAGCGTCGCATGTGCCGCGATCGCCTTCACTAAATCCGCGACCTTCCCGCCACCAACGCCGATAATCGCTTCAGCACCGACCGTCTTAGCAATCACCGATACCCGGTCACGCTCTTCAAAAGTACACGCCCCGCGATACGCCTCAAACGTCACATCCACACCCGTAAGCTCTGGGAAAAATCGTTTTGCTTTCACCCATGAAGCATCACCATGAACCACCAAAACACGACGGATCTGGCGACGCTCTAAATGCTCACCTAACGCTTGCCAAGCCCCGATTTTGCATTCAAATTCTTGCGGCGCACCGCGAACAATCAAATTTTTCTCCAAAAGCCCTCAATCCTTTGCTATTAATAAGTAGTCTTCTTTTTGCTGGAAGGTCATCACGATCTCGGTGCCAACGCCATCCTCAGACGATATCTCAATCTTATGCCCCAACTTCCCAGACATTTGACGGGCTAAATAAAGTCCCATTCCGGTAGCTTTCTTCTCTGTTCGTCCAATCATACCCGTAAAGCCTTGCTCAAATACGCGCGGTAAATCCTCTTCCTTAATACCGATACCATTATCTCGAATATGTAGCTCCGTTTTGCTACCAGACTCACTTATCTCGCACCAAATCTTGATTTCACCACCCGCATCGGTGTATTTCAGTGCATTCGTCATCACCTGATCCAAAATAAAACCAAGCCACTTGCTATCACTACGAACCTCGATCTTAATTTCTGCCAAATCAAGCTTCATTTTTTTCGAAATAAAGAGCTTCGAATGGCGTTTCACACAGTCACGAATCACCGGGCCAAGCGCCAGTTCTTGAATGAAATAATCTTTTGCAAACGTGTCGAGACGCGAATAATAAAGCGCCTGCATCACCAAGCGATCAATCGAATCAAGCTCAGCCTCCACCCCGCGATAAATCGTTGTCGGGTCATTCAAATCCGGATTATTAATCAACATCTTGCTCGCCACAATTGGTGTCTTCACCTCATGCACCCAATACAAGATAAAATCATGATATTCCTGCTGCTTATCTCGCAATTTCGTGATTTCGCGTTGCTCCTCCAAGTGCTTTTTACGCATCAACTCATTGAAAAACGCCTGCTCACGTGTTCGTGGTTTTGGCAATAACTCGATAATATTCTCTTCAATCTCGCCCTCCACCAACTTCTGCATCGCGTTCCAATACGTCCGCTTGAATGAATAACCAAGCACCAAATACGCAATCAAAAAGAGTAGCATAAATACATACAAGTAAATAATATTGCCCAATGTCAACTGACTATTCGGGTCTACCGCAAGCAAAATGCCAATAAAAAACATCACGACCACAAAAAACAACAAGAAAAATTTCTTATCGCGCACATAGCTCCACCAAGTCATCTTACACCTCCACTTCGATAAATCCAAACGCATTAAAATCAAACAAACCTTGATCCGTCAATTTCAGGTTCGGAATCACCGGCAATGTCAAAAAGGATAGCGTCAAAAATGGATCAAAACCTTGCTTCGTACTAACTCCACGGAAGGCATCATTGAGATGATCCAGCTGTTGCTGAATGTCTTCATACGGCGCTTCACTCAAAAGGCCTGCGATCGGTAATGCCAGTTCGGACGCGACTTTGCCATTATTTACGACCGCGATACCGCCACCGATTTCTGTAATACGCGCGATGGCAAGCAAGATATCCTCATCCGATTCGCCGACAGCAACGATATTATGTGAATCATGCGCCACCGTCGTTGCAATTGCACCATGCTGGATACCAAAACCTTTCACAATCCCAACACCAACGCACCCCGTACCTTTATGCCGTTCAACGACAACCATCTTCAACTGATCGTTTTCTGTTGCGGATTGAAATTCGCCATCTTGTACCGTCACCGACTCCACCAAATGTTCCGTAAACAGACTATTCGGCTGCATTCCGATAATGTTTGCCATGTTGCCCATCATTGCTAGCTTCAAATCTTCCCGCTTTAGCGAATGTCTGATCGCCGGTGATTCAAAAGAACCCACTGCTTTCTTAAACAGCGCCTCATCCCGCAAGCCATCCTCCACGACCACCTGTCCACGCTTCATTACTTTTGTAATCGTCACGGTTTCCAAATCACGTAAAAATAAAATATCGGCTTGATAACCCGCTGCAACAGCACCGATATGCGATAACTTATGACACGTTGCCGCATTGATTGTTGCCATCTGAATCGCCATCACAGGATCAATATCATTCGCGATCGCAAGCCGCACATTGTAATTAATCGATCCTTCCTCAAGCAAATCATCGATCAATTTATCATCCGTGCAAAAGCAAAAACGATGACTATTCTTCGGATTCACAGCAGGCAACGTATGAATCATATCGCGCCCAACCGTTCCTTCACGAAGCATCACATACATACCAGCACGCAAACGATCCAACGCCTCAACCGCTGTCGTGCTCTCATGATCCGTCCGAATCCCGACCGCCAAATAATTGTTCAAGTCCGCCTTGGAAAGTCCAGCGCCATGCCCATCAATCCGGCCACCGTGCTTCTCTGCATCCACAATCTTTTGCAAAATGTCGGATTGTCCGCTCGCAACGGACGGGAAATCCATCACTTCTGCGAGTCCAATCACTTTTTCATGTTGGTAAAGCGCACGCAAATCACTTGCTGTGAGTGTCGCACCATTATGTTCAAACGGTGTCGCAGGAACAGAAGAAGGTAGCATCACATACATGTCAAGTGGTGTTTTTGCCGCATCATCTAGCATAAATTCGATCCCTTTTACGCCTGCCACATTCGCAATCTCATGAGGATCCGTTACAATCGTCGTCACGCCGTTTGGCAGCAATACGCGCGCAAACTCAGAAGGTGGAACCATCGCACTTTCGACGTGGACATGCGCATCGATAAAGCCCGGCACAATAAACTGCCTTCTTGCATCAATAATTTCCGCAGCCTCACTAAACTCACCAATGCCAACAATGTAACCACTCTTAATCGCGACGTCCCCCTCCATAATCTCACCAGAGAACACGTTCACAATCCGACCATTCTTAATAATCACATCTGCCGCAGCACGCAAATCACTTACTGCCACGCGTTCCTGTAACTGCTTCACCTTTCGCATCCACACCTTACCTCCTTCACGCAAAAATTAACTTTCAATCACTGAAAACCTTCGTCCGCCAAGTAACCATCCGCCGCTTCACGCGTAGGAAAAATGGCCTCCAAATGATCATCTGAATAAATCGCCCACATCTTATTCTCATAGCGTAAAATGACAACCGTCCGGTACGCATCACGAAACGCTTCTTCGTAACCCTCTTCAAACTCGTCCCCATCCGTACTTAAAAATGCGATAGAACCAGATACTAACTCTCTAATCTCACTTTCAGTCGCTTCACGAATATTCACAAAGCCATTCTTATCTGCCTCATCCAAATAAGGCGCATAAACAAACGCATTCCCATTCGGATGTAAATGATTCACAGCTATTCTTTTTTCACGTACACTTTCAGGGAAATGATAATTAATCCGTCCCATCGAAACGGGGTGCGCCGCGAGTTCTGTATATTCATCGATAATTTTCTTCTTTTCTTCAAAGGAAAGCATTCCTTCGTCACATCCTTTTCTCATTTTGCTTCACTGCTCCATTATACACTAAAATCCCCCGCGAAAGGCGAAAAATAAAAACAACTACTCCTCATCGCTATTCGTTATTCTCATTATCAACCAGCAAAATGACAAAAAGAAATGACCATCCAACTTTGACGAGTTAGGCCATTTCTTTTCATGTACTAATGCTTATGTCACCAATCGCAGTTGACGCATGACTGCTTAATTCCTTTTCACTATTCCAAATCTAATCAGTTTCGGCAACCACGTTCTTAAATCCTGAAAAACAAAGCCAGCCTTTTTTGCCTTCGTGTTATCCAAATAATACGTTTTTTCGATGCCGAACGGAGAATCGTCATTGTCGTCCGTATTTTCTTCCACCAGCGCCTCTTTTCCCGCCGCCGTTTCAATCAACGCCATGAGTTCTTCTAACCTGTACACGGAATCACTCGCCGCGTTCACCGGTCCGACCAAATCCGACCTCGTACCGACCCAATTCAGAAAATCCGCCGCCTCATCCGAAGAAATAAAACCAATTTCCGCATCCTGATTTGGCATACCAATCTCCTCACCCGCCAGCACATGATCGATATGAAACTCTAAGCGCCCCGTATAATCATCCTCACCCAGCACAATCGGAAAGCGCACCGCCACAACAGGAAAATCCGCCTTTTGAAAATAAACAGCCTCTGCCAAACGCTTCCCTTCTCCATAATCAAAATCCTCACGCGTTCCAGTCACAATCTCATAATGAAATGGATCAAAATCAGCCTCTGCCAATGCCCGATCTCGCATCCGATACACCGAAAGCGATGACGTATACACATATTTCCCGACCTTATCACGGAAAGCCGCGACGGTATTCAACGCATCTTGTGGCGAAAAACAAATATTATCATAGATAACATCCCATTTTTCCTGCGCCAAACAAAACAGATTTTCTCGTGATTCTCGTTTCATTACCACGCGCTTCACGGTATCGCCAAAATCATCTGCCGTTTTACCACGCGTCGCAATCGTCACATCATGCCCGTCACGTACCAACCTCTCCACCAATTTCTTTCCAAAAAATCGCGTTCCACCAAAAACTAGAATTTTCAAACCAAACACTCCCTTATTCGATCATGTATCCCTGACCTTTTTTAGTCGTAATAAAGTCTGCCAAACCGATTTCCGTCAGTTTTTTACGAATTCGAACCACGTTCACCGTGAGCGTATTATCATCCACAAAACTCTCATCTTCCCAAAGCACGCGCATAATCTCGTCGCGACTCACAATCCGACCTTTTTGCTTCAACAATTCATACAAAATCAAAAACTCATTTTTCGTCAGATCTATTTTTTCATCCAAATAGGTGAGTGTATTCGTATCAATGTGCAAAAAAACATTCTTATGCTCCATCACATTCGGCTCCTCGAGATCCGCATACGAATATGTACGACGAATCAGCGCATTAATCCGTGCCATTAACACATCGAGATCCACCGGTTTTTCAATATAATAATCCGCACCCATATTCATCCCCATAATCTGATCCATACGTGAATCCCGCGACGACAAGAAAATAATCGGTACATTCGAAACCTCACGAATCTGATTACACCAATAAAACCCATCGAAATACGGCAAGTTCACATCCAAAATGACCAACTGTGGTTCCGCCTCTAAGAACTCATTTAAAATATTGTTATAGTCAGCCACTACCTTGACCTCAAAACCCCATTTTGATAAATGTTTTTGAATTGTATCACGAATGACGATATCATCTTCTACTATATATACCTTTACCATCTCCATACCTCCTTGCCTCATCCCCATTGTACAGAAAATGACGCCTCCATTCAATCGTTAGTCCTCGTTCGTCACCATCTTTGTATAGGTAGACACACAAACCAAATAATAAACAATGAAAAATAGCGTGTAAACTGTCGTACTAATCATCACCGGCACGCCTACACTATACATCAAGTTCACCGTTAGCCCAATCATTGCCGCAATGCTATGAGAAATCCCTAAAATAAGTGGAATCAAAAACACAGGTAATACTTGTTTGGCAACGACGCGGCGTACTTCCTTCTCGCTCATCCCCATTTTCTGCAACACAGCAAAGCGCGGTTTCTCGTCCACCGCCTCCGTGATCTGCTTGAAATAAATAATACTTCCTGTCGCCGCAAAAAACACGATGCCCATAAACATACCAATATAAAGCAACACACCAAAAAGCGTGCTAAGCATGTGATAGTTGGAATAAAAACTCGACATGTTCTTGTTCCACCAATAATTTGACCCTCCGACCACATTTTTGATTTTTTGATCAAGCGCCTCCGCCTTATCCTCATTCGTTATCTGAAAAATATCAATATGATTCGGCATCGTTTTTTGTGCTACTTCCTTATAAAGCGCATCATTAACAACAAGCACCGACGAGACCATATCCGTATTAAAAATGGTATGATCATACACATCCATAATTTTCACCTTGTAATGTCTCGAATTATTCTTAAAAGCGAGCTTATACGGTCCCTTCATCCACGCATACTTTCGGTTACTATTTTCAAAGGCATCCGTGGGGGATATGAAAATCGCCTGATCCCTGTCCAACTTCTTTATTTGCTTCCAATTATCACCCAGCTTTTGCGCCAAGCGATTATAATCCGACATCGAAATCACCGAGAAACGAGCCATCCCTTGCTCCAAATACGAATTGCTCTCATCTACTTCGTCGATCACTTCTGCCGTATATACATCAGCCTCTTCATGGTAAATCAGCGCATTCGTCTTGCTATCACGAATCGCCGCATAAATCTCATTTCGCTCCGTCTGCGTACTCCAACTCGTCTGATAACTATTCGGATTCGAACTCTCCGCAAACGAAATAATGTTTGTATAAAAAGAACTAAGCGTCCCGATAATCGTCAATGTCGTCGCGCTTAACACAGCAATCATCGTCAATGTCCCCGCCGTCTTCTTCATACGATAACGCAACCACGTCACCGTCAAAATATTCGTACCACGATAGAAAAACGACTTGCGCAAAAACAGTTTATAAACAACATACGGAAACAGGAATCGCAGTAACAACCATGTCCCTAAAATCACACCAAACAACACAAACAACATCGACCAAAAAAAAGTATTACTCGACCAAAACATTGAATTTTCGACCGATCTAGTCGCTAAAAAATAACAAAATCCAATTAAAAGCACTCCGATAATTGATAACGTAAGCGAACCCTTCGCTGGATTCTTCTCCCGTACATCTGCTTTAAACAACTCAATCATATTATGCCGATACACGATCCAATAGCTATTTGCCGATGTCACGATCAAAATAATCCCAAAAACGAAAATCGTCGAACCAATCGCTGACCATGAAAAGGTAAAGCCACTTGGAATCGATAAGTCCATAATTCGAAACAGCAACATCGAAAAGAACTTCGAAAAAAAGATACCAATCAGAATTCCCGAAACCACGGCCATCACATGCATCATCAAATTCTCATAAAAAATAATGCGTCCAATCTGCCCCTTGCGCAAACCGAGCAACGAATAGAGCCCCAGCTCTCGCTTCCTACTTCGCGTAAAATAATTGCTCGAATAAAAAAACAAAAAAGGCTACAAATAAAATAATCACAATCGAAGCCGCTAAAAAGACACCTTGCGCACCAAGTTCCCATTTCTTAAAGATGGTTCCAATACTCTTATTATAAGCCAGTGATACGAACGTAAAATAAATCAACACACTCAAAATCAGCGATCCTAAATACATCGAAAACTGGCCAAAATTTTTGCGAACATTTGTAAAAGCAATTTTAAATAGAGTCATTCATTCCACCACCAAGCATTGCTAGCACATCTAAAATCTTCTGAAAAAACTGTTTTCTAGTCGCCGTCCCGCGATATATTTCCGTAAACAACTCCCCATCCTTGATAAATAAAATCCGCTCACAAAAACTCGCCGCAAAAGCGTCATGCGTTACCATCATAATCGTCGCATTCCGTGCCTCGCGCGCTTGAACCAAGCTCTCCAACAGGTTCGTCGCCGCTTTCGAATCAAGCGCCCCCGTCGGCTCATCTGCGAAAATCAATGCCGGATTGGTAACCATTGCCCGACTCACCGCCGTGCGTTGCTTCTGGCCGCCCGATATCTGACTTGGGTATTTATCTGCAAGCTCTAGAATCCCAAACTGCCGCATAACCTCCCCCACACGAGCCTCCACATCCGCCGTTTTCACCTTAGAAAGCGATAATGGCAATGCGATGTTATCCTTAATCGTCATCGTATCCAATAAATTATAATCCTGAAAAATAAAGCCTAACTTATCCCGCCTGAAAACCGCCATCTCCTTCGCTCGCATATCTTCAAATGGTTTCCCATCGATCTCAATGCTTCCCGACGTTGCCTTATCAATCGTCGAAAGTACATTCAATAATGTGGATTTCCCAGCACCACTCGGCCCCATTACACCAACAAATTCACCCTTATGTACCTCTAAACTCACACTATTTAGCGCAGGAAACAGCGTACTTTTCGAGCCATAAACTTTTCTCACATTCTTTGCCTTTAAAATAACACTCATCTATCCATTCCTCCGCTCCAAAACACTCTACTGCATCCATTGTACACTAAAAGCCTGCGCCTGCCCACCTGACCTTGAGACCTAGAAAAACAAAAAGGAGACCCGTTGCATTTTCTTAACAGTTCAAAAACCATCAAAAAAATGCAACGCGTCCCACTTATGCATTACTATTTTATTTTCACATCAAGCGTTACCTTCACATTATCACGAGTCGCCTTCGAATACGGACACATTTCGTGCGCTAATGCTACTATTTTTTCCGCTTCATCACGGCCGACATCAGCAACCTCTGCCAAAATGGCAATGCTAAGCTTGTAGCCGCCAAGCGCATCATCCTCATTCATAGAAACTGCAACCGTAATCGCAGCCTTCGCATCCGACTTCTCTTTGCGTGCCACCGATTGAAACGCGCTACCAAAACAGCCCGCATAGCCGAGCGCAAACAATTCTTCTGGATTTGTACCACTGCCACCTTCACCGTTAAAAGACTTCGGTCGACTCAGCTTAAACGATAAATCACTATCATTAGAACTCACCGTTCCAGTCCGACCACCAACGCCCGTTGCACTCGTCGTAAAAAATGTTTTTCCCACAGAAATAACCTCCTTAAAAAGATTTTTTCTAGTTCGCTATCCTTCTTTTATTCCCTTAAAGAGTAGTTAAAAACATTAATCTCCGGTCTGATAACGCTCCATACATTCTGCCATCAGCTCTTCCAAATCAGCCAGCGGTAAATTGACATCCGCCGCCACGATGTCCCACGCCATTTCGCGCTGATCCTTAATCTTTGTATACACCAACATCCGACCTTGTGAAAAAAGCTTGAAAGAAGGTTCCGTAATTTTCACTTCTACAATATTATCCCAAGTTTGGAAGTCCCCCCGATAAGCGATCCCCTCCGCGGAAAGTTCCAATGTTGGCGACAAATTAAGCAAGCGGAATAATGGCCGGATCACAACAAATCCAATAAAAATCAATAAAATCAGTTTTTCCGTCCCATTAACCGCTTTAATATGATCAAACATAACATAAAGCAATATCCCAATTGCAATCCAAAGCAAACTACTCGAAATCACGAGCGTCGGATTCACTTTAAACTGCGCCTTTTCACCATTTTCAATCTTTTCTGCAAAATTTTCTGTCACTATAAAAACCTCATTTAAATTTAGACTTACCTTTATTGTACCTTGAATAAAAGCAGAAAGATAGGTCATTCTCGACAATATATTATTTTTCAAGGTACAATGAAACAAATGAAAGGTGGTTCAACAATGACTAATGAAATGAAAAACGGCAGAACTTCATTTTTTGATGGTGGCTTATTACAATTTATCGGTTGGAGTATTTTAGGAATTCTTGTGACCGTATTAACAGCAGGCATTTGTTATCCGTGGGCGCTGACAATGATTTATGGTTGGAAAATAAACCATACCGTGATTGAAGGCCGTCGCATGCAATTCCATGGATCCGCATTTGGCCTATTCGGAAATTGGATTAAATGGCTACTACTGATTATCATTACGCTTGGTATCTATTCCTTCTGGGTGTTTATTAAACTAGAAGATTGGAAAGCACGAAATACAACATTTGCAAGCTAATTAAAAATAGGAAGCCCATCTCTAGTTGGATAACAAAGAGACAGGGCTTCTTAAACCTCGACTGTTTCTCGTAAACGAATAAGGCTCGTTGATTTTTTAAGCCTGCCTATTTACTGAGCAATTGCTATGCTACATTTGGCACCTTTTACACCAAAAATCTGGTAACACCGATATATAGGTCTTCTCAAACGTCATCAAATCATATAACATTTTGTCATAATACCCGAATTCATCCTCGCGTCCCCGCAAATCATTCATCGCTTTCATCCGACCCAGTGCATCATGCGCCATATCCCGTAGCTCCGGAATAATATACCCCGTAATCTTTATCTGTCCAAATGCTGTTGCCAAAACGACTTGATCCGACAACCAGACAGCCTCCTCACTATCCGCCACAAGCTTCGCCAGCGAGACCTCATCCATATCTTTCGGTGGAAAATACGTCATGTCCCACTGCTCCTCCACGATATGTCGAGGAAAATTAGACAAACTAATCCCTTCTACTGCCTTGTCTTGAAAAAACGCCTCCAAAGCCGCGAGTGTATCCGCACCTTCCTCACTTCCAAATGGAGCTTCCTCATCCGAACAATCCAAATAAAAATCCGATTTAAAATGTGACACAAAATGTGGGTGACTCGTCTTACGATCCGGTCCAACTTCTTGATTATCAAAATACATGTCAATAGCCATTCGTTTATCTCCTTTTCTTTAAATTTGTGATTGTATGCACAAATCTATTCTACCAAACCTCACTTGAAAACAAAAGCTCTTTCCCGATTGAAAAAAACTGCCCAGTGTTGTAAGATGAAAGCAGCTTTCGAATGAAGAAAAGAGGGATTGTCATGGTCAAGCTGTTGCTTATCGTTCCATTTATATTTATATTGGCCGGAATGCCTTTCGCAAATCGTATTCATCCAATGGTACTCGGCATGCCATTCAATTTATTCTGGGTTGCTGCGGGCATCTTACTCTCCACTTGCATCCTAGCCATTGTTTACCATTTCGATAAGCAAAATAAGGAGGAAAAACAATGACCGCACTCATCATCTTAACCGCCTTTTTCCTGCTGACGTTAGCTATCGGAATTCGCGCCCGTCAAAAGCAAAAAAATGAACCTTGAGAACTGGGCAGTCGGTGGACGAAGTTTCAATACCGTTTTCGTATTCTTGCTCACAGCAGGCGAAGTCTACACCACCTTCTCCTTTCTCGGCGGAAGCGGTTGGGCCTACTCCAAAGGAATATCCGCCGTCTACGTCATGGTCTATATCGCGTTATCCTACGTTACATCCTATTTCCTATTGCCACTCATCTGGAAGTACGCGCACGAACATCGTCTCGTTTCCCAATCTGACTTTTTCGCTAAAAAGTACGATAGTAACTTGCTCGGTGTTGTGGTGGCTCTCGTTGGTGTGATCGCGATTATTCCAATCGTTGTCATCCAATTAAAAGGACTCGGCATCATCGTTTCACTTACATCTTACGGCGCGATCCCGATGAAAGTTGCCGTCGTGGTTGGCACCATCGCTATCATTATTTATTCCGTTATTTCTGGGATTCGCGGCATTGCATGGATTGCCGTTCTAAAAGATTTCATGATTCTCGCGGTCATCGTCTTTATGGGAATCTACCTACCCATTCATTATTATGGCGGCATCGGGCAGATGTTCGAACAAATCGCCGCGGTAAAACCAGAGCTACTCACATTTCCACACACGACATACACCGTTACCTGGTTCATCTCCACCGTCCTATTTTACGTGTTGGGCTTCTACATGTGGCCGCAAGTTTTCGCCTCGACATTCACCGCGAAAAACGCCAAGACCTTCCGTAAAAACGCGATTATTAGCCCTATTTACACGTTGATGCTCCTATTCGTGATTTTTATTGGACTTGCCGCTGTTTTACAAATTCCAGGCTTAGAAGGCGACGCAAGCGATCTCGCGCTTTTGCAACTCGCAATGAAGACGTTTGATCCATGGTTCGTTGGCATTATTGGCGCAGCAGGAATGCTAACTGCCCTTGTTCCCGGCTCGATGCTCCTCATGAGCGCAGCCACACTGCTGACGAAAAACATTATTTACAGCTATAAGCCAGACACCCCAGAACAAAAAATTGCGAATCTTTCTAAGTTTTTCGTCCCAATCCTCGCGATTATTTCCTGCTTGTTCGTTTTTCAAGGCGGAAATGCACTCGCAGCGATTTTACAAGTCGGCTATAGCTTGATCGTTCAACTATGCCCATCCCTATTTGCCAGCTTGATGAAGCGCAACCCTGTCACAAAACAAGGCGCGCTGGCTGGTATCGTTGTCGGTATATTAATCACGATTTTCATCAGTAACTATAGTATGACACTCGCAACGCTACTACCCGGCGTTCCAACTGCAATTAGCGATATCAATATCGGCTTCTTACCATTAATCGCAAATATAATCGTGACATTCATCATCAGTTTCATCACACGCAAAAAAACTCAGGCGGCCTAAAAAAGGCGTCTGAGTTTTTATTTTCAATCCATATCAATCGTCGTTTTTCTTCTTGTCAAGCGTAGGATCACATAATATACAACCCCGACTGCAAGCCATGAAATCCCAATAATCTTCGCCAAATTATCTAAATTAATCATCACGTACAGAATAATCAAGAATCCAATCACTGGTACGACAAGATGTAGCAAATAATTTTTCGATTTCATTTTAATGATGTAATGGTAAACGACCGAAACGTGTATGACTAGGAACGCCGTTAACGCACCGCAATTTACGATCGATGACAAAATCCCGATATCGTTCACGAACACAAGCCCTACAACAAGCGATACAAAGCCAACCATGAGCGTGCTCAAATACGGTGTCTGAAAGCGCGGATGGACTTTTGCAAGGAACTGCGGTAAGTTTTGATCACGGGCCATCCCGAACAGAATTCGTGAAATAGCCGCTTGAGCTGCGAGCGCATTGGCAAATCCCCACGAAAGAATCGTCGCGATGATCGTTATATTTTTCAAGAACGGACCACCAGCTTCACCTGCAATTTGATAAAAAGCTGTATCGATATTGTCAAAGTTTAGATAATCCGGATGAATCAACGCGGCAATATACGTTTGAATAATGAACAAGAAACCGACCAGCATCAGCGCCCATAAAATCGCTTTGCCGACCGTTTTATTTCCACCTTTCGTCTCCTCGGCCAGCGTACTAATGCCATCAAATCCTAGGAAACTAAGCACCGCCACCGAAACCGCCGTCATCACGAATGGTAAATTGAAATCGACCGCATTATAAATCGGTTTGATCGTCACGCCATCACCAACGCCATTGGAAATCGCAACGACACCAACTGCAATAAAAATCGCCAACACGATCAATTCACCGACAAGGAAGATGATATTCGCGCGCGCCGTAAAGGCAATACCTCGAATGTTAATCCAACTGTTCACGAGAATGAAAATAACGAGCCAAATCCAAACTGGCACATCAGGAACAATCGCTTTTAACGAGTTTGCTGACACAACATAAAGCAAAGCGGGCACAAAGACATAGTCTAACAAAATCATCCAACCAGCTAAAAATCCGACTGTTTTGTTAATTCCGCGCTGGGCATAAGCATATACCGATCCTGCGATTGGAAACGCCCGTGACATCGATCCGTAACTCAGCGCCGTAAACAGCATCGCGACCATACCAATCATATATGTGAGTACGATCATTCCCTTCGATGCTGTTACCACTTCCCCGTAAATCCCAAACGGAGCAATCGGAACCATAAATATAAGTCCGTAAATGACTAAATCCTTCAGTGTTAATGTTCTCTTTAATTCTTGTTTGTAGCCAAATGACTCCAAACTCCCTTTTTCTGGTTGACCCATGTTAATTCAGCTCCTCTGTGCTCCATTTTGTAAGGTATGTGAGTGGTAATTCCATCCGTGCCGTTTTATTTGGATCAACAATTTGGCACACCCGTAAATCACCTGTTAGCGACAATAAATGAATCGCCTCACCTTTTGTCAAATCCGTATAGCGCTCCACAAAATGAACCATTTGCTTCGTTGCCATAACGCTTGCTGTATCTAACGTTTTTGCAGATGCAATCGTACTTAACTTCCCATCACGAACTAAAAACGGCGTTGGCCAATCTTTATTTTTGAAAACGTTAATCGTAACGGTGATATCACATGGCACTTCCGCTCCACAAACCGAGACTTCCCCGTCGCCCATTGCAGCGTGACAATCCCCCATCGCAAGTAAGGCTCCAGCTACGTTCACCGGTAGAAACAATGTCGTTCCCTCCCCTATTTCCTTGCAGTCCATGTTTCCACCATGAGCATCGGGCGTTCCACACGAAACCGGCTCGCCTGCTGGCGCTGTACCAATCACACCAATCATCTTATTCAGTGGCAAATCAATTTTTTCTGAAAATTTAATCGCTCCGTTTTTGATAGGAAGACGACGAATTGTATTTTCTGTTAGCTCATCACCCATCACGCCAGCATCAGGACCTGTGAATAATGTCGCTGTATCCCCAATATCCAATTTCTCAATCGTGACCGCTAAAATATCACCAACCTCAGCGCCCTCCACAAAAACAGGCCCAGTCGCCGGATTAATCCGATTCCAGTCCAGCTTCTCAAAAGCACCAGCTTCATCTGTGATCTGATCCTCAAAACAATCATACGCCTCAAAAATAAGCCGATCTCCGTCTTTTGCAGTTGCCACTGGTTTATTCCTTTTATCCATGGCATAAATCGGCGCGCCTTTTTTTATAATATGTACCATTTTGCCTCACCCTTTCTTTTTGGATGCATTTATCTTATAGCTAAACGGCGCATTTGTCAATGTAGATTTTTGACAATTTAGAATCCTAAAAAAACACCATACATACTCGTATGGCATCTCGTCCTTCTATTTTTTTGAAAAGTACTCGCTGATTTTATAATTCACTCGCGCGTCTCCAGTTGTTGCCGTATAAATTGCAGCAATAAACACCGTGATCATTTCAAAAGCAACAAGAATAAGCGTTGCCTGTACACCTATTCCCAACCAGAAAATCGACCAGTATATCCGCAATAACAACACCAAGATGGTAATCCAATTTCGTCCTTTATTTTTCGGTATAAAATCAAAAACATGCGAAATAAGCGCTACGAGCACGAACCAAAAAAGCTGGCTAATCGTGATCACAAAATCCATCCCTTTACGCGTTTAATCGTTGTTCTAGCTTCCCTCTATAGTCATTTATCCTATCTAACGCTGTCACAAATTCAAAATCGCTCATATTATAGTTTGTGACAAAGTTCCCGTTCCATTCACGAATCATCAGTGAAGATCGAACAGCATCATCAATCGCATCTTTATTCGTTGTCCCACTATAGAACACCCAATGCGTTGCTGTTGAAGGGTTCTCTAGCTTTTGTGCAAGATCACTTTGAACAGTAGACACAATCGTCTCCAAAAGCGCTTCATCTAAGTCACCTTCCACATAACCATACCAAACCGTGCGATAGAACTCGGATTCATGTTCGTGCGTTTCATCAAATAGCTTTTTCATATCATAACTCCTCCTTTGCGTGTGACCGCACTTCTAAACGAACGATCCCCTATATTATAGCATGTTTCTAATGCCAGTTGTATCAATCTCCAGACCTTGCAAAGAAAAGAAGGAGACAAATTCTAAATCCGATATTGTCCCCCACTCCCCTAGGAATCGTGTCTGACATGCTGCAAATTAGGATTTGCTAGTTGTAGTACCGTCACACACTCCACATGCGTCGTGTGAGGGAACATATCTACCGGTTGTACCACTTTTGCCTCATATCCGCCCTCGGTTAACACGAACATATCTCGTGCCAATGTGGATGGGTTGCAGGACACATACACGACACGCTCAGGCTTCATTTTCAAGATCGTCTGGAGCAGCGCCTCATCGCAACCTTTACGCGGTGGGTCAACAACAAGCACGTCAGCCTTCACGCCGTCTTTAAACCATGCTGGAATAACCTCTTCCGCCTTCCCAACCTCAAACGTCACATTATCCATCTCGTTCAATTTAGCATTCGCTCGTGCATCTTCAATTGCTTGCGGCACAATCTCAACTCCGTACACATGCTTCGCTTCTTTCGCCAAACAAAGCGAGATTGATCCAATGCCGCAATAGGCATCAATAACCGTCTCCCTGCCTGTCAGCCCCGCCAATTTCAACGCTTCGGCATATAAGATTTCCGTCTGCACGGGATTCACTTGATAAAAAGACCTCGCGGAAATCGCAAAAGAAATACCGTGAATCGTATCCATAATGTATTCGCGGCCAGCAAGAACCAGCGTCCGATCACCAAATATAACATTCGTATTCGCCGCATTCACATTCTGAACTAGCGATGTTAAGCCTGGAATCGCGTGCTGCAACTCCGCAACAATCTGTTCCTTATTTGGAAAATTCGGCTTCGTTGTAACGATGACCAGCATCAATTCCTCCGTCGTCGTCGCAAATCGCGTCATCAGATGCCGTAACACACCTTTTCTGGTTGTTTCATCGTACGGCTCCATATGATACTTCGCAAAAATCGCGCGCGCTAGCTGAATCGCTTCATCATTTTGTTCCTGTTGAATCAGACACGTATCCATATCAATAATCTGATGCGATCGTTGTTGATAGAAGCCAGCGACTAGCTTTCCATTGACAAACCCGACTGGCACTTGTGCCTTATTTCGGTATCGCCAAGGCTCCGCCATTCCAAGTGTCGGCAATACCTCTACATCCTGCTTCCCAATCCGCTTCATCACTTGCGCCACCTGTTTTTGCTTCATGCGCAATTGCCCATCATAGCTCAAATGCTGCAACTGACAACCGCCACACTGTGCATAAACAACGCAAGGCGGCGTCACCCGATCCACACTTTCCTTCGTCAACTCGATAATTTTGCCAAATCCGTAGTTCTTATTCGTTTTAATAACCTTAATCCGCGCCATCTCTTCTGGCAAACCTTGTGGCACGAAAATCGGATAGCCATTTATTTTAGCGACGGCATTGCCATCATGCGTTAAATCCTCAAAAACTACATCCATGCACTCATTCTTACTCACTGGAGCCCCCATTAATAGCCCTCCCTCTCTTTTCTCGACTCTTTATTATAACAAAAAAAAGGATAAGCGCATACCTATCCTCTACTTCTTAATCACATATTCTAATCCGACTGGTTGCTCAATTTTTTCATCGCTATCCCCTTTGAAAAAAACAAGTGATGTCTTCTCTGCACTAAATTGATAATGCAATTGTCTAGGGTAAGCGATAACCTGCTCTCCAGCCTCAATATTAAATTCATCTTCTAAATACTGACTCGATATTTTAGCATTAATTCCTAACACAGGTGCGATTTTCTCCGCCAAACGACTAGAATAATCGGTCTCTAATTTCTCATTCACTTGTAGCGGTGTGCCAACTGTTGTTGTGAGATTAAATCCTTTACCCGCCACTTTCTCAAGCGTACCGTTCAAAATGGAGTAGCTTGTTAAAAAAACCATCGACCTTGTCGTGCGTATACTGAAACGTCGCTGGGTTCATTACTGTCGACACCTTATTTGCAAAAATTCGAATGCGGAAACGATCCATTTCCCGGTATTTCGAATCTACTTTTGCCATTTTAGTGAGCACGGTCTTATTGGTTGTATCTAAAATCAAATCGCCATTGTTCGCGATGCTCGTCACGGTATTGTCACCCTTAATAGGCACGACCAGATTCGGCTCAATCGCAATACTCGTACTGGTTTTAATCCACGTTCTATTACTATCCATTAATTTCGCTTGATCAATCTCAGGCATTACTTCTTCTGCCTGCACATTCCAAAATATCAGAAAGGCTGCACCCCCGATGGCTATGCATGCCAATAAACCAATGATAAAACGGCTTATACGACTATTCTTCAAGTCGCAAACACCCTCTTTCTTGTATCTCGCTTTGTTCGTAACAGCTTCCACCAGTATATCGCATTTTACGATTTAATACAAGTTGTTTACAATAATTACATTAATTCCTTGATATATTACAAAAATAGTACTCCCCTGGAAAGAATATAGCTACCCTGTATATTAATCAATCATTTCCATTTGTTTATTGTTTAAGTCAGACGCTGGAATGTCTGCTACATTGGCGAAAAAGGAGATGTGTTGCTTCAAGTTTTGGAAGATCATTGGCGTTTCTCCACCTAATTCCCCGTCCAAATTAATCAACATCTGATCATCGGAATGCACGACCACCTTCTCCGATTTCACATAAATCACGTTTGGCTCCTTGATGTGATCACCACGTAAAGCCAGCGTCACTAACCGGATAAACTCTGCCAGATTCACTTTTTTCACGATAATCAATGAGAATTTGCCATCGTCCAATTTAGCGTCAGGAGCTATTTTTTCAAAACCACCGATTGAATTCGTCAATCCGAGTAGGAAAAACATCGCTTCTCCTTCAAAAACGCCATCATCATATTCCACTCTGACATGCGTCGCCTTTAACGATGGTAACATTTCAATACCCTTCAAATAATAAGCTAGCTGCCCTAGCATGGTTTTCAAACGACTTGGTACATCATACGTAAGCTCTGTAATGCGACCACCACCACCGATATTGATAAAATACGTATCATTAGCTCTTCCAATATCCATCGCGACACTAGCGCCTTTAGCAATGATCTCCGTCGCTTTAATCACGTCACGCGGAATTTTCAGTGCCCTCGCAAAGTCGTTCGTCGTTCCAGTTGGGATAATTCCTATTTTTGGTCGATAATCCTGTTCAGCGATACCATTAATAACCTCATTAATTGTACCATCACCGCCAGCTGCTACCACTAAATCATAGCGATCCTCCACCGCTTTTCGTGCTTCATTTTTAGCATCATTTTCAGCTGGTGTCGTTGCATGGGAGCTCGTTATATATCCCGCATTTTCTAGTATTGTTAACACATCAGCCAAGTTTTTCTTAATAATTTCTCTTCCTGATGTTGGGTTATAAATCACTCGCGCTCGTTTCTGCATATTATATTCTCCATCCTCTCAAAAAGGAGTCTATAGGTGTAATATTTTTACACCGAACACTTTTCATTATACCAAACTAGCCTCCAAAAACCCATTCTGAAGCTATCGTCTTGCTTAAAAAATGCAAAAAAGTTACTAGGAGCGTCTATTTTCCCGCCCCTAATAACTCTGTGTGTTATTTAACGTTTGTTCATTTCATCTACCAAAATTTCATTAACCATCGTTGGATTTGCTTGACCTTTCGTCGCTTTCATCACTTGGCCAACAAGGAAACCAACCGCGCGATCTTTACCATTTTTAAAGTCGGCTACAGATTGTTCGTTTTGATCTAGAATACCGGAAATAATACCTCTTAGTTCGCCGGCATCCGATATTTGAACAAGGCCTTTCGCTTTCACTACTTCTTCAGCGTCGCCACCGTTTGTAATGAGTTCACGGAAAACTTTTTTAGCTATCTTGGATGAAATCGTTCCTTTTTCGATGAGGTTGATCATGCCAGCAAGATTTTCAGGTGTTAGCTTAGTATCGACAAGTTCTTGTTGCTCTGCATTTAGGTATGCAGAAACTTCACCCATTAACCAGTTCGACGCTTGTTTTGCATCGGCACCTTTTTGAATGGTTGCTTCAAAGAAATCGGACATTTCTTTTGTTAATGTAAGAACCATCGCATCATATGCTGGTAAACCAATTTCTTCTACGTAGCGCACTTGGCGTTTGTCTGGAAGCTCTGGGATTTCAGCACGAATGCGTTCTTTCCACTCATTATCAATGTATAGATCCACCAAATCTGGCTCTGGGAAATAACGATAATCATCGGAACCCTCTTTGATACGCATCAACGTCGTTTTCCCTGTGGCTTCTTCAAAACGGCGTGTTTCTTGCTCAATGATGCCACCTGCCATTAGCACTTCTGCTTGGCGTTTGATTTCGTATTCGATACCTTTACGTACGTTTGTGAAAGAGTTCAAGTTTTTCAGCTCCGTTTTTACGCCGAACGCTTCTTGACCTACTGGGCGAATCGAGATGTTCGCATCACAGCGCATCGATCCTTCTTCCATTTTGACGTCGGAAACGCCTGTATATTGGATGATCGACTTGATTTTTTCAAGGTAAGCATAGGCTTCATCAGCTGTACGCATATCTGGTTCTGACACGATTTCAACAAGCGGCGTGCCTTGACGGTTAATGTCGACAAGGGAGTAGCCATGTGATGTATGCGTATTTTTACCAGCGTCCTCTTCCAAGTGAAGCCGGGTAACACCGATACGTTTTTTCTCACCATGTACTTCGATATCAATCCAGCCGTGTTCGCCGATTGGTTGGTCGAATTGTGAGATTTGATAGGCTTTCGGATTATCTGGATAGAAGTAGTTTTTACGATCGAATTTCGTGTGCTCTGCGATTTCACAGTTGATTGCCATCGCTGCTTTCATACCGTATTCGACTGCTTTTTTATTCAAAACTGGCAAAACGCCTGGCATCCCAAGATCCACCACGTTCGTATTCGTATTCGGCTCCGCGCCAAAATGAGCAGGTGCCGGCGAAAAGATTTTGGATTCTGTTTTCAATTCTACATGGACCTCAAGTCCGATTACTGTTTCAAAATTCATATGTCTCGCCCTCCCTTATAAACTTGGTTTTTCTTTATGGAATTCTGTTGCTTGTTCAAATGCATGCGCCACACGGTAAATCGTTTTTTCATCGAAGTAGTTACCAATCACTTGCAAACCGACTGGCATACCTTCTGAGAGTCCACAAGGAACCGAGATCGCCGGAAGACCAGCCAAGTTAATCGGAATCGTTAACAAATCATTTAAATACATCGTGATTGGGTCATGGATCAATCCGCCAATATCAAAGGCAACAGTTGGTGCACTTGGCCCGATAATCACATCGTAATCTGCAAATACATTCGCAAAATCTTGCTTGATTAGCGTACGTGCTTGTTGTCCTTTTTTATAATATGCATCGTAATAACCGGAGCTAAGCGCAAAAGTTCCTAACATGATACGACGTTTTACCTCATCTCCAAAACCTTCGGCGCGTGATTTTTTGTAAAGCTCTTCCAATGTATGCGCGTTTGGTGAACGGTAACCGTAGCGTACGCCGTCAAAGCGAGCCAAGTTCGATGACGCTTCACTCGATGCTAAAATATAATAACTTGCTACGCCATACTCAGAATGAGGAAGCGATACTTCATCCCATGTTGCGCCTAAGTTTTCTAACGTTTTCAACGCTTTTAAAACTGCTTCTTTCACGCCTGGTTCCACGCCTTCACCGATGTACTCTTTTGGCACACCAATGCGTAAACCTTTAATGTCACCCGTCAAGTGAGACGCAAAATTCTCCACTGGCTGATCGATCGACGTGGAGTCATGCGGATCCACACCAGAAATCGCTTCTAGCAAATACGCGTTGTCCTCCACGGTACGCGTGATCGGTCCAATTTGGTCAAGCGACGATGCAAAAGCGATTAAACCATAGCGAGAAACGCGGCCATATGTAGGTTTCATCCCAACAACACCACAGAATGCAGCCGGTTGACGAATCGAGCCACCCGTATCTGATCCTAATGAAAACAATACTTCACCAGCAGCTACACTCGCAGCGCTACCGCCTGAAGAACCACCTGGTACTTTATTTAAATTCCACGGATTTGCCGTTGTTTGGAAATAAGAATTCTCGGTTGACGAGCCCATTGCAAATTCATCCATGTTTACTTTTCCGATATTAATCGTTTGTGCCGCTTTTAATTTTTGCATCACCGTTGCGTCGTAAATCGGATCAAAGTTCTCCAGAATTTTACTTGCGGCAGTCGTACGCAGGTTTTTCGTCACGATATTATCTTTAATACCGATCGGCAGACCTGCTAACATATTATTTGGATCAATCCCAGCATCCCCAAGTTCTTCGGCAACATCTAACGCCTTATCACGGTTCAACGTAATAAACGATTTCACTTTATCTTCTACAGCATCAATACGGTCAAATGATTCTTTGACAAGATCGTATGGCGCGATTTCTTTTTTTACAAGCTTTTCATGTAGGTCTTTTACTGAATGCTCAAATAATCCCAAATTAATTCCCTCCTGATTTCCTAAAATTAGTCTTCCATAATGGTTGGTACTTTGAACATGCCGTCCTGTTGGTCTGGCGCGTTTCTTAATACTTCCTCGCGTGGTAAACCTGGAATCGATACATCTTCACGCAACACATTAGACACTTCAATCGCATGCGATGTTGGCGCCACATTAGCCGTATCTAATTCATCTAATTTCTCCACCATCTGAATAATTTTCTCTAATTGCTCTGAGAATGCTTGCGCCTCTTGATCGCTTACTTCTAAGCGTGCCAAGTTCGCTACTTTCTCCACGGTTTCTTTTGAAATAGTTGTCAAAATTTCTCCTCCTAATCAGAAGAAAAGCACCTCGTTCGATACTTTCCTTCTTAAAAATATAATTACTCGAAAATATGCGCTGTTGGCGTATCATCATTTGCTTTACGCGTAATCAGTGCGGCTGTACCATCAGTTGTAGTAATATTAACCTGAATTGCGGCATTTGTCGAGAGGTGTTTTCCAAGTAAATCCGTCACATATTGCGTGAAACCAATAATTTCTGCTTCTCCGTAAAATTGTAGCGGTATATCAATGTTTAACTCCGCCATCTCCCCGTTCTCATAACGAGCGCGTCCAACGACACCCGTGTAGTTCGGGTAATACTTCTCAATGTCGGCTTTAAAATCTTCAAAAGAAGTGTTGTCGGTTTTATGGTCTGACTTTGCATCTGAGGACGGCAATACATAACTTTTCTCATCGATGGTCTTCCATTTCCCGACATCCGCACCATCGGCATTCGCCATCGCGATAAAGTTTCCAGGAACGACACCGTCACGCTTTCCTTGCTTATAGATCGCAATCGTAACCGGCACACTATCCAATCCTTTAGTAGCTCGAATCCGGCTTAAAACCGTCGCTGCCATCTCTTTTCCTTGAGCAAGTAGCGTCTCATCCGAAATATTTTGCTCATATGTGGCGCCAAATTTCTCTTTTTGATAATAATCAACGGAATTCATCGCTAAGGCAATCGAAATACCTCCAAGCCCCACCGTATTCTTGTCCGTTTTCTTCAAATAATCTTGCTCTAAAATATGCGCCAAATAAATCGGGGCACGTTGCTCGTCCGTCTTACCATTATCTTTTGGATTAAGTCCATCCTTGTTCTTATCACTCGATCGATCCAACCACTTCGTCAAGGTCTCTGTCGTCAAATACTGACCTTCTTGGAAAAGATAGTCATCCGGCGAATAACTTGTTTGCGAAACCCGCATCAATCCAGATTCCAACTCATTAATATCGTAACGTGAGTTGATGTTTGATACGACTAAACCACGAGATTTACTCGCTTTATACGGCAAAACAGTTTTGTAATAATCCGAGGAAATTTGATTCTTTGTCATAATACCTGTTTCCGCCTGTTTCGTGTCTTTCTTCTGTACAACCTGCTCATCCGAATTGAGGCTCGGGGCGCATCCTGCAAGTAAAAGCGCGGTGCTAAGGGAAACTACTAGTAATTTTTTCATTTGTTTTGACCACCTTCATCTGGTAAATATTCCATTAATTTTTGCTCGCTCCATACTGGTATACCTAATGCTTCGGCTTTAGCCAGCTTGGAACCTGCATCACTGCCTGCCACAACAACAGCCGTGTTTTTACTTACGCTCCCCGTTACATTTCCACCTAACATTTCAATTAATGCTTTCGCTTCCTCACGCTTCAGATGTTCTAATTTCCCTGTTAAAACAACTTTCTGATTCGCAAAAACAAGCGCTTCTTCTGACATTAATTCCAGTTTCGGACCTGTATACACCATATTGACTTCTGCTTTTTCTAACTTCGCTAACAAATCATGGACTTCTTCATTTTCAAAATAAGCAACGATGGAGTCTGCCATCTTCTCACCAATATCAGGCACCTCCATAAGCGCTTCTTTCTCCGCCTCACGGAGCGCATCCATCGTTTCGAAATATTGTGCTAAAACTTTCGCAGCCTTCGCACCAACATGGCGAATTCCAAGACCAAACAGCAATTTCTCCAACGAATTCTCGCGACTCTTGTCAACCGATGCCAATAAATTTTGAACGGATTTCTCGCCCATTCTCTCTAATTCTACCAGTTTTTCACCCGAAAGGAAAAACAAATCGGCCACATCCGCAATTAATTTTTGTTCAAAGAGCTGAACAACTACTTTTTCGCCTAGGCCGTCGATGTTCATTGCATTACGTGAAACAAAGTGAATCAGGCCTTCTTTTAGTTGAGCAGAACATTTCGGATTGATACATCGAAGCGCCACTTCCCCTTCTAAACGGACAAGCTCACTTGCACATGTCGGGCAGTGCGTTGGCATATGATACGGAACTTGCTCTTTCGTCCGCTCTTCCTCCACAACACGGATTACTTCTGGAATAATATCGCCCGCTTTTTTGATTAAAACGGTATCGCCAATTCGAATATCCCGCTCGCGGATCAAATCCTCATTATGAAGGGACGCTCGGCCAACTGTCGTTCCGGCTACGCGAACCGGCTCCAGAATCGCAGTTGGTGTAACGACACCCGTCCGACCAATGCCAAGCTCGATGTCGAGTAATTTCGTCGCCACTTCTTCGGCTGGAAATTTATATGCAATAGACCAACGTGGTGATTTCGCAGTAAATCCGAGCGTTTTTTGCTGCTCCAAACTGTCGACCTTAATGACGATGCCGTCAATGTCATACGCTAATCCTGCGCGTCCACTTGTCCATTCATCAATATACGCAAAAATTTCTTCTAAAGACTGGCACAAACGGCGTTCCTTGTTAACTTTCAAGCCTAGTTTTTCAAGTGTTGCTAAGCCTTCACTATGTGTCGCCACACCCATCTCGCCAAAGTCGGCAACAGCATACAAGAAAATATCTAAATTTCGCGATGCTGCAATTTTTGTATCTAATTGACGTAGAGATCCTGCCGCCGCATTTCGAGGGTTTGCAAAGACCTCCAGCCCTTCTTCTTCTCGCTTTTCATTCAAACTTTGAAATGACTGCTTTGGCATGAACGCTTCTCCGCGTACTTCAATCGTGAACGGTTCTTTTAGCACCATCGGAATAGAGCGCACCGTCCGCAAATTCGATGTAATATCTTCACCAACCGTCCCGTCACCGCGCGTTGCTCCACGTTTATATCTGCCCGCTTCATATTGTAAAGAAACAGCTAAACCATCGATTTTGAGTTCACACATGTAGCTACATCCTCGCCCACTTTCTCACGCACACGACGGTCGAAATCTTGCAAATCCTCATGGTTAAACGCATTGCCTAAACTAAGCATTGGCGTTTCATGCGCCACTTTTTGAAAACCAGCAAGTATTTCCCCACCAACACGCTGAGATGGCGATTCTGGCGTCACCCAATCCGGATGCTTCTCTTCAAGACCAATCAATTCATGCAAAAGTTGATCATACAAAGAATCCGGCGCCGTTGGATTATCCGCAACATAGTATTCATAACTAAGCCGCTCCAATTCCTTTATCAGTTCTTCATAACGCTCTTTTTCAGCCATTTCACTTCACCTACTTATACTTTTTCAACAGGCGCAAATTCCGCCAGCAATCGTTTTACGCCAGTTGGACTCGGGAAGGCAATATCAAGTTCCATATTACTCCCAGTTCCTTTCACGCTAACAACCGTTCCGACGCCCCATTTCTTATGACTCGCCTTGTCGCCAACTGTCCACGCCTCTTTTTCAGCGCCTGATGAACTGTAACCAACCACCGATTTGCTATGCATTGCTGACTTCGCAAATGGCACTTCTGTCAAACTGTTCTCATGACCCATTTCAATCAGATCATTCGGAATCTCATCAATGAAACGCGACTCCTTGTTCGCCGTCGAACGACCATACAACATTCGCGAGTAAGCGCTCGTCATATACAGCTCCTCTTCAGCACGCGTAATACCAACATACGCCAGTCTACGCTCCTCTTCCATCTCATCTTCCTCGAAAAGCGCCCGACTATGCGGAAAAATCCCTTCCTCGAGGCCCACTAAAAAGACAACCGGAAATTCCAAACCTTTGGCTGAGTGGAGCGTCATAAGCGTCACTGCCCCACGAGATTTATCCTCTTCATCCAACTTATCCACATCCGCAACAAGCGCCAAATCCGTCAAAAAGCTAATCAACGTCTTATCGTCGTTTTCCTTCTCAAAGTTTTGTGTCACAGATAAGAACTCATCAATATTCTCCAAACGCGTCTGCGCCTCAATCGTCCGCTCATTTTCTAACATTGCGCGGTATCCTGTTTTATCAAGTACTTGTTCCACGAGCTCCGTCACTGACAAGTAATCCTGCATTTGCGTGAAACCCTTCATCAGATCATGGAACTCCACTAATTGTTTGGAAATTTTGGCAGAAAGTCCAACCATTTCGATACGGTCCAACACTTCAAAAACCGTCAAATCGTACGCCGCCGCTGTATTCGCAATCTTATCCAACGAACCCGCGCCAACTCCACGTTTTGGTACATTAATAATTCGCGCCAAACTAATGTCATCATCATTGTTCGAAATCAGGCGCAAATACGCCAGTACATCCTTGATCTCTTTACGATCATAGAACTTCGTACCGCCAACCATTTGATACGCCATGCTCGACTTCATGAAAAATTCCTCCATGACACGCGACTGCGCATTCGTCCGGTACAAAATCGCAAAATCTGAAAGCGGCCGGTTCGACGCAATAACTTCTTCTTGAATTTTGCCGACAACATAAGAAGCTTCTTCCTTCTCCGTCAATGCCTTATGATAAAAAATCTTCTTACCTTCATCATTGTTCGTCCACAGATTTTTCGGTTTCCGATTGCTATTATTCTCAATCACCCGATTCGCTGCTTCCAAAATCCGCTTGGTTGACCGATAGTTCTCTTCTAAAAGAATCGTTTGCGCGTTCGGATAATCTTTCTCAAACGACATAATATTCGTAATATCCGCACCACGCCAACCATAAATCGACTGATCGGAATCCCCAACGACACACAGATTACGGAACCTAGCCGCAAGCAACTTCACTAAAATATATTGCGCATGGTTCGTATCTTGATACTCATCTACATGAATATACTGAAACTTCCGTTGATAGAACTCCAAGACGTCTGGCACTCGTTCAAACAACTGAATCGTCACCATGATTAAATCATCAAAATCTAGCGACTGGTTCTTTTTGAGCTTCTTCTCGTACTCGACATACACATCCGCAACCATCTGATCGTAAAAACCAAACGCTTCCTTCTTGTATTCCTCCGCATTGGTAAGCTCGTTCTTCGCGTTACTAATCGATGCCAAAATCCCACGCGGCTCAAACTTCTTCGTATCGATATTCTTGTCCTTCAAAATGCCCTTCACAACCGAAAGCTGATCCCCGCCATCCAAAATCGTAAAATTGCGGTTAAAGCCGATCCGTTCAATATCCCGACGTAAAATTCGTACACACATCGAGTGAAATGTCGAAATCCAAATCGATTCTGCTTCAGGTCCTAGCAAATTACCAACACGCGCTTTCATCTCACGCGCCGCCTTATTCGTAAACGTGATCGCCAAAATATTATACGCATTCACGCTACGTTCCTTCATCAAATAAGCAATACGATGCGTCAAAACACGCGTTTTCCCACTGCCTGCTCCCGCCATAATGAGTAGCGGCCCTTCTGTCGCTTGGACCGCCTTCTTTTGCTGTGGGTTCAATCCTTTTACTAAATCTTCCGCATTTAATTGCATTTTATCCTCACACCGCCAATACAAACATTTGTTCTTATTTTAACTTTTTAAGCAACCGAAAGCAAGTAAAGTTATCGAACCGCACTCACCGTTTCCAACGCCTGCTCAAAATCTTCATACAAAATATTACCAACGACAATCACATCCGCGATTTCACTCATTTCCCGTGCCTGAGCAACCGTCCTAATGCCACCGCCATACCAAAGCTTCGTGTTCACAAGCTCATCCCGCGCGGCCTGAACCATTCGACTATCACCAAAAGTGCCACTATATTCGACATAAAAAATCGGCAATCGGAGCATGTTTTCTGCAATGCTCGCGTATGCCGCCACATCATCCGCAGATAAATCTGTATTGGCCTTTGCGAGTTGTGCCGCTTTTGCCTCTGGGTTTAAAATGCAATACCCTTCTGTTTGGACATGCGGCCATGGAATAAAAGAGCCATATTGCTTCACAATCTCGTGATGCGCGCCAATCAACCAAGTCACGTCTGTCGAATTTAGAACCATCGGACTCAAGTAGTCGCTCGCACCAGGCACAATCATCGCCTCATCACTCACCTCAATAAAAACCGGTAATCCTAAACTCGCAACAGTCCGAAATAAATCCTGTACTGCGCCCATCTCTAGTCCATCTGAACCACCGATAATAAACCCGTCAGTTCCAGACTGAGCCAATCGCTGTACAGCTAGATTTGGTAACTGCTTAGCTGGATCTAATTTGAATAAATGTTTCACCAAAGCCCCTCCATCATGTATATGAGTGAAATAATTCCGCGTATGAAATAATAACCTAAGACTTTGTAAAAATATCGCGTCTTGCTTCGAACGCTAACTGATGGATTACATACTCGCTTCGCTCCTATGCATATTGGTAGCGTAACTCACTTTGTTCGAACGCTACCAACAATTATATCATTTCTAGGTGATAAGCGCACCACATCTAAGATTCTTTTATAAAAATCTTTAACTTTCTTCGCATTAAGTGGATGCAATCAGAATTTTTCTATGCTATGATATTAGTAATATGAATTACTCTCATTTCCATAATCTAGCTTATTTTGTATGAAAGGAAGTCTCTCATGGATAACAATAGAGAACAGTGGGGTTCTAAATTAGGCTTTACGCTCGCATCAGTCGGTGCCGTAATCGGAATCGGAGCTATTTGGAAAATGCCTTATATTGCTGCAAAAACTGGCGGAGGCGCTTTTTTCATTGCTTTCTTTATTCTTACATTCGTCATTGTACTTCCCATTTTAATCGGCGAATATATCATTGGGCGTTCCTCTAAGGGCGATGCTATAAAAGCCTATAAAGTGCTTTCCCCTCAAACACATTGGAATTGGGTCGGAAAACTTGGTGTTCTTGGCTCTAGCTTAGTCCTTGCCATTTATGGAATCGTCGGTGGATGGACACTCGCTTACATTGTTAAGGTGCTAACGGGGTCGGTCAGCCACATTGATATAGCGCAGTTGTCGTTACAGTTTAGCTTGACAACAGCCAACACAGCCATTGCGATTACAGGTACTGGAATTTTTATCTTGTTAAATATCTTAATTGTCTCGCAAGGGGTGCGCGCCGGTCTTGAAACAGTAAGTAAGATCGTCGTACCCATGCTTTTTATTCTCCTGATCGTTCTCACCATTCGTGGTTTGACACTTCCAAATGCGCTCAGTGCGCTAGGACACTTCCTAAAACCAGATTTTTCAGCAATCAACAGTGAAACACTGCTACTCATCCTGGGTCAGTCCTTTTTCTCTTTAAGCGTCGGGATTTCGCTGATGGTCACCTATGGCTCTTATCTAAACCATACGATTAACATTCCAAAAACATCCTCCATCATTGTTTTGTTAAACTTTTTCCTTTCTATACTTGTTGCACTGGCGATTTTCCCTGCCTTACTCTCTTTTGGCTTATCGCCGGATGAAGGACCTGGCATATTATTTGTCGTCTTGCCTTCGATTTTCAACCAGTTACCATTTGGAACAACTTGGTTTGTCGCATTTCTAGTCATGTTCTTTGTCGCGATTCTGTCCTCCAGTTTCTCGTTACTCGAAACAGCGACCGCGCCTTTCATCAACAGATTCAAAAGCCGACCGCTAGCTACTTGGGTTGTCGGTGGCATTATCTTTCTAGTTGCGATACCAGCTACACTTAGCTTTGGGATTTGGAGTGATATCACCATTTTTGGGCAAACCATCTTTGGTGCCATCGATTATGTAACTACAAATATTATTTTTCCAATTGGCGCACTATTTACAGCGATCTTTGTTGGTTTCAAACTCCCGCGCCAAGCGTTGTTTGACGAATTCACGAGCAGTAGTGGTCTAGGGCGTAAAAGCTTTATGGTCTGGCTTTTACTACTCAAATACATTGCACCCATCGCGATCATCTTGATTTTTCTGTCAGCCACAGGGATTATATCGTTTTAACAAAATAGAAAAAGAGGTACGCCTAAAATGGTTCAGTGGCACACCTCTTTTTTACAATTTATTTGTCTTTCATTCGATCAAAAACAACCTCATACATATCATTACCATAATTCAAAGAACGCTTGACGCGAGAAATCGTTGCCGTACTAGCTCCTGTTTCAGCTTCAATCACATTATACGTCTTGCCTTCATGTAACATGCTAGCCACTTGGAAGCGCTGCGACATCGATTGAATCTCATTTACTGTGCATACATCGTCAAAGAAAGCATAACATTCTTCTAAATTCTCCAGTGCCAAGATCCCTTTAAAAAACGTATCTAGACCTTCACCACGCAATTTTTCTATTTGCATGCGTATACCTCCATTAATTCAGACTCTTCTTCACCATTTTAACGCACTAGTGTGAATAACACAACAAGAAGGTTCAAAAATCCGTTACAATTATGCTATACTAGAATGTATAAAAAGGAGGCTTCAGCATGAAAGCAAAAATTATCTTATTTTTCTCACTCTTATTAATATGCATTGGGATATCTTATTCGTCGGTCTCCGCTGAGCGTTCATTCACAATTCCGAGTTACGAGAACCATGTACAAATTCAGCAAGACGGATCTGCAACCATTACTGAAAAAGTGACTTTCGACTTTGATGGAGCCTTTAACGGGGCGACGATGGATATTGACACAGCAGGACTACCACAGATCACAGACTTACAAGTATCCGTTGATGGTAGCCCTCCTTATGTACAAAGCAATTCTAGCCAGCCCGGAACCTTTACGGCAAACTATGACAATGACACACTAAGAATCAAAGTCTACTCTCCTACCAACACAGCTGTAAAAGAGTTTTCCTATCGCTACACCTTAAGAGATGTCATCACAAGCTATAACGATACGGCCGAATTCAATCGAAAACTCGTCGGCACAAACTGGCAAGAGTCGCTTGATCATGTTGCCATAAATATCACGTTACCAAGCGCTACAAAAAAAGAGGACCTACAAGCTTGGGCACATGGACCATTGGATGGCAACATCTCGCTACACAACGAGCAATCCGTAAAACTAACGGCTGATGATGTTAAACCAGGTCAATTTGTTGAAGCACATGTCATTTTTCCGACTAATATCGTACCACTAAACCAAAATATTCAAGCCATTCATAAAAAAGCCGATATCCAGGCACAAGAAGCAAAACTTGCTAATCAAGCCAATGCGAAACGGATGTTTTCCAAAATTATTTTTTACGGTGGTAGTAGCTTCATGTTACTACTCGTGCTTATCGTAATTATCTGGACCTATTTTAAATATACAAAGCCAAGAAAAGCTGCATTTCAAGATAAGTATTTTCACGATATTCCGACAGACCTGTCACCAGCAGTCATGAATAAGTTAATCTATTCTAAAACGGGCGCAAACGATATGGTTGCAACTATCATGGATCTTGTGCGCAAAAGGCAACTCACCATCGAAGAGCTCCCAGATGTCTCAGGTAATAAGAAAAAGGCAACCTATATCCTCTCCAAAATACCTGCACCCTCTCCTATCGCACTTCTAAACCATGAAAAAAGATTGATGACCTGGCTGATAGAAAAGATTGGTGATGGTGAAAAAATAACGCTAAAAGAAATCAACGCCTATGCAAAGAAAAATAAAGCCGCCTTCACCAGTTCGTTTACAAGCTGGAAAAATGGTGTCGCTAAAGACGCAAAGGAACACCAGTATTTCGATAATAAAGCTAGCTCCAAAGCGAATAAACTTTTGGCTATCTGTCTAACATGTATTATCTTAATCGGTATTGGCATCATTATTTTCAGCATAGCTACGAGTATTTTTTCCTTGTTTGCTTGTATTACTAGCATTATTACTTTTGCCACCTTGTTTACTTTTTGGGCGACCCAGTTCCCTATTAAAAATCAAATTGGAGCAGAAGAGTTTGCGAAATGGCATGCCTTCAAACGTTATATTAAAGACGTCGGAAATATGGACATGGCAGATGTCGGCTCGATTGCAATTTGGGACCATTACCTTTCCTATTCCATTTCACTTGGCTTGACGAAGGAAGTTCTAAAAGCCGCGTCCATTCGTTTCACCCCAGAGCAAGTACAGCAACAATCTGGTTTACTTTATTATTACTACGGCGGCGCAATGCTCGGCAACGTTCATCACGCGAATATGGATACAGGCTTTGCTGAAAGCTTCCAAAACGCTTTTGAAAGCTCATTCAGCGGTGCCATAGCTAGTAGCGCATCTTCCAGTAGCGGTAGTGGTGGTGGGTTCAGCGGCGGTTCCAGTGGTGGTGGCTCAGGCGGCGGAGCCTTTTAAAAAAAACGTGCGATACATCTCAAAATATTTGAGGTATATCGCACGTTTTTACTTTACTTCACTGCTTTTGTTCCAATATCCATTCTGTAAAAGAAATCTGGATTATCTAGCTTTTTCATTTCTTTGTAGAGCTGTTCTTGTGCGGCTGTTATCGAATCTGCCGTTGCCGAAACAAGCAGGACGCGCCCTCCATTAGAAAGATACGCATCGCCTTCTTCCGCTCGCTTCGTTCCCGCATGAAAAACCTCGGCCTGAACTTCTTGAAGACCTGTTATTTCTTTCCCCTTCGCGTATGCATCAGGATACCCTGCACTCGCCAAAACTACACCAAGTGTCACGCCAGCTTCTTCCCACTCTAATATCGGTTCTTGATCGTGCAATAACGCATCAATCACCTTCGCAAAATCAGATTTTAACCGTGGCAAAACAACTTGTGTTTCAGGGTCGCCGAAACGCGCGTTGAATTCAATCACTTTTGGCCCATCCTCCGTCACGATTAACCCCGCGTACAAAATTCCAGAAAATGAGCGACCCTCTGCAACCATTCCTTTCGCAGCCGGCAACAAAATCTCCTGAATCGCTTCGTCAACAATCGTTTGGGAAATATGCGGTACCGGTGAATAAGCGCCCATTCCGCCTGTATTTGGTCCCTTATCGCCTTCGTAGGCCCGCTTATGATCTTGCGCAATTGCCATCGGATAAACTTTTGCACCACGAACAAAAGCCATTAACGAAAATTCCTCGCCATCCAAAAAGTCTTCTATCACGACCTTCGTTGCCGCCGCACCAAACTTACTATCCAACAGCATATCTTTTAAAGCAACTATCGCTTCTTCCATATCAAAAGCAACGACTACACCTTTTCCAGCCGCCAAGCCATCCGCTTTAATCACGATCGGCACGCCTTTTTGTTGTAGATAAAGATAGGCTTCTTCATAGTCCGTAAACGATTCCGAGCCCGCCGTTGGGATGTCGTATTTTTTCATAAATTGTTTCGCGAAATCTTTACTTCCCTCAATGAGCGCCGCTTTTTGCGAAGGGCCAAATGCTTTAATTCCGGCTTTTTCAAAATCATCGACTAAACCAGCAAGTAACGGTACTTCTGGACCCACAATGACCCAGTTCACAGCCTTCTCTTTGGCAAATTCGATAAGTGCAACCGCATCATTCTCTGAAATAGCACACGTCTTGATACCATCGCCAAGCATGCCATCATTTCCAGGCGCGCAGAATACAGACTCTACCGCATCGCTTTCTAGCAATTTCTTACTGATCGCATGTTCACGCCCACCGCTTCCGACAACTAAAATTTTCATCGTATTACACGCTCCTCAATGTTTGAAATGGCGAACATGCGTAAGAACCATCGCAATACCATACTTATTTGCCATCGCAATCGAATCTTTGTCCTTGATTGAGCCTCCAGGTTGAATGATCGCTTTAATGCCTGCTTTAGCCGCTGCCTCAACGGTATCATCCATTGGGAAGAAGGCATCGGACGCTAGGACCGCACCCTTGGCTTTCTCGCCAGCCTGATGCAACGCAATAAATGCCGAGCCAATCCTGTTCATCTGACCTGCACCAATGCCAAGCGTTTGTTTTTCATTGCCAACGACGATCGCATTCGATTTCACATGCTTCACAATTTTCCACTGGGCAAGAAGCGCCTTCCACTCGTTTTCTGATGGTTCTGTGTCCGTCACAACTTCATATGTCGCCGCGTCTTCTGCCACCGCATCGCCATCTTGCAATAATAAGCCACCAATCACCGACGTTTTTTCCACCGCATTCACTGGCCCTGCAAACGGAACCGTCAACAAGCGAATATTCTTCTTCTGTGATAAAATCGCGAATGCCTCCTCGGAAAAACTCGGCGCAATAATAATCTCTAGGAAAATCTGACTCATATGCGTCGCCGTTGCCGCATCAACTTCCCGATTAATCGCCACAATCCCACCAAAAATCGAGGTCTCATCCGCTTCATAAGCCTTCAAATAAGCCTCTTCTGGCGTCACACCTACGCCGACACCGCACGGATTCATATGTTTCACCGCTACCGCGACAGGTTCTGTAAATTCAGCCGCAATTCGAAGCGCTGCGTCCGTATCGCGAATATTGTTATACGACAACGCTTTGCCATGTAGTTGTTTGGCTTCACTGATAGACGCCGCAACACCTAGCGGTTCTGTATAGAATCCTGCCTGTTGATGCGGATTTTCGCCATATCGCAAATCCTGTTTTTTATTATAAGTTAGCGTTAATTTTTCAGGGAACTCTTCCCCCACGATATCCGTCAAATAGCCTGCAATCAACGCATCGTACGCCGCTGTATGTCGGAAAACTTTCGCTGCCAAGCGCTGATTTGTTTCAAAAGTAACCGCGCCGTGATCACCGAGTTCAGCTAAGACTGGTGCATAATCCACGCTATCGACAACAACCGTCACCGCTGCGTAGTTTTTCGCCGCAGAACGTAACATCGAAGGTCCGCCGATATCGATATTTTCAATCGCCTCACCAAGTTTCACATCAGGTTTTGCAATTGTTTCTTGGAACGGATATAAGTTCACACATACCAAATCGATTTTAGCAATATCATGCGCCTCAATCGCCGCCATATGCGCCGCGTCATCACGACGAGCAAGCAGCCCACCATGAATCGCCGGATGTAGCGTCTTCACGCGTCCATCTAACATCTCTGGAAAATCAGTGACTTCCTCTATTCCGATCACTGAAAGCCCGCTATCCTCTAACGCCTTCTTCGTTCCACCCGTCGAAATAATTTCAAATCCAAGCCCCACTAGCGACTGCGCGAATTCCACGACACCCGTTTTATCTGACACACTAATTAACGCTCTTTTCATGATTGTCCCCCTAGTATTTTTTTAACAACTTTCGGATAAAATTGATGCTCTACTTTATGTATTTTCGTCGTGAGTGAATCTGTCGTATCCGCAGGCAAAATAGCTACAGACTGCTGTGCGATAATCGATCCCGTATCCATTCCCGCGTCCACAAAATGCGCGGTGACACCAGTTTCTGCTACCTTCGCAGCAAATGCCTGACCAATCGCATCTTTCCCAGGAAAAGCAGGTAATAACGACGGATGCAAGTTGACAATCTTATTTTCATACGCCTCCAGTAAAGTTGGCCCAATCAGGCGCATATATCCCGCTAAAACAAGGAATTCTACCCCTGATTCCTGCAATTTAGCGACAATCTCCCGCTCAAAAGCCGCCTTATCCGCAAAAGCCTTCGGAGAGAACAGAAACACTGGAATTCCAGCTGCCTCTGCCCGCTCTAACACAAACGCGCCCGGTTTATCACAAACAAGTAACGCCACCGATTCTTTAATCGCCGCATCATCCACCAACGCCTGAAAATTACTACCCGATCCCGAAGCAAAAATCGCGATTTTCATCTTAATTGCCTCCCGTAAACACGACTTGCGCGCCATCTTGTTTCGGCGTCACTTTTCCAATCGGATATGCTTTTTCACCCTGTTCCTCTAAAATGGCAAGCGTTTGTGCCGCTTCTTCCGCCGCAACGACAAGCACCATCCCGATTCCCATATTGAAAATGCCGTACATCTCGTCCGCATCGATTTCCCCATACTTTTGTAGTACATCAAAAATCGGCAAAACAGGCCAAGCATCACGCGTAATCGAGACCGCCAAATCCGCCGGCAACACCCGTGGTAAATTCTCGATAAAGCCGCCACCCGTCACATGCGAAATTCCATGTACTGTTACATTTTTAATCACTTCCAAAACAGGTTTCACATAAATCCGCGTCGGCACGAGCAACTCATCAACAAGCGTCTTGCCCCCAAGCTCCGGCAAAACTGTATCCAGCGCCAAATCATGCTCCTTAAAGAAAATTTTGCGTACCAACGAGTATCCATTACTATGAATTCCACTCGATGCCAAGCCGATCAAGACATCACCAGCCGCAACCCGCTCGCCCGTAATCACGTCCGCCTTCTCGACCGCGCCAACCGTGAAGCCAGCCAAGTCATAATCGTCCGCACCATACATGTCCGGCATCTCGCCGTCTCACCACCGACAAGCGCACATCCAGCCAACTCGCAGCCGTCCGCAACACCCTTAACAATCTGTTCCATCTTGCCCGGAATCGTTTTCCCCGTCGCAATATAATCCAAGAAGAAAAGCGGTTCCGCCCCCTGCGCTAAGATATCATTCACACACATCGCGACACAATCCACACCGATTGTATCATGCTTATCCGCCTCAATCGCAAGCAGCAACTTCGTACCAACGCCATCCGTCCCCGAAACAAGCACAGGTTCACGCAAGCCAAGCCCACTAAGATCAAACATCCCGCCAAACGAACCAATCGCGCCCATCACACCGTTACGCTTCGTGCGAGCCACATGTTTTTGAATCCGCTCCACAACCTCATAACCCGCCTCTACATCGACGCCAGCCTTACTATACGCATTCTCTGCCATTTGCAAAATTCCCCTCTCAACGTGACTCGGCTTCTAAACTCGCCAAATATTCTTTTTCATAATCAAATAATTCCGTCGGGTAATCCCCGTTAAAATACGCCATACAAAGTCCGCCATAGGGCTCATCCGGATACGGCTTACCAACCGCTTCCACAAGTCCGTCCTCCGACAAATACGTCAGCGAATCCGCACCGATAATCCGGCAAATCTCATCCACCGAATAATTCGCCGCAATCAACTCACTCCGCGTCTGAATATCAATCCCATAAAAACAAGGAAAAGCAAGCGGTGGAGACGCAATCCGAACATGTACTTCCGCAGCACCTGCCTCACGTAATAATTGCACAATCCGGCGACTCGTCGTCCCGCGCACAATCGAATCATCAATCATGACCACCCGTTTGCCCTCGACAACACCACGCACGGCCGATAATTTCATTTTCACACCTTGTTCCCGTAATTCCTGTGACGGCTCAATAAACGTCCGCGCCACATAACGGTTCTTAATCAAGCCTAGCTCGTACGGAATGCCCGTTTCCTCCGCATAACCAATCGCCGCCGAAATACTCGAATCAGGAACACCCGTCACCACATCCGCCTCAACAAAAGCCTCCTGCGCCAACCGTTTCCCCATCCGTTTTCGCGCCGAATGGACATTAATTCCTGCAATATTCGAGTCAGGACGCGCAAAATACACATATTCCATACTACAAATCGAATGCTTCACGTCTTCCGTAAACTTCTCAATATGCAAGCCATCATCATTAATAATAATCAGCTCACCCGGCTCCACATCACGCACAAACTCCGCGCCAACCGTATCAAACGCACACGTCTCCGAAGCAATCACATACGAACCACCAATTTTCCCAATCGAAAGCGGTCGGAAACCATTCGGATCAAGCGCTGCAATCAACTCATTCTCCGTCAAAAGCATATACGCAAAACCACCCTTGACCTTGTTCAGCGCCACTTTCAAATCCTCCACGAACGATCCCGTCTGGCTACGTTTCAACAAATGCGCCAGCACCTCCGTATCCGAACTCGTCTGAAAAATCGCTCCTTCCGCTTCCAACTCCTGACGAAGCGTCTGCGCATTAATCAAATTCCCATTATGCGCCAGCGCCAGACTCGAATTATGGAAGTGGAATAAAAACGGTTGAACATTACTCAAACTCTTGCCACCAGCCGTCGCATAACGCACATGACCAATTGCCGATTTCCCGATTAAGTCATCCAGTTCTCCGTGCTTAAACACATCCGCAAGCAGGCCCAAGTTACGATGCCCTTTCAGCGTCACGCCATCCGTCGACACAATCCCAGCACCCTCTTGCCCACGATGCTGCAGACTATGCAAACCGTAATACGTAATATGCGCCGCACTCGGATGATTCCAAATCCCGAAAATACCACATTCCTCGTTCAATCCTCTTATTTCAGTAGACATGGAATAGCCCCTTCCCAAACTTGTTTTAACGCACTAAGTTCGGCTGTAATTACTGATTTTTCCGTTTGTAACACTAATTGCGGCACCTCTGTGACCTCGCCTAAACGCACCACTTTTTCCGTTTCAAACAACTGCTCGAATTTCGCAGCATTGTCCGCTTTCACCGATACCAAGAAACGCGATTGTGATTCACTGAAAAGCAATTCCTCTGAAAAAGGTACCTTGATCGCCGCGCCTAAATCATTCGCAAAACCTGCCTCAGCAAGCGCCACCGCAAGACCACCTTCTGCCAAATCATGTGCCGAAGCAACAAGACCTTCCTGAATCGCCGTCAATAAGAACTGCTGATAACGCTTCTCCATCTGTAGATCAAGCTCAGGCGCGCGTCCACTAATTTTGCCCTGCTCCAATTTTTGCAATTCCGAACCGCTAAATTCTGGCTTCGTTTCGCCGATCAAATAAATCACATCGCCAGCCGCTTTAAAACCTTGCGTCGTAATATGCGCCACATCCTCGACTAAACCAACCATTCCAATCACTGGCGTAGGATAGATACCTTCCCCATCCGTCTCATTATACATCGAAACATTCCCTGAAATGACTGGTGTATCAAGCGCTAAACAAGCTGCACTAATCCCGTCCGCCGCCTTCTCAATCTCCCAGAAAATCTCTGGTTTCTCGGGATTCCCAAAATTCAGACCATCCGTAATCGCAAGCGGTTTCGCACCCGAACAAACAATATTTCGAGCCGCTTCCGCAACCGCAATTTGGCCGCCTTTTTCAGGATCCAAATACAGGTAACGCGAATTACAATCCGTCGTCATCGCAATCGCCTTATTCGTTCCACGAACCCGTAAAACAGCCGCATCCGAACCAGGCGCAACCGCCGTGTTCGTCCGAACTTGATAATCAAACTGTTCATAAATATGACGCTTACTCGCAATCGTTGGCTGTCCAAGTAACGCTTTCCACGTCGCCACAACATCCGTCACAACTGGCGCAAAAGCCTCTTCCGCTTGGAAATCACGATAACGCTGTGGCTCCGATGAAGGTTTATGATACACTGGCGCATCCTCAGCTAGCGCGTCAACTGGCACATTCGCAACAACTTCCCCGTGATGCACAATTTTGTACATCTTATCATCCGTCACCGTTCCAATCGTTACAGCCTCCAAGCCATAACGCTCAAACAATGCCTTAATCTCTGCCTCATGTTCCTTTTTTCACACATAAAAGCATCCGTTCCTGCGACTCCGAAAGCAACATTTCATACGCTGACATATGCGTTTCCCGTTGCGGCACATCATCCATAATGAGCTCCAAGCCCGATCCAGCTTTCGATGCCATCTCCGAACTTGAACTCACCAAGCCCGCCGCACCCATATCCTGAATCCCGATCAAAATATCCGAATGATCACGAATCAAGTCCAGACACGCTTCCAGCAACAATTTCTCCATAAACGGATCGCCAACTTGAACCGCCGAACGCTGCTGCTCGCCTTCTTCACTAAATTCCACCGAGGCAAAAGTAGCCCCATGAATCCCGTCGCGCCCCGTTTTCGCACCAACATACATCACCGGATTACCAACGCCAACCGCCTGACCTTTTTGAATATCCTCTTTTGCAATCAAGCCCACACACATCGCGTTCACCAATGGATTCTTCGCATAACACGGATCAAACTGCACCTCACCGCCAACCGTCGGAATCCCAATCGAGTTCCCGTAACCAGCAATCCCAGCTACGACCTCGTTCACCAAATATTTCGTATGCGGATTATCAATCTCACCAAAACGAAGCGAATTCAGCATCGCAATCGGACGCGCCCCCATCGAGAACACATCGCGGATAATCCCACCAACACCAGTCGCAGCGCCTTGATACGGCTCCACATAAGACGGATGATTATGGCTCTCCACTTTAAACGCAACGCCCAGTCCATCACCAATATCCACAATCCCAGCACCCTCACCAGGACCTTGCAACACTTGCGAGCCTCCGTCGGGAACTTGCGCAACACCGGTTTTGAATTTTTATAACTACAATGTTCAGACCACATCACCGAAAACAAACCCGTCTCCGTATAGTTTGGCTTCCGTTTCAAAATATCACAAACAAGACCATACTCACTCTCACTGAGCCCCATTGTCTCATATATTTTCTGTTCCTCAATTTGATCCGCTGACGGTTCCTGATTCACATTAAGCATGTACTTGTTCCTCCTTCCAAGCCTTCAACATCGATTTAAAAACGCCAAGTCCAGCCGTTCCACCAACAATGTCCTCCACAGCACGCTCCGGATGCGGCATCATACCTAGTACATTCCCGGCCTTATTCGTAATCCCAGCAATATTCGCAATACTTCCATTAGGGTTTTCCGACGCATACGTGAACACAATTTGTCCATTCGCCCGCAATTCTGCAAGCGTAGCATCATCACAATAATAATTTCCCTCACCATGCGCCACAGGAATCCGAATTTCTTCCCCCGCCTCATATTCCGACGTAAACATCGTCCCCGCATTCTCCACACGCAAACTCACTGTTTTACAAACAAAATGAAGATTATTATTACGGATCAAAGCCCCAGGAAGAAGACCACTCTCCGCCAAAATCTGAAACCCATTACAAACACCAAGTACAGGCTTACCCGTTTCCGCAAACCGCACCACTTCCGGCATAATATTCGCAAATTTCGCAATCGCACCCGTCCGCAAGTAATCCCCGTACGAGAATCCACCAGGAAGAAGTACCGCATCAAAACCGTCTAAACTCGTTTGGGCATGCCAAACATATTCCGCCTCTTCACCGAGCGCATCTTGAATCGCATGCAACATATCTAAATCACAATTTGAACCTGGAAATTGAATGACCGCAAATTTCATCCTTAAGCCTCCTCAATTTCATAACGATAATCTTCCATCACTGGGTTTGTCAGCAACTTATCACACATTTCGTCCAAGACCGCATGAATATCACGATCCGATTTCGCCACTTGAAGCTCCATGTATTTCCCAATCCGTACATCCTCAACCTCGCCGTAATTCAAACTTTTCAGCGACCCCATCACAGCCGTCCCTTGCGGATCTAACACACTTTTCTTCAACGTTACAAACACCTTCACATTATACATTCAAACAACCTCCTTTAATCTTTTCAAAACTTCCTCGTAAACCGCAGTTAAATTCCCAATATTCCGACGAAATACATCCTTATCCAGCTTGGCATTCGTATCCCGATCCCATAATCGGCACGTATCTGGCGAAATCTCATCAGCAAGCAAAATATTCCCATTCTCATCACGCCCAAATTCCAATTTAAAATCAATCAGCGTAATATTCATCTTGGCAAACAATCCACATAACGCCACATTCACATCAAGCGCAGCCTGCTTCAAAATCGCAATCTCATCCTCCGTCGCAACCTCCAAATAAAGCACATGCGCGTCATTAATAAACGGATCATCCAGTGCATCATCCTTATAATAAAACTCCACGATTGGTTGCAGCGCCTGCGTCCCCTCAGGAACCCCAAGACGTTTCGCCAGACTCCCAGCAATCACATTCCGCACCACAACCTCAAGCGGAATAATCTCCACCGAGCGCACCAACTGCTCCGTATCAGACAATTGCTCCACAAAATGGCTCTTAATCCCCACTTCTTCCAAATATGTAAAAATCCGCGACGTAATCTCGTTATTCAAACGCCCCTTACTCGCAAAACTCTCCTTACGTTCCCCATTCAGCGCCGTCGCATCGTCCTTATAAGCTACCCGCAACACACCATCCTGATCCGTACTAAACAACCGTTTCGCTTTTCCCTCATACAATAAATTCGCCACTGCTAAAAGTCTCCTTTTTCATTTCGAATTTTGACCTGAATAAAGCATGAAAAACCATGAAGACACCGTAACCCTCCATAGTTTTTCATGATGCCGTCCTTAAAGTCCCAAGCGGTTAAAAATCATATCTACCTGCTTCAAATGATAGTTATAATCGAAGCAAGCATCCATTTCTTCCTTAGAAAGACGATCCGTAATCTTCGGTTCCGCCTCAACCAGCGTCTTAAACGGCACTTGCGTCTCCCAAGCTTCCATCGCCTTAGGTTGCACCGTATCATACGCCTCTTCACGAGCCATCCCCTTATCGATCAACGTCAACAGCACACGTTGTGAATAAATAAGACCCAGCGTCCGATCCATATTACGCTTCATATTCTCTGGGAACACCGTCAGATTCTTCACGATATTACCAAAACGATTCAAAATATAATCAAGCAAAATCGTCGCATCTGGCAAAATAATCCGTTCCGCAGACGAATGCGAAATATCACGCTCATGCCACAGCGGCACATTCTCATACGCTGTCACCATATGCCCGCGAATCACACGCGCTAAGCCTGTCACATTCTCCGAACCAATCGGGTTACGCTTATGCGGCATCGCAGAAGACCCTTTTTGCCCCTTCGCAAAAAACTCTTCCACCTCACGAACCTCACTCTTTTGAAGCGCACGAACCTCCACAGCAAATTTCTCCACAGAAGTCGCAATCAAAGCCAGCGTCGCCATATAATCCGCATGACGATCCCGTTGCAGTGTCTGCGTTGAAATCGGAGCCGGCGTCGTACCTAATTTCGCGCAAACATACTCCTCCACAAAAGGATCAATGTTCGCGTACGTCCCAACAGCCCCAGAAATCTTCCCGAATTCCACGCCATCAGCAGAACGGTTAAACCGCTCCAAATTCCGCTTCATTTCCTCATGCCAAAGCGCCAACTTCAAGCCAAACGTCGTCGGTTCCGCGTGCACACCATGCGTCCGCCCCATACAAACCGTATGCTTATGCTCCTTCGCCTTGTTCGCTAAAATCTCAATAAAGCGCTCCAGATCCGCACGCAAAATCGCATTCGCCTGCTTCAAAATATACGAGTTCGCTGTATCCACAACATCCGTCGAAGTCAAACCATAATGTACCCACTTACGCTCCTCACCAAGCGATTCAGAAACACTTCTCGTAAATGCCACAACATCGTGACGCGTTTCCAATTCAATCTCCTGAATGCGTGCCACATCAAACGTTGCGTTCTCCCGAATCTTCGCTACATCCTCTTTTGGAATATCGCCAAGTTCCGCCCAAGCTTCACAAGCTAGAATCTCCACCTCGAGCCATGCCTGAAAACGATTTTGCTCCGTCCAAATATTGCCCATTTCTTCTCTCGTATATCTCTCAATCATCGTTTCTCAAATCCCCCAATTAAATCCAAATTTGCGACGAACGCATTTTTTCAATCTCTACTAGCGGATTATCACTGAGCACCGTAATATGCCCCATTTTGCGATCAATCTTCGCCTCTTGTTTCCCATAATAATGAACAAACCACTCTGGATGATCCGCGAGAACCGCATTGACACCATCCACATGCTGCCCTAAAATATTCACCATCATCGCTGGGCGCAATAACTCCACCTCAAGCAACGGCAAGCCCGCAATCGCCCTAATATGCTGCGTAAATTGCGAAATATTACAAGCCTCAATCGAAAAATGTCCTGAGTTATGCGGTCTAGGCGCCAGCTCGTTCACGTAAATCGCACCAGAACCCGTCACAAACATCTCTACAGCCAAAACACCTTCCAGATGCAGATACTCTGCCAGTTTCACCGCAATAGTCTCTGCCTCATGTACCGACTCTGAGTCAAGCGTTGGTGGTACAACCGTCGTATGCAAAATATTATTCTTGTGATCATTTTCTGCGACAGGGAACGTCTCCATTTGACCAGCAGCATTCCGCGCCACAATCACGGAAATTTCGCGTTCAAACGGAATCCAAGCCTCCAATACACACGTACCGAAGCGTAAAAGCTCAGCTGCCTTATCAATATCTTCCTCATTATGAATGACATATTGACCCTTACCATCATAGCCCCCCTGCGTCGTTTTAAGCACCGCCGGGTAACCTAAGCTACTAATACGTTGCACAATATCATCCTTGTCTACAATCACCGCATACGGCGCCAGATTAATGTTAATCGACTCCAAGTACGCTTTTTCTAAAATACGATCTTGCGTAATAGATAATAGCTCCGAACCTTGCGGAACACGAACAATGTCCTCAATCGAACGAATCGCGTCATTATCCACATTTTCAAATTCATAAGTTACAACATCACTTTTTTCAGCCAATTCTTTCAAAGCCGCCAAATCCGTATAATTTGCAACAATCTGCTCATCTGCTACTTGCGCACAAGGAGCATCCACCGTCGGATCGAGTACAACAACTCGGAACCCCATTGCCTTCGCTGCAAGTGCCATCATTCTGCCTAACTGACCGCCTCCGATAATTCCAATCGTGCTGTTTGGTAATAAATACGTTTTACTCAAGAGAATCACTACTTTCTAGAACATTTTCTTCTAGTGTATCACGTCTATTTTCCAAACGGCTAGCAATTACCTCATTTTCCACCGATAAAATTTGCGCAGCGAGCAATCCAGCATTTACCGCACCCGCCTCACCTATTGCGACAGTAGCGACCGGAACCCCACCAGGCATCTGAACAATCGATAATAAAGAATCGAGTCCATTTAACGCCTTGGACTTCATCGGAACACCAATAACTGGTAAAGTAGTCTTCGCAGCAACCATTCCTGGCAAATGTGCCGCACCACCAGCTCCTGCAATAATAACCTTAATTCCACGACTTCTAGCATTTTCAGCATATGTAAACATTAAATCGGGTGTGCGGTGCGCTGAAACAACCTTTTTCTCATACGCTATTCCGAGCTCTTCCAATACCTCACATGCCTTCTTCATCGTCTCCCAATCAGAAGTACTTCCCATAATGACACCAACTTGTGCACACATTCAATGTTCAACTCCTCATTATTTCATTGTCACTCAACACCTTCATTCTAACAATAGCTGTAAGTAAAGTCAATAAAAAAATCGAACAATATATACAAACATTACTTTAACGTTCGTGTTTTAGTGTTTTTAAGACAAAAAAAAGCAACTCTCCTTAGAAAGTCACTTTTTCTTAACCCCGCCACGCACTTGTTTAACCCAAAAACCACCATAGATTTGTTTGGGTTCCGAAGACACAATAAAAGCCTTATCATCAATCGCAATAATGCGCTGGTACAATTTATTTTCATTTTTCCGCGGAGTTAGTATCTCAAGCATCATCCGCTCTCCATCACGCCCACTTGCCAGCCAGCTTGTAACACCATATCCCGCATTCCTAATCTGATTCGCTAGATCTAAGTTATAGTCCTTCGTAATCACATTCACTGTAATATAACCCAACGCAAGTCTTTCCTCAATCTTCATGCCCACAATAATCCCGACACCAAAACCAAGCGCATACGCCGCGATATTCGCTATATCATCTAGATTACTCATAACCATACCAAGCGCTACAATGTAGACCACAATCTCAAACACGCTCACAATTGCCGCACGATATCGATACCCTTTCATCGTCATTAGCAACCTAACCGTATTTAAAGATACATACAGAATGTTAATAATAAAAATTGTCAGTACCATTACGACAGCTTCTCCCATAATAATTCCCCCTTATGTATAACGCCATATTCCTATTTTTCACTAAAACCAATTTTTCAAACCTAACAATAACTTAATTCAGACCAAATATCCATCTAAACCAGTACCATCTATCATAAAATTAATTATTTAAGTCAAACAAAAAAGCACCCATTTCTAAAATGAGTACCCTAAATACATTGCCCGGCGACGACCTACTCTCACAGGGGGAAGCCCCTACTACCATCGGCGCTGAAAAGCTTAACTTCCGTGTTCGGGATGGGAACGGGTGTGACCTCTTCGCCGTAACCACCAGACAATGTGTGACTAACTGAAAGAACGCGGTTCTCTCAAAACTAGATAAGAAAGTTGGTCTGTGCGTGACCGTTTCGTGCCC
>NZ_AODD01000012.1 GCF_000525835.1 Listeria grandensis FSL F6-0971
CCAGAAGTTCCTTCTTCTTACCTGCATTACTCACTTTATTCGCCAACGCTTTGGCTTGATTAATATCTGTTGCAGTAATCCCTTCCGCTAGCTTGGTGTGCCCACTGTCACCAAACAATTTATTAACTGCTTCGTTTGCTGCTTTCAGATTGTTAGCTTCCACTACTTTTGCATCTAACAACTTTTGTGCTTTTTCAATCTCATCCAGAAGTTCCTTCTTCTTACCTGCATTACTCACTTTATTCGCCAACGCTTTGGCTTGATTAATATCTGTTGCAGTAATCCCTTCCGCTAGCTTGGTGTGCCCACTGTCACCAAACAATTTATTAACTGCTTCGTTTGCTGCTTTTAGATTGTTAGCTTCTTCTACTGTCTGATCAAGTAGTGTTTGAGCTGTTGAAAGAGTTGTAGTTAATTGACCTCTCCATTCTAGATTTACTACACCGCTCAATTTTTTTTTTCAGGTCATCCAGAGTAGATTGTGTGACATTTGATTTCAATGCTATTTGACTTGAGCTTGTAAATATATTGCCTATACTTTTAGCGAGATTATTATTATAAGCGTATTGTCTATTTGCCTCATTCAACCGAGTTTGTAGTTCTTGCTTTACAGTGTTGTTACTTACATTCATAATCTGATCAATACTAGCTTGTGCATCTGTCATTGCCAAAGGTGCAATCGCCACCGGAACACCGCCCTCTAGCATCCAATCAAGAGGACTTCTGGCTTTTGAAATCCAATACTTATCAGATATACCCATTACACCATCCTTAGTTATATAATCCAAAACTTCTCCCTTATCGTTTATTCTTTCTATTCTAAAGGTTGAAGAAGCACTTATAGGGTTTCCAAAGCTCCACTTAGAGCCATTCAAATAAGAATAATATGGTTGTCCTTTAATAATTGAGGAACGATAAACATTATTCACCATTAGTCTGAAATTATAATTTTGTACAGTCGTACTTGAAGGGAAATGAATAGAAATCAGGTTTCCATTTTTATCCCATGTGAAATGTGAGAATGTGTCTCTCACTAAGATCCTGTTAGATTTTTCCCCAGTACTACTTTGAACATTATTTTGCTCTTCTGCCATAGCAGTTAATGGGGCTCCAAATGAAGAAGCTACAATAGCTACTGCCGTGGATGTTATTAATACTTTTCTTACGATTTGTTTTTTTGACATTCTTTCAATTCCTCTCCCAATTCCATTTTATTTTTTATGATTCCACGAAACTTTCTTACTAAGATTACATCTAGCTCACCTCCCGATCAGTATGTTATATCTACCAAATTAGCTCGCCGTATAATCTCGATACCACATACCATTATCTATCTGAACAATTTTTTTCCTTTTGCAGATTTTTCATAATTTTCGATGTTCTAGATAGAGAGCAATGACTGATTTGAGCTAAAATTTTCATATTCATCCATTTAGGTGCCTGTATAAAACCATCTTCTCTTTCTAATTCCATTTGCGGCAAGATACAATACAACGTGTACTTTACTCGCTCTTCCGCTAATAAATCAGATAGCATATTTAACTCTGTAATGACTGTTTCATTTTTTTTTCTATTACATTTAGAAAAAAATGAGATAGAAGTTTTTCCTGATCTAAAAATTCATAAAGTTCTTTTTTTTTGAAAAATGTTTACCTGACTTGTTTCGACAGCCACTAACTTCATTCTATCCTCTTCTCTTGCTTTCACGATAAAATGATTCGGCTGCAAACAATTAAACAAATAATATTCTTTTAGCGGATTCATTTGGAATAACGTTCCGTTTTCTATATAACAGACTTCTTCTTCTGAAAGACATAAGGTATCATGTTTATGAATACTGATACCTTCGCTTGGAACATTGGCTAAGATATACGAACTTACGATAGGTTCTTCTTTTAAAGAATTATGAAATTCCACATAATTCACTTCCTCTCCCCCTTTCCATTTTTATTCTACTAGAAATACACCCTGTAACAAATGGTGTAATCCTTGACCTGCGTCAAACTTCTTCCTTGTTTTTGTCGATTTATTCACACTCTATTTTGCTTACTCATTTATCTTACTATGTTTTTTTAAAATGTTTATTTCATTTGAAATCGTTTTCTTTTTATTTGACAGCCAATTTAATTGTTTTCTTACTTTCTTTTACTTATACTAAATATAAGGCGGTGTTTTCATGCATATTTATATTATTGAAGATAATCTTAAATTTCGCGCAGATCTTGTGACACTTATAAAAAACATGTACAATCCCTTTTTATTCGGTGACTGGGAGATTAAGATCATCACAAATATTTTTTCTATGGATACTTTAGATATTCAAAATGATTCTATCTTCTTTTTAGATATTGATTTAAAGAGTTCGATTAACGGTCTGGATATCGGTACCGAAATACGAAAAAGAAACAGTAAATGCTATATATTATTTTTAACATCCTATCCAGATTTTGGACGAGAGATGATTAATTCCAACATTTATCCCACGGCTTATCTAATTAAGACAGCAGACAAAGCAATCCTATCTTCAGAAATTTTTACTGCTTTATCGAATATTCAAGCCGAACTGAAAAAGCAAAGAGAAACTGGTAAACAAAGTTATTTTAACAAACCAAAAAAAGCCCATTGCTTTTCATTTGGACGACATTCTTTATATTACAACTGTTGCTGGTATGAAAAATACTTTACTCATTACAACCATCTATGAAGAGTCTTTTATAGATGGAAAAATCTCGCAAATTAAGCAAAAGTTCGATATGCCTGTATTTTATAACGAGCTGAAATCTTATATTATTCATGTCAGTATGATTAAATCGATTAACCAGAGTATCGGTTTTATTTACTTTCAAAACGGCAGTATTTTAGAACTTAACACGCCAAGTGCACGTAAATTATTGGCATACTTTAAAGAGAAAGGGGGACTCTAAGGTGACTTATGTGGAGGCAACACTTTTTCTTACGATGAATTATCTGATTATTCTGTGGATAATTGGAAAAAAATTCTTTTTTTTCGGGTAAACAACTTATCTGGCTGACCGTTGCTCTTGGAATAAACGTTGGCATTGCTCTGATTTTTAACATTGGATTATTCTATAGTCTATTTTTAGTCATTTACTTACTGCAATGGCTATTTAGTTCCACTCATTCAAAGAGTCATCTACTTGCTATACTTTATTTACTCATCCAGTATAGTCTTTCAATCGTATCGTTCTACCTCACCTATGATTTACCCCTACAAATGAACTTTCATGGTACCTTCTCCATTTTACCTTTTCTCTTTTTTGCTTCAAATGGTTTTCCTATTTTTATTATCTTTTTTTTGTTATTTTTATTTTAAAAAAAATATGACTTAAAGAATAAAATCTATTTTTTGAAAAGTAACTTAATATATGTAAATTTTTTGATATTCCTTTTATTCATTGGATTAACAATCCTGCACGCTTTTATTGTTAGTAATCAAAACAATATGCAATATAGAAGCGGTATTCCCATCGTTATTTTCACCGTTTTTTTAGCGCTGATTGCATTCTTTTTATTTGCAAACCTCATTTCTAAGCTACACAGGCAAACCCTCGATAACAAATTACTTCGAGAGACTCTTTTAGCAGAACAAAATCTATTCGAATTTTCTAGGGAGTTTCAGCATGACTTAGGTGCTATACTTCTAGGACTTGAAGGCTATCTAGCTGAAAATCAAGTAGAAGAAGCCCGTATATTCTTAAAGAAAATTCAAAATCAAACGCTATCGCAATTTAACAAGCAGTATCTGACTCAAATCGATTATATGTATAACCTTCCTATCAAAGCTGTTCTTTATGAATTTTCTTCTACATGTATCGAGAAGGAGATTCCTTTAAACTTGAATATTACAGCAGATTTTAGAGAACCCCCTATCGATTTGCTCGATTACCTTCGCTGTATTTCTATTATGTTAAATAATGCAGTGGAAGCTCGCTTTGATAATCATTTTTTTTATTACTGTCAATATTTTAAAAAAAGCGAATAGTCTTGAATTCATCGTTAAAAATCCTGTTCCAGAAAATTTCAAACTACAAACTGTTTTTAAAAAAAGGTTTTTCTACAAAACAAAATCATAAAGGACTTGGCCTTTCCAATTTAAGAAAAATTGTGACTCGACATTCAAATTTAGAGCTCAACTACTCCGTTACAAATAAAACGCTTTTAGTTAATCTGAAGGTTAGTTTGAAAAACCAGCAAAATGTTACTTCAAGCGACCAATGATTCTCTTTTAATCATTTATTTCATGTGTCAAAAAGTATGCTTTTTGACACTACATATACAAAGAAAGAGCATCACTTTTTCAGCGCGCCCTTTCTTTACATTTACTTTGATCGTTTCATCAACCTTTTCTTTATTTTTTTGCTCTTCTCTTAGCACTTAACAACATCAAAATGTTATAAAATAATATTCCATAAATCGCCGTTTCCATAAAGTCACCATTTACAATAGCTATTATCAAGACACTCCAATAAGGATGCTCATTTTCTAGCCATTTGTTCCACTCCCTTTTTTCGAACTCTAAAAATTAAAAATGGTGCCAAAACCCGTAAATTTTAACACCATTATATAAAATATACAAGCTTTTTCTCCTACTTACTCAACTTCACAAGCTCAGTCCCCGCTCGGTCCCACATTTCATTCATCATGTCATAATATTTATCATCCATTGCAACATCCACAAGCATCCTTGTCTGGCTACCTACTGGTTCAAATACATAGTATTCTAGCATATCTGCAAATGCAGCAACCTCAACATATTTCCCATCATTGATTTCACCTAAAAATGCGAATTTGATTTCTTTTTCTGGTTCAAAAACGACTACTTTAGAAACCAAACCATTTCCCTCCGCATCAACAAAGTTAACGGTTTTATCAAGTCCCATATCACCAGTGTAGGTCGATCCTTCATGGAAAGCAGCTGCCCATTTTTCATACTTACTGCGATCAACAACTAATTGCCAAGCCTCTTCAGGTCCGCAATCAAGCATAAACTCTTTTTTAATGTGTTTCATTATAAGCCTCCTTCTAGATATCTTTTTAATGGAAATATATATTTATATTGTAGTACATCCGACATCTACTAACAAGCAATATGTGCTCTGGTAGACTAAAGTTGAAATGGTGCCCCTTTTTCATACAGAATTTTCAAGGTGTCTCCAGCATGTTGAAAATTGATTAGTAATAGATGAATCGAAGCATCCGTTTAAAACATCATCTAGGGATAATCTTACCTGAAAAAAACAAGAGCAAGCGCTTTCTACACGGCTGTAAGTAATGAAAAATTTGCTTTTATGTCACGGACTCCCTAGACAAACCTATACTATAATGAAGGTGGTTTAAAGAACACATGTGAGTTTGGCTAATAGAGTGAGATGTTCTACGCGAGTCATCGGTCTAGTGGGGCTAGATTGTGGATGCCGCGCTCCCCTTCATCTCCTTCTACATGCAGAAGAGGTGCAGATTCCCTTCCTTTTCGTTCGGTGGAATCGTATTCGGCTCCACGGTGGGTTGAATTACCAAAGTCCGACTAAGTTTCGTATCATGAAATCTATCGAAAACAAAGATGTTACAGGTTAAATCCCGCAACACCTTATAGATTTTATTTGACAAAAGGTTGCCATTTCACTATATGAACTGTTGGAGCGAAAAATCAAGGTACAAGCTTGGGAGAATTCATAGCTTGTACCTCTTTAACCTATAGAAATGTCGAAGTTTTTTATATAGAGTTGTGCTGAGCATTTCGGAATGGATTCTATATAAGCCATAAATAGAGAGAAACGAAATGAGCATTAAAAAGTCGTCAAAATTCCAAAAAGATCAAGAGAAGGAAAGATAATTTACATAGAATAAATGCTTTTAAAGGGAAATGTTAATAATTTAGACACAAATTAACCAACGCTTACATGTTATAATTAATACTAATAAAAAGGGGGACTGCAAATAAAAAAATTACTAGTAGCTTTTAGCACCGTTTGCGCTCTTATATTTAGTTTCACAGGAGCGGGTGTAATTGGAAATACTCCTAACGTTGTGGTGGCTATGACAACATCAATAAAGCACACTCAATCCTTTAAGTTTAGTTCAGGAACTGGGCCAGCGAGAATGTACGCAACGATTACGCAAAATGGGTATACGTACAAAGGATATATCTATAAGACCAGCTACAGATATCGTACATCTGGCGGAAATTTATCAGATTATTCGGGGTACTTATATCGATAGAATTTTAAGTATAGTATCAATATTATTTTAGGTAGAAGAGGAACGCTAACACATAGCGAACGGTTATTAATTTTATCAGTCCAGGATACTCACACATTTGGTAATTTGGAAAGGACGCGATGAATAAAATGGAAAAATTAAGTATGAAGCTTGGTTTAGTATTTGTTTTGTCACTTGGCTTTTTTGGATTTTTAGGTAAGGTGTCGCCTTCACCGCAGGCATCAACAGGTTCAAGTAGTATGACGATGACGATTTCCCAAAGCTATACGGGTGGTACTGGTCCAACAATGAGACATTTCACAACCACTAGTTATGGGAACCGCTATACTGGGTATCTTAAACTGGTAAGAATAAATTACACAAGGGCAGGGACCATTTGCTACTACTCAGGGACTGTGACGAGCTCATGGAGATAATATTATTTTACAACAATAGATTAAAAGAAAATTTGAAGAAGATCTATTGTTCTAAAATAACTTAATCTTCAGAAGGAAGGGTACAATGGTAGGCTAGTAATCACAAGGATGGAACATAAGTGGAGTTAAAGATCCCCAAGTGTTCCATCCTATTCAACATGTATCACTTTTTAAAAATGAGGTCTTGCGATTCTAGTCCTAAAACTTGTCGCGAAATAAGGGCGACACCGCCGAGCAAGGAGGAGTCGTAAATATCATGTTGTGTGAATTCAATCCGCGTTTCTCCTAACGGATCGAGCGCCTGGTACTCCTCGGAAATGCGGTCTAACAAATCTGGAAATTGCGATAAGGACCGCGATGAAAGAAATACAGCTTCTGGCGCGCTGTATTGCACCAAATTATAAGTAATTTGCGCAATCGCCGTGATCCATTCATCGACAACCTCCAAAACAAAGGCATCTTTCTTTTTTATCAATGCGGCAAATTCGTCTACCGTCAATTCCGGCTTATTTTCATGCTTCGCGATTTTTTCCATAATTGCTTTTTCGGAGTATAGCTCTTCCAACCGATACACTTGTTTATCCTTACAGATGACCGAACGACCGATTTCGCCAGCTAGCCCCTGCACGCCGTAGTAAAGCTGCTCGTTAATGATCGTGCCAACGCCGATACCGTTATGAATATTCAGCGCCAACAAGTTCTGAAGCGGCTCCTCACCGGAATAATACCAAAAATCGCGAATCGAAATTGCTGTTAAATTGGCCTCATTCTCAAACTCGATCGGTACATCAACAATTTCTTCCAATGCAGTTAACAATGAAAAAGAATCAAGCTCTAAAAATGGACTATATCGAATCTCATTCTCGTGAACAGGAGCATGTGTCGATACCGCAATGCCTAGCAGCCCTTTCATCGTATCGAATGCCTTTAGACCAGAAATAACTTCCCGCATCATCTGAAAAACGTCTTTTATACTGCGGCCGGTTAAGCGAAGCGACTCTTTTTGAATCACCTCACCATTCAAATAATTCACCGAATACCTTAAATGCCTCGCTCCCATATCGAAAGCCAAGACATAACCATACCGATAATTAAATTGAATCAAATTCGGTCTACGTCCGCCTGTGTGGGAAGACTCACCGATGCCAAGCTCTTCAATCAGACCTTCCTCATGTAATTCGCGAACGATAGAAGATACCGTGGATTTTTGCAAATGAATCGCACTGGCAATCGAACTTCTTGATGTCTGACCAGCATTAAATAGAGTTTTTAATACTAATTTCTTATTGTTTTCTCTCATAACATCCTGATCAGTTTTTTTAGTCATACATATACGTCCCTTTCTAGCTACCCGTTTTTAAAAAGTATAACACACAACCCTAACACCGTAAAAGTGGAAATAAAGGTTCTTGGATGCTATTCTATTTTTGAGGTTGCCAGTATACATCTGCAGGTTTGAACACTGAGCGGCGCCGAAGTTTCAATTTCCAGCGTAATGTTTCACGTGAAACATCAAAAAACTGGTTCCATTGCACACCTGAAATGTGATGGAACCAGTTTTTATCTATTTACTCTCCAAATCATGTACAAACAGTCCACTCAACAGCTTCGGCTCAAACCACGTCGATTTTGGAGGCATGATCTCGCCAGCATCTGCTACATCTAGCAAATTATCCATCGTTGGCGGATACATCGAGAACGCTACAGTGTATTTTCCTGCATCGACTAACTGCTCTAATTCCGCCAACCCACGAATCCCACCGACAAAATTAATCCGGTCATCGCGACGAATATCCTCGATTCCAAACAGTGGCGTGAGCACCTGATCGGCCAAAATAGACACGTCAAGACTCGCAATCACACCGTCACCAGCGAACTCTCGTTTCACTTTCAAACCGTACCACGAACCGTCTAGATACATACCAAACGTATTGGGTTTCGCTGGTTTATACGCTTCCTTCCCGACCTTTTCAACATCAAATTTTATAGCAATTTGGTCTAGAAAATCAGCTGCGATCGGTACGTCGACAACACGGTTATAATCGAGAATCTCGAGCTGATCTTGCGGGAATAGCACAGATAGGAAGAAATTGAACTCCGCGTCTGCACCAGCGTCCGGGAACTCCTCGCGACGCTTCAAGCCGACCTTAACCGCCGATTCCGTACGATGATGCCCATCCGCGATATAAAGCGCAGGGATCGTCTCAAACGCCTTCGTAAGCACGCGAACCACATCCGCATCGTCCACCGCCCAAATCCGATGCGTCACATCATGAAAACTCTTGAAATTGTAAACTGGCTTATGACTACCAATCCACGCATCCACGACATCATTCACCAGCTCATCCGACCGATACGTCAAGAAAATCGGACTCGTATTCGCATCTGTCACATCCACATGGCGAATCCGATCCAACTCCTTCTCCTCACGCGTCAATTCATGCTTTTTAATCGCGCCACTGACATAATCATCAATCGCTGTACACGTCACAAGCCCCGTCTGCGGCCGCCCGTTCATCACTAACTGATACAAATAAAGTTCCGGTTTCGCATCTTTCGCAAGCCATCCCTTTTCCTGAAACTCTGCCAGATTCGACGCGGCCTGCTCGTAAACCGACGCATCATACGATGACACATCTGGCGCCAAATCAATCTCCGCCTTATCAATATGTAAAAACGACATCGGATTTGCATCCCCGAGTTTCCGCGCCTCCTCCGTATTCAACACATCATACGGCAACGAAGCCACATAAACCGCTTCCTTCGCACTTGGTCTGATCGCCTTAAAAGCCCTAATTTTAACCACAAAAAATCCCTCCTTATTTTATAAAAATAGCCACGACAGAAATCCCATCGCAGCTATTCATTTTATCTTAGTAAGCCGTAACTCCAGCAGGTTCAATCGCACGCACACGAATCACACCAGGAATCGCGTTCAGACGCTCCTCAACCAACGATAAGTTCCCTTGTGCCGCTTTTTCCATGTCAATCAGTGTATAAGCGTAGTCGCCCTTACTGCGATTGGTCATATCCAAAATATTGATCGAACCATTCGCGAGTTCCGTCGTAACCTGCCCAACCATATTCGGCACATTGTGATGGAAAACCGCCAAGCGCGGATGGCCATTATAAGGCATCTCCACATTTGGGAAGTTCACCGAATTCTTAATACTACCTGTTTCTAAAAAAGACGCCAGTTCCTTCGCTGCCATTTTTGCACAGTTGGTTTCGGCTTCTTCCGTCGAAGCTCCTAGATGAGGTAACACTTCAACATTGGGATGTTTCACAAAAGCTTCCGTCGCAAAATCAGTAATGTACATGCGCAACTGACCAGCGTTCAGCCCTTCAATCATCGCATTCTCGTCCACCAATTCCCCACGCGAAAAATTAAGTAAAACCGCATCAGGTTTCATCAATTGCAACGTTTCCCGGTTGAACATGCCCGCCGTATTATCCTTCAGCGGCACATGAACCGTCAAATAATCACATGTCGCCAATACTTCCTCGAGCGTCATCGCGCGCTCTACCTCTTTCGAAATCCGCCATGCCGTATCCACCGAAACATACGGATCATAACCGACAACTTCCATACCAAGCGCCAAAGCATCATTCGCTACAAGCGCACCAATCGCGCCTAAACCGATGATCCCTAAACGCTTCCCAGCAAGTTCCGTCCCAGCAAACCGCTTCTTCCCAGCTTCGACTTTCTTCTCAATATCAGAACCATCAAGTGTCTTCACCCACTCTGAGCCTTCCAAAATCGGCCGTGCACCCATGAATAGACTCGCCAATACCAACTCTTTCACCGCGTTTGCATTCGCACCAGGTGTATTAAAAACCACGATTCCCTTATCCGCACAAGCCTCGACAGGAATATTATTCACTCCCGCACCCGCTCGTGCCACAGCTTTCACACTATCAGGAAACTCAAAATCATGTAGATCATAGCTTCGCAGTAAAATACCATCTGGCGCTTGATTCCCATCAATTAAGTATTTTTCCACATCGAACTTACGTAATCCTTCTTTTGCAATCGCATTGAAAGTCTGAATATTAAACATGGATCTCTCCCCCTTTATGAGTCGCAACAAATTTTTCCATCAGAGCAGTCAGTGCTTCGACACCCGCATATGGAAAAGCATTGTAAATACTGGCACGCATACCACCAACCGAGCGGTGTCCCTTCAAATTTTCAAAATGAAGTTCCTCCGCTTCTTTAATAAATAATTTATCTAAATCAGGTGATCCCGTCATAAACGGTACATTCGTTAGCGAACGATCCGCCTTATTTACAGGAGATGAAAACATCGAAGACGCGTCCAAATAATCATATAAAAGAGCCGCTTTCTTTCTATTAAGCGCTTCGATTCCCGCTACGCCACCTTGCTCCTTAATCCATTCAAAAACCAACTTTGCCACATAAATCGCAAATGTCGCTGGTGTATTATACATTGAACCATTCTTCGCTTGTACCGCATAATCAAGCATCGCCGGCAAACCAGCTACGTTCCCGATCAGATCCTCACGAACAATAACGATCGTAAGCCCTGCAGGACCAATGTTCTTCTGTGCGCCCGCATAAATCAGGCCAAACTTGTTCACATCATACACACTCGACAAAATATTGGAAGACATGTCCGCAACAAGTGGCACATCACCAGTTTCAGGAGGCGTAAAAATAGCAGTACCTTCAATGGTGTTATTCGTTGTGATGTGCAAATAAGCCGCGTCGGATGGCACGCGCGGTATCTCGGGAATATAGCTGAAATTCTTGTCTTTAGATGATGCCAGCACTTCAATATCACCAATCTTAGCCGCTTCTTCCATCGCTTTTTCAGACCATGAGCCAGTGTTGACAAAATAGGCCTTCTTACCAGCCATCAAATTCATCGGTATCATGGTGAATTGTAGACTCGCCCCACCTTGTAAGAATAAAATTTTGTAATTTTCGGGAATGTGCATTAATTCACGCAATAGTGACTCTGCGTCCCCAAGGATTTCCTCAAATAAATCTGACCGATGACTTAATTCCATTACTGACATTCCTGAACCTTTGTACGATAATAGCTCCTTCTGCACCTTTTCTAAAACCGGTACGGGCAAAATCGCAGGTCCTGCTGAAAAATTATACGCTCTTTCCACACAACATCTCTCCTGTTCCAATCGTATTTCCAACCTACAACTTCGATTTCTCACATCTGGTCTTAATACAAAAACTGTGACAAGCATTACAAGTATTGCGAAAAGCCTATTTTGGAGTTCACATATGTATCTCATTCCCATTTCCAGTCTAATCAAACCCAAGAAAGAATACTTACTCCTAACACTTGGATATATTATATCAGAAAATACGAATATTTTCAGACAAATTTAACTTATTCTGCGGGTTTTTATTAAAAAAACACCAAGAAAGCGTCCCCATTTGGCTAAAAACCTTGAGATTGACTTTCTAGTATTCTTTTAAAAACTTTTCCCGAAAAAATAAATCCTCGCATTATTTCCCGGGTAATAATCGCTTCGTCCGAAAAACAATCAAATAAATCACCAGAAAAATCACTAGCGTAACAATAGACCAACGATACATCATTGCATAATTATAATGCGTCGCGATAAAGCTAAGTCCAAAGCTCCCAAGCGCCATCCCAACATCCATCCCCGATAAAAATGTCCCATTCGCAATCCCCTTTTTATCAGGTGCCGCACGATCCACTGCTAAAGCTTGCAACGAGGGCTGAACCATTCCGTAGCCGAGACCGAAAAACAATGAAGATCCAAATAAACTCCAAGCTCCCGTTGCCAGCGACAACCACCACAATCCAAGGCCCATCAACACGACTCCTGGAAGAATAACCACCCGATGCCCCTTCAAATCATACAATCGTCCCGCAAAAAGCCTACTTACCAACACCATAATCGCCTGCCCAACAAAGAAAATCCAGACCATCTGCACGTGTAATTCCAATCCATAAATCATCATAAATGTCTGAATACCACCTAATGGAAAAGCCATCAGCATACAGAGTAGCGCTGGTAGCAATGCGCCCTTATCAAACAACTGCATCTTATGCTTCACGACTATCGCTTGTTTCGGCATTTTCAACCGTGTCACCAACAGAAAAACCAATACCATCAATACGATCGAAAATCCAATCAAAAAATTAAATGAAAACTGGTTCATCAAAATAATCGCAATAATCGGTGCAAGCGACATTCCAAGCGCCGTCGTCAATCCATAAAAACCAATACCTTCTCCCGTCCGATTCGGTGGCACTAACGTCGAAACCCCCGTCGCAATTGAGGTCGTCGTAATCCCCCAACCGACACCATGAAATAGCCGTAATACCAATAATGCCGAGACTACCGTTGACCAATAAAAATTCACCGTCACCGCAATCAACACAAAGAACCCAACCAAAATCATGATTTTCGCACCAAAACGATCATTTAGCCCTCCCGCAATCACTCGCATGAACAAAGCGACCAACGAAAATAAGCCCACCGCTAAACTCGCCTGGGTCTCCGTACCACCTAATTTAATAATTTGCGCAGGTAGCGTTGGCATAAAAATCTGAAATCCAATATATAAAAATAAGCTGGAGATCAATAATATCACATAATCTTTCGTCCATAATTTCGCCTTCAAAAAATCCCTTCTCACTCTAAATTATTTTCAATACGTGCCAAGATATCCAAGTAGACTTCTAGCTCCGTATCCGCTATCCCCCGATAGAAGTGGGTGCACGTCTCCTCCACCACATTCCGAATCAGTTGTACTTTTTGTTTACCTTCTGTCGATAAAGCTAGCGATGTAATTCGCCGATCCTGTGCATCTATTGCCTTTGTCATTAAATTTTTTCGAATGAGCACATCGATAATTCGATTAACAGTTGGGGCGTCCTTTTCTGTGAACGCTGCTATATGTCGTTGCGAAATTGGCGCCTTCTGATCCACCACATTCAAAACAGACCACTGTTCCGGCGTCACATCAAACCGCTCCAAACCGTGCTGCAAGTGAAGGCTTGTTTTCTTAGCCACTACATTCGTCCGAAACGCCACATCCTCATAAAATCCCCGCATCGCGATCCCCCTCCCCACATTTAATTGTCATGACAACTATATCATAAAAAAAGATATGATAACAGTTATAGCCATTACCATACCCTAAAATAAGATTTTATTTTTCACTATCCATTGCAAATTTACCAACAATCGCAGCCACTAAACCACCAACGATAGGCGCTACAATGAACACCCACAATTGAGATAAAGCTTCACCGCCAGCAAATAGAGCTGGACCAATACTACGAGCCGGGTTAACAGAAGTTCCTGTCAACGGAATGCCTAGTAAGTGAATTAAAACTAAAGTCAAGCCGATAACTAAACCAGCAAAAGCAGGATTTCCTTTTTTACCAGTAACGACGATAATAACTAATACAAATACGAAAGTTAAGATTGCTTCTACTAAGAATGCGCCGCCTGCACCGATATTTCCAAATCCATTTTGACCTAAGTTTTTAGTAGACATGTCAGAAAGATTTAAGAATGAAAGCAATGTAACGGAACCAACAATCGCACCAGCTACTTGCGCCACAATGTATCCAACTAACTCGCTACCTGAAATTCTCTTGTTTAAAAACATCGCAACGGAAACAGCTGGATTCACGTGACATCCAGAAATAGTTCCAATGCTGTACGCCATCGCAACGATTGACAAACCAAATGCCATCGCGATTCCAAGCGTCCCAATCCCTTCAATTCCACCGCCTAAAACTGCGGTACCTGTGCCGAATAAGACCAAAACAAAAGTTCCAATAAATTCAGCAAATAATTTCTTACTCATGTGTTCTCCTCCTTTTGAATTTTTTTCGCACTTACTATATATACCTCGAAATGAGTAATTTGTAAACCTTTATTTTTGTAATAAAATGCACAAATGATGCAAATTTAATGGTATTGACAAAAAGAAGCGCTTACCTTAACGTAGTAGCATAGAGATGTTCCACGTGAAACGTCAATACCTTGCGAAAAGGAGATTTAAAAATGGCAATTATCCAAGTAAAATCGACAAATCCTGATTTCTCCTTTCTAATAAAGAAGAATCCCGACTCAGGCATGATCTTAAGACAAATGCGTAAAGGCGTCGCACACGGCTGGTATTCCCCACAAGATACCTACAACGTTTATTTCAAAGACGCTGATAATGATATTTCCTATAAGAAGTACCGTGATGAAAATTTTGAATATCTCAATCTATCTCGCTATAATTCGAATATTTTCCCATTAAATGCTCTGAGTGAGTTTTTCTCTTTAAAAGAAAGAGATCCGCGCGACCAAGCAGGTTTCACACACGAGTTTCATATTAATATGCTCTACATTCGCCGTGTCCACTATATCGAGTTTTTCCAAAAATATATGCCAGACTACACATTCGAAGTAACGCACCTTTCCGATTCTAACTGGGCGGTGACGATCTCCACAAAATCTAGTCTCTACGATTTGATTCATATTTCCAATCTATTTTGCCTATTTTTCGCTGGTTTTAGTCGCGAATATCTGGATATTACGGACGATTTGCTGAAGAAATACATCAAAAGTGTGCAAATCACAGATCCACCGTTCTATATTCGTAACCTTTTTGTGCATCATTTCTTAACGACTCGCAAACTGTTCAGTCAATTCAAATCAGAACTGGAAGCTACCGACCGTTACGATATTCAGTTCGATTTTGGTGGTACGGCGGTTCAAAGACGGAATTTCATCGCGAGTCAGTTGAATTTTGATAAAGTTATTGTCGATATTGGTTGCGGCGAAGGCTTTTATGCCATTCCATTTGCTGAGAAAACAAAACTTGATTATTACGCAATCGATATTGATCCCGAAATGCTCCTTTTGACCAATAAAAAAGCGGCGAAAAAAGAGCTTGATAACATTATTACCTACTCCTCCTTGGAAACATTCTTGGAAAACGCCCCAACTGAAAAGGTCGATGTTATTTTGACGGAAGTCATTGAACATATGCCTACCAAAATGGCAAAAAAACTGATCCGCAAAATCATCGAAAATATCGATTTTGATACGTGTATTATCACGACACCAAACAGTGAGTTTAATTCCTTTTATGGTTTGGAGGGCTTCCGTCACGATGACCACGATTGGGAAATGAGTACCGAGGAATTCCAAGAATGGCTTACCGAAACGATCGATAATAGTAAAGTCACAGTGGAATTTCAAGCAATTGGTGATGCAGTGAACGGTATTCATACTACGCAAGGCGCGCTTTTAAGGAAAAAGGAGGATTAATATGGAACTAAAAACACAACTCCACACAATTTTCATGCTCGTCGGCCCAACAGAATGCGGAAAAACCACTTTTGCAAATGAAATTCTGATACCACAACTCCAATTTTCTGAACCCGACAAAAATTTTCATGCGAACGTCCAATATCTATCTTCTGATGCAATTCGCCAAGAGATGCTAGGTAAAGACTACGATAAATATGCTCAAATCATGCTCGAAGCAAGTGATCAAACGTTCGAAATGCTGTTCAAAAAACTAGATTTGGTCACAAAATTCCCAATCAACGCCGAATTTGTTGTTTTAGATACAACTGGACTAACCGCTGATTTTCGTGAAAAAGTCCGCGAAACGGCGAAAAATAATAATTACAATGTCGAAATTATCCTTTTTGACTACCGAAATCGTGATGACTACTACGCAAGCGAGCGTTCGAAAAAGCTTATCAGCAACCATGTCACACGTCTGAAAAAGGAAATTTTACCGAATATCGCGCGTGAAAACTACAAACACATCCATCGTGTTCGCGCAAAGAATTTTACGACACAAACGGCGGACTATCAAATTCTGATCACAAACCAAGCCTCATTTTTAAATACGCTTCTACCAACAAATGAGACCTACACAATGATTGGCGACGTTCATGAATGCACGAACGAGCTACAAAACACTCTTGCAAAAATTAGGATGCCAAATCGAAAACGGCAAAATCATACAGAGCCCTCATAAAATGGTTCTCGTTGGTGACTGGATCGATAAAGGAAAAAACACTCGCGAAATTACCGAATTTCTATACGAAAATCAACAATTCTTTCTATTCGTACTTGGAAATCATGAAAACTTTGTTCATAAATACATTTTAGGCGAGATTAAGGGGGCAAATCAAGAAATTGTCGATAATTACTTCGACTCCATTCCTGATTTAGTCGCTGATCCTGAACTTTTTGCGAAATTTGAACATCTTTTCCGATTAGCACAGCCTTTCTATCATTATATTGGTGATGAGACAGCATCCTTTTATGTCACCCACTCGCCGTGTCAGAATAAGTATATTGGCAAACTCGATGGGAACTCCATGCGTCATCAGCGCAATTTCCACCTTGATCGGACAAGACCTGTGCAGGAGCAGCTGACATTCTTGGAAAACGATGCTGTGAATAATTATCCATACCACATTTTCGGACATGTTGCTGCAAAACAAGCATTCCGCATCAAGAATAAGCTTCATCTGGACACTGGTTGTGCGCATGGGAATGAATTAACTGCGGTCACACTAAACTATCGCAAACCCCTTTTCAAATCCGTTCGCTCCGAAAATCAGCAACTCGCTGGCGAATTACCGACGCTTTTCAAACGCGAGCGGCATGTTTCCATCGGCGATCTCGACACAGAATCACTGCGTCGGCTTCATTTCATCGGTGAAAACAAAATCAATTTTATCTCAGGAACGATGTCTCCTGCACCTAAAGACCTAGAAAACAACTCGTTAGAATCGCTAGAAAAAGGACTACATTATTTCGCCGAAAAAGGCATATCCGAAGTTGTTCTACAACCAAAATACATGGGCTCCCGCTGCAACATCTACTTGCATAAAAATACAAAATCCAGTTTCGCGGTCAGTCGAAATGGCTTCAAAATAACTCATATTGACTTAACGCCGATTTACGCATCACTGCACACGCGATTTGGCGAATACATGGAGCAAAATCATATCCAAATGCTCATCTTAGACGGCGAGCTACTTCCTTGGCAGGCGCTCGGCAAAGAACTCATCGAAAAACAATTCCAACCGATGGAAACCGCGTTGCACACCGAGCTCTCCTTTTTGCAAGCACACGGTTTTGATGAGGCTCTATCGCAGCTAATCAGCGAATATGATGCCACTGATTTCGCGGTCGATCAAACCAAACTAACAAAAAAAGAACTCAACGACAAATATAGCTCGCGACTCTATCAAAACTACAAACCATTACACAAAATCAAACAAACCCGTGTGGCATTGGCACAACACCAAGAAGCGTTGCAGACATATAAACAACAACTAGAAATTCACGCGACAGACGCCGAACTAGACTATAAAGCCTTTGCCCTACTTAAAATCATTTACAACGACAGTACTGAACAAATCCCTGCTTGGCCAACTTCTGAGATGTATAGATTCCTTAACGATGACACATTTGTTCAGCTAGATCTCACGCAGCCCGACTACTTGACGATCGCCGAAGCCTATTTCGCCAACCTCACCACAATCAACAAGATGGAAGGCGTCGTCATCAAACCAGAAAAAGTAACACCAAACATCGCGCCATACATGAAAGTGCGCAACATAGACTACTTGTCCATCGTATACGGTTATGACTTCCAGTTCCCACATAAATTGGACAAATTGATAAAACAAAAAAGCATCAACAAAAAGCTGCGAACCTCTATCAAAGAATCCCAACTTGCTTCCAAATTATTAGAAATAAATTGGTCAGAAATCACACCGAACAATCAGAAATTCAACGAAACTGCAGCAAACCTACTATTTGAAGTAGAACAAGAACGCGATATCGATCCTAGATTATAAAGTTTCACGTGAAACATATCAAAAAGAAGCTACCCTCGCCAAATCTATGCGGCAGTAGCTTCTTTTTGTTTACCCTTTTACAGGTTTAATTACAATATAACGATATGGTTCGCGACCTTCTGAATGTGTTTCCACACGCTTATCTTCGCTCAAAATCGCATGAATTGTTTTTCGTTCAAACGAAGGCATCGGCTCTAAATGAACAACTCGGCGCGTCTTCACTGTCTTATCGGCCATTTTCTTACCTAATAAGGTCAATGTTTCATAACGACGTTCCCGGTAATCCCCAACATTTACGACCACATTTTTATATTGGTCTGTATCCTTATTGGCGATCAGTTGCGTCAAATATTGTAGTGCATTTAACGTTTGACCATGTTTTCCAATCAACAATCCTAGATTATTTCCTGACACTTGGATGCTGACTTCCTTACCTTGTTCAGAGACATCAACGGATACTTCCGCACCCATTTTCGTAGCCACGTCAATCACGTATTGGACAGCAGTCTCGATTTGGTTATGCTTTTCGATGACCTTGACCATCGCAAGCCTTGAACCAATCCCGAAAATACCTTTTTTACCCGGATCCATGATTTCCACGTCTACTTTTTCCCGCGTTGTGCCTAAGTCCTTCAACGCGTTTTGAATTGCTTCTTCAACGGTTTGGCCTTGCGCAGTTATATCTCTCACTTTCTCTTCTTACCTCCCTTTTTCGATGCAGGCATTGTCGCTGCTTTCTTTTTAAGTCTTTCTTCTTCCTTCTTAGCTTCTTCCAAAGCCGCAGCTTCGCGTTTTGCCTTGAATGGATTATTGATTAACATCGTTTGGAAAATCGTAAATATATTTCCGACAACCCAGTAAAGCGCTAGTGCTGACGGTAAACTGATACCTGCAAAAAGAATCATCAACGGCATAAAGTAAATAATCATGTTCATTGATTTATTTTGCTGCGTTTGGCCCATCATCGACAATTTAGAAGATATAAACGTCGTCAACGCGGCTAAAATCGGCAAAACGAAATACGGATCTTTATCGCCAAGTGTCATCCATAGGAAATCTTGTGTTTTAATCTCTGCTGTCCGGCTAATCGCTTGGTAGAAACCAAGCAAGATCGGCATTTGGATCAATAACGGCAAACAACCCATCATTGGATTTGCATTGTTTTCTTGATATAAACGCATAGTTTCTTGCTGTAATTTTTGTTTCGTTTCGTTATCTTTTGATTTGTATTTTTCTTGTAGCTCTTTAATTTGCGGCTGCATTGCTGTCATTGCTTTTTGGCTTTTCAGTTGTTTAATCATTAAAGGCATGATCAAAAGTCTGATGACAACGGTCGTCATGATGATCCCCATTGCATAGTTGCCACCAAATAGCTCCGCGAACCAGATGATTACTTGTGATAATGGATAGACAATGTAATGACTCCAAAATCCTGATGACTCCGATGTGATTGGATCAGTTGAAATACCACACCCAGCTAAAACTGCTAACAGCCCCGTCATCAACCCTACTAAAAGTAACTTCTTTTTCAATTGCATTTTCTTCTTCAAATAGTGCTACCTCCACTCTCCGCCTGTATTCTTCTCATAAAATTACTTTTTCTGACCCTGCTTCAAAACTCTAGATAATTTCAAAACATGTATCAAACTTTTTTTAATCTCATGAAAATCCATATTGGCCGCCGGTTTTCTGGCGATGATAATATAGTCATAACCTGGAGCAACTTGCTCATTCAGCTCATGAAAGGTTTGCCTGATGCAACGTTTAATACGATTTCGCACGACAGCGTTTCCAATTTTTTTACTCACAGAAAGCCCAATTCGAAAATGCGTCAAATCTTCCCTTTTAAATATGTAAACGACAAATTGACGATTCGCAAACGACTTCCCTTTCTTAAATACGCGTTGAAACTCATCATCTTTCTTGATACGATATGCTTTTTTCATAAAATCTCCATCTTCTAATCAGATTATCTTGTCCGCAAAATGCACCCCTGTTAAGAAGTTAGGACATCATCTCAACAAATCGGCGGCAAGCGTTCGATTTGTATAAAGCCAAATATACGTCTTACTCCATACTTCAGACTTATTTAGGCTTGTCCCAACCTCTTAACGGTTCACTCTGACGTAAAAAAAACCACTGAGTCTTTTTCAGTGGTCTACGCAGATAAAACTTTTCTTCCTTTACGACGACGACTAGCTAAAACTCTACGTCCATTTTTAGAACTCATACGTTGACGGAAACCATGTACTTTTTTTTCTTTTACGCTTGCTTGGTTGATATGTTCTTTTCATTAATTACACCTCCTAAAAAGGGTCTATTACAAATTCATTCGTATAGACAGTCTTAGACATTGTACAGAAATATATCGAATTTGTCAATAATACCTCGTAACAAAGTAGAATATAAAAACTCTATCTTCCATAATACCATATTTCGAAAGCGATATATACCTATATTTAAAAATTTTTTTATCTAAAAACCTCCACTTCTTTATTTTTGTGGATAAGCACAGCAAACGCAGATTCAACTGCTTAATACTCCTGTTTTGTGGATAACTTCTGCTTTTTCTGAAAAGTTATGCACAATTTAGGGGTAGTTAACCACAGATGCTTGTGGATAACTATTTCACGCGTATTTTTTTATCCAGTCCTAGTTCACAAGTTATTCACAAGCTCATATCCTGTGGACATCTTTTTTCAACAACTGTATAATTTTGTGGATAGAATTTGAAATCCCTTGCGATTGTGTTGTTTTTCTGATAATATATCAATTGTCGAATAGAAAATTATTTGGGGATAACATTATTTATCCACAGTCAACTTTCACTTTGTGGATAACTTCTAAACAGCCCCTGTATAACTTTATCCACGGCTTTACATCACTGTGGATAACTTTTACGTCTAATAAAAAGGGGGGAATACTGTGCAAACAATGGAGGACATATGGAATGAAACCTTGCGAATCGTCAAACAAAATATGAGTAAGCCTAGCTACGATACGTGGATGAAATCAACAACCGCACATTCTCTTGAAGGAAGCACGTTTATCGTAACGGCACCTAATAATTTTGTTCGTGACTGGCTTGAAAAAAGTTATTCACAATTTATCGCTAATATCCTACAAGAAATCACAGGGGAAAATTTCGAAGTTCGATTTATCGATGGCGAGCAAGATGAAGTATTTGATAATTATATTCCACCAAAACCGCGTAATTTAGAGGATGAAATGGACGAAGAGAACTCTAAACATATGCTCAATCCACGTTATGTATTTGATACATTTGTTATTGGTTCAGGGAATCGTTTTGCCCACGCAGCCTCACTGGCAGTGGCCGAAGCACCAGCCAAAGCCTATAATCCACTCTTTATTTATGGTGGTGTCGGACTCGGAAAAACACATTTAATGCACGCGATTGGCCACTATGTTTTAGAGCATAAAACCAATGCCAAAGTGATGTACCTTTCGAGTGAAAAATTTACAAATGAATTCATTAACTCTATTCGAGAAAATAAAGCCGAAGAATTTCGCAATAAATACCGTAATGTTGACGTTCTTCTAATCGATGACATTCAATTTTTAGCTGGAAAAGAAGGAACGCAGGAAGAATTTTTCCATACATTCAACACGCTTTATGATGAGCAAAAGCAGATTATTATTTCTAGCGATCGCCCACCAAAAGAAATTCCCACACTTGAAGATCGCTTACGCTCGCGCTTTGAATGGGGTTTGATTACAGACATTACACCGCCTGATTTGGAAACTCGGATCGCCATTTTGCGCAAAAAAGCCAAAGCTGACGGACTAGACATTCCAAATGAAGTGATGCTCTACATTGCAAATCAAATTGACTCCAATATTCGGGAGCTAGAAGGCGCACTTATACGCGTTGTTGCCTATTCATCGCTTGTTAATAAAGATATCAATGCCAATCTTGCAGCCGAAGCCCTCAAAGATATCATTCCAAATTCGAAATCCCACGTGATCCGAATTCCGGATATCCAAGAAGCTGTCGGCGCCTATTATCACGTTCGCCTAGAAGATTTTAAAGCGAAAAAACGGACGAAAAGCATTGCCTATCCTAGACAAATTGCGATGTATCTTTCCCGTGAGTTAACAGACGCTTCCCTACCTAAAATTGGCGAAGAATTCGGTGGCCGCGACCACACAACCGTTATTCACGCCCACGAAAAAATCTCACAGCTACTGAAAATCGATCAAAACCTGAAAAATGATTTAGCAGAGATTGAAAAAAACTTGAATAAACCACAGAATCTATTTTAAGAACGAAAAGCTGAATGGGCTCGTTCAGCTCCGAAAATTTCGAGGAGCTAGCCCGTGAAGTTGGATCCAAAGGCACAGAGCATAGATAGAACAAATCCAATCCCCAGATCAGCTAAAATGCTCCTTAAAGAGCCTCCACAATATTCACCACACCTGTGCATAATGTGGATAACTAGAACATACTTACTAACAAGTTATCAACATGTGGAAAACTTTATACGACCTAGTCTCAGATATACTTATCCACAAATCCACAGGCCCTATTACTATTACTACGATTTTTTATTAATTAATTAAACATATTTTGATATAATGCTATACTTAGAAAAAGAAACTAAAAAATGGGGGAATTCTCATGAAATTTGTCATTCAGCGCGATCGTCTTGTTCAAGCGGTAAACGAAGTAACGCGTGCTATTTCTTCAAGGACTACTATTCCAATTTTAACGGGGATTAAAATCACTGTAAATGATGAGGGTGTCACATTAACTGGTAGTGATTCTGATATCTCGATCGAAGCTTTTATACCTTTAATTGAAAATGATGAAATTCTAGTGGAAGTCGAGAATTTCGGTAGTATTGTTCTACAAGCTCGCTATTTTGGTGATATTGTTCGTCGTTTGCCTGATGAGAATGTTGAGCTTGAAGTAACAACTAACTATCAAACGAATATTCGCTCTGGACAAGCATCGTTTAACTTGATTGGACTTGATCCAGCGGAGTATCCCAAATTGCCTGAGGTTACGGCGGGGAAAAGCATTCAAATTCCGATTTCTGTTCTTAAAAATATTATTAGACAAACTGTTTTTGCGGTGTCTGCGATTGAAGTTCGTCCTGTTTTAACGGGTGTTAACTGGATGATCAAAAATAATGTCCTTACTGCAGTTGCAACGGATAGTCATCGTTTGGCATTACGCGAAATTCCACTCGCAACCGAGATCGATGAGGAATATAATATCGTTATTCCAGGGAAAAGTTTGTCTGAGTTAAATAAGATTCTGGATGAAGGTACGGACTCTATCGAAATGGTACTCGCAAACAATCAGATTTTATTTAAACTAAAAGACTTGTTATTTTACTCGCGTCTTTTGGAAGGAAGTTATCCTGATACATCTCGACTTATCCCAACGGAAACAAAATCAGACTTAGTAATTAATGCTAAATCATTTTTACAAGCGATTGATCGTGCCTCGCTACTTGCGCGTGAAAATCGTAACAACGTGATTAAATTAATGACTTTAGAAAATGGACAAGTCGAAGTTTCCTCGAATTCTCCGGAAGTCGGGAATGTTTCGGAAAAAGTTTTCAGTCAAAGCTTCACTGGTGAGGAAATCAAAATTTCGTTTAACGGGAAGTACATGATGGATGCATTGCGGGCTTTTGACGGTGCTGATATTCAAATTTCTTTCTCTGGAACTATGCGTCCGTTCGTATTGCGACCAAAAGATGCAGAAAATCCAAACGAAATTTTACAGCTAATCACACCAGTTCGTACGTACTAAAATATTATTTTACCTGCTCAGTGAAAATTGGGCGGGTTTTGTTGTTGTGCCAAAAATACGCAGGGGGCCTTGGGGATATGATTAAAGATATGACCACTGGAAATCCGACGAGAACCATTTTTTACTTTGCGATGCCGATGTTACTAGGAAATTTATTTCAGCAGTTTTATACGATGGTCGATGCGATGATTGTTGGGAAATTTGTTGGTGTGAATGCGCTGGCTGCTGTGGGCGCGACAAATGCGCTCAATTTTTTCTTTTTATCGCTAGTTATTGGATTGATGAGCGGGGTTTCGGTTGTTGTTGCACAATATTTCGGTTTTCAGGATTTTCATAAACTAAAGCAAGTGATTGCAACGGCGAGTATTATGATCATTTCGGTGTCTGTTGTTCTGACCATCATCGGTATTTTATTGGCCAAACCGTTGCTACTACTGATGGGAACGCCTACAGAAATATTGAGCGATTCGGTACTTTTTCTGACGACATTGTTTATTGGAATATTGCCAATGGGGCTTTATAACGGTGTTTCGGCGATTTTAAGGGCGCTTGGAAACTCAATTACGCCACTTTATTTTCTTATTATTTCATCGTTACTCAATATTGCGCTGAGTTTTCTTTTCGTCGTTGGATTTGGTATGGGTGTTGCTGGCGCTGCTTGGGCGACCGTTATTAGTCAGCTCGTTTCGGCAATCCTTTGTATTTTTTACGCCTATCGCAAAATTCCATACATGCGTCTGAAAAGGAAAGATATGCATTTTGATCGCGCTATTTTTAAAGAAATTTTCCGAATTGCGTTTCCTTCTGCGCTGCAAGGGTCGTTTATTTCTATCGGAAATATGGCGATTCAAGGCTTGATTAACAGTTTCGGGGCAACAGTTGTCGCAGCATACACGGCGGCGAGTCGGATTGATTCGCTAACGTATCAACCTGGTATCGCGTTCGGCGCAGCTTCCTCCATGTTCGCTGGCCAAAATATGGGTGCCGGAAAAATAGATCGCGTCAAACAAGGCTTTTGGTCCGGGATAAAAGTCGTAACCATCGTCAGTTTGGCGATCACTGTATTAGTACAGATTTTTGCGCATCAGTTTTTGACACTGTTTCTCGATAGTTCAGCGACGGAAGCTTTATCGATTGGTACCGGTTATTTGAAAATTGTGTCGCTTTTCTATGTTGTCGTTGGTATTTTGTTTGTCGTTCGGGAAACGTTGCGTGGAACTGGAGATGCGATCGTTCCTCTTTGGATGGGAATTTTTGAATTGGTATCGCGACTTGCGATCGGTTTTATTTTGTCCCAATTTTTAGGATATATGGGCTTGTGGTGGGCAACTCCAGTGGCTTGGGTAAGTGCGACGATGCTTGGCTTGTGGCGCTATAAATCAGGGCGTTGGATGCGAAAAGCTGTTATCAAGAAAGAACTATAGTAAAATAAGAGATGCGGAAGTAAGAAAGTGAAGATAAAGGAGTAGAGATAGATGATTATTAGAAAATTGCCTTTAGATAAGTGGGAAAAAGCCTCAGAGATTAGCGTTTTTCGGGAACAAAAAGTGTTTGTTGATTCTGTTGCGGATTCATTAATTCGAATCGATGACGAGCCGGATGACTCCAAGTTGGTCTACAATCCATATGGCATTTATGCAGAAAATGAGCTGGTTGGCTTTATTTTGTATACGTTTGAAGAAGAGTCAAAGGATAATCATTGGATTTCTGGTTTTGTGATCGACAAAGATTACCAACATCAAGGTATCGGTCGCAGAGCTTTGGAGCAACTGGTGGACTTTGTTTTTGTGAAAAATCCAGAGAGCATCGAAGTGAAGCTTGCTGTATCTCCAGAAAATCTGGTCGCAAAGAATCTCTTTTTATCGGTCGGTTTTAAAGATGCTGGATGGAAAAAGGAAAATAAAGAAGTTTTGTGCTTTAAGAACAAAAACCCACTGAGAAGCCCCATATTTATTTATAAGCCAAAATAATATCCCCCTATTAGTTTTGCTAAAATCGGCTAAAAAACGCATATATAAATAATTTCGTTGTATTCTGTCGGATTTTCTAGTAAAATAGAGGAATAGGGCTTATTAAGATTGGACGTGAAAAAATTGGCGGATAGTATTAAAATCAATACCGAATATATTACACTTGGGCAACTGCTTCAAATGATGGATGTCATTTCATCGGGCGGCATGGCGAAAGCATTTTTAAGTGAGAACATGGTGTATATAAACGGAGAAGAAGATAATCGTCGCGGTCGTAAGTTACGAAATGGCGATGTAGTCTTAGTTCCTGGTGAGGGTAAAATCCAGATCCAACAAGGCTGATCAAAGAAGGATAAGGGATTATATGCATTTAGAGAATTTAGTATTGCGACAATTTCGTAACTACAAAGAGCAAGAATTGACATTTGATAATAAGGTCAATCTTTTTCTAGGCGAGAATGCGCAGGGTAAGACTAATCTTTTGGAAGCTATTTTAATGCTCGCAGTTGCGAAATCGCACCGGACGACGAATGATAAGGATTTCATTAGTTGGGACGCTGAATCGGCCAAGATTGAAGGCCGAGTCGAGAAACATGGACATTCTGTGCCACTAGAACTTACGCTGACACAAAAAGGCAAGAAGGCTAAAGTAAACCATTTAGAACAGAAGAAGCTAAGCCAATATGTCGGTAACTTGAACGTGGTTATGTTCGCTCCTGAGGACTTGTCACTCGTAAAAGGCGCACCGGGCGTGAGAAGACGTTTTATCAATATGGAAATCGGTCAAATGCAACCGGTTTACCTGCATGATTTGAGTCAATATCAACGCATTTTGCAGCAACGCAATCATTTTTTAAAGCAAGCACAAATAAAGCGCAAATCAGATCCGACAATGTGGCAAATTTTGACGGAGCAATTCATTGAAGTTGCAGTGAAATTAACGAAGCGCCGAGCGGATTTTATCGAAAGGTTGGAACAATTCGCGGTTCCGATCCATTTTGAAATCTCGCGTGAACTCGAGAACTTGAAATTAGAATACAAGCCATCGGTGGAACTGGAAGGTTCGAATACGGAGGAATGGCAAGCGAATTTATATAAGAAAATGGAATCTATCGCTCAAAGAGAAATCGATCGGGGTGTCACGCTAATCGGACCACACCGAGATGATCTCTTCTTTTATGTCAATGATCAAAACGTGCAGGTGTTCGGCTCCCAAGGGCAACAGCGCACGACGGCTCTTTCTGTGAAACTGGCAGAAATCGATTTGATTTTTGAGGAGACTGGCGAATACCCGGTTTTGTTGCTGGATGATGTGCTTAGTGAGCTCGATGATTTCAGGCAATCTCATTTGTTAGCGACGATTCAAGGCAAGGTGCAGACATTTGTGACAACGACAAGCATTGATGGTATTGACCATGCGACGCTAAACGATGCAACAACATTTTGGGTGGAAAAAGGTACGGTAACTAGGAAATAATTTTTGTAAACGGATAAAGAAAGTGCGGTGGAATGTTAGATGACTGAGGAAAATATGACGAATGTGCAAGGGAATGCGAATGAATATAGTGATGATCAGATTCAAGTTTTAGAAGGTCTGGAAGCTGTTCGTAAAAGACCGGGTATGTATATTGGTTCTACTAGTCAACGTGGTCTACATCATTTGGTCTGGGAGATTGTTGATAATAGTATTGATGAGGCTCTCGCTGGATTTTGTACGGAAATTGAAATTACAATTGAGAAAGATAACAGCATCACTGTACGAGATAATGGTCGTGGAATTCCAACGGGGATCAACGAAAAAGTAGGGCGTCCTACGGTAGAAGTTATTTTCACAGTGCTACATGCCGGCGGTAAATTTGGCGGTGGCGGTTACAAAGTTTCTGGTGGTTTGCACGGTGTTGGTGCTTCTGTCGTGAACGCTTTGTCGACGAATCTAGAGGTACAGGTTCATCGTGATGGCACTCAGTATTACCAACGTTTTGAGCGTGGGGATGTTGTAATGGACTTGGAGGAACGCGGTGATTCTGATTATCGCGGAACGATTGTTCATTTTACTCCGGATCCAGAAATTTTTAAAGAAACGACGGATTTTGAGTATGATACGCTTAGAACGCGTACGCGAGAGCTTGCTTTCTTAAACCGTGGTTTGCAAATTTCGATTGAGGATAGGCGTGAGGGTCAAGAGCAACGCCAAGATTATCATTATGAAGGCGGAATTAAGTCTTATGTAGAGCATTTAAACCGTTCGAAAGAGGTTATCCATGAAGATCCTATTTACATTGAAGGTGAACGTGATGGCATCATGGTGGAAGTTTCGATGCAATATAATACGGGCTTTTCGAGCAATTTGATTTCATTCGCGAACAATATTCATACGTATGAAGGTGGGACGCATGAATCAGGGTTTAAGACGGCTCTGACGCGTGTTATTAATGATTATGCGCGGCGTAATAAGCTGTTTAAAGAGAGTGATGATAACTTGTCTGGTGAAGATGTGCGGGAAGGCTTGACAGCGATCATTTCGATCAAACATCCTGATCCACAATTTGAAGGACAAACGAAAACGAAGCTAGGAAATTCCGAAGCGCGTACAATCACGGATAAGCTATTCTCTGCAGCTTTAGACAAGTTCTTGATGGAAAACCCTACCGTGGCTAGAAAAATCGTTGATAAGGGCGTTGTGGCGAGCCGGGCGCGTCTGGCAGCTAAACGGGCGCGTGAAGTAGCGCGTAAATCAAGTGGTTTAGAAATTTCGAGTCTTCCTGGTAAACTTGCCGATTGTTCTTCTAGGAACCCTGCGATCAGCGAACTTTACATCGTAGAGGGTGACTCTGCCGGTGGTTCGGCTAAGCAAGGACGTGATCGTTTATTCCAAGCGATCCTTCCAATTCGTGGTAAAATTTTGAACGTAGAAAAAGCGCGTTTGGATAAAATTTTAGCGAATGAAGAGATTCGGACGATTTTTACAGCGATGGGAACTGGTTTTGGCGGTGATTTTGATGTTGCGAAATCACGTTATCATAAATTAATTATTATGACCGATGCGGACGTTGATGGTGCGCATATTCGGACATTATTGTTGACGCTTTTCTATCGTTATATGCGTCCATTGGTAGATGCTGGGTATATTTATATCGCGCAACCGCCACTTTATCAAATCAAGCATGGTAAAACGCAGGAGTATGTTTACAGTGATGGTCAGTTGGAAGACTATTTGGCGACATTGGACGCGGATACGAAATATGGTATTCAGCGCTATAAAGGTTTGGGTGAGATGAATCCTGAACAATTGTGGGACACGACAATGAACCCTGAACATCGGACACTACTTCAAGTGAATATTGATGATGCCATTGCGGCCGATGAAACGTTTGAGACGCTTATGGGTGATAATGTGGAACCACGCCGTAAATTTATTGAAGAGAATGCGCAGTATGTCAAAAACCTCGACGTCTAACTGTCTTTCAGCGCACCAGCAAACGCTCATCTGCGTCGTTAAAGGCTCCGTTCCAGTGCTCATGTACAAGTCGTACATTCCGCTCCGGTACTCGCCTTTGCCTAGCAGCTAAGCATTTGCTGGCGCGCTGAGGTTTCCCGTTTCAAGTCGGGGGGACAAGAATGAGACAAGAGCTTTAGAGATAAAAGAATATTAATATTTCCCGGGAAATATTTTGGGAAATACATATCATATGGGTTGTAATTTGAAGGAGGTTTCTTGAAAAATGTCAGAAACACCAGAGTCAAGAGTGACGGAAATCAATTTAAATAAAGAGATGCGTACTTCTTTTCTAGATTATGCAATGAGTGTTATTGTGGCTCGTGCTCTTCCAGATGTTAGAGATGGCTTGAAACCTGTGCATCGTCGGATTTTGTATGCGATGAATGATCTTGGTATGACGTCTGATAAGGCTTATAAGAAATCAGCGCGTATTGTCGGGGAAGTTATCGGTAAGTATCATCCGCATGGTGATACGGCGGTTTATTTCACGATGGTTCGGATGGCGCAAGATTTTAGTTATCGTAATATGCTTGTTGATGGGCACGGGAACTTCGGGTCTGTCGATGGTGATATGGCGGCTGCGATGCGTTATACGGAAGCTAGAATGTCTAAGATTTCAATGGAGCTTTTGCGTGATATTAACAAGGATACGATTGATTATGTCGATAACTATGATGGTTCGGAACGTGAGCCTAATATTTTGCCAGCTCGTTTTCCTAACTTGCTTGTCAATGGTTCGTCAGGGATTGCGGTTGGGATGGCAACAAATATTCCAACGCATCATCTTGGTGAGGTTATCGATGGTGTGCTTGCGTTAAGTAATAATCCTGATATCGAGATCCGTGAGTTGATGGAGCATATTCCTGGTCCTGATTTCCCTACTGCTGGGATGATTATGGGACGTTCTGGGATTCGCCGTGCTTATGAAACTGGTCGTGGTTCGATCACGCTTCGGGCTCGTGTGGAGATTGAAACGAAGAGTAATGGTAAAGAGACTATCGTTATTACGGAGTTGCCATATCAAGTGAATAAAGCGCGTTTGCTAGAACGTATTGCAGAACTTGCGCGTGAGAAGAAAATTGATGGTATAACATCTGCTAATGATGAGTCTGACCGTACAGGTATGCGTATGGTTATTGAGGTTCGTCGTGATGTCAGTGCCAGCGTTATTATTAACAATTTGTATAAAATGACAGCTCTCCAAACGACTTTTGGGATTAATATGTTGGCACTTGTTGCGAATCATCCAAAAGTGTTGAATTTGAAAGAGATTTTATATCATTATTTAGAGCATCAAAAAATCGTTATCCGTCGCCGTACGGAATTTGAACTGCGTAAAGCCGAGGCTCGTGCGCATATTCTAGAAGGTTTGCGGATCGCGCTTGATAATATTGATGCGGTTATAAAATTAATTCGGGCTTCGAAAACGGCAGATATTGCCAAAGAAGGTTTGATGACGCAATTTAGCCTTTCTGATAAACAGGCGCAAGCAATTCTGGATATGCGTTTGCAACGTTTGACTGGTTTGGAACGCGATAAAATCGAGGATGAGTTCAATAGTCTAATGGTTCTTATCACAGATCTAAAAGCAATTTTAGGTGACGATGAGCGTATTTTGGAGATTATTCGTGAGGAATTGACGGAGATCAAAGAGAAGTATGCGGACAAACGTCGTACGGAAATTTTGGCGGGTGATTTGGTCAGTTTGGAAGATGAGGATTTAATTCCTGAAGAGGAAGTCGCGATTACGCTTACGAATAAGGGCTATATCAAGCGTCTGCCGCTTTCAACTTATCGTAGTCAGCGCCGTGGTGGTCGTGGTGTACAAGGAATGGGCACGCATGAAGATGATTTCGTGGAGCACCTTGTGGCTACGAGTACGCATGATACACTGCTATTCTTTACGAATACCGGGAAAGTTTACCGTGCAAAAGGATATGAAATTCCGGAATACAGCCGTACTGCAAAAGGAATTCCGATTATCAACTTGCTTGGCATCGAGAGCCAGGAGAAAGTGAATGCCGTGATTAATCTGCGCGACTTCACGGATGATCAATATTTGTTCTTTACAACGAAACTCGGCGTCGTGAAACGTAGCACGTTGACGCAATTCGCGAAGATTCGTCAAAGTGGTTTACGTGCTGTGGAACTTCGTGAAAATGATGAATTGATTTCGGTTCAAATGACAGACGGTAGCAAGAAGATCATCATTGGAACGAAATTTGGTCAATCGATCTATTTTGAGGAGACTGACATTCGCGTTATGGGTCGTACAGCGGCTGGTGTGCGTGGTATTCGTCTTCGTGAAGATGATGAGGTTGTTGGCATGGAAATCCTTGAAGATGACGAGAAAGTGCTTGTCGTGACGGAGAACGGCTATGGTAAGCAAACATTGGCGAGCCAGTACCCACTTCGTAATCGTGGTGGTATGGGTGTTAAAACCATCAACATCACGGAGAAGAACGGAAATCTTGTCGCTCTGAAAACTGTAACTGGTGAGGAAGACTTGATGCTGATGACTATCGGTGGCGTTTTGATCAGGTTCTCGGTGGGTGATATTTCTCAAACTGGCCGTAGCGCGATGGGTGTGAAGCTGATTCGTCTGGACGGTGATGAATTTGTAGCGACAGTTGCAAAAGTGCCGAAAGAAGAAGAGGACGAGTTTGTGGATGAGGAAGCTTCTGATGGTGAAGTGCCTGGTATAGAAGAAACATCTGCAGAAAATGAAACAACAGAGGAATAATAATCAGAGCAATAAGTTTGATTCTAAGCTTATTGCTTTTTTGTATGTTATTTTATGGGGATAACTAAATTAATTAACCCGAAACTATTGTTATTCACATGTGGATAAGTTAGAATAAAGGGTAAGATATTTTTAAAATCATTGAAAATCTGGAGATGTGGATAACTATTTTCGGATAATTATATAAAACCAATCATTATTAGCTTTGGTGAAAGCGGAGCAAATGTTGATGATATGCACAGGTCATGTGCCAAAATTTATTCGATTAGGAAATCAGGCTTCTTTGTGAGCATTTTTTCTAGGAAGGTGAGGGTAAAGAATGGAATTTGATACAATTGCTGCGATCTCAACACCGCCGGGCGAGGGAGCCATTGCTATTATTCGTTTGAGCGGTGATGAGGCGATTCAGATAGCGGATCGCATTTTTTGTGCGCAAAAATCGTTAAGTGAGGTCGAGAGCCACACGATTCATTATGGTCATATTGTGGACCCGATCACGGAGGAGACGGTCGAGGAGGTCATGGCGACGGTAATGCGTGCCCCGCGGACGTTTACTCGGGAAGATGTGATCGAAATTAATGCGCATGGTGGGATTGTTTCGGTGAATCGGGTGCTGCAATTATTGCTTCGAAATGGGGCGAAATTGGCGGAGCCTGGCGAATTTACGAAACGGGCTTTTTTGAATGGACGGATTGATTTGTCGCAAGCAGAAGCGGTGATGGATTTGATTCGTGCGAAGACGGATCGCGCGATGGGTGTCGCTTTGCAACAGATGGACGGTAGTTTGTCGCGGCTGATTCGCAATTTAAGACAGGAAATTTTAGATGCTTTGGCGCAGGTCGAAGTGAACATAGATTATCCGGAATATGACGACGTGGAAGAGATGACGCAGCGGATGCTGGTGGAGAAGGCGCAATTGGTGCGGGCGTCGGTGGAGCAGTTGCTGTTGACGGCGCAACAGGGCAAGATTTTGCGTGAGGGACTGGCAACGGCGATTATTGGTCGGCCGAACGTTGGGAAATCATCGCTTTTAAACCAGTTAATTCAGGAGGAAAAGGCGATCGTGACGGATATTGCGGGTACGACGCGGGATATTATTGAAGAGTATGTGAATGTTCGCGGTGTTCCGCTACGCTTAATTGATACGGCGGGGATTCGTGAGACGGAAGATATTGTTGAAAAAATTGGCGTGGAACGGTCACGCAAAGCTTTGCAGGAAGCGGATTTTATTTTGTTGGTGTTGAATCAAAATGAGTCGCTGAGTGTAGAGGATGAGGCATTATTTGAGGCGGTCGCGGGTCAGAATTTTGTGGTTGTTTTGAATAAGACGGATTTAGCGCAGAAGATTGATGTGGCGCGGGTTCGGGAGCTTGCTGGGGAACATCCGGTGGTCGAGACGTCGCTTGTGAATGATGCGGGACTTGCGCAGCTTGAGATCGCGATTAAGGATTTGTTTTTTGCGGGGGAAATTGATGCGGGTGACGCGACGTATGTTTCGAATGCGCGCCATATTGCGCTTTTACACGAGGCGATTGGTGCGATTGAGGCAGTTATTGATGGCGTGGAAGCTGGGATGCCAGTGGATATCGTTCAAATCGACATGACGCGAGCTTGGGATTTACTTGGAGAAATTATCGGTGAATCGGTGCAAGATGAGTTGCTTGACCAGTTATTTAATCAATTTTGTTTAGGAAAGTGATGTGTTAAAATATGCAAACTTATGATGCGGGATATTATGATGTGATTGTTGTTGGTGCGGGACATGCGGGCGTGGAAGCGGGCTTAGCTAGTGGTCGAATCGGCGCGAAAACATTGATGCTCACAATTAATTTAGATATGGTGGCGTTCATGCCTTGTAATCCTTCTGTCGGAGGACCGGCAAAAGGCGTCGTTGTGCGTGAAATCGATGCGCTCGGCGGTGAAATGGGACGAAATACGGATAAAACGCACATTCAAATGCGGATGCTAAACACCGGAAAAGGTCCAGCGGTTCGTGCGTTGCGTGCGCAATCGGATAAATGGGATTATCAACACGAAATGAAGCATACGATTGAAAAAGAAGAAAATATCACGCTGCGTCAAGGCTTGGTAGATCGTCTTGTTGTGGAGGATGGTGTTTGTAAAGGTGTCATCACGAACAGCGGCGCGATTTATTACGCGAAAACGGTCGTGTTGACAACGGGGACATTTTCACGTGGTGAGATTATTGTCGGGGAACTGCGTTATTCGAGTGGTCCGAACAATCAGCAGCCGTCTATCAAGCTTTCTGAGCACTTGGAAGAGCTAGGTTTTGAGTTGCGTCGTTTTAAAACAGGTACACCGCCGCGTGTGAAGTCGAGTTCGATCGATTATTCGCAAACGGAAGAGCAACCTGGAGACGATGTTCCGCGTGCATTTAGTTATGAAACGGTGGACTTCATTATGGATCAGTTGCCATGTTGGTTGACGTACACGAATGAGGCGACACATCAAATCATCGAGAAGAATTTGCATCGTTCACCGATGTTCACCGCAACTAAAAAGGGAACGGGTGCGCGTTATTGCCCGTCGATTGAAGACAAGATTGTGCGTTTTAGCGATAAGCCGCGCCATCAAATTTTCTTAGAGCCTGAGGGTCGTAATACGGAAGAGGTTTACGTGCAAGGTTTGTCAACGAGTTTGCCAGAGGATGTGCAGCGCGATATGTTGGCGACGATTCCTGGTCTTGAGAATGTGGAAATGATGCGTGTTGGATATGCCATTGAATATGATGCAGTGATGCCAGAGCAATTGTGGCCGTCGCTTGAAACGAAGCGAATCGAGAATTTATATACGGCAGGTCAGTTGAATGGGACAAGTGGCTATGAGGAGGCTGCAGGACAAGGCTTAATGGCTGGAATCAACGCAGCGCGCCGTGCATTTGGGAAAGAGCCGGTTGTGCTTGGGCGCGATCAAGGCTATATCGGTGTTCTCATTGACGATCTTGTAACGAAGGGAACGGATGAGCCATATCGCTTATTGACGTCTCGTGCGGAGTATCGCTTGTTGTTACGCCACGACAATGCCGATTTGCGCTTAACAGAGATTGGTCATGAAATTGGTCTAATCAGTGATGAACGTTATGCTCGTTTTGTAGCGAAACGTGAAGCTATTGAGGCTGAAAAACAACGACTGAAAACGACACGTATCAAACCGACTGCGGCTGTTCAAAAAATGTTAGTTGATATGGGTAGCACGGAGCTCAAGGATGGCGTTTTAGCTGCGGATTTCTTGAGACGCCCGGAGATTACGTATGATATTTTGATGGGAATTGTTCCACGTGAAACATCATTGACTCCAGATATCGAAGAACAGGTCGAAATTCAGATTAAATACGAAGGTTATATCGAGAAATCATTGAACCAAGTGGAAAAAATGAAGCGTATGGAAGGCAAAAAAATCCCTGAAAATATAGATTATGATGCGATTGGTAGCTTAGCAACAGAAGCTTTGGAGAAATTGAAAAAAATCCAACCGCTCTCGATTGCGCAGGCTAGCCGTATTTCAGGTGTTAATCCAGCAGATATTTCCATCTTGTTAGTTTATATTGAGCAAGGAAAAATCGCGAAAACAAAGTGAGGGAAAAACGTGAATCCAGAACAGTTTAGAGAACAGTTATTGCAAAAAGGTATCGAGTTATCAGATGAACAAATGGTGCAATTTGACATATACTTCAAGATGCTTGTAGAATGGAACGAAAAAATGAATTTGACGGCAATTACAGATCGCGATGAAGTGTATTTGAAGCATTTCTATGATTCAATCTCGGCTACTTTTTATGTTGATTTTCAAAAGGTAGGAACGGTTTGTGATGTTGGTGCGGGTGCGGGTTTTCCAAGTATTCCAATCAAGATTTGCTTCCCAAATTTGGATGTAACCATCGTGGATTCCTTACAAAAACGGATTACCTTTTTAGATGCACTTGCTGCGGAATTGAAGCTGGATAATATCCATTTCCACCACGCAAGAGCTGAAGAATTTGGCCAAGATAAAGCGTTTCGTGGGAGCTTTGACTTGGTTACTGCTCGTGCTGTAGCCAGAATGAGTGTGCTGACGGAACTTTGTTTACCGCTTGTCAAAAAAGGCGGTTTTTTCCTAGCGATGAAGGCGATGCAGGCCGAGCAAGAGCTGAAAATCGGAGCGAAAGCGATCGCAACACTTGGCGGGAAGGTCAAAGATCACTACGCGTTTTCCTTACCAATCGAAGAAAGCGAACGCAATTTATATTTGATTGAAAAAGTAAAAGAGACGCCAAACAAGTACCCGCGCAAAGCTGGTACGCCAAACAAACAGCCAATTGAATAAAAAGCATATATTTATGAACAATTTTCTGCTAAAATGGACAGAGTAGATAAGGTGAAGTTACAAACTATCGAACAACCGATTTCCGTAGACATCTCGCCGAACCCGAACCCGAGTTCGAGATGTCCACTGAAATGAGCGTTTGTCGACATGTTGGACAATATTCATGCTTAACATTTAGAAGGGATGATTTGATAATGCCTTTTTCGCGCTTATTCGGAAAGAAAGATAAGGAATATATTGAGATTGAAACGGAAGAAACCGTGGAGGAGTTTACGCAACAAATCGTGGAACTTCCTGTTGCAGCCATCATTCCAAATCGTTATCAGCCCAGAACGGTCTTTGATTCGTCCAAAATTGAAGAACTAGCTAGAACGATCCGTATTCATGGAGTTATTCAGCCAATTGTTGTGCGTGAATATGAGCCTGAAAAATATGAAATTATCGCTGGTGAGCGTAGGTTTCGTGCTGTTTCTTCATTAGCATGGGACAGCATTCCAGCTATTATTCAAAACCTGGCAGATGATGAAGTAGCATCGATCGCCTTGATTGAAAATTTGCAGCGCGAAGAATTGACACCAATCGAAGAAGCTAAAGCCTATCAAAGCTTGCTGGACATGCAAGAAGTAACCCAAGAAGCACTAGCTCAACGCGTTGGTAAAAGTCAATCCGCAATTGCCAATAAAATACGTTTACTAAGATTACCTGAAGCAGCGCAGCAAGCCGTTTTAAATAAACAAATCTCAGAGCGTCATGGTCGTTCCTTACTTATTTTAGAGACGGAAGAGCAACAATTAGAGGTTCTCTCAAAAATTATCGAGAACAAATGGAACGTGAAAGAAACGGAGCAACATATTGAAACACTAATTGCGAAACCAAAACCCAAAAAAGCAAAACCGAAACGCCAGGCGATCAGCCGTGACGTTCGAATAGCGGTCAACACGATTAAGCAGTCGGTAACGATGGTTCAAGATAATGGAATGAATTTACAAATGGAAGAGGAAGAGTCTGATGATTATTATCAAATCACGATCCAAATTCCAAAACAAAAAACAAAATGAACTTTCCAAAACAGATCTCCGAAATACAGGATTTCTGTTTTTTTTTATTGCTCGAACTCACAATTGAAAACAGTAGGTAAAAAAAGAGTCTCCCAATGAAAATGCTTTCAAAGTACATCGAGCTACTAGTTTGCAATTTATTAAAATTTTTTTTGATGATATTAATCAACTTTCAGGGAAACATGGCAGAGTTGTTTTCGTAGATTAATCAACATTTTCTATCGCCTTCAAATCAAACGGACTGACTTCATATCTACGTTTTTCTTGCTTTCGATATATTGCGTAAATAGTAATTGTTAAGGGGGCTAGCTCGCATCAGAAGTACACAGTGATAACATAGCTTCAGAACTCGTGTCAACTTTGAAAGCTAAGGCTGACGTACGGCTCTATAAAAATGCGTCCTTTTTAAGTTTTTTTATCCCTTTCCCCTTTTTATGGAGTTAAGTAATTTATCGTACTATATCTATTTTTTCGAGTTTCAATCAACGGTGTAATCCAATGAATTAGATTAATTCGAGAAAAAAAATAATGCATTGATTAAAGAGAAATTTTTTGGTATCATTCATCCTAGCACGTAGTTTAAGAAAGTTGAGGTAGGGTATGAATTTAAATTTTTGGGTGATAACCCCTTTTGAAAAACCAGACGTAAGACTTGCAGTGGAGGTTAAAAAAGCTGGAGGTTTTCCTGTTTTGCATCTGGGCAGGAATATGGAACAAGCAAAAGAAGCATTGAAAGAATTAGCGATGAGGATAGACCATTTTGGTGTTTGTATTTCAGATCTAAGTATGACAGATATAGAATTGCCAATAAATGCAACAACAGTTATTCAGCCGTGGGGCTTTCCAGATAGTAAAGAGCAAGAAGTGGTATGGCAGATCCATTCTGTTAAAGAAGCGCAAGAAGCAGTATATCAGAATGCAAGCAAATTAATTATCAAGGGAGCAGAAGGGGCTGGATTGAGTGGAAATGAAACATCTTTCTTGATGTTCCAACAAATCAATGAGTTGTGTAAAGAAGTGGAAGTTTTCATTCAAGGTGGAGTAGGTGTACACAGTGCAGCAGCTTACAGTGCTCTTGGTGCAGCAGGAATTGTTATGGATTCCCAAGTAGCATTATTTCCTGAATGCTCCCTTCCAGAGGCAGATAAAAAACATCTTAGTCATCTGAGCGGCAACGAAATTCAAGACAATGACGGTTATAAATTTTATATATTACCAAATAAAGAGCAGCTAACGTTAGGGCAAGATATATTGCTAGCTGTTGACTTGGTAGGCGAATATAGGCATCTGAAATATTTGGTAAAAGCTATTTCTCGCGCGATTGTTTCGCATGTGAAACAAGCAAAACAACACGATACATTTGGACAAGATTCAGCACTTTCTGAAGAATTGGGTATAAAGTACCCCATCGCGCAAGGTCCGATGGCGCGTGTCAGTGATATACCAGAATTTTTAGATGATGTAGCATTGGGTGGAGGATTACCGTTTTTTGCCATGAGCATGCTTTCTGGAGAAGTCGCAGAAAATGCTCTAGAAAAAACAGCTGAAATTTTAGGAGATAAACCTTGGGGTGTGGGGATTTTAGGCTTCATTTATCCTTCGATATTGGAAGAGCAGACACGATTGATATTAAAAGCAAAGCCTACACATGTTTTAATTGCAGGCGGTAGACCAGCACAAGCTAAAGTATTTGAAAATGCGGGTATTAAAGTTTTAATCCATACACCTGCGCCTGGTCTTTTGGATATGTTTATTAAAGATGGTGCGCGTAAGTTTATCTTTGAAGGTAGAGAGAGCGGCGGGCATGTTGGATCTATTTATTCTACGATTTTATGGGAAAAGCAAATCAATAAAATATTGAAAATTAACAAGCCATCAGAGGTAACTGCGTTTTTTGCTGGTGGTATTCATGATGATTTATCAGCTGCGTTTGTTCGTATTATGACCGCTCCTTTAGCAGTTAGGGATGTAAAAGTTGGCTTATTATGTGGAACAGCCTATTTGTATTCTAACGAAATTGTGGAACGTAAAGCAATTACGAGCACATATCAAAATATTTTAGTAGAAAAAAATCAAACGTTGATTCTTGATGCCGGTAAAGGACAACATACGCGTTGTGCGCCATCGACTTTTACCGATTTTTTCAATGCAGAAAAAGCAAGAATGATAGCGGAGGGCATGGATTCAGGAGAATTACTTCTTAAACTGGAAGACCTAAATCTTGGGAGGCTTCGGATCGCTTCAAAAGGCATAGAGCGCCAAGGGGATCAACTTGTTCCATTACCGTCGGAAGAACAGCTTGAAAATGGTTTATTTATGACTGGGGCTATTACTGCTTTTAGTAATAAGATACGTCCTATCAAAGAAATTCATAAAATGATTGGTGAAGGTAGTAGAGCGATAACAGATAAGATTGCACTACCAGAAAGTACAACGAATGATTCTAAATCGGTTGATGTAGCTATTGTAGGTATGGCAGGACTTTTCCCAGGTGCCGAGGATAACGAACAGTATTGGAGCAATATTGTTTTTGGACAAGATTGCATAACAGAAGTACCAGATGAGCGTTGGTCTAAAGAGATGTTTTATGATCCTGAAACAAAAGATACAGATCACGTAGTTTCTAAGTGGGGCGGATTTTTAGGTAAGCATGACTTTGATGCTTTGGAATTTGGAATTACGCCACAATCTTTAGCAGCCGTTGAACCGGTTCAATTATTGAGTCTACTTGTGACGAAACGAGCATTAGAAAATGCTGGGTATTCAGACCTGGACAATGGTGATTTTGAAGAAACTTCTGTCATATTCGGTGCTCAAGGCGCAGGAGAATTGGCGACATCTTACGGATCTCGAGCGGGATTACAGCAATTGCTTGGTGAATTGCCAGAAGAGGCCAAAGAAATTTTACCAAGATTAACAGAAGATTCGTTCCCTGGAGTATTATCAAACGTTATTGCTGGGAGAATCTCTAACCGCTTGAACACAGGTGGACGTAATTTCACAGTAGATGCCGCGTGTGCTTCATCGCTAGCTGCTTTAGATATAGCCTTATCAGAGCTAACGACAGAAAAAGCCAACATGGTTATTTTAGGTGGGGCGGATTTGCATAACAGTATTTATGACTTCTTGATGTTTTCTAGCACATTTGCATTGTCTAAAAAAGGGCGTTGCGCGACTTTTGATGAAAGTGCAGATGGTATAGCTCTTGGAGAAGGTGTTGGAGTTGTCGTTCTAAAAAGATTGGAAGATGCAAAACAAGATGGCAACAATATTTTAGCTGTTATTAAAGGTATAGGAGCAAGTAGTGATGGAAAAAGCTTAGGGCTCACAGCACCAAGTCGTAGAGGACAAATAAAAGCGTTAGAGCAAGCATACGAAACTGCTGGAATTAATCCTTTAGACGTCGGCTTGATTGAAGCGCATGGGACAGGTACTGCCGTAGGGGATCAAATCGAGCTAAATGCACTGACCGATTTGTTCGTAGACAGTGGTTCAGAACCAGGTAGCATCAAGTTAGGATCAGTAAAATCTCAAATCGGCCATACAAAATGTGCCGCTGGGGTTGCGGGCTTAATGAAAGCTGTTAACAGTGTGCGCTACGGTATATTCCCGCCGACTTTGCATTTAAATCAGCCAAATGCAGCATACTTCCCTAGTAGCCCATTTTCTTTCCGGACTGAAAAATCGAGTTTCTGGAATGCAGAACGTCGTATTGCAGGAATTAGCGGTTTTGGGTTTGGTGGGACCAACTTCCATACGATTATTCAAAATTATGACAACGAAGTAGCTGATACTCCAATCGAGCATTGGCCGTCTGAATTATTTGTTTTTTCTGGAGAAACACCAGAAGAAGCTGTTGAATTAATGAAAAAAGTTAGATCTGTTTACAAAATAAATGATAAGTTGAAATTGAGAGACATTGCTTACTCTACCTTTAAATATGGCCAAGACAAAACTGTTCAATATGTCATTGTAGCTAAAACAAGAGAAGAGTTACTGGCTCGCATTGAGATGGCTAAAGAAGGTCAAACAGATGAAAATATTCAAAAACTGGCGAAAGTAGATGGAAAAGTGGCCTTTATGTTCTCTGGTCAAGGAAGCCAACGTATCAATATGGCAGCAGATTTATTTATGGTATTCCCACAATTGCGCAGTCTTTTAAAAGGGAATGAACAGTACGAGGAAATCTTGTTCCCAAACCAGGCCTTCACACCAGAAGAAAGACGCGCACAACAAGAAAGAATAAAGGATACAAAAAATGCACAACCTCTTCTTGGAATCGTGGATACGGCCATTTCTGAATTGCTGACTGCGTTCGGTATTCAACCAGATATGGTTGCAGGCCACAGTTACGGGGAACTTCCTGCACTCCGTTTCGCTGGAGTATTTGATACAGATAACTTGGTCAAATTAAGTGAAAGCCGTGCAGAAGCTATTTTGGCCTCAGTAGGTGAAGATGCTGGAAAAATGGCAGCTGTTCATACCGACACAAATACAGTCGATGCGATGATTGCAGAATTAGAAGAAGTTTGGGCAGTTAATTATAACTCTCCGCAACAAACTGTTATTGCAGCAAGCCAAAAAGGAATGGAATTGTTCGTTAAAAAAGCAGAAGAAATGCAAATCTCATACACTGAAATCAATGTATCCTGCGCGTTTCATAGCCCTTTGTTAGCAGATGCCCAAGGTTACTTTGCCGAAGCATTGAGTAAAGTTAAATTTAAGAAAGCAACTTTGCCAGTATGGTCAAATACGACTTCTAAAACCTACCCACAAGACCCAGCAGCTATACAAAAACGATTGGCAGAACATGTCGTAAAACCAGTTCGTTTTGTGGAACAAATCGAAGCTATGTACGAAGATGGTGCACGTATTTTTGTTGAAGTTGGTCCAGGTGGCACACTTGTTGGTTTGGTTAATAAGACGCTAGATTCGGATAAAATTGTTCCTATTCAAGTAGAACGCTCGAATGAAGAAGGGGTAACCTATTTCTTGCAAGCTTTAGCTAAATATATGACAACAGGCAGAACTATAAATATGGAAAATATGTTTAAAGAAAGGAAGGTCACGTTGATTGATTTAGAAAATACGGACAAATATAAAAAGAATGCAACTGTATGGAATGTAGATGGTCGAGCTGCAATGCCAGAAAAAGGAGAACTACCTGCTCATGCCGGGAAACAAGTCCAAGGAGAGATTCTTTCACTGGATAGATTGAAGAAAAATTACTCAGGATCTGGTAATCCAGAAGACATTGTTATGGCATATTTAGATAATATGAATGCAATGGTTCAAGATCAAAGAGATGTAATGTTGGGGTATTTAGGAAGCCCAGATATTTCTCCACGCATGGCAACAGAGCGTAGACAAGTTGCTTATAGCAATGCTCCTGAAACGCTCCATCAAAATGATAATTTCATTGAGCTCACGGAAACAGAGGTAGTGGGAGAATCCAGTGGCCTTCCAGAGGTTGCAAGCCTTTCTTCTGAAGAAATAGCAAATATTATCTTAGAAATTGTTAGTGAGAAAACAGGATATCCAATAGAAATGTTGGACTTAGATATGGACTTAGAAGCTGATTTAAGTATCGACAGCATTAAGAAAATGGAGATCATCGGAGCTTTAGGAGAGCGTGTAGCCTTACCTGAAAGCCAAGATGGCGGAATGGATGAATTTTTCGAGAAGATGATTTCTATTAAGAAATTTAGAGATCTTGTTTTCTGGATAGAGGAAATCGGAAAATCAGTGGAAGAAGGAGCTGCTTCGACCTCAAGTTCTACAGAATTTGAAGGAGTATCGGCGCTAGACCACTTAGCTTCCACGGACAAAGAAGAAGAGTTACTACAAAATGATGTTGTTCGCATGATCATAGAAAAAACCTCAACTCCGATCGATGAAATGAACTTGGATCGTGTCAAAGGTAAAATGTTTGCCATAGCTACAGGAAATACAGATTTAGGCACACAGATCATAGATGCGTTGGATCAGCTCGGAGCCAATGCCGGTTTAGTGGAAGAGATGGCCTTGAACGAGTGTCACGGGTTAATCATGATTCATTCTGTTGAAAATAAAGAACAGACTGGCGCGAAACAACTATTTAACTTGTTGAAACAATCTGAGATGACTCCGTTAGAATGGGTTATTGCATTAGATGATACGCCAAGTAAGGAAGAAAACGTGGTACCAGAAGGTTTCGCAGGGCTTATTAAAGCACTTGCTCATGAGTACGCGGATATTGATTTCTGTTCCATAACGGTAACGGGTGTATTGGATAACAAAGAATTGGGTGCGATTGTGCTCCAAGAATTAGCTTCTGAAAACAACTATCCAGAAATTGTTTATGAAGGAAAAGAACGCTTTAAAGTTGTTCCTAAAATAGTCAATTTAAATGAGGAAGAATTAAGCAAATCAGCCCTTGCATTAAATCCAGAATCTGTTGTTTTAGCATTAGGTGGTGCTCAAGGTATAACACCGCACTTACTATCTAAGTTTGCAAAAGAGTGCCCATGTCACTATGTGTTAGTCGGAAGAACAGAATTTAACGGCGTAAATGAAGCACATAAAGATTTAGAAACAATCGAAGAAATTCGCCAACACTTAATTACAGTAGAAGGCATGAAACAACCAAAAGAGATTGAAGTGCAAGCAAAAGAAATTTTTTAAAACAAAACAAATAGCTTCGTCGATCGCTCTCGTGGAAAAAAGCGGAGGCAAAGTAACGTATAAAAAAAGCTTATGTAACAGACCAAGACGAGCTGCGTCAATTGATTGCGGATGTAAAAGAAGAATATGGTCAAATAGACGGTGTCATTCATGCAGCTGGAATTCTTGAAGATAAATTATTTAAAAACAAAGAGTTGGCTTCTTTTGAACGTGTTTATAACACAAAGGTATTGCCATTAGAGGTCATCATGGAAGAACTAGCGACAGAATTAAAATTATTGGTTCTATTTAGCTCTATCTCTTCTGCATTCGGCAACGCAGGTCAATGTGATTATTCTTCTGGAAACAGTGCGATGGATGCTGCAATAACCAATTTCCAAACCGCGAACCCAACAATGGTTATCAAATCATTTAACTGGGGACCTTGGAAGGGTGCGGGTATGGTAGACGCAGGATTAGAAAGTGAGTTCCGTAAAAAAGGAATCAGCTTTATAGAGTTAGATAAAGGCGGAGATTTCTTTGTGAAAGAAATTTTCCATGGAACAAATGCACGCGTTTTAGCCATCGCGGGAGAAGAGGAAAATATGGCTAATTTTATCGATGAGGCGCTGATAGCGGAGAAAAGGAGTATGACAAATGTCTGACAAGAAGACAACTAACCAAGATATTGCGATTGTTGGCATGTCGGTCTTTTCTCCAGCCGGAGATAGCGTGGAAGAATTTTGGCAAGGGATATCTCAAGGGAAAGATTTTATCACAGATGCTCCTAGCGATATTATCGATCCGTATCACTTTGAAGGGACTCCAAATGGTGTTGACCGTTTTTATTGTAAGCGAGGCGGTTTTAGTAAAGCATTTAAAGTAGATCCTCTTCGGTATGGTATTTTACCTGTAGCAGCTGATGGCATAGAGCCAGATCAGCTAATCTCAATGGCAGGAGCTGAACAAGCTCTTGCCGATGCAGGTGTATTCGAGAAAGAAATCTCTCTTAAAAAAGGCAGTATCATTATTGGAAAAGGAAATTTTTCTGGAGTGGTTCCGCTACGAAGTCTTGAAATTATTCGTATGGCGCGACAATTTACTTCTCTTCTTAAAACAACTTTACCAGAATTGAAAGACGAAGATTTAGAAAAAGTAAAAGAGGCTTATCAAGGCAAGCAAGGACGTTACCAAGCAGATATGGCAATTGGAACAATGCCTAACCTGGTAGCCTCGCTTGTGGCTAACAAATTTGATATGCAAGGTCCTGCGTACACAGTTGATGCGGCTTGTGCCAGTGGGATTGTCGCGATTAACCACTCCATGGAATTATTGCGTAGCGGTGAGTGCGATATCGCTGTTGCAGGAGGAATGCACAGCGCGCACAGTGCCATGTTCTGGGGAGCATTTGATATGCTCGGAGCTATGTCCAGAAAACAAAAAATTGCGCCATTCAGTGAAGATGCCGACGGATTATTAGTTGGTCAAGGTGGAGGATTTGTCGTTTTAAAAACCTTGAAAAAAGCACAAGAAGATGGCGATAAAATTTATGCGGTCATCAAAGAATCGGCTATTTGTAGTGACGGAGCTGGAACGCATGTAACGGTTACTTCCGTCGAAGGCCAAGTAAGAGTTTTAGAAAAAGCATGGGGAAAAGCTGGGATGAATCCAGAAGAATTAGGCTATATAGAAGCTCACGGAACAGCAACGGTTGTAGGGGATAAAACAGAAATTACGACATTGAAAACTTTTTTTGGAGATAACAACCATAAAAAAGCGTATGTGGGGTCTGTTAAATCGAATATTGGTCATGCGATGCCCGCAGCTGGAATGATTGGTGTCATCAAGGCGGCTCTGTCTCTTTATCATAAAAAGATACCACCAACTTTGCATTGTGAAAATCCGTTACCCGAAATGTTTGAATCACGTTTTATGCCACCACAAGAACTTATGGATTGGAAAGCAAGTGAATTACCATTAGTGGCTGGTGTCAACGCTTTTGGATTTGGCGGAATTAACGCACATGCCATCCTCACAGCATATGAAGCGCCAGCAGATGCCAAACCGCAACGTAAGAAACCATATTTTGGTGAAGCATTAATGATTTCTGCAAAAAGCAATGGGCAGCTCATTGAAAAAATAAAAAAGGGAGACTATACGAATACGGGCGGGAACTATCGTCTTGTTATATTTGACCCGACAGAAGATAGAATAGAACGCGCTATCTCTATTATTGAAAAAGGAAAAACTTGGCATAGTCGTTTTGATATTTGGTATAGCAATAATCCAATGTTGTTAAACGGCGGTAAGATTGCTTTTATGTTCCCAGGCTTCAATCCAAATTGGGAAAGCGAGACTATTTCTCTTAGTGACAGCTTTGATTTACCAAGCATGGAAGAATTTATTGGTACGCCCGCAACCAGCACAAATGAATTTGTGAGTGCGTTAGATATTAATAAAGAAACAGATAGAGCTTCTATTTTAGCGGATCATATTAACGCAGTGACCACGCAATCGCTGGATAAACTGAACATTGAAGCGGATATGTATTTAGGGCATAGTATCGGGGAATGGCAAGCTGTACGATACGCTCAGATGGTAGAAGGAAACGGCAATAAAATGGTCGAAATTATGCGAGATTGGGATGAGCTAGTCGACTATCCTCTAATTGCTGTAAGTGGTGTCGGCTTAGAAAAAGCTGAACAATGGTGCAATGAAATTCCAGAACTTTACATGGCGAATGATAATTGTCCTAACCAAGTATTGTTTAGTGGAAAACATGATGCCGTTGAAAAATTATGCTCGTTGCTCGATCAACAAAGCATCTTTTATACCCAAATGCCTATTTCTGTAGGCTGGCACACCCCTCTAATTGCGGGTAGTATGGATAAAAATAAAGAATTTTTAGAACATGTAGAAGTGAAAAAAGGAAAAGCTCCTGTTTGGTCTTCTGCTACGCTTGAATGCATCCCTCATGAAAAAGAAAAATACGTAGAATTAGTTTCAGAGCAACTATTTAAACCCGTATATTTCCGCGGTTTAATCGAAAAACTCTACAAAGAAGAAAATGCGCGTATTTTTATTCAAATTGGGCGAGGACCATTAACGAATTTTGTAGAAGATACGTTGAAGGGCAAAGATTTCGGCGCGATAGAAGCCAATGTTTCCATGCGTGATGGTGCAGACCAACTTCGCAGAGTTCAAGCGCTACTTTTTGTGGAAGGAAAAGAAATAGATCCTACTTTCTTAGGTGTAAAGCCGGCATACCAAGTAGATAATAGTTTATTTGTGATTCCACGCGGCGCACCAAGCATTATCACTGATTTACCAGAATTAAAAGAGGCAGTTGCACAAAGATACGGGGAAGATGGTTTCACTACTCTTTCAGAAGCTTCTTTAAATAAGGAGCATCAGATGCCGATCCCAGCGATGCTTCAGGACAATATCCGTGATGCAGTGAAAGTTCAGAAAGAAATAGAACAATTATTTGAAAAACGGATACAAGCTTCTGGTGGCAAAGAGCGCGCGGCTGTTCCAAGCCGTTCGGTAACTAAGACAAAAGAGACGAGAAATTTAGCACCTTTTGAAGAACCGTTATCCCTGGATTTTAAAGATCATCCTTATCTGGTCGACCATTCGATTGTTCGTCAGCCAAAATGGTGGGACAATCAGGAAGATCTAAATCTTGTCGTACCATTCACCATGACGATTGAATTATTATCTGAGATTGCCAAGAAAAGAATGCCAGGTAAAAAGCTGATCAAAATTCGGAATGTAGCTGCATATCAATGGATTGGCTTAGAAAAACCATTTGATGAAACAGTAGCTGGAAAATGGTTATCAGAAGATACGATTTCATTACAACTCGGTTCGTATGCTAAAGCAGAGTTTGTGTTTGCAGACCAATGGCCAGCGCAACCAAAAGAGTACGTTGGTAAAATTGATATTGGCGAGAGCATTATGAAACCATATACAAGTGAAGAGTTCTATGATCTATTCTCCTTCCATGGACCTCAGTATCATTCTTGTAAAGAAGTGTCGAAAGTAGCCTCAAGAGGTATGCTAACTTCTGCTGAAAAACGAGAAGGAAAAGGTTCTCTACTTGATATTATGGGTCAACAACTAGGTCTATTTTTACATTTGACTGCCAAGAAGAATACGATTTCTTTCCCAGTACGCTTAAAAGAGATGGACTTATATGAAGATATATTTGACCAACAAGGTACATTTGAGCACACCCTACAAATTACTCGGATGAGTGAATCTGTCATTGCAGGAAATATGATTTTAAAACGCGGAGGCAAAGTTTGGTCAGTTGCAAAAGACTTTGTTTGCCAGCGATTTGAGAATCAGTTACCTGTTTGGTATGTTATCTTGAAACCGCAGAAGAACATTCTGGCAGAACAACTAGAGCCTGGCGTATTCATGTTCAATAATACCAACCAAGAGAATATTTTAGGATTGCTTTCGAAACGGTATTTGAACGAGCAGGACAGACAAATGTCAGAGTCACTAGAATCTTCCAAATTACAGCGTCAGTTCCTTATCAGCCGGATTGCTTTAAAAGATGCAGTGCGTCACCATATAGCGGCAGACAAAGAAGATATGATTTATCCAATTGAGATCTTTTCTGAGCATGACGAACAAGGAAAACCGGTTGTGCGAGGTCATGAAATGAGTCGAGATAAAGCAGACAATTATCATGTATCGATTGCTCACAAAGAAAATATTGGTGTAGCTATGGTAGCAGATCATGCAGTTGGGATAGACATTGAATTCATTGAAGAAAAAAATGCGGATTTCTTGAATGCAGCGTTCACGGACAAAGAACGAGCTATTCTTCAAAAACTAGGAAACCAGCCAGAAGATATCATCCGTTTCTGGGTAGCTAAAGAAGCAAGTGCTAAAAAAGCAGGAACGGGCTTTAAAGGACAGCCACAAAAATTTGAAGTCACGAAGGTTGAAAATAATAACCTGTACGTGAATGATGATTGTGTGAAGACATCTGTTGTTGAAGGAAAGTACGTGGTTGGATGGACAATTTAAAGGGACAGCAAGTATTCTTGACATTAAAGGAATTCATTGTAGATATCATTGGGGAAGACGTAGCTGAATTTATTGAGATTGCCCCATCCAGCCGTTTTGTCCAAGACTTAGAAATGGACAGTATTCAAATCGTTGTTTTCGCAGAGAAGGTAAAAAAAGAATACGATATGAGCACAAAATTTGTCGGCTGGATTTCTAAAAAATCAATGAGGAAAATTATGAATATGACTGTTGGTGATGTCGTGGAGTTTATTGTCCACAAACAGTGATTTTAACCAGTTGGCTTCATAAATGATAGAACGTGTATCATTAAGGCGTTAAAATAATATATTGATCGAATGGAGAGGATTTACCGTTTTCTGTTTGGGCGTGAGCTTGTGGTAGAAACTCGGTGCCTCTCTCTTCTGAAGTAAGGAGAATAAATGGATTATATAGAAATAGAAGGACGAAAAATTCATACAGTTGAAATAAATCCATCTGGAGAAGAAACAGTAATCATGTTGCACGGACTTTTTACAAATTTATCGCTTTACTACATGACTATTGGACCGGAAATAGCCAAAAATAAGCGCGTTATCTTATATGATTTGAGAGGTCATGGTATGAGTGAATGGAATGATGATGGTTTTTCGATTGCCTCACTTTCCGAAGAACTGATCAAAATAATGGACTTTTACAATGTTAAGAATGCAGATATTGTAGGCTATAGTTATGGTGGAACTACGGCACTGTATACGGCTATTACTCATCCAACGAGAGTTAAAACACTTACTTTAATTGATGCGCCTCTCTTAAATGAAGACTATTTTAAAAATGTATCCCTAAATAGTGAAGAGATGCTTCAAGCGTATAAAAAATCTGTTGGGATAGCTGTAAAAAATAGTGTAGCCGATCAAACAGAGAAAAAAATAGATAAGATTATGAATCAAGGTCAGCTGATTGATGCAATTTCTACGAGTCAAAGTTTGCTAACAGAAGACAAAATCAGTATGATAAAGAAACCAGTTTTGTTATTATACGGTACTCGGTCTCCATTTATTCAAACAGGAAAGCTATTGGAAAAAAGAATACCCGATGCTCGGATAGGCACTGTTTCCGGGGATCATAATTTTCCAGTTAAGAAGGGCAAATGGATTGCTCAAAAATTAACTAAATTCCTTTCTGAAGAAAACGGAGCTATCTTGTTAAAATTACAAAGTATCCAGAAATCGTATTATTTAAATAAGGAAGAATTTCCAGTGCTCCAAGGGATTGACTTAGAAATTGGTCGTGGAGAATTTATTTCTATTTTAGGAGAATCTGGAGGCGGCAAGTCAACTTTGATGAATATTATTGGCGGATTAGACAATAAATATACTGGAGAAGTGGTCGTGAATGGAAAGAATATCAAAGCAAGCACTGAGAAAGAGCTTGATTTGTACCGCCGAGATACGATCGGTTTCATTTTCCAATCCTTCAATTTAATCAATTATCTCAATGTGCTAGATAATGTGTTAATCGCATTAAAAATGACTAACTTGACGAAAGAAGAGCAGGTTACACGAGCGACGGATTTACTAAAACAAGTCGGCTTGGAGCAACATATGGGGAAACATCCTAATCAACTTTCAGGTGGTCAGAAACAGCGCGTAGCAATTGCTCGAGCCTTAGCCCACGATCCAAGCATTATTATTGCAGATGAGCCAACAGGAGCGCTAGATGCTCAAAATACGAAAGAAGTATTGGAGATTTTGGGCAATATCGCTAAGTCTGGGAAATTAGTTGTAGTAGTTACCCATTCGCAATCTGTCGCTAATTACGGCACTTATATTGTGCGCTTGGCTGACGGAAAAGTGGAAGAAGAAGAGCGACTTCGTGAAACATATCCGGTTGAAACACAAAAAGCGCAGGTAAGTAAGCCGCTTTCTTTTACAAGCCTTATTAAAATGGCGTGGAGTCACATGATGTATGGTATTAAGCGAAACCTCCTCATTGTTTTAGGTGGCGGTATTGGTATTTTTTCAGTTCTTTTAATGCTGGCTCTAGGTGCGGGCGGAAACGGTTATATCAATAAACAAGTTAGCGATCTAGTAAACCCCAATTCCTTTCAGGTGGTAAAAGAAAGAGAAGATAGTCAGCAAGTAAAGCATTCCGAAGAGATAAATAGCCAAGATATTGAGAAACTTAAAAAATTAGAACACGTTAAGAATGTGCAAAAAGGCGTTTTTACCAGCGGAGCCACGCTAAATTATGCAGAAAACAAGGCGCAAACTACTATTTTTCAAACACTTACGGATAGTATAAAACAAAATGATATTAAAATAGGTAAGCCGCCAGTAAAAAATGAAATTCTTTTAGAAAAAGGAATAGCAAAAGAGCTTAATAAAAATTATAAAGATTTGATTGGAGAAAAGGTCAAATTATCGTTGCAAGTTTTAGATGCTGCGGATGTACCGAAAATCATTTCAGCAGAAGTCACGGTTTCAGGTATTTCTGATGAGCAGGGCAGTTCGGCTATCTCCTACGACACACTAGAAGCTATGTATGATCAAAACAAACTTTCTCTGACTCCTAATTTTATTAATATTACAGTCGATAAAACCACCAATGTAAAGGCAGTTCAAAATAAGATTAAGGATATGAAGGCAGATAGCAAAGTAAGTTTTTCCGTTACAGGAGTTGGTGCAATCTTAGACACAGTAACAATTTATATTAATCTTGCGGTCTATATTTTAACAGCTATTGCGGGGATCTCACTCCTTGTTTCTGCTATCATGGTAATCGTTGTCCTGTATATCTCTGTTTCTGAACGAACTAAAGAAATCGGTATTTTGCGAGCACTAGGCGCCAGAAAAAAAGACATACGCTATTTATTTGTATCCGAAGCGCTCTTTTTAGGGATTTTTAGTTCTATTCTGGGTGTCATTGGAGTTATCATTACTCAAACGCTTATCAATCCAATTGTTTATGAACATATTTCCTATAATATTGTGCAACTTTCACTTGGACAAATTCTTTTTGGAGTTGGAATCAATATATTGATCAATTTACTTGCAGCCTTGGCCCCGAGTCGAAAAGCTGCTAAATTAGATCCAATTGAAGCTGTGTCAATGGAATAGTGGTTAAGGTAACACATGATACATGGACCCGCATAACAAGAATTAATGGAGGAAAATTTATATGAAGAAAGCCATCATCGCATTAGTTGTGATTGTCCTATCGATAGCGATACTTTTAACTGCTTGTAGCTCACCGAAATCAGAGTTCATGTCATCTTTTCGAAATATCATTAAAAATAAGCAATATACTTCTATATTCACTCTGCAATCAACAGAGATAGCTGGATTTTCCGCACTCGATTCATTTAATCCAGACGCATTAACAGCGAGTAATTTGACAATCAAAACATCGCGAGATACAGAGCGTGATCTAGCTTATAATACTATTGAGCTTCACACTGGAGGATTTCCAGCGCTGGATGTAACTACCCACGCCTTTCATAATGGGAATACTGGGCAAATTTTCATTCCAACGAATGACTTTTTCGAAACGTCAGCAATAGTCACACAACTGCTGGATTTAGTAACAAATTCTGTGTTTTCTGAGATGCTTACGAATAATCAAAATTTAAAAGATAGGCACCTTGATCTGCGACAAATCTTACAATACGTAACCGGCGAAGCCATGGATGAAAAAACAGCCGGTATACAAGCAGGTCAAATTCAGGCTATCGTGGAAAAAACGGTTGTTCTACTCTATAAACAATTAAACAGCTTAGATAAGAGTAATTATCAAGCGGAAGACGGAATGATTACGTTGACGCTCAACAAGACGGAGCTCACAGAACTTGCGAATGCATGGCTAGAGGAGTTCTATTCCAATCAAGATTTTATAAGCTTGTATGCTAAAGTAGCGGGTTTAACGGAATCTGAGGCAAAAAAAAACATGGCATGCCACCAATAAGAACAATCAAGAAACGCTCAAAAACCTAATGAAAAACGATAATACACAACTCAGCATGACCGTGACTTTGCAACCAGATGCGGATAAAGGTATTGAAAAACTTGTTATGGCAGTGGATTACAAAAATAAAGAAACAAATCAGAAACTAAAATTCGATCTCACAATGGAACTTGTAGACTTTGAGAAAATACCGACATTCCCAAGTGAAAAAAACATTGTAAATAAACAAGAGCTGGATGCACTTATGGCGGACATTAACATTGAACAACTTAAGTAAAAAATAGTTGAGCGTAGTTGCGATAACATAAAGGAAGTGTCAAATTAGACTGCTCATTGTCGATATTTTATCGGGAATGGCAGTCTAATTCTTGCTTTCGTTTCTATTTTTGAATAGGTAAAAAGAAGAATTAAGATTCCCTCGCGCAAGTAAGGTGCAATTTTTCATGAAAACCTATACAATAAAGGTATAACGATAGATAAAGGAGGGAGCAGTGCATTTTAAAGCGTGCTACTGCGAAAGGTATGGCGAAAATAATTTTTGTAAGAGATGAACAAGATGAATTTCAAGCATATGATTTCCTACACAGTTTAATAAGCGAACAACCTTTAATGTCGACCCTTTTATTACAAGGCCTACTGCAACTAGAAAAAGCAGAAACAAGAAAATTAACAACAGGGCATCAGGTTTTACCCGAAATTCACTTAACGATCGGCAAAAATCAGTCGTATTCACTGCAAACAAATAAAATCGAGACGTCAGTGGATCAGCCAATTCAAGAAATGAAAGTCCATTTCAAGGATAAAAACTGTCGGATGCTTTACTTTACGGCTTTTTCTGAGACAGAAACGTATTATTGCTTCGTAAAAGGCTATTTTAAAGATCGCAACCCATTCAATGACAAAATGAGCGCATATCGTGAGGAAGTGAAACGTATTTTCCTGCGCCGCGCTGAAGCGAAACTTAGCATCGGAAAAGATGATTATGAGTTTGAGACGCTAAAAACATTGGCATGGGAAAATGAAGCGATCGTTCACTACTTAGACAGTTTTTCGGCGCGTCTAGGTCAGCTCATCTTCGCAAAACGTGTGAAAAAGAAATGGTCACAACTAGATTTAAGTTTAAAATCTGATTTATCACCGCTTGTTGTTTCGCGTTTAGAAGCGGGGGACCCAGATATGAGTGTGCGGATGTATCAAAAAGCGTGTGAAGTGCTCGATGTCTCCACAGAATTTAAAGAGGATCATTTGACGATTCACTAAAATTGTATAATAATCACGGAATGGTTTCTGATTTTAATCGGGAACCATTTTTTAATATTGTTGAAATAGAAACAAAAATTGACTATACTATTAGTAACGCACGGAATGGAGGATAGGCCATGAATAAAGAAGACGAAGTGTTGGCGCGAGTTCGGGAATTGTATAATAAGATGGCTTGGCTCAACAAGTTGAAGATGGAGGAGAGCCTTAAAGGATACACGCCTTCTGAGGTACATTGCATCGAATACATGGAGGAAAACGCCGATTCAAACGTGACTATACTTGCGGATTCCTGCTATATGACACGCGGAGCTATTAGTAAAATGACGAAGAAACTCATAAAAAAAAGGCTTAATTGAAAGCTATCAGAAGCCGGATAATAAGAAAGAAATTTATTTTCGCCTAACTGCACAAGGTAAAAAAGTCTATAAAATTCATGATGATCTGCACAATGAGTTTAAAGAACGCGATAAAGTTGTTTTTGAGGAAGTAACAGAGGAGCAATTTGATAGTATGCTTCGATTTGTGGACAGGTATAGCAAGCATTTAGATACGGAAATAGAGAAATTAGATAGGCAACCAGAGTAATGAAACGTAAGCGACATGGAAGTTCCACTTTCTATTATGGAAGGTGGGACTCTTTTTTTGTTGACAAGGAAACTAAAAAATGTTATTATTGTTGACAAGGAAACTAAAACGCGAATTTCAAAGGAGAATTTACATGTTTAAACTTAAATCACCAAAGGAACAAAACACAGAACAAACTATCAACAAACACGCTCTAATATTTGGTCTTATCTCGGTATTTCTTATCGGAATAGGCTTTAGTATCATTACGCCCGTCATCCCATTCTTAGTGCAGCCTTACATAAACGATCCTTCCAATCAGGCTATCGTTGTGACGCTACTAATGTCTGTTTACGCTATCTGTATGTTTTTCGCAGCGCCTGTACTTGGGGCTTTGAGCGATAGATACGGTCGCCGTCCATTACTTCTAGTGAGTCTTCTCGGTGCATCAATCGGCTTTTTCATTTTTGGTATTGGAGGAGCGCTGTGGGTACTGTTTGCTGGGCGCATTATAGAAGGTATAACCGGTGGAAGTATCAGTACGATTTTCGCCTACTTTGCGGATATTACCCCCCGCGAGCAACGGACAAAATACTTCGGTTGGGTGGGGGCAATGGCTGGTGCTGGTTCTGTGATGGGTCCAACGATAGGTGGATTGCTTGCTACTCATTTCGGTTACGCCGCGCCACTTTACTTTGGTGCCATTATCGCCTTGCTAAATGTAGTTTACGGATTCTTCTTTATGCCTGAAAGCCTAGATAAGAAAAATAGACTGCAAGAAATCAAGCTTACAAGACTGAATCCATTTACTCAACTTTTCGAAGTCCTTTCTATTAAAAATTTAAATCGATTGCTGATTGCGGCGTTCCTACTTTGGATACCTAATGGCTCGATGCAAGCTATTTTGTCTCAATTTACAATTGATACGTTTAGCTGGAAACCGGCACTTATTGGCCTTGTATTCTCGATTATCGGTTTTCAAGATATCATTTCACAAGCTTTCATCATGCCACAACTGTTGAAAAAACTGAGTGATAAGCAGATAGCGATTCTTGGTATGATCGCAGAAATTACCGGCTACGTCTTTATTGCAGCATCGACCTTGCTTTCGACTGCTCCTTTGTTTATCATCGGGATATTTATCTTCGGTTTCGGTGATTCGATCTTTGGGCCTTCGTTCAATGGTATGCTTTCGAAGTCTGCAGATGCGAGTGAACAAGGTCGGATTCAAGGTGGAAGCCAGTCTATCCAAGCTTTAGCCCGCATCATTGGACCGATCATCGGCGGCTTTATTTATGTAAGACTTGGCCATGCTGCACCAGCTGTTATGGCAATTGTTCTGATAGCAGTTGCCGTACTTGTTTTATATAGAAGCAAGCTAGTTACAACCGACTGAAAACATATGTTCTCATTTGCTTGACTTTACTCGCGAAAACCCTTAGAATTAAACCTTCACGCATTCAATGTGAAGAGGGGGAATTCTTATGAGTAAGACAATAACAGCGCAAGAAAGACAGGACTTTAAGACGATACCGATTGTTACGGCTTTTCTAATTGCAGGATTTATAGGCTTGTTTAGTGAAACAGCTTTAAATATGGCACTTACGGATTTAATTCGTGTATTTGATGTAAGTTCAGCAACCATTCAATGGTTAACGACGGGGTACTTGCTCACACTGGGGATTTTGGTACCAGTTTCAGGACTCTTATTACAATGGTTTACCACGCGAAAACTATTTTTTGCATCGGTTGGGTTTTCCATTGTGGGGACATTGATTGCAGCTTTAGCACCAGATTTCGGTGTCTTGATGGTGGCACGGGTCATCCAAGCTATCGGAACAGGGCTTTTGCTACCGCTCATGTTCAATACAATTCTGGTCATTTTCCCAGAGCATAAAAGGGGTTCAGCGATGGGGCTTATCGGTCTTGTTATCATGTTTGCACCGGCAGTTGGACCAACGATTTCTGGACTAATTATCGAAAACTTAACATGGAACTGGATCTTCTGGATCGCTTTACCGTTCCTTGTATTCTCATTACTTTTTGGACTGCGTTATATGAAAAATGTATCCGAAATCACAAAACCGCGCATTGATATTTTATCGATTATTTTATCGACGCTCGGTTTTGGGGGAATTGTATACGGATTTAGTAGTGCCGGTGAAAGTGGCTGGGGTAGCGCACTTGTTATTACGACTATGATTATCGGTGCGGTTAGCCTAGCATTATTTGCTTGGCGCCAGCTCACAATGGATCAACCGATGATGGACCTGCGTGTTTTCAAGTTTCCAATGTTTACGCTTGGATTACTGATCGTTTTTATCGCATTCATGATTATTTTGTCTACGATGATACTATTACCGCTCTATTTGCAAACAGGACTAGCCTTAGCCGCATTTTCAGCAGGACTAGTACTTTTACCAGGTGGGGTGATAAACGGTCTCTTATCACCGGTTACAGGGCGTCTGTTCGATGCATTCGGCGCGCGCGTACTCGTGGTTCCAGGTTTTATCGTTTCCGTTGTGACACTGTGGTTCCTAACACAAATCACATTAGACACGTCTGCTACGACGATCGTTCTTTTGCATAGTGCACTGATGATTGGCGTTTGTATGATCATGATGCCAGCGCAGACGAACGGTCTCAACCAACTACCACCAAAAATGTATCCAGATGGTACAGCGATCATGAATACGTTACAACAAGTTTCTGGTGCAATTGGTACAGCGGTGGCGATCACGATTTTGTCGGCGGGCCAAAAAGCATATATGGCGACTGTGACGAATCCAGGACCGCAAGACTTGGCCGCATCACTCGTTGAAGGTTCGCGTAATGCATTTACGTTCGGCCTAGTGATGGCGATTATTGGCCTAGTTATCTCTCTATTTTTACGTAAAAAAGCATAAAAAATGAGCCGTGTCGTTAAATTTCTGACGCGGCTTTTTCCTATAATGAAATTTATTTTCGCATAAAGTAAGACGAAACCCTATTTTTTTGATAGAATAGAGTATGAGAAGTGTAGCGAAACTACTAATATATGAGGGTTGGTGAAATAGATTGAGCAAAGTGATCGCACTAGCAAATCAAAAAGGTGGCGTGGGCAAGACGACGACATCTGTTAACTTAAGTTCCAGTCTTGCGTTTTTAGGTAAGAAAGTACTGCTTGTGGACATCGATCCGCAAGGGAATGCATCGAGCGGAGTTGGTATCAACAAAGGTGAGATCGAGCATTGTGTTTACGATGTGCTAGTTGATGATGTTGCCCTTAAAGATGTCATTAAACCAACAGCTATGGAAACGTTAGAAGTGGTTCCTGCTACGATTCAACTTGCTGGAGCAGAGGTTGAGCTCGTTCCCGCCATTTCACGCGAAATTCGTCTTAAAAAGGCGATTGATTCCGTGCGTGATAACTACGATTATGTCATTATTGATTGCCCGCCATCCCTAGGCTTGCTAACGCTAAATGCGCTAACTGCTTCTGATACGGTTTTAATCCCTGTTCAATGCGAATATTACGCGCTAGAAGGCTTGAGCCAGCTATTAAATACGATTCGGATCGTTCAAAAACATCTGAATGCAGACTTACAAATTGAAGGCGTATTATTGACGATGCTTGATGCCAGAACGAATTTAGGTATTCAAGTTATCGATGAAGTGAAGAAATACTTCCAAAATAAAGTGTTCGAAACGATTATTCCACGTAATATTCGTTTAAGTGAAGCACCAAGTCACGGTAAGCCGATTATTTTGTATGATGACAAATCTCGAGGTTCGGAAGTATACGTAGATCTTGCAAAGGAAGTGATTGCACATGGCTAAAGGATTAGGAAAAGGGATTAGCGCGCTGTTCAATAATATTGATCAGAACGAAGAAGCAGTACAGAATATCCCTGTTGGCGAAATCCGTCCAAATCCATATCAACCACGTAAAACATTTGATCCTACAGCACTCCGCGAATTGCGCGATTCTATCAAGCTCCACGGTATTTTGCAACCGGTTATTTTGCGGAAATCTGAACCAAAGGGCTACGAACTGGTTGTTGGTGAGCGTCGTTTCCGCGCAGCCAAGGAAGCTGGTTTAGAGGTTATTCCAGCGGTTGTTCGTACACTCGATGATCGCGAAATGATGGAGTTAGCCGTTTTGGAGAATTTGCAACGGGAAGATTTATCCGTGCTTGAAGAGGCGGAATCCTACGATTTGCTAATGAAAAATCTGGACTTAACGCAAGCGAAATTGGCTGATCGTTTAGGAAAAAGTCGTCCGTATATCGCCAATATGGTTCGCTTACTTTCATTGCCAGCAGAAGTTCAAGTGATGCTTCGTGATGGTTCGTTATCGATGGGACACGCTCGTGCACTGCTCGGGTTGAAAGACAAGAAGAACATCAAGCCAGTCGCTAAAAAGACGGTGGCTGATGGTTTGACGGTTCGCCAGTTGGAGAAATTAGTCGGGGATTTGAACGGGAATGTTTCACGTGAAACACCTAAAAAGCAAGAAAAAATCCCGATTTTCATCAAAGAAAGCGAATCACAATTGCGTGATAAATTCGGAACAGCGGTTTCTATTAAGCGTCGTGATAACAAAGGTAAAATTGAGATTGAATTTTTATCTGAGGACGATTTAGGTCGCATTTTAGAAATCTTAGATGTTCAGTTTGATGAGGATTAAGATGTATGGAACAGACTTTTAATCTAAATGATATTGTTGAAATGAAGAAGCAGCATCCATGTGGGACCAATCGTTGGCGTATTATCCGACTGGGAATGGATATTCGGATTAAGTGTGAAGGTTGCGGACATAGTGTGATGATTCCAAGACGCGAGTTTACGAAGAAATTGAAGCGGGTTTTGGAGAGAGCTGAGTAAATAAAAGCGTTGAATGAGTAGCCGATGTGCACCCCAAAAGTTAGACCAAAAATCTAACTTTTGGGGTGCACATCTAGCCTGAGCTGTTCGTTCAACGCTTTTTATTATGCAATAGTAGTAATAGCAATACTAATCCCAAGCATGAGAACTGCGCTTGTTAAGACGCCGCCAAGAATGTAACGCTTTTGAGTGAAATTTAGCAAGGCCACTGCTAAAAAGGAGAGAGAAAGCAGGATTTGAATCCAAATAGGGTAAGCAAAGCCTTCTGTGTTTGAATAATGCTATACATTATATTTATAAAGAGGATAGCATATACAACTAGAAGAACACTGGATATTATTTTGAAAATAGTCATTTGGTTTAGCTCCCTGATCTTTATGTATTCGTTTTCAAAATCATAGTACTGTAACACTCATAATATGTCAAATTTGTGTAGATAATTAGTTGTTTTATATTTTTGTTCAAAAAAGCAAAATAAAACGATTTTTAATTTAAAAACACGAAAGGCCAACATACTACCGATTTCATGTAGTCATCTTGGCCTTTTAATCATGCTCTGTTACTTCCCACCAAATAAGTCTTTAATTCCGTCCACGATATTTCCAACATCACCAAGCGATTCTGTGATATTTGCGTTTTCTGTTACTTGATCAACGAGGCCGCCAGCTTGTTCGCTGATTTGACCTGTGATTTCTTCGGGGTTGATTTGTTCTGTTAAGTTCTGCGCTTGTTCCGTGAGATCTGTTGCGCCGCCAGTTACTTGATCGACGACGTCACCTGCACCGCCGAGTAAATCTGTTACTTTTTCTGTTGCCATATCTTTCAAAAAATCGAATAAAGCCATACTATCGTCTCCTTTTGTGCGATTTTCATAGACTGTGTTTCCCAAAAAAGTATGCAAAAAAGACCTTACGTAAGAAACGTAAGGTCTCGCAAACAATGATGACATTGCAAGTAAAGCCGGGGTTGCCCCGTATTGACGACTTTACTATTACTGCTACTCCCTTATCGGGAACGAGAATATGAATTATCTATAGAATAGCATGATTTCACGCCAAGTGCAAGGGCATCCTTATTTTTGAATATAAGTGATCAACCTAGTTTTTGCAAGGGCTAATAGTTGTTTTCCGAGCATATGTTTTGTAGAATAGAGTTAGTATTACTTTATAATTATTATAAAAACGGAGGTATGTGTGAATGACAAAAAAAACTAACAACAAACCAAGGTGTTCCAATCGGTGATAACCAGAATTCGATGACGGCTGGGCGTCGTGGACCAACATTATTAGAAGATTACGTGCTGATTGAAAAGTTAGCTCATTTCGATCGCGAACGTGTTCCTGAACGTGTCGTACATGCTCGTGGAACTGGTGCACATGGCGTATTTAAAGTGAAGAATAGCATGAAGAAATATACGAAAGCAGCATTTTTACAAGAAGAAGGACAAGAAACAGAGGTTTTTGCCCGTTTTTCTACTGTAATTCATGGTTTGCATTCTCCGGAAACATTGCGTGATCCACGTGGATTTGCGGTTAAATTTTATACAGAAGAGGGAAATTATGATTTTGTTGGTAATAACTTGCCTGTATTCTTTATTCGCGATGCAATTAAATTCCCGGATGTTATCCATTCGCTCAAGCCTGATCCAAGTACGAATATGCAAGACGGAAACCGTTACTGGGACTTCTTTAGCTTGACTCCGGAGGCTGTGACAATGCTTACATACTTGTTCAGCGATGAAGGAATTCCTGCTTCTTACCGCCAAATTCGTGGTTCTAGTGTCCATGCATTCAAATGGACAAACGAAGAAGGCAAAACCGTTTATATCAAAATGCGTTGGGTGCCAAAAGCGGGTATCGTGAACCTTTCGACAGACCAAGCGTCACAAATCCAAGCAAAAGAGTTCAGCCATGCGACTCGCGATCTTCATGAAGCGATCGAAAACGGCGATTTCCCTGAGTGGGATTTGTTTATTCAAGTGCTTGACCCAGCGGATATCGATAACTATGATTTTAACCCGCTTGATGCGACGAAAGATTGGTTTGAAGACGTGTTCCCGTATGAGCATGTTGGAACGATGACGCTAAACCGCAATCCAGAAAACATTTTTGCGGAAACGGAATCGGTTGGTTTTAACCCTGGTGTACTTGTACCGGGAATTTTGCCATCGGAGGATCGTATGTTACAAGGTCGTTTGTTCTCGTATTCGGATACGCAGCGTCACCGTGTAGGCCCGAATTACTTGCAGTTGCCAATTAACAGTCCAAAAGTGGATGTGAACAACAACCAGCGTGATGGCGCAATGCCGTTCAAACAGCAAACGAGCTCGATTAACTATGAGCCAAATAGCTATGACAACACGCCGAAAGAAACGCCGCGTTATGTGGAAGATGAGCAAGAATTGATCGCGGGTATCGTTGGTCGTTTGGAGCAAGAAAAGCCGAACAACTTCGGTCATGCGCGTGAGGTTTGGAATCGTTATTCTGACGCGGAACGTGATGCGTTAGTGAACAATATCGTTGGCGATTGGGAAGGCGTACGTGAGGACATTCGTGTTCGTAATCTGCGCAACTTCTACCAAGTGGAGCCAGTCTTTGCAGAACGCGTAGCAAAAGGAACGGGTATTGATTTGGAGAAACATATTTCTGATTTGAAATAAGTTAAGATGAACCGGTGGGGCGTGATGCTCTGCCGGTTTTGTTGTTAGGGCTGTTCGCATTGCAATGAGTTACAGCTCCAATATGCATGAGAGCGAAGCGAACATGTAAACCTTACTATCCGGATTTTTTTTATCGCTCAAGAAGGTAAAAATAATGTCTACTATATACAATGACAAAAATAGTTTTGTAGTGACAGCTGAAAATAAAAAAGTTGTTTGTATTGAGTTAGTGAATGAAGTTCCTAACCAAAATTTCTCGACGGAAAAAAATATAAAACTAGGTAGTACCTTCAAAGAAATAACAGCGGCGTGCGGAGCGATACGGGGATGTAATAGAGTATCAAGATTCTAATACAAATCAAAAACTTGTAATAGGATTGTTTAATGATAAAGTTAGTTTGATGATATTTTATAATTACGAAAAATTTGATTATCCATTCTAATAATAGCTGATAAAAATAAGCCAGACAAAAGGATAAGAAATCGCATGAAAATAACATTTGGAAAAATGGATTCATGCGATTTTTTATCTTACTTTTAAAGTTAGAATTCAACTTTTACGGGGAATAAGATAAGGAACGCAAAGGGAGATGAGGCAGATGATCCGATTTATCAAAGACCATTGGTTGATGTTGGGTATTATGATTATTGGTTTGCTATTTATTATCGTGCCTGTTTTGATGCGGAGTATTGATAATGAGCTGACGATTGATGGAATGTATAACTTTATCGGCTCGTTTTTTGGAATTATTGGTGCTGTGATGCTTGCTTTTAGTGAGACGAAACAGCAAAATAAGGCGTTAAGAGATGAGATTGATATGAATGCTCGGAAGGAACGGCAGATTCAAGCTGAATTTTTATACAAGGAATTGCTTTTTCAAAAGATCGAGAAGACGTACGGTTTGCTGAACACGGCGATTTATAAAAACGAGGAAATAATGAGCTTTATCAAGGATATTGGGCAGATTTTGGAGAGTGAGAAAATACGGGCACGGTTGATTGAAAATCGGAATGAAACGGAGAAGTATATTCATGAGATTGAGTTGATGAGCATTTATTTTCCGGAGGATCTGGAGAAGGTGAAGTTGATTGTGTCGACATTTAATTATAGTAATAAATATTTGAGCACGATGGAACATGAGCTTTTAATCGGTGATTCGAAAGGATTTCGGCTGGAGCTTGAGAACTACAGAGCTGTGATTAAGCGACTTGTGAAGTTGATGGATGAGCTGTCGATCGATATGTTGGGCAGTATGAACGTTGAGATAAATAAGCTAAATGATATTGGGAATACGGTTTAGACACGACTTGGCAAATTCTTGTGTCTTTTTAGTGAGAAAACCTTTATAATAGAAACATGAGTGGAATATAAAATGAGGAAAGCCGATGCGCTTTTCGATCAAAGGAGTTCATTTAAATGGCATTAACAGCTGGTATCGTTGGTCTTCCAAACGTTGGGAAATCGACGCTTTTTAACGCAATTACGAAATCAAAAGTAGAAGCGGCAAACTATCCGTTCGCGACAATTGAACCAAATATGGGGATCGTTGAGGTTCCTGATTCGCGTCTGAATAAACTGACGGAACTTGTGAAACCGAAGAAAACAGTCCCAACAACGTTCGAATTTACGGATATTGCGGGTATTGTAAAGGGCGCGAGTAAGGGCGAGGGTCTTGGAAATCAGTTCTTGTCGCATATTCGTCAAGTGGACGCGATTTGCCATGTGACACGCTGTTTTGAAGATGAGAACATCACACACGTGGAAGGCCGTATTGATCCATTAGATGATATCGCGGTCATTAATCTGGAGCTTATTTTGGCGGATTTAGAGACGGTTGATAAACGCATTAGCCGTGTTGAAAAATTAGCGACGAAGCAAAAAGATAAAGACGCGATTGCGGAATATAATGTTCTTTTGAAGCTGAAAGAGGCTTTGGAAAATGATAAACCAGCGCGCGCCGTAGAGTTTAACGATGATGAGGATAAAATTGTTCGTGGGTTGTTCTTGTTGACTCGCAAACCGGTATTATATGTAGCGAACGTGGCAGAGGATGAAGTTGGCGATCCGGACAACAATAAATACGTGCAACAAGTGCGTGAACTGGCTGCTGGTGAGGGCTCAGAGGTTATCGTGATCTGTGCTCGTGCGGAGGAAGAGATTGCTGAGTTGGACGAAGAAGATAAGGCGGAATTCCTTGAGGCGCTTGGCATTGAAGAGTCTGGTTTGGATCAGTTGATTCGTGCAGCATACTCGTTGCTTGGCTTATCTACTTATTTCACAGCAGGTGTTCAGGAAGTTCGTGCTTGGACATTCCGCAATGGTATGAAGGCTCCAGCATGTGCCGGCGTTATTCATACGGACTTTGAACGTGGCTTTATTCGTGCGGAAGTGGTTTCCTACGATGACCTTCTAGAACATGGTTCAGAACAAGCTGCAAAAGTAGCCGGACGACTACGTTCAGAGGGGAAAGAGTACGTGATGAAAGATGGAGATGTTGTACATTTCCTATTTAATGTATAAAGCTCTGCATAAGAAGAGGCTAGGAATCACGGTTCCTAGCCTCTTTGCTTATTTTTTAAATAGAAAATCTAGAATCATGTCACCAATTCGGCGGTTTTCTCCTTGATATGGGAAAGCATGGATGTTGATAGCCGGATTGAAATTGAGCTCAATCACAGCATAGGGACCATTTGCCATTGTTTCACGTGAAACAATGATATCCACGCCGCAAAGGTTGGCATCAACAACTTTAGCACATTCAATCGCTAGTTCTTGGTAGTAGGGATGAATCAGATCGGTCACGTCAATACTATCGCCGCCGGTGCTGATATTTGAGTTTTCGCGTAGATAGACTACTTGGCCGCTAGGAGGAACATCAGACATCGTAAAACCTTGCATAGAAAGCATCAACGTTTCCTCAGGGCCTTTTAAAATTTCTTCTAGAGGTTTAAGGTGGTCGGTGCCTCGCAATGGATCAAGGTTTTTTTCATCGATCAGTTCGGAAACGGTATGAATGCCATCGCCTGTTACGTTGGCAGGAATGCGCTTCAGAATACCGGCTATTTTGCCATCGATGACTAAGAAACGATATTCGTCGCCAGGGATATAGGTTTCAATAATGACCGAGGAGTCGTAACTAAATGCTATTTTCAACGCTTCCTCATAGTCTTTCTGCGTGAAACCATCTTTGAAAATACTGATTCCTATGCCAAAGTTGGTAGATTTAGGTTTGACGACAATAGGTTTGTCAGCAAACATCTCAAAATTAGCTTGAGCTGTTTTGAGATCGGAAAAATTGCGGCCATGTGGCACTTCAATGCCGTGTTCTGCTAGCACCTGCTTCGTCACGACTTTATTTTCCATGATTAGCGCGCTAATATAGCTATCGCGAGCGGTTTTCGTTGCTTGTTTAATATATTCAACTTGATTCCCTTTTTCTAAACGAATAAAATTTTCTTCACGGTCGAGGAGCTCGATTGCGAATCCTTTTGTAACAGCTGATTTCAGCACGATTTGTGTGGAAAGCTCCATGTCTTCGTAACCAATTAATTTGTATGCGTTTTGGAGGCTCTCACTTAGATAGATTCTTGCTTTTTCAAGATGGAAGGGAACGAATGATTCGGGTGTTGCTACGAGCTGCGCGGCTACTGTTTTTTCAGGGTTTCTGCTGATCTCGCGCTGTTCGGCTAGTAAGTCTAAAAATTCAGCGGAACCTACTTGCTTGGCGACTTGTTCCATTTCTGTTAGAAGTTTGTCGACCGCTTTTTCAAATGGGATTTCCGAACCGTTTACAAAAATATCAGGTTGTGAGAGGCCATCGCTTGCGATACGTTCTTCATTTTCATCAGATTGTTCTTGATGCGATTTGTCGAAGGCTTCGCTTTCTGTTAGGAGGCCCGTCACAAGGAGCAACTGGATAAAATGCATCGTCTCTTTCGTGATACCGTTTGGGTCGAAAGGGTTGAGATCTAGGGAGCGGATTTCAATATATTCGACGCCAGCTTCAGCGAGACCAGCTAGTGACTGATCGGTATGGGAATTTTTCAATCGAATCGGGTTGTACAGCTCGCGCATGCTGTCGATTTTTCCGTTATCGATCCATGATTGAATGCTAGCAATGTAATTGTCAAAACTACAATAATCCACATGTAGCGAACATTTATTTTTATATCCGGCGTGACTATTACGCAAGGAGACGCCGTTTTTCAGCATCAGATCGGATGTTTCACGTGAAACTTCGTTCGTCGCGGGTTTACTTAGAAAATCTGGAAGGTAAATCGGGCTTGCTCCAGTTAAATAAAGCAGGAACCAGCGATTTTGCATGAAATATTTGGCGACTTTGAGGTATATTTGGTTTTTGAAGTCTTGTAAAGTTTTTTCGCCGCCCAGTTTTTCGTGAAGATCAGCCAAGAACGCATCTGAGAACGAAAAATTATAGTGAATGCCAGAAAATAATTGGATTTTCTTCCCGTATTCGCGTGCCAAATGCTCCCGGTATAGTCGACTTGCTGACTGTGGATTTTGGTAGACCGCGATGGGAATATCTTGTTCTGCTGGAAGGATTGGCGGGTTACTATTTGGCCATAAATATTCGTCTCGAATACGGTCAGATACGATATTTTGCAGATTTTCCATTGCAGTATAAACTTCGTCAACAGAATTGCTGACGGGAGTAATCATCTCGATTTGACTCTCTGAGAAATCCGTTTTTATATACGGATTTTCTTCTTTTAAGCCAAAAAATTTCAGGGTGGGGTGTGAGTGACAAATTCCCGTTTTTATCTACCCGCACATTTTCTTTTTCAAGCCCAAAGTTTCCTTCAAATAGCCGTTTTTTCAAATCGGCGTGTTGTTCTAGTATTGGAAACAAATTATCATTTTTATATAGCACGATTTCACCTTCTTGTAGTCCATTTTGTTTACTAGATTTATCTTACAATAATTATGGTCAATAGTATACAAAAGGGTTTTAGATTACTAAAATTTCAAAGTGAAATATTAAAGAAATATTTTTGAAATAATTGTAATGAATAACTTTACTTTCAGAACGGTACTAGTTATAATAGGACACATGAGGAGAGTGATAGTAATGTATACTATAAATTCTCAAAGTCATGTTCCAATTTATGAGCAAATTGTGGCGATCATTAAGGACTATTGTATCCGAGGAGTTCTAGAGCCGGGCGAAAAATTGATGAGTGTTCGCGAGATGTCGGCGCATATTCTGGTGAACCCAAATACGGTAAGTAAAGCCTACAAAGAATTGGAGCGCATCGGTATAATCGAGACCAAACTTGGAAAAGGGGCGTATGTAGCGTATTCTAGAGATAATGGACCAAATCAAGAGGCATTAGCTCTATTTCGGAAGAATTTGGAACAATTGATTTTGGAAGCGAATTATTTACAGATTGAGGAACAGGAATTAAAAGGATTAGTGAGTGCATATTATACGAGCCTGGAGGGATAGAAGTAGATGATTATTGATGGAGTCACAAAAAGTATTGAGGGAAATTTAGTTTTAGAAGATGTTTCTTTTGAACTCAAGCCTGGTGAGATTACTGCGCTTATTGGGCGCAACGGTGTTGGGAAGACGACGCTTTTCTCGATTATTGCGGGAATGTATATAGCTGATGCAGGCCAAGTTGCAATTGATGGCTATGATTTGCGCAAGTACCCGGCTTTAAAAAAGAACATCTTCTTTCTTGAGGATAATATGAACTACTTTAATTCGTACAGCGTGAAAGCGGTCGTGAAAATTTATAAAAATGTGTACGCAACGTTTGATGAAGCGTTTTTTGATATGTTAATGGAGCGTTTTGAGCTGCCAAAAAAAGCAAGAGTGATGTCGTTTTCAAAGGGACGGAAGGCGTTATTTTTCATGATTTTGGCTTTTTCACTGGATGTTCGGTATTTATTGTTGGATGAGCCGATGGACGGTCTGGATGTGATTGTGAAAAAGCAGTTGCTTCAGTTTATTCTAGAGACAGTGGCGGATCGGAATACGAGTGTGCTGATTGCGTCGCATCGTTTGGACGAGCTTGAGATGGTGGCGGATCGTGTGTTGGTTTTAAAAGGTTCTAAATTGGAGCTCGATTATTATTTGGAAACGTTGCGTGATGCGGCTTTGAAGATACAGGTTGCCTTTAAGGCGAAGCATATTCCGGATTTTGTGAAACAGGAATCGGAGTTGTTGCAGCGAAATGGCCGGATTTATACGTTGCTTGTAACGGAGAACGTGGATGACTTTGTGGCTCAAATTAAAGCAGAGGAACCGATTCTTTATCAGGAAATGGCGATTACAATTGAAGATGTATTTACAATCCGTTTAGCAGATGACAAGATAGACTACTACGAGATATAGGAGGAGAAGAAGCATGTTAAATAAGCATTTGTGGTTGAAAGAGTGGCATGGCGTGAGATGGATCGTTGTTGCTTGATGCTTTTATTTCTATATGCACAAACGGGTGGGCTATATTTGGATGCGGATACCTGGCAGGAGCAGTATGATTACTATCAATCGGATGGTTTTGCGAAGGAACAGCAGCAATCTCCGGACGATGCTAAAATGTCGCCCAAAGATGTTAAATTGAGCTTGACGCTGGATCATTTTGCAGCGGGCTTTCCTGGGGACAGTTATCAACCTACTTATACGATGGGGCAATTTTATATTGGCCTTAGCATATTGGTTGTTATCTTAGGTTTGGCGATGGTTAGTTGGGAACGATATACGCGGAAAGATCATTTTTCTTTGGCGGCACCATTTAAGCGTAGTAGCATGATTATTGTGAAGATTTTGGTTGGAGGTCTGTCGATTGTTGTGACATACAGTGTCAGTTTATGGCTAGGTTTGCAACACCTTTTCAGCGTTATTCCAAGCGAATACATTGATTTAGATATGAAAAAAGTTTACTTAGGCTTGATTGGGAATTTGGGAACTTTCTTACTGTTGTTTGTGCTGGCGTTATTTTTGGGGACGATCATGGGTGAGTTGATGGCAACAATCATTGCGGTTGTTATTGTTACGATGATGCCACGGTATATTTATACTATCTGGATGGTACTGGTGCAATTACTTGATCCAAAACTAGATTCATCGACACTAACCAATTGGACGTCTTATGCCAATATTTTTGTAATATTTGGAAATAGCGAATTTCAGTATGGGCCTTTTATTTTTCAGATGTTGGTGTTGTTACTTTTAGGCTGGGGAGCGGTCTTTTTCTACAAGCGCAATTCGATTGAAAAAAATGGAAAAGTACTGATGTTTTCGTATTTGCGGATTCCGAGCGCGCTATTTATTTCATTTGCGAGCATGATTTTGATCACTAGTTTTTGGATAAATGGAAACATGGATGAAATGCCTTCGTTGCTTAGTTTTCTGGTCATTAGTTTGGGCTCGTTTCTCGGTTGTTTGTTTATTTGCTATATGGTGCTTTATCGGAATACATGGGTACGAAGGTAGGAGGGATCTGTATGTGGGAAAAGGGGCTTTGGTACAAGGAATGGCGGGGAATTAGGTGGGTTATTCCGCTTGTTTTTCTCGTGTTTTTGTTAGCTTTTTTTGTGGGCTTGGTGAATGAGGCGGGGGCTTGGAATAAGAGTCAGGATCATTACAAATCGGAAGCGTTTCGGTTGGAGCAGGAACTCGATCCGGATTTTGCGATGACGAAACAGGAGATTAAGGACGATCTTACGGTTCGTTATTTGGCGTATGAGACCAAGTTGACGGATAAAATCGACCTGTATACATATTTTTTCTTTAGCTTTACAGTGAGTGTGCCGTTTACGTTGACACTTGTTTTGTCGGTGGTTTTTGGGATGTGCGCGATTATTTTGGAACGATACACGCGTGGGAACCATTTTACGGCGGTATTACCGTATTCGAAAAAAGCGATTTTAGGTGTTAAGGTGCTACTTGGGATAGCTGTGATTACGGTGAGCTATTTTGTGAGTCTGGGACTAGGATTTTGGTATTTTTCATCGCAGGTTCCGGCTGAATTTATTGATTTCGATGCGCAAAAATTGGTGATGGATGTGATTGGAACTTGGCTTGCCTACTTGCTCCTGTTTTTGTTGCCGATCGTTGTGGGCTATTTGATTGGATCGCCGCTTGGTGGGATTATGATTACGGCGGGTTTATTGTTGTTGCCGAACATGATTTTGTCTTTTGTGGGGCATTTGAGTGCGTTTTTGAATAAGGGAGAGACGGGGGAATTGGCGTATTGGTGCGATTATTTCCGGATTTTTGAGCCGTTGGGTTTTATTAGACCTGCGTATGGACCGTTGCTTTTACAAGGGGGATTGCTACTCACTTTTGTGTTGGTGGCTTGGTTTGCGGCGGAACGGGAATCGCTTGAGACGAATGGGAGATTGTTTGTTTTTCAGAGAATGCGCGCATGGGGAATGGGGATTTTTAGTGTTTTTACGGGGATGTTTGTGGCTAATATGATTCAGGATTTTGTGAAGTTAACTGGAATCGCTGGATTGGTGCTGTTTTTAATTGTTTTTTGTTTGAGTGGGATTAGCTTTATTATGTTTGCGATTCGGCTTGTTTATGGGAAGCGGTTGTAATTTTTTATAATTATATTTCTACTGGGAACTATATTGGGTTATAATAGAGGTAGTATGTTTGAGGGAGGATTTTATCGGTGACAACAGAAGCAGAAACAGTAAAGCCTGAGATTGGCGAGATGAAGGCGAATTTGACGAAGCGTAACTTGCAATATGTTCAGGAAGTGGAGAAGCATCTTCGTGAGGCTGGGCAATATGGTGAGGAGCAACAGGCAAATTTGATCTATGAAATGACGGAGAAAGTGCTTGAGAATCAGAAACAAGGTGTGACGGCGCGGAAATTATTTGACGTGACGCCTACAGAATATGTGAAAGCTTTGACGGTGAAAGCGGCGCCGACTGGTGAAGTTGCAGGGAAATGGTGGATTGCACTGGATGGCGGCTTGCTCGTACTTGGTGCGATGATGCTGATCAGTGGTGTGAGCGCGATTTTCCAAGGGCAAACGCTCGGTCTTGCCGTGCTATTCGTGACGTTTCTTGTCGGTGGTGGTGCGATGATGGTGTTGCGTAAATACGCTGGTGCCATGCGTCAAGGTGAAAAAGGTGGAACGTGGAAGTATCTCTTGATCGCGATGGTTGTTATTGTTGTGTGGATGACGATTATGACGGTGGTGCAGGTGGTAGTTCCGGCGAAATGGAATGTTGCGTTAGAACCTTATCCGACGGTGATTGTTGGTGCAGCGCTGTTGGCATTACGTTTCTACTTGAAGAAAAAGAAAAATATCCCGAATTTATAAATGATAATGTGATGCTGTTTCTTAATAGGAGCAGCATCTTTTAATAGAAAGGATGATTATGATGGTAGAAAAATTGAAGATTTTTAATTTGGAGCATCAGCAGATTGGGACGGCGAGTCGGGATGATGTGCATCATAAGGGCTTGTGGCATGAGACGTTTCATTGTTGGTTTGTGTCGGAGGACTTGACGCGGATTTTTATTCAGTATCGGAGTGAGCAGAAGCGGGACTTTGCGGGGCTGTATGATATTACGGCAGCGGGGCATTTGACGGAGGATGAGACGGTGCTGGATGGGATTCGTGAGGTGAAGGAGGAGCTTGGTGTTGAGGTGGCGGCGAATGAGCTGGTTTCGCTCGGCGTGATTGATACGAGTTATGTTTCACCGGGGTTTGTGGATCGCGAGTTTTGCCATGTGTTTTTGTATAGGTTTGCGGGAAATTTAGCGGATTTCAGGTTGCAGGAAGAAGAGGTTGGCGGAATGGTGACGGCTGATCTGCAGGCATTTCGGGCTTTCTTTAAAGGGGAATCGGACGGGCTTCGTGTGGAGGGCTTTAAGTTGTGCGACGCAGGGATTGAGATCGTGAATGAGGTGCTTGGCATGCGCCAGTTTACGCTGGAGGAGAATAATTATTACGGGAAATTAGTAAGCGCGATGGAGTTGCGGGGAATATTATAGAGGATGCGAAAAATATTTCCCGGGAAATAACGGCTAGCTTTTCATTTTGGAATATGACATAATGAAGTCGTGAAACCTTTAGTTGAAAGGGTGAGTAGTGAATGTTTCCTTATGAGATAGTCAGTAAGTTTACTGAAACAGAGTTGCATTTGTACAGATACATAATGGATAATTCTGAAAAAGTGATGTACATGCGGGTTCGCGAGTTGGCGGATGAAACGCATGTCTCGGCGGCATCGATTGTTCGTTTTACGAGGAAACTTGGGTACGATGGCTTTTCGGAGTTTAAGGTACAGTTGAAGCAGGCATCCAAGGAGAAGGGCAAGAAGAAGACGGCGGATACGATTGAAGTTTTGGAGGAGTTTTTCGAGCGGACGTTGCGTCGGGATTATGATGTGAGTTTGGATAAGGCTGTAGATATTATTGATGACGCGCAACTTGTCGTATTTGTAGGAATCGGGACATCGGGTATTTTGGCGGAGTATGGGTCGCGCTTTTTCTCGAATTTGCAGAAGCGGACGTTTTATATTAAGGACCCGTTTTATCCGAACGCGGCGCAGCAGTTTGATAATGCGGTGATGGTCATTTTGTCGGTTTCTGGGGAGACGCCGCAGGTTATTTTGCAGGCGCAGAACATGAAGCAGTACGGAAGCAAGATTATCAGCATTACGAATTCTAGCAAAAATACGCTCGCAGGGCTTTCGGATATTAATATTCCTTATTTTGTGACGCAGGAAATGATTCATGAGACGAATATTACGACGCAGATTCCGGTTTTATTTTTGCTTGAGGCGATGGCGAAGAAAACGTATAATAGGCATCAAATATAAAATAAGGCGGAAAATTCCTAGTTTGGAGTTCTCCGCCTTATTTTTAGATTTTTGTTAGGAGTAAATGATGATACGCCGCGCCGAGTAAGCCGGCTTGGTTTTTGTGTGAGACGAGTCCGAGTTCGGTGTCGCGAAGGCCGAAGAAGGCCATGTGGTGTTTGAGTTCGGCAAGGAATGTTGGCCGATCTGTGATGCCGCCACCGATGAAGATGTGGCTCGGATCGAAGCAGTAAATCAGGTTGTATAAGCCGGTGCAAAGGCCTGTGTAGAAGTCGTGGATTAGTTTTTCCGCAATCGGGTCGTGATTATCGTAAGCTGCGAAAATTTCTTCACCGGTGATTCCGTGTAGGTCTTTGCCTGTATGTGCCGCGTATTGGCGACGCAAAACAAGTAAGCTGGTGGTCTGATTCAAAGTGTACGTGCCGGGTTCGTAACTGCCGGGACGGTCACTGAAGAGGTAGCCGAATTCGCCAGCGCGGAATCGCGAGCCATTGTACAGTTTGCCATCAATGAAAATGCCGCCGCCGATGCCAGTTCCGATTGTCATACAGAGAAAATTATCCAAGTCTTGCGCGCCGCCTAGCCATTTTTCGCATAAAGCAACGCAATTGGCGTCGTTTTCGACGGTGACGGGAAGTCCGGTTTTCTTTTCTAAGTATTCGCGGATGGGGAAGTTATCGAAAGCTCGAATCGCGCCACCCATCGTGATAAAGCCAGTTTTTGGATTGATGTAGCCGGGCGCGCTGATTGCAACGCCCGCTACATCGTGTTTTTTCGTGTAATCGGAAATCCCTGCTAATATCAGTTCGCCATCAAAATCAGGGATTGTTAATTTTTCGTGTTGGAGAATATCGCCTTCACTCGAAACAATGCCCATCTTTAAGGTTGTTCCGCCGATATCAAATGCTGCAAGGTTTTTCATATTTTTCAACTCCTATTTTTCGCCTGTAGCTGTTGCGGACTCGGTTGCGTTCGCATCCATTTGGGCATCGCTCGCTGCTACTTTATTCGAAACGAGCACGAATGGTAGGTAACAGATGGTAGCGACGGCCAAGCATAGCAATCCGACGAGTAGTGCTAGCCAATTTCCGCCGGTACCAAGGAACGGAATCAGCGGGCCTGGTGTTGTCCAAGGCACTTGATACGCAACCGGTGGAATAATTTTGAAGTGAATGAAGAAGTAACCGATTAACGTGTTGATGGCTGGTACAAAGATGAACGGAATAACCATGATCGGATTCAGCACGATTGGAAGACCGAAAATAACGGGTTCGTTAATGTTGAAAAGCCCAGGCGCGATCGATAGTTTCGCGATATCGCGGTGATCGGCACGTTTGGAAGCGAAGAAAATCGCGATCAGAAGACCGAGCGTCATTCCAGAACCACCATAGTTCGCAAAAGCGTCATTTAGACCTGCCCACGTTGTTGGGTAAGGCGCGCCCCACGCGGAACCGTGCTGTGCGACATAGTTTAAGTTTGCCAAGTTAGGCTCTGTGAAAATGGTATCGCGGATTGCAGCAATCGTATTTGGACCGTGAATCCCAAGAACCCATAGTAAGTTGGAAATAAAGCCAAGTATTAGGACGGAATAAATATTCGTACCCATATCTTTTAGCGGTGATTGAATAACTGTATAAACAAGGTCATGCAAGCCTTCTGGAGCGATTAACGTAATCAAATAGTTCAAAACAGAGAACAAGATCATCACGAGAATAACTGGAATCAAAACTTTAAACGAACGAGAAACCGCGGGTGGCACTTGGGCTGGCATTTTGATGGTCAGTTTCGGTGCGCGTGCGAGACGGCTGAACACTTCCCCAGTAATAATACCGACGATGAGCGCTACGAAAAGCCCTTGAGCTCCTAAGAATTTTGTAGTCATGTAAGCTTGGTTATCGACAACAAGATACGGCGTGTAAATGATGAAAAACGAGCCGATTGCTGTCAAACCACATAAAAGATCATCTTGCTGGAAAAAGATAGCGAGATTTCGCGCTACTAAAAATGTGATAAGAATGGCCATAATATTGGTGGAACCTTGCAAGACCGGCGCGAAAATAGCCTGAGCTTCTGCGAGATTCGGGAATATCTTACCTAAAAATAAGATTTTAGCGATGAAACCGTCTGGACTAAGCACTGCGAAGTTGATTAAAAGGATAATCGACCCTGCCATGATTAAAGGAAAAACTAGAATAAATGCATCACGAATGGCCGCAATGTGCCGTTGTGAATTCAATTTGTTGGCAACTGGTACAAGTGCTTTCTCCATACCGTGTTCGAATTTTGTCATTAAACTCATAAAATGAACCTCCATTTTTGAAAAAGCGTTTGTTAACGCTTTCTTTTTAATTGCGATAAACCAAGTTTGCAAAACGCATTTGGGATACGTTTTGCAAACTTGACTCCCTAACTCTTACTCTTTAATTAAATTTGCCCCATTTTGCTCAATCGTCTTTTTATACCAATAGAAACTATCTTTTTTATAGCGTGCTAGCTCTTTTTCATCGTTTTCATCGCGGTCGACATACACGAAACCGTAACGTTTTTGATAGCCGTTGAGCCAGCTGAGTAGGTCTGTAAACGACCATGTGCAGTAGCCGAGCATTTCCACGCCATCGGTAATTGCTTCTTGAATCGCAAGGGAATGGGCGCGAATGTAGTCGATGCGGTACTCATCATGGATTTCGTTTCCTTCTTTTAATGTATCATATTCGCCGAGCCCGTTCTCCGTAATAAGTATCGGCAAACGGTAGCGACTTGCGATACGGCGAAGGCCAACGCGTAGACCGGTCGGATCGATATCCCAATCCCAGTTGGTTTTTTCAAGATATGGATTGTTCACATGACGGTAAACGCCAGGAAGTCCGCTTTCTTGTGTGGAGCCTTTTTCACCAGTGGTGTTCATTTTACCAACGCCGACGCCATCAAGCGGGTTCGCCGCGTTCGTCATCGTGCGGTAGTAATTGACGCCCATGAAATCTGGTTTTCCTTTTTTGAGAAGTTCGGTGTCGCCTGGTTCCACTTCTGGTGCAAAACCGTTTTCTTCGAGCCAATTCCAAACCGCGATTGGATATTCGCCCCACGTGTAGACGTCCATCCAGAGGTGCGCGTTGAATTCCTCGCTGTTATCGGCCGCTAGCGCGTTCTCAGGCTTGCCGTCGATCGCGTAATTAGGTCCGTATGCAAAACTTGGACCGATCTTGCCGTCCATTCCTAGTTCGCGGAATTTAGCGATAGCCGATGCGTTGGAAAGGTTGGCGATATGATTTGCTTGGAACATCCGTTTGTCGTCGGTAAGGCCGGGCGGGTGTAGCGCCAATTTGTAGCCGTGTGAGATGAAAACGTTCTGTTCGTTCAGTGTCACCCAGTATTTGACGCGGTCGCCGTAGCGCTTGAAGCAAACCTCGGCGTAGTCGGTGAAATCTTGGATAATGCGACGCGATTCCCAGCCGCCGTATTCGTCTTGAATGGCTTGCGGGATATCCCAATGGTAAAGCGTGATGACCGGCGTGATGTTGTTTGCTACGAGCTCATCGACTAAAGCATCGTAAAACGCGAGACCAGCTTCGTTCGCTTCGCCGTGACCTTTCGGGAAAATACGACTCCACGCGATGGAAAATCGGTAAGCTTTCAGGCCTTGTTCCGCCATGAGTGCGACATCTTCCTTGAAGCGGTGGTAGTGATCGACCGCCACATCACCATTTGTTCCTTTAAAAGTTTTGCCGGGAATGCGGACAAATTCATCCCAAACCGATGGGCCTTTGCCTTCTGTGTCCCAAGCACCTTCGACTTGGTAAGCCGCGGACGCCGAGCCCCAAAGGAAATCTTTTGGGAAAGGTTTTAACGTTTTATGTTGCATAATGCACCTCCGAATAAATTAGAAGACGTTTGACGCGCCGTCTATATGATCTAAATGTAAACGGTTTCGGTTGAAATGTAAATATGAATTGGTGAATTGGGTTGAAGTTTCAGCGGGTTGGAATATGTTTCAGGAATGAAACAGGGTGTTTCACTACTAGCGTTCAGGATTGAAAATCAAGCGTTTGGGACTAAAATGGTTTTTCGACTATTTTTTGTGCTAAAATTTGCATTAATATCGAAAGTGTCAATCTCAACTTGGGAGACTTTTAGTATTTACAATAAGAACATACATTCTTATAATGAATTAAGAGATTAAGAAAGGTGGTGATGCCATTTTGGCTTGATGGAAGTTTGGTATAGCAGGATTGAATAGATTTATAGTTAGAAAAGCATGAAAAAAATAATTTATTAGAAAAAAGTGAAAAAATGGCATTGAGTTCCAAGGATAAATATGTTACTTTAGAGTTTGGTGAAAATGTTCACTAAAGAAAAATAGTATAAAAAATACAAAGAAGCAGAGGAGTTTTTACATGAAGACGTGGCTAAAAAAGGGACTATTAGTGTGGTTAGCATTTGCGTTGGTGATTTCAACATTACCGGCATTTGGACCACGCGCGGAGGAAATAAAGGGAGATATGGCACCAACACTGAAAACGACGGCGGAAGCGAAGCCGGTAGAAGTTGTAGAAGAACGAACAGAAAATGAGATTGTGTACGATAATCAAGACGGGTCATTTACCAAAGAAATCTACATGGAACCGATTCACGTGAAGGAAGATGGCGAATGGGAGCCTATCTCTAATGATGTGACTAAAACGACTAAAATTATTGAACCAGAAAGAACGGAAATTCAAGCAGCCTTTTTACCAACGATGGAACAAGGGAAATATAGTGTGTTCGGCGAAGGAAATCAAGCGGTAACATTCTCGCTTGTGTCAGCGTCAGGGGAAAATGGCACTATGGCTGTGCAAAAAGCAATAGCGAAAACAGAAGCAAATGAAATACGATATAGCAATGTTTTTCCCAAAATAGATTTGCGCAACTTAACGTTTAACACATCCGTCAAGGAGGACATTGTATTACATGAATATACAGGCTATAATATGTATACGTTCCAAGTAAACACGTTACTAGCTGTTAAAAAAATAGCAGATGGTTCCATTGTGTTTGAAGATACAACAGGCAATGTGCGTTATACATTGCCAAAACCAGTCATGACAGATTCCAAGATTCATCCAGATACAGGGAATGCGACAGAGTCAGATAATGTGGACTTTGAGTTAAAGAAAATGAATGACACCACCTATGAAATCATATTGACTGCAGATGAAGCTTGGTTAAAAGATACGGATCGCGTGTATCCTATATACATTGATCCAAGCGTACAATTGAAAAAAGTAGTGGATGCTGGGATTTCTAGTGTCACGCCAACAACTAATTATTCAGGAAGCAAACTGTGGGATGCAGCTTTAAATCAATACGTGTTAAAAGTCGGACGTTATGACGATACAACAGGATTCAACTACGCGTATATCAAACCTGAGACAAGCTCTTTGGCGAATGCAACGATCGAGTCCGCAATGTTTAAAGCGTACGCTGTTTGGCATCATTCATCGACAGCCAAAAATCCAGTGAAATTAGAAGAAGTCACAGGTGATTGGACAACAACAGGTGTGACCTGGAATAATCGGCCAACCACTTTTAATGTCGGTTCGGTCGATATTGGCCGAAATCAATGGGCGAGCTTTGATGTGACAAGTTCTGTCCGCGCATGGACAACTGGTGCCCGTCCAAACAAAGGCTTCATGATGCATACAGTTAACCAACAAGATCATTGGAAAAAGTTCACGGCGACGGAAACCGGTACGAATGTTCCTTATTTGGAAGTCACGTACACATATGATAAACCAGAAAAAGCAATGATTAAGACGGTATCAAACGGTGTTGGGACAGGTACTGGCGCTATGAACCTAACATGGGATAAGGTACCAGGAGCGACAGGCTACAAAGTCATTATCGGAAACGGTTATAACTACGAGCAGTTTGCGGTAGGCAATGTGACATCTTGGACGACAAAAGGCAAAGGGATTTTCCCGACGAAAGCGGAAATCGACAAGGGTCTGTACACATTCCACAAGGATGGTAAAGGAACAGAATTTGCGAATGATCCACGTGCACTGTATGAGAATGGTTTTAAAGCAGGGAGTACATTCGGACTTCGCAACCAAACTAAATATATAGTGCGTATTTTAGCTATTTACCCGGGCGGAGATGGTCCAACATCGGATATAACGGATGCGTACATGCCACCAGAAGCTACACCAGCAAAGCCAGAGAAGTCAACTATCCAATCTTATTCAAGTGGTGCTGGAACCGAAACGGGATACATGGATATTTCTTGGCAAACGGTACCAGGCGCAGTTGATTATAAAATTGTCATTGGAAATGGTTATAATTATGAATACTTCAATACTGGAAATGTGACAAATTGGTCCACTAAGGGAAAGAAAATATTCCCAACACAAGAAGAGATAGATAATGGTCTGTATAAGTTTCATAAAGATGGTACAGGTGAAGAGTTTGCAAATGATCCTCGAGCACTGTATGAGAATGGTTATCAAGCAGGAAGTACGTTTGGACTACGAGACCAAGAAAAATACATCGTACGTATATTAGCAGTTTATCCATGGGGAGATGGTCCAACATCTGACATTACTAATTCGTATATGCCACTTGCGACCCCTGTTCCACCGACTGGGGAAGCATATGCTAATTCTAAAGGCACAAATAGTGGTTATGTTACCTTAACTTGGGATGAAGTAGAGGGTGCAGACGGATATAAGGTTACTATTTTTGACGGAAAGAAGAATGTTTATTTTGATGCAGGAGAGGCTCTTTCTTGGACAACGAAAGGTGTAGGTATTTGGCCTACACAACAAGCAGTTGAAAATGGTAGTTGGGATATACGAACAGATGGAACGGGAGTAGAATTAGCTCAAGATCCATCGCAAGTCTATAAAAATTCCAATGGGGCTTATGGGGAACGTAAAAATTATTGGTTCCGAGTACAAGCTTATACAGCGAATGGGTCTCGAGCAGATAGTCAAATATCGGATGTGTTTAGACCGATAATTCCAGAAGAGCAGGTATTGTCAGAGTACTCGAGCATGGATGAAATAGAAGAATTTATACTGGTTCATTTGAAGCAACAAGGAGTACAAGCTGAAGTTGGAACGGAAGAATACATGCAATTTGTACTCAAGCAATTAGAAAGTGATGCAGATGCATACTTAGCACAAAGAGAAGACTATGTATATGTATGTGCATATTTGACACAATACGTAGAAGAAAAGAAAATGAAAATAGAAACAGAGGAAAATTACTCTGAATTAATTGATCCTGATATCGAGCAACAAAGAGAACAGGACATGAACGCTGCTAAGATGGAAGAAAATCAAAAAATTAGTCCATTCTCGTTAGTAGAGGAAGGCCCTATTGAAAATAACGGATTAGATGAATCAGCTTCTATGGAGTCAGTTATTGAAAAATATGCAGAGTATGATAAGCAAATTTCAGATGCTAAAGATGCTGAGCTAGAGGCTTACTTGGATGAACGTGATGAATTATTTCCTGATGGAGCACCTGTTGTAAGGGCAAGTATTTCAGGAATTCAACACGTTAAACAAAAGCATAACCACTGGTGTGGTCCTGCTAATCTAACACAAGCACTAAGCTTTCATGCATCAAAAATAAGGTACAGTTACAATACTACTAAAGGACAAGATAATTTTGGGCAACTTATGGGGTATAACAAGAAAATTGGACAAACTACATCTGCCCAAATGGCAAAACAAATGAACATGAATAAAAAATTCTTTAAATTTACAAGTACACCATACGTTACAGCTACAATCAAAGAATTTGGATCGGGTGCTGCCAATAAAATTCGAACTCGTTTAGATGGAGTTTTAGCCAAGAAAAGTAACGCACCGATGGTTCTAGTACATCAGCTTTATTTGAGTACGTATCCAAAAGAAACTGATGGACGATATGGTCACTATCTAACTGTGGGTGCTGTACAAAAATATGGGAGTCAATACCAAGCACGAATATATAATACTGATCGCAATCGTTACATGGTTAGTTGGGAAAACATTGGAACGGGTACAGGGCAAAATAATACATTAACAAAAGCGATGTATCAGAAAAATTTAAGTAGTTCCAATCCCGTTTTTGTTTACTAAGGAGAAGCAATGAAAAAATTAGTAATACTATTTTTAGTGATATTTTTCGCAGTGTCGATTAGCTGGATATATATATCGAACACTAAAAGTGAGAGAGCCGCCAAGCAAGAGGGAGCGATTGAGATACAAAAGGTTAATGATTTTGTGAAGTATAGTTTGAAAGAAAAAGGCTCCTTTTTTAGTATTGTGAACAATCCGACTGAGCTCTACTCATTAATTAGTATAAGTGAAGAGTCGCCCTCAAGAGATGTATTTGCCATCGATAAAAGTAGTAGATTGAAAAATTCTATATATACTACCAAACATGGGGAAGATGGTCAAATCATTTCGCTAGCAGGGAACGAGAAATACCTGGTATGGTTAGATCAAAATACCAATGATTATTTAAATACCATGACAGTATACGACATTACGCAAAAAAAGATATTAGCAACTATAGAGAGTAGTGAAAAGAACTATTTTGACGCATTTCTTTTCAATGAAGATACTATTTATTGGATAGAATCAGATACGACTAAATTACAAATGGATACAGGAACTGGTGAGGATAAAGACACTATGACTGTAGGAAATTATTCAGGGGAAATTAAGTCATATAATATTGTAAGAGGTAAGTACCACACAATAGATACAGTGAAGACGATTAACTACCCAAATAACGAGCTAACAGTAACCAAAGATAAACTTTGGTATATAGATAATCGCGACTTTGAAGATACTGCACTGATTAAAACATATGACTTTAATACAAAGGAAATATTGGTATACGATTTGAAAGAACAGTTTTTAGGGCACCTTAAACCTGTGGATAACAATAGTGTAGCTTTTTTCAAGTATACCATCCATGCTGCGCCTGTTGGAATGTATTTATACAATACAAGTTCAAGGAGAATATCTGTAATAAATATGCAGGAGACGGATAATCGTTCTGCGTATGATGGGGAGGGCCATATTATTTCTGGTACGATGTCTTATGAGATTAACAAACATGGGGAAATAAGATTTAGTGATACAATACAACGAAAGTTTGATGATAATTTTTATTTTTCCTCTGTAGGGCCATTTTCAACTCTTAGCTTTACAACTTCTGTCGGAGAGACGACAAATTTTAATACCATAATTGAATTCAATGAGGATTCATTGAATTGGGAAACTGAAATAGTTCAGTAGCCCGAATACTACCCTGTTTTCTATTTAGTTTATAACAATGATTATAGAGAATAGATTTTGTTAATAAGGTAGAGATAAAAGAAGGAGAGCGCTTTACAATGGTACCTATAGAATGGACACTTCAAAAAAAGTGCATTCTATAGGTGTTTTTTGTAGACTCAAATACGGTTCTTTTACAAAACAGATTTTTACGGAACCGATTAATGTGAAGGAAGATGGCGAGTGGGAGCGGGTTTCCAATGACTTAGTGACGACGGATGAGGATGTCATTGAGGCAGAACGCACGGAGATTCAAGCGCAATTCCTACCGAAGATGGAAAAAGGAAAATATAGCACGTTTGGCGAGGGAAACGAAGCGATTACGTTTGGTTTTGAATCGGCAGAAGGCAAGAAGGAAAAAACAGCTGTGACGGACGTGGAAGCGAGCGTCGACGGCAATGAAGCGCGATTTAAAGAGGTGTTACCGAACACGGATTTGCGGAATTTGCATTTTAACACGTCTGTGAAGGAAGACATCGTGGTTAATGAATATAACGGATTCAATATTTATAATTTCCGATTGGACACGAAATTGAAAGTGGAGCAATTGGAAGATGGCTCGATCAGCTTTACGAATCGCAAGGGCGCGGTGGTTTTTGAATTGCCGAAGCCGGTGATGTCGGATTCGAAAATCGATGAGAAATCGGGCATCGCGGTGAGTTCGGATGCGGTGGAATTCAAGCTGGAGGCGTTGACGAGTACGGTTTATTCGTTGCAAGTCGTGGCGGATGCGGACTGGTTGAAGGCGGAAGATCGGGTGTATCCAGTTTACATCGATCCGAGTGTGCAGTTGAAAAAGGTGACGGATGCGCATATTGCGAGCGCTTACCCGACGACGAACTATTCGGGAAGCAAGCTGTGGGACGCTGGTCAGGGCGAGTATACGATGTCGGTTGGTCAATATGATGGCACGACGGGGATAAATTACGCGTATATCAAGCCGGATGTGTCGTCGCTCGCGAAGGCTTCGATTGAGTCGGCGACGTTTAAGGCGTACGCGACGTGGCATTACTATCCATCGACGCCGAACTTGGTGAAATTGGATGAGGTGAAAGGGGCTTGGACGCCTGACGCGATTACGTGGAATACGAAACCGAGCGCGACGAATATTGCGGAGACGAATGTTGGACGTGATCAGTGGGCAAGTTTTAACGTGAAAGATACGGTGCAGGCATGGGCGCAGGGCACGCGGGTGAACTACGGTTTCATGATGCACACGACGAACACGCAAGGTTTTTGGAAAAAGTTCACGGCGACGGAAACGGGGACGAATGTGCCGTATTTGGAAGTGACGTATACGTATGCGAAACCGGCAAAAGCGACGGTGAAAACGACATCGAATGGACCGGGAACTGGCACGGGATACATGGATTTGGCGTGGAATGCGGTGCCGGGCGCGACGGGATACAAAGTCGTGATTTCGAACGGGTATAACTATCAGCAGTTTCCAGTTGGCAACGTGACTTCGTGGACGTCGAAGGGCAAGAAAATGTTCCCGACGCAAGCGGAGTTGGATGAAGGCGAATTTGATTTCCATACGGACGGCAAGGGTGTGGAATTTGCGAATGATCCGCGGGAATTGTATGAAAATGGTTTCCAGTATGGCAGTACGTTTGGGTTGCGCAATCAGCTGAAATATATTGTGCGGATTGTGGCGACGTTCCCAGGTGGAGATAGCCCGACGTCGGATATTACGGATGTGTACATGCCGATAGAGACGCCAGCAGCACCGACTGGGAAAGCGTATGCCAATTTGGCGGGGACGAATACCGGTTATGTGCAAGTGAATTGGGCGCCTGTCGCGAATGCGGAAGGGTATATCGTGACGATGTTCGACGGGAAAAAGGATGTCGAATTTGATGTTGGGAATAAGACGACGTGGACGACGCAGAATAAAGGACTTTGGCCAACGAATGCAGAGATTGCGGCCGGTGGTTGGGGATTACACACAGACGGAAAAGGCGCGGAGTTAGCGCAAGATCCTTCGCCTGTGTATACCAATTCTGGTGGGACGTTAGGTCATTTGAAAACCTATGCTTTCCGGGTGAAGGCGTATACGAAGACAGGAAAACAGGAAACGAGCGCCATTTCTGGGATTTACAAACCGATGATTCCGCTTGTTGGTTCGCAGCAGGGAATGGTGGATTATTGGACATCAATTCCGGTGATTGGCGGCGAAGTCAATGCGACGAACGGGAATTTCTTGTTCAGCGAGACGGATTTTGAGCTGGAAGGACGCGGACCGAGTATCAATATTAGCCGAACGTTTAACAGCCAAAATGACCAAGTAGGATTGTTTGGGAAAGGCTGGACGAGTACGTTGGAAACGCGTGTTGCAGAACAGGCAAATGGCGATGTGCTGTTGTACGAATCCGATAATAAAACACAATTGTTTATGAAAACGGGGACGACGTATGAGGCGCCTGCTGGTGTTTATAGTACGTTGACGAAGACTGCGACGGGCTTTTTGCTGGTGGAGCAGGATAAATCGGAAGTGGCGTTTAATGCGGCGGGACAACTTTTGACGGAGAAGGATCCGAATGGGAATGTGTTGACGTATACCTACGCGAGTGGGAAATTGACGGGGATCACGGATGCGTCTGGTCGGAAGGTGAGCGTGACCTATAACGGTGCGCAGATTTCGAAAGTGACGGGGCCGGAGAATCGCGACGTGACGTTTACGTATGATGCAGCAAAACAATTGACGGCATCGACTACACCGCGAGGGAAGGCGTATCGTTATGGCTACACGGATGGCTTGTTGACGGCGATTTATGATCCGAAGCACACGGAAGAGAAGCCATACAAGACGGCGTATGAGTATGCGGATAAGAAGCTGGTGAAGGTGACGGATCCGGTTGGGAAAGCGACGACGCTGAGCTATGCGCCTGAGAAGCGTGAGGCGACGCTGGTGAACGCGAAAGGCAAGAAGACGGTTTATACCTACAATCAGGCGGGAAATCCCGAGAAAGTGGTTGTAGACGCGGATGGCTTGAAGCTGAGCACGACGACGAGCTATGAGGCGAATAACCTGATCAAAGAAGTGAGTCCGAAAGGGCAAGAAGAGACGTATACGTATGACGCGGACGGGAATGTGACGTCGGTGACTGATCCTTATGGGACGGAGAATTATACGTATAACGAGAATAATGACGTGACATCGATGACGGATACCGAGAATAAAACAACGACGGTAGCCTACGATGATGCGGACGCGGTGTCGGAAACGAACCAATCAGGCGGCGCGACCTCGACGGTTTCGCAGTATGATAAGTATGGAAACGTGATTAAAGGAACCTCGGAACTAAGCACAGCGACGAATATTTTAGCGAATCCAAGTTTTGAGAAGGATTTAGTCGCGACGGAATGGTTCTCGCAAGTGTACCAAACGGCAACGGGAACGGTAGCGATCGACAAAACAATATCGGCACCGGGCGGCGTTAGTGGAGCGGCTTCCTTGAAGATTACAGGGAAATCGACGGGACGCGGGTTTACGGCTGGGAAGCAGATCGTGGAACTGGAGCCAGACGCCACGTATACGCTGAGCGCGCTGATCAAAACGAGCGACATGAAGGATACGAATGTGTTCTTTAACGTGGAACTGCACGATGCGACGGGCAAACGTGTGACGGATGGCGAAGCGTGGCAGAATAACCGTTACAGCGATATCAAAGCGAACCGTCCGTGGACAAAACGCCAGTTGACGATTAAGACCACGAAAACGACCGCGAAAGCCTACATTTTCCTAGAAGTGGAGCAAAATAAGGATACTGGTGGGACAGGAACGGCGTGGTTTGATAATGTACAACTCGAAAAAGGCGAGGTATCGGCGAACTTTAACCCAGTGTTGAACAGTAGTTTTGAAAATGGCACGGAATTGATGGCGACGGGCTGGTGGAGAGGTTCGACGGCGGGCGCGGATAAGCTGGCGATTGACGACACGGAAGGCTTCGCGGACAGTTCTTCGGCGCGCATTGTGCGGACAGCGGTGACGGACGTGGACAGCAAGTACGGGCAAGAAATCGTGCTGAACCAAACGACGGCGAAAAACGTGACGGTGACAGCGATGTCGAAATCGGAAAACGTGGTGAATACGGCAGGCGGCGAGAAGCTGTCGAACGATTACGCGATCCTGGCCGAAGCCGTATTGAGCGACGGCGTGACGAAATCATTCTACGCCCCATTCCCGACTGGAACGAATGAGTGGAATCGTAGTGCGGTGACAGTGAACGTGGATAAACCAATCACGCGCTTGAAAATCTGGACGTTATTCCGCGGGAAGCATACAGGTAAAGCATGGTTTGATAACATGCGTGTGATTGACGGGGAAGTGTTGACGGAGAACACGTATGATAGCGCGGGGAATTATGTGGTCGCGTCCTATGACGAAGAACACCGTAAATCCACCTTCACGTATGATGTTTACGGCAACAAACTCACCGAAACCGATGAAAAAGGCAACACGAAGAAGCTTGAATACAACGTCGATAACCAGTTGACGAAAACAACACTGGCGAATGGAACCGCCGTTGCCTACAAGTATGACGATAACAGTAATACTACAGAGAAATTCGTAACCGCAGACGGTAAAGAACAACAAAATAGCTACACATATGATAGCGACAACAAAGTCACCCAATTCACAGATGCCTTGGGTCGCAAAATCAGCTACGAATACGACGCCAATGCGAATGAAACCAAAGTCACGAAACCAAACGGTGACACCATCGAAAGCATCTATGATTCCGCAGACCGTGAAACAGGCGTGAAATGGAATGGTCAAACCGCCTTCAGTTTCCAATTTGATCCGAATGGCAATGAAACGAAAGTGACCGACGCACTATCTGGCATGGTACGCGATAAAGCCTACGATGATGCCGACCGTATCACGAGACAAACAGAGCGCGGAGGCAGTGTTTCCTGGACATACAAAGACAAACCAAGCAAAGACAACAAAGGGAAAACCGACAAAATCAATGAAGTTGTTGTATCGCATGGTGCGCACAATTACAAAGCAACCTATGATTATAACGCCTTAGACCAAAATACAAAATTCAATGATGGTTCTCGTAACTATTTCCTAGATTATGATGAATTCGGAAACGTGAGCCAGTACATCAATGGAAATGGCGTAGGAACAAACTTCAACTATGACGCGACACAAAAAGTACGTGAAATCCAAATCGGAAACAAGCTTGGTGATAGTTTATTTGAAGAAAGCTACACGTATGATGCGGCAAGTAACCGAACAACCATCGATAATAAGAAAGCTGGAAAGACAAGTTACGAATATGACGCTATCAACCAACTAACCAAAGAAACACTGCCAGATGGTACCGTCAAAGCCTACACCTATGATGGTTTTGGTAATCGCACAAAAGTGACCGATTCGAGCAAGACAAAAGCCATCGATGCAAGTTATAATGATGGTAACCAGCTAACAACATGGGATGGCGACAAGCTGACATATGACACGAATGGCAACCGTCAAAGCGATGGCAAGTACACCTACACGTGGGATACCGCAGACCAACTAACAGCCATCACGAAAAAAGGAGAGACAACCTCATTCGCAACCTATAAATACGATGATGATAACCGTCGTATTGAAAAAACAGTCAACGGACAAACCACGAAGTATTACTACGATGGCGATAGTATTGATGTTTTGTATGAAACAGACGGTGCAGGAACGGTTCAACGACAATATGTCTATTCTGATAGTAACGTTCGAATGGCAATGAAAGTTGGTACAAAAACAGTATTCTATCACTACAACGCGCATGGCGATGTGGTTGCCCTGACGAATGAAGCAGGCGACACGATAGCAGAATACAGCTACGACGCATGGGGTAACGTACTACAAGCAACGGAAACAACGAACGAAGCCAAACAAAACCCATTCGGCTATGCTGGCTATACGTATGACAAAGAAATCGGCATGTACTACTTGATGGCGCGTTATTATGAACCAGAACAAGGCATCTTTATTAGTGTCGATCCAGATCCAGGGGATGAGGATGACCCACTGACGATGAATGGTTATAATTATGCCAATAATAATCCAGTTAAATATATAGATCCGGATGGACACTGGGCTTGGATTATTCCAGTTATAGGGGCTGTTGCTAAATATGGAAAAGTATGAGACTTGGAAATAATGGGAAAAAAAGGGGGTAAATGGGTAGGTAAATCAGCAAAAAAATTATGGAGTAAAGTTCCATATAAAATTCATAAAGTGGGTAAAATTAAAGGATCTTCTGAAAAGGGCAAAGGATATTGGGGATTTATTTATTCAACAAAAAAGAAAAGTGGCAAGAAAACCTATAGGAGTTGGGAATTTCATACACCTCATAATGATCATGGATGGCACTTACAAAACAATCAATATTCGAAATACAAAGGGAAATGGAAACGAGGTAAAGCTAAGAAGCGGATAACTATAAAAAAAAGCGAAGAACAGGAAGTGATAGAATGATTTATAGTATAGGAATGACTACAATGGGTTCATACAATGAAGCTGATAAGGAGTATCATGATATAATGCCAAACATAAGGGGGGTGTTAAATCCGTTATTTGATAAATATGATATATACGCGTATACAGTAGATAAAAAAAAGAAGGCCGAAATATCACTGCCTTTAAAAGCTAAGCGGTATATAAATTTTTATCTAGAAAAAATGATGGATGAATTCTCGTCACTTATTGAAGATGGAAAGTATGTACTAGTTCCTAAAGATGAAGATATAAAAGAATTATTAAGCGACATATCAAATCTTAACACGCTTGAAAATATTGACTATTTTTTAGTGAGAAATGCAACCATAACATTCCGAATTTTAGAAGGAGAGAGTATTAATTTTTATGCTAGAGATTTGGATATTCTAGTCGAAGAGCTTGATGTTAAAGTGGACAACAGTTAATAAAGTAGTCATTTAAAAAGCAAAGGAAGGGCACATTGAAAAACAGTGATGCTCTTTCTTTGTGTATTAGTGATGTACCAAAAAGCATGTTTTTTGACACATTCTGAAAAGAATGGAAATAACGTCTCAAAATATCCAAAAATAGGTTTTGCAACATATTGCTTTTTTGTATATATTTTGAAACAGATAGAGCTTATGTATTAGCGGAATTTTGGCAAAGATTAAAACACAGATTGCAACCAAAATTAAGCGGAGGTAGGATAGGTTTATATTATATTAATGTGATTTTGTAAATTAATACAGTATAGTAACCTAATTTTGATAATAGAAGGACAAGGTGGTTAATAAAATATGTATCTATCATCACTTATGTTAAAAAATTTCAGATCTTTTGGTTCGAGTTATCATGAAATAAAATTCAATAGGGGTCTTACGGTCTTAGTCGGTGAAAATGATTCTGGAAAGTCGGCTATAGTTAGATGCTATTCGTATAGTTCTTGGCACAACAGATTTTCATTGGTATAGGCTAAATGAAGCCGACTTTCATGGGGAAGATACTTCTCTTGAAATTAAAATTATTTGTAAATTTACAGGTTTATCTCTATTAGAAAATGCAGCGTTTTTAGAGTATTTGACATATGAAAAAGATGATAATGGTCCAGTGCTTTCGCCAGAATCTCGAGAAATACTTAGAGTTACATATTTGTGAGCTTTAAGAGACGCATATAGCGATATGCAATCTGGAAAGAATTCAAGGTTGTCTCAGGTTATACAAAATATTCCTGATATAAGCGAAGGTGAGGATGATTTTAAAGAGGACGTTAAACTAAAGGGAAAGTGTACTGTTGGTCATATTGGGAGGAGTTATTTTGATAACGTGCACGGTCTATATTGTTAATGGGACTATTATGGAGACAATGAAATTATTTTCATAAAAAGGATATTTTTGTAAAAATAAAGTCTATGAAAATACGGAATGGTTAATAAGCAACAAGGAGGAACAAAAATGTCCACAAAATTCATGTATGAACGTTTACTAAAATGCCAAGAGGAGCAAAAACTCGTGGCTATCTATACGGTTCGCGAAGCAGATTATTTCGAGGCGGGGTACATCGAAGCGCTCACTGCAAGCGACGTCATGTTCCGTGCAAGGCGCGCGGATGGCTATGAGGAAGGGTTTGTCGTGCTGCCACTGGAAATGGTGTATCGCATCGAAATCGACACGGCTTTTCTGAAAACCGCAGAATTACTCGCGAAGCAGCTAGGCCAACCGAAAAGTCCAGCGTTCTTTGATAAAGTACCGAACAAAAAGCATTCGCTATTCGAAATTGCGGTGGATCACGTGTATCACAATGAGGAAATCGCGGGTATCGAAATCCTGGGAGACGAGGCTCAGGTTGCGGGGCTCATCGTTGGAAGTGACTATGAAGGCTTGGAAATCAGTCTGGTCACCGATGAAGGACGTCCGGATGGCACTTGCTGGATCAAAAAAGAAGACATTATTGCGGTTCGATTTGGCGGTAGCGTTGAGCGAGATATGATGCGGAAACTGCGGAAGCAAACAAGGTAAGATGGGAGCAGGCTCTTCTCGAGTTTTGAGGAGGGCTTGTTTTATAGAATAGGCAGGCGGTGATATCTTTGGATTCGTTGTTAAATATATCTATACACTTATTATTGATGATTATGATACTAGTTTTAATAGGTATTAAGAAATTTAAATGGGGTTTTCTTGATAGAGTAGTTTCATATATCATGTTGGTTATCTGGTTTCTAATTGTCGGTATAGGTTTTTATGTAACAATATAACATCGAGGCAGGTGGGAAATGGAGTTTTCAAATATATATCGTTTTGTTTATTTTGGGGTGTTTTTACTTCTTTTTTTGGTCACCGTGGTACTTTATTTTGCAATGAATGCCTACGGACATAATAAGTGGTTAACTCTTAGCTCGATTGGTGTATTTTTGTTGATTGTCGGGCTTTATGCCAAGTACGTGGTGGACACTTTTATTTATTATGAGTGATGCAAAGGAGTCAAGGAAGCATGTGGGGATTTATTTTATATTTGATTGGTGGGATTATTAGTTCTGTTATCGGTATTGTTGTACTTGATAGCAAGACTCCCATTATTAAAAAAATGATAGGCGTGGTGTTTTTCCTAGGTTTAGGGTCTGTGCTATTAAAAAACGCATGGGAGAGCGGTAAGGTGATGTTTAGTGGATAAAATATTTCTTAACTATATTGGAATTTAAGGTGTTGAGCTAGTGTAAGAATAGCGAAGCAACAAATGCTTTTTGTTTTTAGGAACGATTACATGGATATAGTTGATTAATCATATTTTTGACTTATAATAAGCCTGCTTTGTAATAAGGGTACTTCTAAGGGAAGGAGGTAAAACATGCGACTACTGAAAGCATTGCGTGATATAGAAGAGGCCTTAATCGACAATCACAGCGTCGATATTCAACGAAATAGAATCCAGTTGGATCTCATATATCCTGATAATGGCAAGAAAGTGAATGTTGTTTTTAGGAAAGTTAGTGCGTTTTATTTTGTAAATGGATACGAGGATAGTCGTTATGCTACAAGTGATTATGAGTATGGCGAAAAGCGGGAGTTGTTATCTATAGTTTATGACGATTCGAAAAATCAAGGCTTATTCATAAAATCCGGAGATAATTTTTATAATGGGTTTGATTCTAAATTTAATTTCACGCTAGAATTCATGGAAGGTTTACTACTAATTGAGGCGGATGAAATTGATATTGATGGCTGCAAGTTTGAAAATTTGGTTAGAAAGGGCGAATTGTGATGGAGGAACAGAAGGAGCGTCCTAATAAAACATGGAGGCTTTGGGTAACGTGTATTTGTTTAGCATTGGCCACCGTATTATTAATATACTACTTCACAGGAAACTTTATAACTGAATCCATATTAGAAGTTGTCACTGGATTTATTTTACTTGCTAATATTTTTCTTCTTCAGGATTTAATCGGTAAACTGAGGTTGAATAAACGATTGGAAAATTTACTTCAAACAATATGCATTGGACTGATGATGACAATTATTATAGCATCTTATTTTTTATATTAATTCAAAAGGAGGTTCGCACATGCCAGATATGCTAGTGCTTGTATTTTTGATAAATGTACTTATTTTAACTTACTTAATATTGTTTGCGAAATATCGGCCTAAAAAATATAAGACAATCTATTCTTGCGTACTGATGGTTGTTGTATTAGTCGCATTCGGTAGCTATATTTGGTATTCGATTGGTGAATTAATCGCTTGAGTCTGGAGGATGGTAACGATGTCAAAAGTATGGACGGAGTTTAATAGCAAGTCTATATCTCATTTAAACTTAAATTGCATGGCGATAATGGGTATTGAACTGGAAGTAGCTCCGTATAATTACAAGGAATACTGCATAAAAACATTAGACGCAACTCTACCGTTACCAGAGAACATGAATTATTTTGTTTTGGTTTTTGAAGAGGTGGAGTTTCCAAGGCGTATTGACCATTATAAAAAGATATTCGGATTGTATCGTTTTTGGAGATACGATGGAACTAGGAGATTTGGATATACCAGATATATTTTTGAGGGAAAAAAAGTAAGCTAGATAACGCAGATACTATGAAGCAAAGTGATTATCCGGTTTATTTTCAGTTTTTGAACGCAGGGTGTGAAGCGGGTTTACATGTTTTTGTTACACCTGAGTTTTCTTCAAGGATGCATTGAAATAATAAAAGTCTCTTTATCTGACGCTGATGACGATAATTTTGGTAGCATTGGGAATGGTATCTTGGTTCCGGATTCTTTTGTTTTTTGATACAATAATGGGCTTCTTAAAGAAGGGGTAGATTAAAATAGATATAATTGGTGAGGAGTACAGAGAATTTATTTACAATAGTTTTCAAAAAAGGGAGTTAGAAAAACCGCTTTTTTATCATTCTTCCGTAGCTATACGTTTTGAATTAGGCGAAAGCAGTATGAATACTGATGAATTACTGTACATGAACCAGGTGTACAAGCGATCCCAAGTATTATTTAAAGAAATATTTTTACCGGACGATCAGTTATATGTAGTGTGGTATTCAGAATGCACTCCGGGAAGAAAATGGGAACCCACAGGGGTATTGAAAAAATATCTTAAAGTAAAGTCATTGAAAAATCGTCTTAGTGCCGAGAAAGTATTAAGAGATGGAGTTTATTTTTTTAAGTTTGTTCTTCGATGCAGTGTAAAAGATATCCGAATTACAGTAATGCTAGTGGCAATAGCAAATCAAGATATGAATATAGCTCCAAAGCTAGAGTATGAATGCTATTTTCTAAATATCGAGAAGAAAATAATTTATCATATGTATGATGATCGAGGTCTAGACATTGTAGCTAATTCTGCAGAAATTTTGAAGCCAATTTATCACAAGTACAATGATTGGGCTCTGTCTTACGATAGAAATGAAATTGAGGATAAGCTTGGTTTGTAGGGAGGGTATTAAAATTATCGGTTTTATATTAAAATTCAGCCTAGTTTTCATCGTGATGATTAGTTTTTTTGGAGCAGCTAATAAATTGGACATTATGGTGAGAAGTGAGAGTGCGAAAAAAGTTATTTCTTTCCTACTGTTGATTTTTATATTTTTCCTGCTTACTTGTGGAACATATCTGTATGCCTGGGGTGAGGAAATAGCGATTAAACCACTTGAATTTATCTTTGTAAGTGTGTTGGCGGTGTGTGCTCTCATTATTTTTTGGGGGAAAACAAAGAGTTGGTTTTTGGTTGTATTTGGAGGAATCTTTTCAATAGTGTGCCTTGCCTACATTGTCAATGGAACTGTGATGGAGGCAATGGCGTTGTTCTCATAGCTATCTATACGGCTCGCGAAAAGGAGGAAGGTAATCGCAGGAGGTGCTTATCTGGTAGTAGTATTCAGCTTTCTACTAAGTTTCTACAGATATTAATTTTAGGAGGTACACAATGATTCGATATGAAAAAATTTTAGTTGGCATATATTCACCAGATTTGGATAGTTATGCAGACCAAGGTGATATTCTTTTTCTCCCTCAACAGGGTGATTCTGCGAAAAAATTCTTCAGGCCAAGAAGAGGGACTTCCTATTTTGTAGCGCTCCATGACAATAGAAAACCGAGCGCCATTGGTGTCGTGAAAAGAATAAAAGGTGGGATAACAGCGGAAGATTTGGCACGGCTGGATTGCAATACTAGTGGCAAGAAAAGATCTATCCCTGATAATTTAGATATGTACGAAAAATACTTAGAGCGAGTTAGTAGATTTCCAGAAAACCAGGCAATGGCACTTTATTGGCAGGATAGGTTTGGATCAAAGGAAAAAACATTGGTTGTTAATAAAGCTATTTTAAGAGGATATGATAATCTAAATTTAGAAGAACTTTTACAATTTGATTCTAGGATGTGTATGAAAGATTATCTGGAAAAGCAAAACACTAATCTTAAGGAGGACTGATCTTACAATGAAACTCACAGGTAAAGCTTCACTAGAGAATGAATTTTACTTATATTCTATGAATGGCGGCGGGCCAGCTACATACACAATTACGGACGGCATGCTAGAAATTCTGCACGGTGATCAGCGTTTGGAGTTCCCGTACATATATAATCAACCAAGTTTTACAGTTTGGGAGGCTATTTTGACAGAAGGTGGGGAAGTATTTCTTATAGTTAGTGATTGGCCGGATGATGAGGGCCTGTACATTCTTAGTTTTAGCGAGAAGGGCAGTAACTACGCTATAGTAGGCGAAGGTTTGACAGATTTTTTAGTGATCGATGGGCGAGTTTATTTGTTGTATCACGAGGAGGGAATATATCATACGTATTCGGATAATTATTTTAACGGGTATAGCATGTACGCTTTATTAAAATGGGACATTGCTCAAAATGAAATGGTGCGTGTGTTGCCTGACGAGTTGCTGTTCTCTATCGATGATGGCAATTCGTTTTGCTATGATGGAAAAGAAAATCTATATATTTTTTATTATGGCAATGCGGGTGCGGAGCATGGAACCTTTTGTTTGAAGTATAATTTGGTGACGGGTCAGGGCAAGCACTACAAGGTTCCTACTTATTACGATGGCTCTTATTATTATAACGACCGCTGCTTTGGGTTTGATGGGAAGGGCATCGCAGAGTTTAATAGTGAATTCGATGTAATCAATTATACTACACTTGATATGGTGGGGGTAGGCGAGGTTACAGGGGGTTATCAAGCTTTGGCCGTCTTCAAAGATGATCAATCTTATCGTGTTTATCAATGACATGCTTGAATTAAAAACAATATTTTGTACACTAATACCTTTAATTTGTCTATATAATCCAATTCTATCTATGCTAAAATTGTTTTGTAAGCGCTTTTTTAGTTCTGGTTAAATTCAGCATGTCTTGGGAGATTAGAAAATGGAAAGGGGTTTTTTCATGAGTAAGAAGGGCTTGATTTTTTCGATTGTTTTTGTGCTGTGTGTTAGCTTGATTCCGATGTTTTCGGTGCCGTCTCGAAGTGTTCAGGCGGAGGAGCAGGTCACGAATAAGAATTTCATGATTTATTATCGGGCTTGGCGGGATGTGGAGATGAAGGGGGTTAACACGAGCTTGCCTGATGAGAACTGGATTAGTATGAGCGATATTCCGTACGGGATAAATATTGTTAACGTGTTTAGTTATGTGCCGCCTGGTCAGGAGGAGCTTGCAAAACCGTTTTTTGATAAGCTAAAAGCGGAATATGAGCCGGAGTTGCATGCGCGGGGTGTGAAGCTGATTCGTGGTTTTGATTATTCGAAATTGCTGGCTATTCCTTATGCAGGCACTTTTCCGACAGAGCAGGAATTCGATAGTTATGCTAAGGCATTGCTAGATGAACTGATGGTGCCGTGGGGATTGGATGGTTTGGACATTGATATGGAAACGTATCCGACTGCGGATGAAGTGAAGATTTCTGACGGTGTTGTGAGGGCGTTATCGAAATATATCGGCCCGAAAGCCAATAACGGCACGCTTTTTTTGTATGATACGAATGCGCAAAATATGAATCCATTTAAAAATGTGAGCGATAGTTTTGACTTGCTGGCGTATCAACAGTATGGAAGTGGTCCAAGCAGAACGGAAATGGCGGCTAATGCGTATGCGCCGTATTTGCCGAAGTCGTAGTTTTTACCGGGCCTTACTTTTCCAGAGGAGCAGGATCGGAATCGGTGGTATGATACGAGGCTTCCGTACGAAGATTCGAACATATATCAAGTCGCGAAGCACGTTCGGGAGAATAATTTATCGGGGATGTTCTTGTACGCTTTCGACCGAGATGGAAAAACTTACAATGAGCCGGATATAAATAGTGTCTCACCTTCGAACTTGTTATGGACGAAAACGGCAATCCTAGAAGTCAACGGTTATTCTGTGGATACTGCAAAATCGTTGGCAAACCATCATTTACAGCGAATTAAGTACAGCAGAAATCTAACGAACGAAAAAGTAGCAGAAGTGGAGAGCGCGATCAACAAGGCAACCAATCTTTATGAGGCCAATGTAGCTATCTTAGGTGCGAATTTCGAAACAGCGCTGAGCCCAAGCTACGACCCAATCTTAGAGCAAAAGTTAACATCGATTTATCTCACATCAGCATTCAGCGCGATCGACGAAGCTGACGCAATCTTATCCAAAGTCAAAACAAATGCAGCAGACATTGAAGCTCTGAAAAACGCCAAAGAAGCCTTAGAAACGCTGATTGGTGGGAAGAAATATTCTGAGTCGGAAGTGAATGAAGCCGTGGAACAACTTTTGAATAGTATCGCGGCAATCCCGAAACCGGTGACAGTAAGCTATCAAGATGTAAACGGTCAAAAACTGGCGGAGGATTTGCAGCTCACTGGCAAATTCGGTAGCAGTTATGAAGTTCCGCAAAAAGATATCCCGAATTACACTTTACAAGAAACAAAAGGGCTAAGCAGTGGCATGTTCACAGAGCAAGAACAGGGCGTCATTTATGTTTATGCGAAATCCGAACCTGAACCGGTGCCAGCAGTCGACGATAAACCTATTGTCAAAGAAGTAAAGGCAGCCCCGGTAGTGACGAATACGGGAGGAACCGCAAAACTTCCGCAAACAGGGGATCGAGCTTCAAGCGATTGGCCGGCAGTCGTCGGTGCGTTAGCGATTTTTGCATCTATCGTTGTGTTACGTAGAAAAGGTATTTGACATTAGTCGCGAAACCTAGTATTCTAAAAGCATATTTTAGTAACGAAAAGAGGTGAGGAATCCATGAAATTCTCAATAGCGCGTTTGAAGTTAGTAAGTAATTTATGCAGTATCATCCGTGCCGTTTTTTCCATTATGTCAGTTACAGGGTACAAGTCTGCCCAATTTCAGTAACTGAATATCGGAAAAATAAGAGAAGCATGGATTCCCACGTTGAAATAAGATAGAGAAGAAGCTTGGGCATTTGTCTCGAATTTTGGAATAGGGCGTTTTGTGAAGCGTTGTTTGCCGGATTATCGAGGATTTGCTTAAGCTTTTTTGTGCATGCAGATGAAAAGCTGAAACGGCCCGTTAGCTCCGAAAAAAACTGGAGCGGCCGCAGTAAAAAGTTGCTCTTTCTTTTTGCGGAGGGCGTGAAGTTTTCGAGGAGTTGGCCGTAGAAGCTGGATCCGAAGGCGCGGGACATGAAGCAGCACATGGATGGCATGCTTCTCGAACAATGATGAGGAGTAGGAATTATGACAATAGTAGCTTTCAATAACGTAACAAAACGGTTTACTGGGGATTTGATTTTAGAAAAAATTAGTTTACAGGTGGAGCAGGGAGAACGAATTGGGCTCATCGGTCGAAATGGTGAGGGGAAAAGTACGATTTTGAAGATTATTGCGCGGATTGAGCCACCTGATGAGGGGATTGTTTCGGTGCAAAAGGGCGCAACGGTGGGTTTGTTGGATCAGATGCCGAACGTGACGGGCACGATGGTTGTGCGCGATTTTCTGAGGACGGCGTTTGGGCATGTACTGGCTTTACAGGTGGAATTGGAAGCGATGGAGAGTCGAATGATGCATGATACGAACGAGAAGTTGCTGCGAGATTATGGTGAGAAGCAGGCTCGCTTTATCGAGTTGGGAGGCTATAATTTAGACACGGATATGGATAAAATTTTGCATGGGTTAGGAATTCCTCATTTGGCGGATAAGCCTTGGGAACAGCTTAGTGGCGGGGAGCGTACGAAGGTGTCGCTTGCTAAGATGTTGTTGGAGGAACCGGATTTGCTGTTGCTTGATGAGCCGACAAACCATCTTGATTTGCGGGCGGTGGAGTGGTTGACGCAGTTTTTGAGGGTATATCGGGGGACGGTGTTGGTTGTTTCGCATGATCGGTATTTCTTGGATGAGGTTGTGCACAAGATTGTGGAACTTGAAAACAAGGAGTTGATCACGTATCACACGAATTTCTCGGGATATTTAGTGGAGCGTGAGGAGCGGCTACTCAAGGAATTCAAGGATTATAAGGATCAGCAGAAGAAAATCAAGAAGATGAAGCAGGCTATCAAGCGCTTGCGGCAATGGGCGATGGAGGCTAATCCGCCGAATGATGCGTTGTTTCGCCGCGCAAAAAGTATGGAGAAGGCGCTAGATCGGATTGAGGTCTTGAAAAAACCAGCTTTGGAGCAGAAGAACATGCGGCTTGAGTTCGAGGAGTCGAAGCGTAGCGGGGAAGATGTGGTGATTTTTGATCAGGTGGGCTTGGAATTCGGGACGCGGGTTCTGTTTGAGAGCCTGGACTGGCACGTGAGGCAGAAGGAGCGAGTTGCGATTGTTGGTGATAATGGGGCTGGGAAGTCGACACTTTTGAAGCTGATCCTTGGTGAGTTGCAGCCTGACATCGGGACGGTGCATGTAGGGCCAAGTGTTGACATTGCTTATTTATCGCAGCACATGGATGTAGGGGATGAAAATCAGACGGTTCTAGAGGCGTTTCGCGATAAGGTGGCGGTTGTTGAGGGCGACGCGCGACATATGTTGGCGACTTTCTTATTCTATGGCGAAATGGTGTTTCGAAAAGTGGCAAACTTAAGTGGTGGCGAGCGAATGCGGCTTAGTTTGGCGCAATTTATGAATCAGCCTGTGAACACGCTACTCTTGGATGAACCGACAAACCATTTGGACATCGCCTCACGGGAAGTTCTTGAGGAAGCATTGCGAAATTTTGAGGGGACGATTATTGCGATTTCGCATGACCGCTTTTTCATGGACCAGATTTTTGATAGGACGGTTTGGTTGGAACGGGGGCAGATTTTTTCGTACGGGGGAAATTATTCGTATGCTACCGAAAAGCAATTGTTTCACGTGAAACATAGAGACTATATACCTATGGCGAATGGATGTAAAAAACGCCTACAACTCCTTTCATATCAAAATAGTTAGCTGATAGTCTGAAAGTCAAAATAGTTCAGAAAAAACTGATAATTACCAGCCTCTTGACATATGACGCTATTTCTTGTAGCATTTATACAATTAGCAAAATCTATCGGCGGAAACGAAGAGGGGTTGCGAGTGATTTTTTCTACTATTAAGAATGGCTTGTAATTTTGGAGCGGTGACGTCAACCAAATTTGAAGGAGTGTTGCGACCCATGTGGGAGACTAAGTTTGCAAAAGAAGGTCTTACTTTTGATGATGTATTGTTGGTACCGGCGAAATCGGATGTGCTGCCGAATGAAGTGGATTTGAAAGTCGAAATGACGCCGACACTGAAGCTCAATGTACCGGTTTTTAGTGCGGGTATGGATACGATTACGGAGGCTAAAATGGCGATTGCGATTGCGCGTCAGGGCGGTATCGGGGTTATTCATAAGAACATGACAGCCGACGAGCAAGCTGGGGAAATTGAGAAGGTGAAACGTTCGGAGAGTGGCGTTATTATTGACCCATTCTACTTGACGCCAGATCATAAAGTATTTGACGCGGAGCATTTGATGGCGAAATATCGTATTTCGGGTGTACCGATTGTTAATAATGAAGAAGACCGCATTCTTGTTGGGATTTTGACCAACCGTGATTTGCGTTTCATTACAGACTATTCGATCGTGATTTCTGATGTGATGACGAAGGAAAACCTAGTTACAGCACCAGTTGGCACGACATTGAAGCAAGCGGAGAACATCCTACAGAAGCACCGCATCGAGAAACTTCCACTCGTGGATGATAATGGTGTTTTGAAAGGTCTTATTACGATAAAAGATATTGAAAAAGTGATTGAGTTCCCGAATTCGGCGAAGGATTCTCATGGTCGTTTGCTCGTTGCAGCAGCAGTTGGCGTGACGCATGATACGCTGAGCCGTGCGGAGAAACTAGTCAAAGCTGGCGCGGATGCTATCATTATTGATACGGCACACGGTCACTCGCAAGGCGTTTTAGACAAAATTGCTGAGATTCGTGCGGCGTTCCCAGACGTAAATATCGTTGCTGGTAACGTGGCTACGGCTGCGGCAACGCGTGAACTTTTTGATGTTGGGGTGGATATCGTGAAAGTGGGTATCGGACCTGGTTCGATTTGTACGACGCGTGTGGTCGCAGGTGTTGGGGTTCCTCAGATTACGGCGATTTATGATTGTGCGACGGTTGCGCGTGAGTATGGCAAAACGATTATTGCGGATGGCGGGATTAAGTATTCTGGCGATATCGTGAAGGCTCTTGCGTCTGGTGGTCATGCGGTTATGATCGGTAGTATGTTTGCTGGAACCGACGAAAGTCCTGGCGAAACGGAAATTTTCCAAGGTCGTCGTTTTAAAACGTATCGCGGTATGGGTAGTCTGGCTGCGATGGAGAAGGGCTCTAAGGACCGTTATTTCCAAGCCGACGCGAAGAAGCTAGTTCCGGAGGGTATCGAAGGTCGTGTGCCTTACAAGGGCTCTCTTGCGGATGTGCTGTTCCAACTGATTGGCGGTATTCGCTCTGGTATGGGTTATTGTGGTTCAGCCGATTTGCGCCACTTACGTGAAGAGTCGCAATTCATTCGAATGACTGGTGCAGGCTTGCGTGAGTCGCATCCACACGATATCCAAATTACGAAAGAAGCGCCAAACTATAGTATTTCTTAAATAAACAAAATAAAGCGTCCTAGGCTTGATGAGACTCGCAAATCTCATCAAATCTAGGACGCTTTTTGTGTGGCTAGTTTTTCCTCGTTCTAGCTTGTGCTACGAATAGCATGGAAGCAAGAAGGCATAAAACTAAGCCGATTAGGATTAAATTACGCTCGGAGCTGTCACCGGTTTTTGGTATTTTTGATTCTGTTGTTTTCGATGTTGTCATTTTTGTTGGTGTGCTCGTTTCCTCTAGAGCTGGTGCTTTTTCTGCAGGATCTTTGATGCTTGGTTTTTCTACGTTTGGTGTTTTTGTACCCGGTGTTTCTGTACTTGGTTCCTCTGTACCTGGATTCACCGGTGTTGGATCATAAGGTGTAGGGTCATCGAATGATGGTCCTGGTTGGAACGTAATCACATTCTCCATCATGACTTTTACCGGAGTTTGATCATCGCCAAACGGAATTTCAAATAGGAGCGGCGTGTTGTCCAATGTGTAGCCAGCAGGAGCCTCAGTCTCGACAAAGCTGTACTTCCCAGGTATTAACCCATCCACTGCCAAAAATCCGTTCTCGTCCGTTGTGAGGCCTTCTTGTACAACCGTACCTTGCGCGTCTAATAGGTTAAAAACAGCGCCAGCTAACAAAATCGAATGGTCGGATGCGCTGACTTTTGTTAGCTCCACAGACCCATTTTTCATCGTATTTTCTTTGACTAAAGAAACAGGGGTTTGATCGTCGCCAAAAACAATTTCAAATGCGATCGGTGTGCTGTCTAACGTGTAACCGATAGGCGCCCCAGTCTCGACAAAGCTATATTTTCCTGGTTTCAAATTAGAAACTTTCAAGAATCCATTGTCGTCAGTGGTTAGATCTGTTTGTAAAACTGCACCTTGCTCATCTAACAAGTCAAAAGTAGCCCCAGTGAGTGTCACTGCATGGTCTGCCGAATCAACTTTCGTCAGTTCCACAGACCCATTTTTCATCGTGTTTTCTTTGACTAATGAAATAGGCGTTTGATCATCACCAAAAGCGATTTCGAATGCGACTGGTGTGCTATCCAGTGTATAGCCAAATGGAGCGGCCGTTTCAACAAAGCTGTATATTCCAGGTTTCAAGTCGGAAACTTCCAAAAATCCTTTGTCATTGGTAGTCAAGCCTGCTTTTATAATCGTGCCTTGCTCATCTAACAAGTCAAAAGTAGCCCCAGACAGTGTCAATGTCTGATCCGCCGAATCAACTTTTGTCAGTTCCACAGACCCGTTCTTCATGGTGTTTTCTTTAACTAAAGTAACAGGAGTCTGGTTGTCGCCAAAAGCGATTTCGAACGCAACCGGTGTGCTATTTAGTGTGTAACCAGAGGGAGCGGCCGTTTCGACAAGGCTGTACTTCCCTGGATTCAAACTAGCAATTTTTAAAACACCGTTTGCAGCAGTAGTCAAGCCAGTTTTCAAAATCGTGCCTTGCTCGTCCAGTAGATCAAAAGTGGCCCCAGCAAGCGTCACTGTGTGGTCCGCTGAATCGACTTTTGTCAGTTCTACAGACCCAGTTTTCATGAGATTCTTTGTTTGTAAGATAATTGGATCGGTGTCTTGCTCGGTAATCGTCACGGATTGTGGTGTGTTATCGAGAACGTAACCGACTGGCGCAGCTGTTTCTACTACTGTGTATGTGCCCGTTTGTAGTGCTGCTGATAGTAAAATACCGTTTGCATCCGTATTGCCTTGGAAAACTACTTTACCGTGTGTATCTTTAATTGTATATTCAGCATCGGCGACCGGTTGACCGAAATTATCGGTTTTCACTATCTGAATTCGCCCGTCGTATTTCTTCGTTGCTACGGTGTTTGATTGGATAATGTTATTGGAGACGTTCATATAGGCAGAGTTCAAGAGAGAATCGCCAATCTTTAAAGTAGAGACATTAGCTTCAAAAGCCCAACTATTGCTCCCGTTTTTCGGTGTATCGACGAGCGTTTTTATCGTTAGTGCATTAGCGTCATATTGAATGTCAAATTTGCTTTTATCGTAGTCAAGTATCGATGTGATTTGGATTCGGGAGTCTAGCGGATCGGTAATAACCGTGCCCGCAGGAATGCTAGCACCGTCTAGTGACACCAGTTTTAGCGTATAAGTAAGCGTGTTTTCATCGTAGTTAAGAATTTGCTTATCCACGCTTTTACTTAGAACGTAGCTTGTTCCGAAATGTTGAATCGCTTTAACTGGAAAGACTCTCTGAATAGCGCTCGTGTTTGACGCTGTGAAATTGGCAGTATTCACTTGCGCGCCAAGGTCTGGGTCATCTACTTTTAAAGCGTATTCAATAAAATAAGTATCTTCTGCTGCTACGTCACCTAAATCTACTTTAAAAGTGCGAGCTGTCGTGTCGTAACTAATCTTATCTTGAAAATCGGCCGTTGCATATTCAAAACTGATTGCAAGACCCTGTGCATCAAATGCGGTAGCCTTTAAAATACGGATGTTATCAACGGTCATGTTATTTCCAGGTATATTGGAATTTGTGTCAGTAGCTACTAAAGAGGTTCCTATCGGAAGTGTATCGGTGATGATGACGTCATTTAGGTCCACCTGTTTGTAGTTCACGACAAGCTGGAATTTATTATTTGTAGGTGTCGTTGTATTTAAAACTGCGACGTTGTTTTCGTCTAAATCACCTTTATACCACTTATCGAAAATCACTGGTACAATCGGATTTTTCTTTGAGACATCGACTGTTATATCATCATGCTTCGTAGCATAATCAATGGAGAAGGTCTGCGTATCATTATGTGAATCACCTATCGTCAGTATTGGGGCGCCAAATTGAATCTGAAAAATACCGTGAAAGGCTTCATTTGAGGCAATCAAGGTAGTGTCTATGGATATTATAATTTTGTAATTTGTATCATCTGAGGTAATGTTTTTCAGCTTGAAAGGTGCTGGTAAATCTAGCTTAGAAGTGAAATCGGTGATGCTATAAACGATGTCTTTTGGTATGGTTATGGTCAGATCGCCGTTCTCTGGTGTGAAGGAACCTGCGCTACCGGAAAGGTTAACTTGAAGCGTGACTTCTTCTCGGTTAGTAATGGAGCCAGATGGGACAGTAATCGTTGTTTTAATGCTATCTGTGGAGGATGTAGTTTGAGCGGCTATCGCGACCAAGCTAAACGATTGTAAGAATAGGACAAAGCATATTAATGTTATTAGGTATCTTCTTTTGTTTTTCATTATGTTTCTCCTTTATGGGAATTATTTTTTTGAAAAATCTAACTTATTGAAATATAACTAATTTGTATCGGATAGACTCTGTGAAGAAGAAGTATAATTCAATAGGCACGATTTTGATATAAATTTGTTTATTATGGCCTCCTTTTTAATCATGGATTTGAAATAAATACTATACATTTTTTTGTTATTAACTTACAAAGTAAAATATTAGCATAGACAAGTAACGGTGTAAAGGCTGTTTAAATGGGGCTCCCTAACTTTATGTAAATAGGTTTGTTAATTGTAAAAAAAATAACGATAATGTATTTTTTTTGTGTAATAGACCTTACTAAAAAAGCCTGTTTTTTCATGCATGTTAGTAGGATTTGCGTGTTTTACCGCTTAGGTAAAATGTGTCATGTCTAAAATGTGAATTTTTAATGTAAATGGGGATTAATCGGTTTTATTGTAGAGTTGTCTCTTTTGGGTGAAATAGATGGAACATGTATCTTCTACTTGTTTTAGAGCAGTTCAACGATCCGTGGACAGTGAAAAAGAACATCCGTATTTCGAAGGCTTCGTTTAATAGTACGTGGAGTGCTTTGAAGAAACGCGCGATTAGCTACTAAATCAGGGATAAAAACTGATTTTGAAGGGCTTGAGATCTGTGAAAAAACGGATTTCGCGAAAGCCCTTCTTTTGTTTGGAGAAAAACGGTATACTAGATGGATAGAAAAGTTTGTACGGGAGATAAGGTAGGTGCTAATAAATGATTGAACAATATTGGAGTAGATCACAACAGGTTTTGCAGGAGAGCTTTGGGTATTCGACATTTCGTGATGGACAAGAGGACGTGTTGCGGAATCTGTTTGCGCGTAAGGATACGCTAGCAATCATGCCGACGGGTGGCGGAAAGTCGCTTTGTTACCAGATTCCAGCGCTTGTCTTGGATGGCTTGACGATCGTTGTTTCGCCACTGATTTCGTTGATGAAGGATCAGGTGGATGCGCTGAATGAGCAGGGGATTCCGGCGACATTTGTTAATAGTTCACTTTCGGGCAACGAGATTGACAATCGGCTTTGGGATGCGGAAAATGGGGCGGTGAAGTTGCTTTATATCGCGCCGGAACGCTTAGAGACGGCGAGCTTTAAGCGTTTGGTCGATACGACGGATATTGCGCTTTTCGCGATTGATGAAGCGCATTGTATTTCGCATTGGGGACATGATTTTCGTCCGAGTTATTTGACGTTGTGTGATACACTGGATCTTATTCACCCGCGGCCACTCATTATTGCGCTGACGGCGACGGCAACGCCAACGGTTTCGGAGGACATCATGAAGTTGCTCGACATCGGCGCAGACAGCATTGTGCAGACGGGCTTTGCACGGGAGAACTTGGCGTTTCAGGTCGTGAAGGGGCAGGATCGTGATAAGTATTTGCTCGATTATGTGAAAACGAATGGTGAGCAGTCGGGGATCGTGTATGCAGCGACGCGTAAAGAGGTGGAGCGACTATACGAGATGCTAACGAAAAAGGGGATTCCGACGGGAAAATATCATGGCGGTATGTCGGATAAGGAGCGTAACGCTTGGCAGGAGAAGTTTTTGTACGATGATGTGCGCGTGATGGTAGCAACGAATGCTTTTGGAATGGGAATCAACAAGTCGAATGTGCGGTATGTGATTCATTATAATTTGCCGCGAAATGTCGAGGCCTATTATCAAGAAGCTGGGCGTGCTGGGCGTGACGGCGTTGCCAGCGATTGCATTTTGCTTTTCGGTCCGCAAGACACGCATATTCAGCATTTTTTGATTGATCAGTCGGAAATGGACGAAGAACGCAAGCAAAACGAGTATGCAAAACTGCGTCAAATGGCGGGTTACGGCTATACGGAGATCTGTTTGCAGAAATATATTGTGCAATATTTTGGCGAGGAAGGTGAGAACTGTGGGCGTTGCGGGAATTGCCTAGATACGCGAGAGGCGCAGGACATCACGATTGAGGCGCAGCAAGTCTTTTCATGTATTAAAAGAATGCAAGAACGGTTCGGAAAAGTGATGGTCGCCAAAGTGTTAACAGGCTCGAAGGATCAGAAAATTCAACAGTGGCGTTTGGAAGAACTATCAACGCATGGTTTGATGAAGGACCGCTCGCAAAAAGATGTGTTGCAATTGATCGATTATTTGGCGGCGGAGAAGTATTTAGCGTATACAGACAGCCAATTTCCATCGTTAAAACTGACGAACGAGGCGGTTAACGTCCTGCTTGGTAAAGAGAAAGTGACGCGGAAAACGGCTCGTAAAGTTACGAAAGTATCGATTGATGTCGACGAGGGCTTGTTCGGCGAATTGCGCGAAGTACGTCGGGAACTTGCATCGAAGCACAAAGTTCCGCCATACATTATTTTCTCCGACGAAACGCTACGGCAAATGTGTGAATACCTGCCAAAAGATGAAGAGGCATTCCTCGAAATCAAAGGTGTCGGTATGAATAAGCTTGAGAAATATGGCGCGGAATTCTTGGAAGTACTACAAAAGCAAGCATAAAAAAGCAGTATTTGGGTGTATTCTTAAACCCAGATACTGCTTTTTTGTTGCTTAGTTTTGATTCGTGATTCTTACATAATTCGCAAGGCTACCGAATGTATTTTTCAGTTCCGCCGAGCTTGTTGTTAGTGTGCCCATGTTTTTGCTGCTCAGAATATTATTCAGTCGGAAAACATTGACAGAATCCCAGGTTTGCGTACTATTTGCTGCATTCCAGACGCTGATTTTGCCACCGGAAATGCTTATGGAACTGTTGTAAAAGGCATACATGAAGTTTGTTTTATTTGGGCTCTCCAAGTTCAGATACGCGACATGATCAAAAACATAATCGATACCAAAACTATAAGAAAAGCCCTCTGCCGCTTCTGTTGTGCGAACATTGAATACCGCATTTGGTGCAACTTCTACGCGTGCATTTTTGGCTGTGTATTCTGTACGTAGCATCGGTTGCGCGCCACTTGCCGTGAAGCTAGCGCCATCTGCAATGCTTATTTTAGAGAAGCCGTAAATCGCGTTCTGTCCATACCAAGGCCCATTACTACCAGGGTACAGCTCTACTTTTGCCTGAGGTTCAACGATGAAGTTTTTGTCTGTATTACCCATGCCCATCGTGATGACCGTCGAGCCGCTTTCATTAGATGAACCGCCGCCCTCCGTGGAACCATAGTAATAAGAGCCTGCCTTAATCGTCATATTGCGAACGTAAACATTGCTACCCGTCGTTGATTTAATCACGTTATGACCATCAAAAGTAACTACTGCGCCCAGCACATTATTACGAATAAAGAGAGTACCGTTAAACGTGATGTCCTTAGCGTTAATGTTCATGCCGTAGTTGTTGTACTCAGAAGTAGCGCTATAAATACTCCCGTACGCGTTATTACCAGCTACCTTACCGCCAAAAATATCAAATTGAATACGTTTCCCTGCCGCGTCATTTTTGCTTAAATAGTAGTTCGAGGTATTCATCGTGTAGCCATTTAGGTTTAGTTTCGTATCATCTGAAAGCTGTAAATTCTTCGTGAATGTCACATTATTCATCAGCTTCAAATTTGTAAGCCTGCTTGCTAGAGCTGCCTCAAGATCCTGCGCTGACATAATTTCCGTCGGTTTCGCCGCATCATAAGAAAAATCAATGCTTCCTAGATTCAGCAACTCAAAATTCGGGAATGAAAAAGGTCTGCTAAAAATGAAATATACATCATGCGTACCCTTAACATTCGTTGTTGAGATTGTATTTAGAGCCCATGTGTTCACATTTCCTGTTTGTTTCAAAACCTTTGTCCCAATCGTTGTGCCCGTTGGACTATCCAGTTTCACTTCAACAGTCGTTGCATCATAGAGTACCGCCGTTGACATCTGCAAGCTACCAAAAGACTTATCAAAATTCACATTTTTGTAAGAAACCCAGTTTTGTGTCGAAATATTCGATAGAAATGGCGTCTTGTCCGCTGTCGTAGGGACCGCATTAATCGCGCCATAACTTGTACTATAAGCATTCGCCGCTACTTTTCCAGACAACTCAGGTTGCTCACCAGTTATTGTATGGTAGACATTGTTTGCCAAGATCGCAGCGCCTTTCCCATTCGGATGCACGCCATCAGGTACAAATTCTTTCGCACCAACCGTCGCCGTCTGATTATCGATAATCGAAACGTCCACATTCGCTTTTTCAGCAGCCTCTACAATTTTTGGCAAAATTTTATCCATGTTTGCTTGGTTAATCATGTAAGCTGTGTTAAACACAACCGGTGGTAGGGAAACATAGACGACCGGTTTCGTTGCTAGCGCCTTATATTTATTAATTAATTTCACGTAATCGCCCACGTATTGATCGATTTTTGCAAAATTAAACGATTTAGAATCATTCGTGCCAAGTTGTATAATCACGACATTTGGGTTAGATGCTAAGCTTTGCGTGTACTGCGTTGTGCGGATATACGGATCATCCCCGTTCTCCAGCAAGGTTTTCCCGCTGTTCCCATAATTCGTGACATTGTAATTCGTTCCGAGTCGATTGTTCAGCTGTTTCGGATAAGCGTTATAAAAAACGTTTTCCACGTTCAGCCCGTATGTGATACTATCCCCAATTGCAGCAATATTCACCGGTTTTGCATTTGAGAAAACATGAATCGCTCCTTTTACCGGTTTATGCGCATTTTCGGTTGTTCCGAATATAACATGTTCCCCAACCTCATTAAAAATGGCAGGATCGATAGTATTCCACTGTACTTTCACTTTTGTTAGTTTATATGCATTGTCCGCTTGTTGCACCTCTGTAGGTAATCCAACTGCATTTCCAACTGTTGTCACAATGTTTATAGTGGGAATAAAGCCGGTTTCAGCTGCTTTCGTCGATAAAGGTAAAATCACGAAAATGGCAAAAATTAGGCATGTCATCCAAGCGTATTTTAGTGTTTTTTTCAACATTTTCATCCTTTCTATTGTAATCTTTCCTAAGCATAAGCGAATTCAAATGGGGGCACCAGCTTTATTTAGTGTTATAAAGGACAAAAAAAGCTAGTGTTAACAAAATGTTCACCAAAAGAACAGTTTTCCACGATTGATTGTATAAAAAAACGCATTCTTAGTTTTTAAAATGGGATCAGCGGGTACAAGTAAGAGAGGTATATAAAATTTTTTTAAAAGAGAGAATTGAGAGGAGTTGGGTTTTTGTGAAGAAGTTCATGTTACTTTTAGTATTGCCAATAATGTTGATAGGGGTGCTGTTTCACCCGTTAAGCCCTGAGGCGGCCGCGAATTTCTCGGTAACGGCAGTGATTCCAGAGAACCAAATAGATAAATCGAAAACCTATTTTGACTTGCGCATGAAGCCAGGTCAAAAGCAAGATTTAGAGGTTGTACTTAGAAATGATACAGATAAAGAGATTACAATCGAAACGAACGCAAACACGGCCGTGACGAATGACAACGGAATCGTGGATTATAGCCAGACCGATCCGAAGCTTGATAAATCCCTGAAAACACCGTTCTCCGCAATCGCTAAAACTGATGCAGAGGCTGTACTTCCCGCCAAAAGTAGCAAAACAATTAAGGTATCCGTGACGATGCCAGCAGAAAGCTTTGACGGCATTATTCTCGGAGGTCTACAGTTCATCGAAAAAGAAGATCCTAACGCAAAAAATGAAGATGGCAAAGGCGTACAAATCAAGAACCGTTACGCGTATGTGGTTGGCGTGCAACTATCGGAAAACGATACGGTTGTAGAGCCTAACATGAAATTACACGAAATCAAACCTCAACAAATCAACTATCGCAATGTGGTGACGGCGAACTTACAAAATCCCGAAGCAACGATGATTAAACCACTGACGATCGATGCAAAAGTTTACAAATCAGGGGACGATCAAGTTTTGCATCAAGCCAAACGTGATAATCTTCGCATGGCACCAAATTCTAATTTTAACTACGCGATTGACTGGGAAAACCAGCCACTCAAAGCTGGAAAATACCGATTGAAAATGGTCGCTACATCCGGTGATAAAACATGGAAATGGGATGAAGAATTCACCATTAAAGGTGACGATGCGAAGAAACTAAACGATACCGCCGTAGAACTTGAGAAAGACTATACGTGGTGGTACGTTGCAGGTGGAGCATTAGCGCTAATTCTACTTGTACTACTAGCATTCTGGTTAGGAAAACGCTCGAAGAAAGACAAAGATAAAGAAGAATAAGTAGGGAATCTGGATAATGACGGGAGGGAAGTACCCGCGTTATCCAGATTTTTGTTGTAGGTCTTAAGAAGTGTCGTGCGCTGAGTTAGCATCTAGCTTTGCAGGCTAGATCTTCGGAGCTTTCACCCCCTCCGCAAAAATCAAAAGAGGATTTTTACTGCGGGGCCTCCAAGCTCTGTCAGATCTGGACGAGCTTGCTTAGCTTTTCTGTGTGTCTAGCTTCGCAGGCTAGATCTTCGGAGCTTTCATCCCCTCCGCAAAAATCAAAAGAGGATTTTTACTGCGGGGCTTCCAAGCACTGTCAGATCTGGACGAGCCTGCTTAGCTTTTCTGTGTTAAAATAAACGTATCTCATAATCCAGAAAGGAATTTTAATATGACAAAAACAGTAGTTTTAGCAGAGAAGCCTTCTGTTGGGAAAGATATTGCGCGCGTTCTTGGCTGTAAACAGGGCAAGAGCGGGTACTTGGAAGGCTCGAAATATATCGTTACTTGGGCGCTGGGGCACTTGATCACGCTCGCTGATCCAGAGAATTACGACGCCAAATATAAATCGTGGAACATGGAAGACCTGCCAATGCTCCCGCAAAAAATGAAACTCGTCCCAATCAAGCAAACGCGTAAACAATACGAAACGGTAAAAAGCTTGATGACGCGTAAAGATGTAAGCGACATCGTGATTGCGACAGATGCTGGGCGCGAAGGTGAACTCGTGGCGCGCTGGATTATCGAGTACGCCAAAGTGAAGAAGCCAATTAAACGTTTATGGATCTCATCTGTGACGGACAAGGCGATTCGTGAAGGGTTCAGCAAGTTACAACCTGGCAAAGCTACGAAAACCTCTATCGTTCGGCAGAAGCGCGTTCAGAGGCTGATTGGGTGGTTGGAATCAATGCCACACGAGCCTTAACGACGAAGTACAATGCCCAACTATCTTGTGGTCGTGTGCAAACGCCGACGCTTGCGATGATTGCCGGGCGCGAAGAAGAAATTCGCCAATTTAAGCCGAAAGAATTTTATCAGTTGACCGCGGTGACGGAGCAAGGGAGTTTTGCTTGGAGCAAAGGCCAGACGTTCGACGAAGCCGAGGCTGAGAAAATTGCGCGGAGCTTGAACGGCAAGGAAGCCTGATTACCGATGTAGCCGTGAAGGAGAAGAAAACACACGCGCCAGGTCTGTACGATTTGACCGAGCTGCAACGTGACGCCAACAAACGCTTTGATTTTTCCGCAAAAGAAACGCTGAACATTATGCAAACCCTTTACGAACGCCACAAAATTCTGACGTATCCACGTACCGATTCGCGTTTTATTTCGGATGATATCGTACCAACGCTGAAGGAGCGCGTCGAGGCCTGTGGTATCGGCCCATACGCGAAACCTGCTCGTGCTGTGGCATCTAAGCCGATCAAGGCAAACAAATCATTTGTTGATAATAGCAAAGTAAGCGATCACCACGCGATTATCCCGACCGAAGAAACGCCGAGTCTATCCGACTTAAATGACCGCGAACGCAAAATTTATGACCTCGTTGTGAAGCGTTTCTTAGCCGTGTTATCTGCACCATTTGTGTATGAAGAAACCGCTGTACAAGCTAAAATTGGGGCTGAAACATTCGGTCTCAAAGGCAAAGTCGTGAAATCACTTGGTTGGAAAGCGGTTTACAATGAAGACAACGACACAGACACCGTGACAAAGCTGAAAAAAGGAGAGCAGCTAAAAGTTCGCGACATCCAGATTCAAACTGGCAAAACAAAGCCACCCGCTCGTTTCAATGAAGCAACACTACTTTCTGCGATGGAAAACCCAAGCTTATCTAGTGGTAAAAAAAGATCTGGCGAAAACGCTCGGAGAAACCGGCGGACTCGGTACCGTTGCGACACGCGCCGATATTATCGAGAAACTTTTCAACAGTTTTTCCCTAGAAAAGCAAGGCAAAGACATCATGATCACCTCCAAAGGTCGTCAGTTGCTCGACCTTGTTCCCGCTGATTTGAAATCACCAGAACTTACTGCAATTTGGGAGCAAAAACTATCTAAAATCGCAAAAGGTCAGCTAGATAAAACGACATTTACGAATGAAATGCGCGACTACGCCAAAAAAGCCGTGACGGAAATCAAGCAAAATGATAAGAAATTCAAGCATGATAATATCACATCAACAAAATGTCCAGATTGCGGTAAACTAATGCTTAAAGTCAAAGGAAAGCGGGGCACGATGCTCGTGTGCCAAGACCGCGAATGTGGGCACCGTGAATCCGTTGCTAGAACAACAAACGCCCGCTGTCCCGTTTGCCATAAACGGATGGAATTACGCGGAGAAGGCGATAAACAAATTTTCACGTGCTCCTGTGGTCATCGCGAAAAACTGTCAGCATTCAACGCTCGCCGAGGCAACGAAAAGAATAAAAACGTCTCGAAAAGCGAAGTTGCAAACTATATGAAGAAGCAAAATAAACAAGAAGAAGAGCCATTCAATAACCCAATGGCAGAAGCATTAGCGAAATTGAAGCTGAAGTAAGAGCAGGATACACATCCAAACCTAGAAATGGGCTAGGATGTGTATTTTTTTCATGCGCTTCTTGAAATTGGTAATGGACTAGATAATTAGATACAGTAGTAAATAGTTCTTTAGGGACTTGTTAAAGCGAACGTATGTTTGTATACTGTTATATATAGTGGTGGAGACAAGACATGGAAAATATCACCCAACCAATAAACCGGAGGCGATTGATCATGTCCTACACAGATCGAGGAATGAAGAAGTGGGGCGGCTTTATATTAAGTGAGCACACAGCACATATGGAGCAAGCGAACAAGACTCCAGAGTGGAAAGAAGCGATGAGTGAAGAACAAATTGAGTCCATTCTACAGCACGCAACTTCCCAACGCGTCATGTTAGCAATTCAAGAATATCAAGCTATCGGTGTCGATGCACAGGCGGATATTATTGGGCAATTAATTGGGATAGAAGGCAACAGTATTTACATTCGAACGAGTACAGGAATCTCTGCGACGGAACTTGCGAATATTCGCCATATTGAGGAGAGGCGGCTTGAGAAATGGTTCAGTTAATAGACTATGATAGCGCCCCGAAACGCGATATTTTATGCATCGATGTAAAAAGCTTTTTTCGCGTCTGTTGAATGTGTTAAACGACGCTTAAACCCGTTAGAGGCTTATTTAGTTGTGATGAGCAATCAAGAAAATCAAGGAGGCTTAGTCCTTGCCGCAACACCGAGAATGAAAGATGCATTCAATATCAAAACAGGATCGAGACGCTATGAAATCCCAGAAGATTCGCGTATTGTGGTGGCGGAACCAAGAATGAAGCTTTATTTGCAAGTGAATGAAATGATTATCGCAATATTTAAGCGTTACGTGGCGCCAGAACACTTGCTGATTTATTCCATTGATGAGGCGATTTTAGACGTATCGTATTCACATAGCCTATTTGGAGATACCATGACGATTGCGAAGCGGATTCAGCAAGATATTTTAACGGAATTGCGACTTTACGTCACTATCGGTATCGGCGATAATCCATTGCTAGCCAAAGTAGCATTAGATGTGGAAGCAAAACATCAACAAAGTGGAATAGCAGAGTGGCGCTACGCAGATGTTCCCAGCAAGTTATGGCGTGTGAAGCCAATGACAGAAATGTGGGGCATTGGCCGAAGAACAGAAGTACAATTGAATCGGTTGGGAATATATACAATATATGACTTAGCGCATACAGAACCCAACCTATTACGTCACGCGATGGGTCTCGTTGGCGAAGAGCTTTTTTATCATGCGAATGGTATTGACCACACGGATTTGGCAGAGAAGTACGTCCCATTGTCGAAAAGCTTTGGCAAGAGCCAGATATTAGAACGAGATTATTCAGATCATCTGGAAGTAGAGATTGTTATCCGTGAAATGGTGGAGGATATAGCAATGCGTTTGCGACGAGAGCAGGTTGAAACGGCTGTCGTTCATTTGTCGATCGGTTATAGCCGCTATAGCGTATTCAAAGGATTCGGAAATCAGATGAAAATTCATCCCACGGATAGTAGCAAGAAATTAATTGCTTACGTGCTTTATTTGTTCCGGAAGCATGTTGCGAATGAACCAATTCGAAGCCTATCTGTCCAATTGGGGAAGATTCGTTATAAAGAAGGAACCCAGTTAAACTTATTTGAAAGTGCCGTTCAAACTGTGAATCAAGAGCAATTGGAACGAACTATCGATAAAATCCGCGATCGTTACGGCTTCCAATCATTAATGCACGCAAGTAGCTTAGCGAGTGGAGCGACAGGGATGCGACGGGCAACTTTGGTTGGTGGGCATAAGGGTTGACTGGCTAAATTACACGAAATAATTCTATTTTTTAGCTATACTAGTCAATACTGTGAACCAACGGACAAATTTTTTTATTCTATTTAGATAAAGAAATGGTGCAAAACTAGCCTAAAAGTACAAAGCTTTCTTAGCATATTGGGTGTAAAATATAATTTGTGAATATAATCACAAATTCGAGAGGAGTTGCTATTAATGATATTTGCGAAAAAAGTACAAGATTATCAAAATCGTATTTTTAATGTAAATGAAATCAAGTCTTTCGATAATGCCCAAGCTAAGAAAAATATTTTTTATGAAACTGGACAAACAGTTGGAGCTGTATGGTGTTTAAAGCCTGGACAAGAACTCTATTTTCATTCCCACAAACAAGCGGATGATATTTGGATTTGCATCGACGGTGATTCAGGAACATACTACCCTGAATGCGGGGAATCGGTTGAAATCTCAAAAGGTATGGTGTGCGTAGCAAGACCAGGCGAGAAGCATGGTATGAAGAACACTGGCACAACAGACTTTGTATTTATTGGAATCGCAGGACCGGTACCATTGGATTTAATTTTGCATGAGCATGAATAGTGATAATTATATATAAAATAGGTGAATCAATGTTAAAGTCACCCGAAACGTGCTACTATAGACTTTGCACAAAGAAGGGGGGCTATGATATGAACATCATTATTGCATTATTAGCAGGTTTGATTGCATTTGCTGTCGGAGCTTTATGGTACACAGTACTTTTGGCAAGGCCTGGATGAAAGCGGTGGGTCTAGATGAAGAAACCATTCAAAAAGGATCGCCGGTAACGCCGATGATTGTTACGCTTCTTGTGGAAATGGCAGTAGCTCTGATTGTTAGCTTTATTTTAATTCATTTAGATTTGGATATCTATATTGGTGGTTTGTTAATTGCTGCAGCCGCGATTTTATCCGCAATCAAAAACTATGTATTCGAAATGAAGCCATTTAAGCTGATTCTGATTAATGAGAGCTATAAATTAGTTACGATTATGATTATGACTGCAAGTGTTGCGTTTTTTGGATGAAGTTTCAATAAAGTAGAGTATTTCTGATGCAAAATCGGGGATGCTCTGTTTTTTATTACGCGCTTTCCTTGACTCCGGCACAAGAATACGAAACAATAATATAGAGATAGCAATAGAAGGAGGTTGTTTCACGTGAAACATTGCAAAATTAAGATTGAAAAAGATGTTCCAGCAAAAATGCGGGATGGTATAACATTGTATGCGGATGTTTATCGTCCAGATACGGACGGCGAATTTCCGGTTTTACTAACAAGACTTCCGTACAGTAAGATTTTTGGGCTTCATTTTTTACGACCGGATGTGTTGGCGGAGAATGGATATATTGTTGTGGTTCAGGATGTACGCGGGCGCTATACTTCTGAGGGGGAATTTGTTCCGTACATAAATGAGGCAAACGATGGTTACGATACGGTGGAATGGGCTGCAAGACTACCACAGGCAAACGGCAAGGTTGGCATGTTCGGCTTATCGTATTATGGATATACACAACTGCTTGCGGCCATGGCTGAACCACCGAGCTTAAAAGTCATTGTACCAACGATGTCACAAAATAATATGACGGATGTCTTTAATGATCACGATGGTGCGCTAGAACTTGGTGCATGGTCGTCGTGGAGCATCGAATCGATCTTACCAGATATGATTACGCGACATATTACAGATACAGAAGAACGAGAAGCGGTAATGAAACAATTAGAGAAGGATTTGGACAACTTAGAGGAATGGTATAAATTTAAGCCGATCAATGCGTGGCCACCGATTAAAAATACTGGTGCTATGCCATATTTTACGGAAATTCTTGATTATCCGCTAGATCATCCACATTGGCAGGATACGAGTGTGAAAGACAACTATGATAAAGTCAAAACACCAGGTCTCCACATTGGGGGTTGGTATGATTGCTTCCTAGACAAAACGATTGCGAATTTTCTGGGGGGACACAGACAAGACTTGGGAGATAAGCTTGTGATTGGGCCGTGGACGCACGGTAATTTTGTATCGATGATTGGGGATCGTGATTTTGGTGTTGCTGCAGGATCTTGGGGTGAGGCAAGTATGCATGCGCGCCACCTCGAGTGGTTTAACCACTGGCTAAAAGAGGAGCCACTACCTCATACAGCACCGATTCAGATTTTTACAATGGGAATTAATAAATGGCAAAGCGCGAAGAATTGGCCGCTCGAAGACACGAATTTTACTCCGCTATATTTTCATAGTGATGGCAAGGCTAATACGCGAAATGGGGATGGTTTCGCAGATTTCAAACGACCTAAAATGGCAGAACCAAGCGATGTTTTTGCGTATGATCCTGAAAATCCAGTAGTGTCACATGGCGGTGGCACGCTTCACAAGGCGATCCAAGCCGACGGTCCGCGCGACCAACGAGATTTAGAGCTACGTGAAGATATTCTGTGTTATACAACGGCGCCGCTCACAGAAGAACTTGAAGTAACGGGGCCTGTTGAAGCGGTTTTATGGGCAAAAACGGATGCAGTGAATACAGATTTCACGGCTAAGTTAATCGATGTTTTACCTGATGGAACGGCATATAACCTGACAGAAGGGATTATTCGGGCTTCCAAACAACATGGTGCTAAGGTCCAAAATGGTTTACACAAATACACTATCAATCTTTGGTCAACGAGTAATGTGTTTCTAAAAGGGCACGCCATTCGTGTGGAAATATCATCAAGTAATTTTCCACGATTTGATGCAAATCCGAACACGGGTGCCAGCTTTATTGATACGACAGAAAGTGTTATTGCGAATCAGATGATTTTTCATGATGCAGAACATCCGTCCCACATCCTGCTACCGATAATTAAATGATTTTATGACTAAAGATCCTATGCGAGCTATTTAATTCATGATAGAATAGTGAGGTATCTCTAATTTTAAAGTACCTTTCAAGAAGCTAAGGGAGCTTGATCTTGAATGTTAAATAATAAAAAAACAAAGAGCATGAAGGAGCGGTAAGGTGAGAATTTTTTCAAAACTAGGGGTTGTCTTTTTAGCGGCAACTTTGGCAATGAGCAGTTTAGTACATGGACCTGTGACGGCGGACGCGGCAGTAGCGCCTCCAACAGTTAATGCAAATGCAGCAATCACGATTGAAGAGTCAACAGGCAAGATTTTATACGGAAAAAATCCAGATCAGCTCATGGGAATTGCATCAATGACGAAGATGATGGATGAATATCTGCTCTTAGAGGCAATCGGAAAAGGTAAGTTGAAATGGGATGACAAAGTCACGATTTCTGATTATGCCTATGAGGTTTCACAAGATCGGGCGCTTTCTAATGTACCACTAAGACGCGGTGAGCAGTATTCAGTAGAAGAACTTTACCAAGCAGTGGCGATTTACTCTGCAAATGGTGCGGCGATTGCGATTGCCGAGAAAATAGCTGGTTCAGAAGCGAAATTCGTCGATATGATGTCCAAAAAAGCCGATGAACTCAAGCTTGGTGCGCATAGATTTGTCAATGTGAGTGGTCTAACTAATTCGGATTTAAAAGGCCATCATCAAGTTGGTGCAATAACAGATGAAAACCAAATGACTGCTAGAGGTGTTGCGAAACTGGCTCAGGATCTCATTCAAGATTATCCAGAGGTACTTAAAACGTCTAGCATCGCCAAGAAAAAATTCCGCGAAGGCACAAGCGATCAGATCGATATGACTAACTGGAATTGGCTTTTGCCGGGCTTGATTTACGCACGAACAGGTGTTGATGGCCTAAAAACAGGAACGACCGATTACGCGGGACAATGTTTGACAGCGACTGCGGTTCAAGATGGCATGCGTGTTATTACGGTTATTATGCATGCGAATGGCGGCACAAGCGCGCATGATAAGACGCGTTTTAGTGAAACCAACAAGATGCTCGATTTCGCTTTTAATAATTTTAAAGTGATGGAAGTTCGTAAAGCAAATGCGGCAGTGAAAGATAAAATTAAGGTTAACAAAGGCAAAGAAGATAGCGTTAATCTAGTAACGAAGGACGCCGTGAAAACAGTCGTTCCTAAAGCAACAACTAAACCAAAGCTAGATGAAAAAGTAGCGTTAGATGAAAAAACATTAGATGCGCCAGTAAAAAAAAGACACCAAAGTGGGCACGATGGCTGTCCAACTTAAAGATAGCGACACACTTGGCTATATAGATGGTAAGAAAACCGAAACGATCAATGTCGTGACGAAAGATGACGTTGCAAAATCAAACTGGTTCATGCTAACACTTCAAAATATTGGTGATTTTTTCACTGGTATTTGGGACTATATAACAGATGGTGTCCAAGGTTGGTTTAACTAATATAGGAACGAAAAGCTAGATTCTGCATTCCGCGGAGTCTAGCTTTTTTGATGGAGAAAATTATAGAGTTTCCGCCACAATTTCGACAAGTCTTACTAGTGTTTTTTGCCTTGGTTCTACTAACTTAATCCATAAAATCAAACGTATAATAATTTACTATTACTAAGAAGTGAGTCGGATAGAGTAACAATAATTATAAACGACTCAAATTGTATTGATGTTAAATGAAGTCTACTATATACTAACTCTAAACGAGTCGAAATACACAAAAAAGGTGACGGTCATATGAAATTAAAAAAATATATCCCTCTAGAGCTTGTAGCATATTTAAATCTCATTAAGAGTAGAAGACGATTCCCGAATAATAATATTAATTCAGGTCAGATTGGCGCGAATGTTCGTCTTGGGAAAGAGTGCTGGATCAACAGAGACGTTATCATTGGTGACAATGTTGTCATGGGTGATTACTCTTATGTGAATCGCGGGACGATTATTGCTTCGGGGAAAATCGGTAAATACTGTTCTATCGCAGCGCATTGTCAGATCGGTTTGGATGAACATCCGAGCCATTTTTTCTCGACATCACCGTTTACGTACGATCAACAAGCATGGGATACATTCCAAAATCCGCCAATTATCGATCATGATGTATGGATTGGTGTAAACGTCATCGTTATGCAAGGTGTACACATTGGGACTGGCGCGATACTCGCCGCGGGAGCCGTAGTGACGAAAGATGTTCCTCCATACATGATCGTTGGAGCGTCCCGGCCAAAATAATCAAGCCACGATTTGAGGCGGAGGTCATTGATAAGCTTTTGCGGGAAGCTTGGTGGGACAATCTAGAACCCCGCTAAAGAAAGGAGAATTCTATGCAAAATCGGAATGGAATCCAGAAAAAAAGCCTGCTCATTTCCTTCCTTTTCCTAAGCGTCATTACCCCGTTTTTCCCTGCGTTAATCGGCGTATTAGTCATCATCATATTGCTGTATTCCATAAGGGACATCCCATTCCAACGCATCAATTATTATCTCTTCATAGGTGTTGTTATCAGTGGATTTTTCGGCCCATATTTGGCATTACCAGAGTTTCCGAGCATATTCCTTTTCCGAGTTTTGATTATCCTGCACATGATATGTTTTCTACTGGAAAAAAAGGATTTCAACAAGTTAGGAAGGGTCAAAATTCCACTACTTTTATTCGCTATTTGGATTTTATATTCTATCATGAGTTTACTATGGACTTCTGCGCCAGCACTTAGCTTAACTGCGATTTACTATCAAATCGAATCGTTCTATCTTATCCTCGCGTTTGTCTACTACATCGATAATTTTGCAAAGTTAAAACAAGTGGTTATATGGATGGTGGGTATTTATGTACTTACTATTTTTATTGGCTTAGGTGAAAGTTTCACTGGTCATCACTTGAAATATTCTGCGGGAAATATTTTATCATACGGTGATACAAGACCGACTGGGCTACTTGTTAACACCAATGATTACAGCTCGTATCTGGCCTTTTATGTCCCATTTTTGATGCTTTGTCTATTCCAGAAAAGGTCTGGATTAAAGATGTGTACTGGCATCGGAGCGTTGATGGCACTAACATTTCTTATTTTACAAACGGAATCGAGATCAGGCCTCGTCGCTTTTGCTGTCGTTGTAGTTTTAACATTATACAAGCTATTTGCGCATAAAGTCTTATTCTTCTTCGGTGTATTCATGACTGCATTTGCGAGTCTCACGTTATTTTTAGTCAAAAATAGTGCTCAAGTGAACGAATATTTTCATGGCAAAGTAAATTCCACGAATCAACGCATATTCATTTACGAAACCATTTGGCGATTATGCCAAGAACATCATTATTTGGGCGTCGGGATTGGCGTCACGCCGAAATTCGTATTTACAGCGTTGTACGGCACGGCGAATATTCCTATGGGCATGCAACAAACGATGAGCGCACACAATTTATGGCTATCTAATCTATCTGATGTGGGGCTTCTTGGGATTTTTCCATTCATTTTGTGTTTCTTGTGGTTTTTAATCCACGCAATGAAAGTGTATGCGGCAAATCAAGGCCTACTTTCCGCTACACCACTATGTATTCTAATTGCATTTATGGCAATCTCGGTCGGAAGCAGCAGCATTTTTGAGATGCGCGTAGTTTGGCTTGGAATGGGATTGGCGCTAACCATCATCCACTTACTAACAAAAGAGAGGGAGAAAAAATATGAGCAAGCAACTTAAGGTTTTAGCAGTTGGAGCAGGTTGGCGAGGATCCAATAGCAAATCGCTTTTCAATGGCTTTATCAAAAATGGATGTGATGTCCATATTATTGAGACAGATGGCTATTTTTACAACTATTCTATTCCAGAACGGCTCTACATGCGCGTTCGTAAGTTGCCGCTAAAGGCTAAGTTTCAAAAATTTAATACGACCATTGCCCGCATGATCGACGCGTATCAACCGGATATTCTTTTTGTTGTCAAAGGTCTGTGGGTCACCGAAGAGGTTGTTCAATATGCGAAAGTGAAGGGCATTACAACGATACATTTCCATCCGGATTTTCTGTTCGATGATCGATATCATACGTCTACGATTCTAAATCAGGCTATTTCCTCCTACGATCTCGTGGTAACTGCGAAAACAACAGAGGTTGAGAAATACAAACAATACGGGTGTAGCAGGGTACATTTTATGAAGTATGCATATGACCCAGATATACATTATCCTGTCCAATTAAGCGTGCAAGAAAAGATAAATTTTCAAACCGATGTTGCTTTTGTTGGCAGGATGGAGCCATTCAGGGCAGATGCGCTAAATAGGGTTGCTATGCAAGGCTACGATTTAAAAGTATGGGGAACGAAGTGGGACAAGATTCCCAAAAACGATGTACTAAATAGGTATTGTGAAGGCCGCCCCATTTTTTGTGAGGAAATGGCGAAAGTGTTTCAAGGAGCTAAAATTTCGGTGGGATTTCTGACACAATTATCAGCAGAACAACATACGGCTAGGACTTTTGAGATCCCGGCATGCCAAGGCTTTTTCTTAGGCACGCGAACCGAGGAGCATATGGATATTTTCCAACCCGGTGTCGAAGCGGATTTCTTTACAACTCCGGAAGAACTGCTTGAAAAAGTGGCATTCTACACCCAACGTGACGAAATAAGGCAGCAAATTACCCAAAAAGGATATGAAAAAGTGATCAAAATGAACGCGACCTATGAAGCACGCGTGAAAGAGATTATCGAGATGGTTCGAAAAGAAATAAGTTATGTAATGTAGGGCTTGGAATGGGTTTGTAGTTTTTTAAATCTATTTTAAGACATAAAAAAACCAGCGTGGGAAAAGGGGGGAACCACGTTGGTCAAAAAGGGAGTTTGGGATTTTCATTCTCAGGGAAGAAAGAAAATTTAATTTGTTAACTTATAAATTTAGTATAACGGTTGTCAGAGAAATTTAGCTGTGATCTAGATTAGAGTTTGGTGAAAAAAATAAGCTTGACGCTCGCTGTATGTTTGCGAACGCCGAGCTCTGTTTTATTTTTCTTTTGCGCCGTTTTCTACATAACTCATGTCATTGACGTCGCTAATCGTGAATTTGCCGTCTTTGTACTCGATTTTGGTGACACTAGCATTTTTCAAGCCACCTTCTGGTAATTTGTAACCTGGAGAGATGGTGTCAAGTAGGGCGCCAATGCTCAGGCCGTGCGATACAAGTAGAACGTTGTGATCGCCTTTTTTGCTTTCTTTTTTCGCGACTTCTGTAATACCATCATTCAGACGTGCAGTAATTGTCGCATAATCTTCGGCAGGCCAGTTCGTGCCTTCTTTTACGCGATCTTTATCAAGCGCGGCCACACTGTTCGCGAAATCTTTTGGTGAGATGCCTTCACTTTGCCATTGCTCTAATGTTTTACCCTGACTCTTCGCGATATCAGTCCACATCGTATGATTCAAATCTCCTTCGTATGTCCCAAAATTAAATTCGCGGAAACGTGGATCAGTCTTCAATTTGACACCATCTGATTTCTGGTTTTCTTTCAAAATAATATCCGCGGTTTGGATTGCCCGTCCGCTGTCGCTGCTGTATGCTGAGCCAAATTTGATGTCTTTCAAACCTTTACCGGCATCTGTGACAACTTTCTCACCAGCAGGCGTCAGCACAGCGTCAGACCAACCTTGGACGCGATCTGTCGTATTAAGCATTGTTTTTCCATGTCTCACAACGTAAAAAGTAACCGTCCCATCTTTTGTCGTGGTGTCCTTGTCCTTAGCATCTGTACCGGTGTTACTGCAGCCAACTACTAACAACAAACTACAAACTAGCATTAAAACTTTAAACATCTGCTTTTTCATCTTTTTGCTCCTTTTTGTTAAAATTTTATCTCGACAGCTTGAGGGAAACTGTTGAAAACTAAATAGTGGTCAAAAAAATAACCCAAACAGGTTTCAGCGGTTGGGTAAAAAAGCCACAACTTCGAAATCTGTCTAGGTTAAGCCCGACTAAACGGTAACAATCCTTAGAAAGAGACTAACGTATAATTTTGATAAGTTTAATATACCATGTTTTGTAATCGTTTACAAGAGGTTTTGAGGGAATTTTAGACACACAAAAAACCACCGCGGAAAAGGGAGTAACCTTGTGCTCAAAAAGCTCGTTTGGAATTCAGCGGAGCGACAAACGATCATCTCCGTCGTTAAAAGCTGTGCTCCGATGCTCTTGTACAGATCGTACATTCCGCTTCGGTGCTCGCTTTTGCCTAAGATCTAATCATTTGTCGCTCCGCTGAGGCTCACTGGCTCCTTCGAGATTAAAGATAAGCACAAAAAACCACCGCGGAAAAGGGAGTAACCGCGGTGGTCAAAAAGGGAGTTTGGGATTTTCATTCTTAAGGGAAAGTATGAAAATTATTTGCTTGTTGTTAGCTTATACACTCATAATAAAGCACGGAGAAAAAAATTTGCTGTGAGTTACATTAGAATTCGATGAAAAATAGTTTTTTTTATTTAAAGGGATTGACGCGGGATTGTATTTTGCCTGTAATGTCTGTCTGGTATGATATGTCTCAAATGGGGAAAAGGGAGTGCGTGTTTTGACGGTTAAATCTATGAATAAAAGCTTGGCTATGTTACTTGTATTGATTCTGGCAGTAAGTGTTTTGGTGTTACCGACGTCTGGGGAAGCGGCGACAACGTACAAGATGACGACAACGGTGGAGAGCAATATTCGAACTGGGGATAGCGTGAAATATCCAATCATAGGTTATTACAAAGCGGGTACGACAGTAATATTTAATGCAAAAACAAAAAACAACTGGTATCGTATTACGTATAAAGGAAAAGTGGGCTATGTATCGGGAAAATGCTTAGCGCCATATAAAGTACAGTCATTTGCAGCACTAAACACCGAGGCAAAAAAACATTTGGGTAAAAAATATAAATGGGGTGCAACTGGTCCAACATCATTTGATTGTTCTGGTTACACAAGTTATGTCTTCAAGCAGTCCATCAATAAAGTCATCCCACGCACCGCGAAGCAACAATATAATGCATCTACTAAAATTAAGGCTAGCCAATTAAAGGCAGGCGATTTAGTATTCTTTAATTACGGTAGCGGAATCGCGCATGTTGGCATTTATGTGGGCAGCGGTAAAATGATTAACGCGCAAAATAACGGTGTGAAATACGATAACGTCTCAAGTGGTTACTGGAAAAGGTATATTGCAGGATATGGCCGTGTGGCTAATCTTTAAAAATAATAATAAAACGCGTATAGTTTCTGTTTATCAGAAATGGATACGCGTTTTTTTGTGTTCAGCGAAGCAACAGATGATCATCATGGGAGAAATAAAATTAAACACAAAAAAAACCACCGAGGAAAAGGGAGGAACCTCGGTGGTCAAAAAGGGAGTTTTACGAATCTTCATCCAAAAGGGGGAGAATGAAGGTTCGCTTGTTGTTGTTAGCTTATACTCTTATAATACTGATTACGAAGGAAAACCTGCTGTGAGTTAAATGAGAAATTAATGAATGTTCGCCTAGTTTTTTGCCATCTCAATAAATTTGTAACTATATGGTGAGCCAAATGCATGTTTTTGGACGCCGGTTATGTTTGGATTTTGTAAAACAGCTGTTTGGTGTTGATAAAGTGGCAGGATTGCAGCATCGTCATCCAGTAGGACTTTTTCAGAATCAATAAAGGCATTCCATCTTGCTAGTGGCTTCGTTGCCAAGTTCGTATCGGTGGATTTGACGAGTTGGTCGTATTTTGGACTGTTGTAGTTCATGCTGTTATTATAGTAATCGGATAGGAATAGACTGCTATATGTCCACGGATCTTTAAAGTCAGGCATCCAAGCGGCAAGGGAAAGATCATAATTACTCGTACGTGTCAGTTCGGTGGCGCTTTTTGCGGGCATTGTTTTAATATTGATAGTAACGCCTGGTAAGTTTGTCTCAAATTGGTTTTTTAGGAAGGTAAAAACGGTTTTTGTCGTGTCTTGATCATCACCTAGAAGCTCAAGTGTGATTGTATCGGTACCTAACTCTTTCTTGGCTTGGGCTAAATATTTGATCGCTTCGGCTTTGTTGAAGGTAAGGTGATCTCCGCTATCAGTGCGGAAATCAGCACCTGTTTCTGGATTTTGTACGAAGTCTTTCGGCAATAAACCATTGGCTGGGAAGGAGCCGTCGCCTAGTATTTCCGTCGTTAGCGCATCCTTGTCAACAGCAAAATTTAAAGCGTGGCGCAAGGCGGTATTAGCAAGCGGTGTCGCTTTCCCATCTCGTTTTTGATTGAGTCGTAGATAGCTGATGAGCGCATCTTTTTCGGTTAGAAAATCGGAACGGTCTTTGTATTGTTTCGCATATTCTCCGGAAAGTGGGGCGCGATCGGCTTCTTTTGTTGTATACAGATTTACTCCTGCATTGATGTCTTTTGCGACCTGTACGGAGATTTCATCAACGTTTACATTCTTTTTATCCCAGTATTCGCTGTTTTTGGCGTACGTCCATTTTTTTGAGGTGTTGCCATCCCAATTTTTCATCACAAATGGGCCATTATAGAGCGTATGTGTCGCGTCGGTCCCATATTTATCGCCTTGTTTCTCCACAAAAGCTTGTTTTTGGGGGAAGAAAGTTTCGAATGATAGTAGCGAAATGAAGTAAGGGACTGGTTTTTTCAATGTGATTTTTAATGTTTCTTTATCGGGTGCGCTCACGCCAAGTTTTGATACGGGCAGTTTTCCTTCATGGATTTCTGTCGCGTTTTTGATAGAATCCTTAAAAAGTGCTGCGTAACTTGGTGCGGTTTTTGGGTCCACAGCGCGACGCCATGCGTATACGAAATCCTCGGCAGTAACTTGTGAACCATCGGACCATTTGGCGCTATCTCTTAATTTTATTGTGTATTCTGTTTGGTCTTTACTGATTTCAGGCATGCTAGTAGCGACACCGGGCACGAAATTATCCTTTTTGTCCAATGTGTAAAGCCCCTCGAAAACTTGATTTTGCGCAGTGAAACTAACAAAATCCTCTTCAGCCGTCGTATTCAGTGTAAGCAATTCCCCAGTTTCTAAAAATTTGATTTCCGTGGCCTTTTTTTCGTTAGCATTACTTGATGTATCTCCGCAAGCGCTCAAAATTAAAACGCTTACTACCGAAAGTGTCGCAAGTACTTTTTTTGTAAAATGCATGATGTTCCTCCTTTTTTCAGACTATTTTTATTAATTATAAGTATTCCGACCTGATAAGTCAAGATTAAATGAAATGAAAAACTGAGAGGCTACTTGCAATGGTCGCTTCGCTGAGGTTTGGTGGTGTCTTCGAGAATACGGTATTTTTTGTTGGTAAGTAAAAATAAACATAAAAAAAACCACCGAGGAAAAGGGAGGAACCTCGGTGGTCAAAAAGGGAGTTTTACGAATCTTCATCCAAAAAGGGGGAAAGAATGAAGGTTCGTTTGTTGTTAGCTTATACTTATATAATACTAGTCGCAATGGAAAGCTCGCTGTGAGTTAAATGAGAAATTGATGAATGTTTGGCGAGCTTTTTTTCATTAATGTAAGTCAATATTTACCCAGCCGCGAACGCTGTTGATTAGCCATGTTTTTGTTGCTTTGAGTAGGTCATTGCGATGTAGGACGCGTTCTGTAATTGTTTTTTCGGCTAAGAGGGTTTCGCGCATAGTGCCACCAAGTAGTCCTGATGATTGTTTTGGGGTGACGAGTTCGCCGTCGATTTCTGCTACTAGGTTGCCGTTTATAAATTCGGTGATTTCGCCGCGTTCATTCCATAATAATGTTTCGTCGTAGTCGATGCGACGTCGCTTTTCATACATGGTTCGATGGGTCGTTTTGTGGTACAGGAACGGGTCGGTGCTATTGACAGATTTATCAGCGAAGTGGGCTGTCCATGTGATCGGATCGGAAATAATGAGTTCGCCTTCTACGATGAGTTCACCAGATTTGTCGGAGAGTAAGCGAACTTTCCAAATATCTTTTGGATGATCTTTCGCAAAAGCTTCAAGAGCCTCATTTGCAGCGTCAATATTCCACGTGAAACCAAAATAGTGGGCGCTTTTTTCGATACGTTTTAGATGGAGATCGGTGCGATAGTAGATGCCATCCTCTAAACGGAGGCTTTCGAGTAGCTCGAATTTTGGTAGGTATGTGGTTAGGAGGGCGGCTTTTGCTTGGACTTCTTCGTATTCAGCGCCGCTCCGTGAATCCCAAACAATGCCGCCGCCAACGCCGTATTCAGCTGTTTTTTCCTCGGTATCGATAATGACAGTACGAATTGGGACGTTAAAAATCGCTTCTTTATCAGGTGTTACATAGCCAATCGCGCCGCAATAAACGTTTCGTGGGGAGGTTTCAGATTCTGCGATAAGCTTCATCGTGCTTACTTTTGGTGCCCCGGTGATGGAGCCACATGGGAATAGTGCTTCAAAAATTGCGGTCAGGTGGATTTCAGGAAGTGTCTCGGCGACAACAGTGGAGGTCATTTGCCAAACGGTCGGATAGCGCTCTATGTCAAAAAGATGCGGTACTTTAACAGAACCAGGTTTGGCGATTTGTCCTAAATCATTGCGTAAAAGATCAACAATCATCACGTTTTCCGCCTGATTTTTTGCGGAGGCGGCAAGCCAATCGCGTGCTTTGAAATCGTCTTCTAACGTCATGCCTCGTCTTGCTGTCCCTTTCATCGGCTTGGTTTTGATTACACCGTCTTTCCAATGAAAGAAAAGTTCTGGTGAGGCGGATAAAATATGGAAGCGCCCTGTCGAAAGATACGCCGAATAATTCGCTTGCTGTGCCGATTTCAGCTGCTCATAAAATTGTTTGTCATCATCTTCTTTAAAATCGCTTTGTAGGCGGATTGTATAATTTGTTTGATATGTATTTCCAGCGGCAATTTGTTCCCTAATAGCACGGATTCCGCTTGCATAAGAAGTGTAGTCCGTAGTTGGTTGCCAGTCTAATTTGGGTGGCATTGCTAACGCTTCGTTGGGCTGTTCTAATTCACGCATTTCTCGAAAAACACCGAACCAAAGTAGGGGCATTTTGCCAGCAGGGTGTGTTCTCAGGTTTTTGTTGAACGCTGCAGCTGCCTCATAGCCAACATACCCTGCGACATAGTAACCGAGATCGACAGCTTGCTCGACTTGGCGCATTCGCTCCATTACGTCATCTAGCTGATCCGTTTGGATAATCGCTTCTGGGAAGGAGAAAAGCTGTGTTTTGCCGTTAAAATCGAACTGCATTTTCATTTGCATAGCTCCGTTCTGTCATTTTTAAAAAATTACCCAGTATCTCGTGTCCATGCTCGGTCAAAATGGCTTCGGGATGGAATTGCACGCCTTCAACTAGATAATCGCGATGTCGGACAGCCATAATGAGGTTGTCTTTGGTTTTGGCGGTAATGATTAATTCAGTTGGGAAATTAGATTCTGCAGCAATGAGAGAATGATACCTAGTCACGTCAAAATGCGCGCTTAAGCTTGTAAACACGCCTACTTGATCATTTGAGATAGTGGAGGTTTTGCCGTGAACTGGTTGTGGTGCACGGATAATTTCGCCGCCAAATGCTTGGACAATGGCTTGGTGGCCGAGACAAATACCGAGAATAGGAATCTTACCGCTAAATTCGCGAATAATAGCCAGACTTATCCCAGCGTCATCAGGTATTCCAGGGCCGGGAGAAATGACGATAGACTCGGGATTTATTTCACAAACTTCGGCCAACGTGATTTGATCATTTTTCACAACATGAACGTCTTTGCCAAGCTCTAGTAGATATTGATATAAATTGTATGTAAACGAGTCGTAATTATCGATTAACAGGATCACAATATCACTCCTAAATGGAATTTCAATGGATATACGTCCACCCTATTTATAGCAAACTAGTTACAGTTTGTCCAATAAGCAGACTTGTGATTTCACAAACTTTTGAAAGAAGTGATTTGCGCGTGGGAGGGGGAGATGTTATAATGAAAGTGAAAAAGGAAGCTGTGCGGCAAACACAACTTCCAATTACAAACACCATTTAAGATGGTGACAGCCCGAATATTTCAAGAGCCACTAAGCCGTCAAGCGTATAAAGTGGCTTTTATTTTTTGTCATTTTTACTGTTCATTATCATGACAATTAGCCCAGCAAACGCGATAGCTAGTGTCAATGACTCAAATACAGTCATGTTTTATCCTTTCTGGGATGAACCACGAACAACATGGCACCACCTACTTTCTGAGCTAGGATGCCAAACCACATCATAAACTTGTTTGTAGGCCTATTATAGCATGGTTGCAGGTAATTATATTGATGATTGTTTAATGCGATTTTTCTAGATAAATTACAAATTTTATGTAGTGGTTTTTTTGATTTGGCTTGCTAATTGTGGGTTTATGGGGTAGAATGTTCTTAAATAATGAATTAAAACGTTGACAAGAGATAGTAGTAGAAGTTGTGCTTTTAGAGAGCTGATGGTTGGTGGGAATCAGTAGGAACGCTTTTATGAATCCGTCTTGGAGTGAGCAGAGGAAGTGTGAGTAATCTGCTTCGGTGGGAACCGTTATATCAATCGAGCTGGAGTTTCGGGATTTTCTCGGACTCAATTAGGGTGGCAACGCGGTACTTCCGTCCCTTTCCATGTATTTTATTTGGGGAGAGATTTGGGGGTCTTTTTGTTTGGACTTTTAGAAAGCGTATTGTGCTTTCTTAGAGTCCAAATATAAGATGGAGCGAAGCGTAGTGTTAGTCCTTCAGTTTTCTTTACGCGAAACGTGACTGGACCGAATTTCAAACCAAATAAGAGTCGAGACTACCATTTTGTGAGGAGGAATTTGAGATGTTAGATGTTAAGTTATTACGTGAGGATTTTGAAGGTGTGAAGGAGAAGTTATCGCATCGTGGGGAAGATCTTGGTGAGTTTGAGAAGTTTGGTGCGCTGGATACGCGTCGCCGGACGTTGATTATTGAGGTGGAAACGTTGAAAAGTCAGCGTAATGAGGTTTCTCAGGAGATTGCGCAGTTGAAGCGTGAGAAGCAGGACGCGGATGCGAAAATTGAGGAAATGCGTGTGGTTGGCGATCGGATTAAGACGTTTGATATTGAGCTGAATGAGATTGATGAGAAGTTGCGCAATATTTTGATGGCGATTCCGAATATTCCGCATGAGTCTACGCCGATTGGTGATACGGAAGATGATAATGTGGAGGTTCGTAAATGGGGCGAGGTTCGGACGTTTGATTTTGAGCCAAAAGCGCATTGGGACTTGGGAACGGATTTAGGCATTTTGGATTTTGAGAATGCGGCGAAGGTTGCGGGAAGCCGGTTTGTTTTTTATAAGAAACTGGGAGCAAGACTTGAGCGGGCGTTGATTAATTTTATGATGGATTTGCATGCGACGGAGCACGGGTATGATGAGATGTTGCCGCCGTACATGGTGAATTGTGATAGTATGACGGGGACGGGGCAGCTACCGAAGTTTGAAGAGGATGCGTTCTTGATTGAGAAGGAGGACTATTTCTTGATTCCGACGGCGGAGGTTCCGGTGACGAACTATCATCGTGATCAGATTATGAATGTGGATGACTTGCCGCAAAAGTATACGGCTTACAGTGCTTGTTTCCGTTCTGAGGCGGGTTCTGCGGGGCGTGATACGCGTGGTCTTATTCGCCAACATCAGTTTAACAAGGTGGAAATGGTGCAGTTTGTGAAACCTGAGGACTCTTATGCAGCGCTGGAGGCATTGACGGATAATGCGGAGGATGTGTTGCGTCGTTTGGAACTGCCGTATCGTGTGCTTAGTATGTGTACAGCGGATTTGGGATTCACGGCTGCGAAAAAATATGATATTGAAGTGTGGATTCCGAGTGGTGAGAGCTACCGCGAGATTTCTTCTTGTAGTAATTTTGAGGCGTTCCAGGCGCGTCGTGCGAATATTCGTTTCCGTCGTGAGCCGGGTGCGAAACCTGAATTTGTGCATACGTTGAACGGTTCTGGACTTGCGATTGGACGCACGGTTGCTGCGATTTTGGAAAATTATCAGTTGGCGGACGGTTCTGTGGCAATTCCGAAAGCATTGCAAGGTTATATGGGTGGCGTGGAAGTGATTGCGGCACCAGAAAAATAAACAAAGAAGGCAGGTCTTTCTCTAATTCTAGAGGAGGGCCTGTTTTGCTATGCAGAATCATAGTTTGACGGTTATTAGGCGTTAAATAGTGTATAATGACATACAAAGATAGGATAAAGGAGTACGGCATAATGCGATTTTACGAGGAAGATTTTGAGCTTTTTGATCGGGATTATTTTCAGTTTCGCCAAATGAAGGAGTTTACGCCGACGTTGGTTGAGGGTGTGAAGGCGGAGTACAAGGCGAAATGGGACGTTTGGAAGGAGTTTGCGGCGTTGTGTCAGCGGGACACGGTTGGTTTTGGGAAGCCAAAAGTGGAGAGTTGGACGAATGGATGGCAGGTTCGGTCGCATTTTTGGGCGTATTATAAGGGGTTGTCGCGGCAGGATTCGGCGAGCATGATTGCGATTTTGCTGAATAAGAATAATTTTCGGATTTATCTGGAGTGGCACGCATATCGAAGCGCGGATTCGGTGACGAGTTATGAGGATCATGTGCAGTGGGTGCAATTTTTTGCCGGAGTGGGTTCG
>NZ_AODD01000013.1 GCF_000525835.1 Listeria grandensis FSL F6-0971
TCTTAATCTTATCTTTTGCATAATACTGCCAGTTTGTCGCATCTACCACGTTTACTTTACTATAAACAGTATCTCCAACTTTCAGGGCTACAGTTTTCACACTACCAGTGAAAGTACCTTTGACAGTCGTGTCTGTTTTTAGTTTAAATGCAGCTGGTGTAATCGTGCTTGTTCCTGCAGGGTTTTGTGTGACAGTGATTGTTTTCGTGTCTACAAGCGTTCCAGCGGCATTGTAACCTTTCACAGAAACAATATCCGTAGGGTTCGTAATTTTACCTTTCGCATAGTACTGCCAGTTTGTTGCGTCTACCACGTTCACTTTCGCTGATTCTACACTGTTAACAACGAGCGATACATATTTCACGTTACCAGTAAAGGTACCTTTCACATATGTGTCTGTTGAAATGACAAAATTACTTGGGTTTGGTGTAATCGTACCAGTTAAGCTTTCTGGACCAGCCACAGTAACGGTTGTTGTCGCAATAGATGTGCCTTCGGAATTGTAACCAATGACTTTCACGACATCCGTTGTATTTTTAATCTTGTCTTTCGCGTAGTATTGGAATTTGTTATTTGCGCCTACAGCCACGGCAGGGTACACCGTTCCGTTGACAGAAATGGCTACTTTGCTGACAGAGCCCGTGAAGGAACCTGACACATAACTAGAATCACTGATCGTGAATCCGTTCGCTGTCACCGCACCTTTTAATAGGTTGCCGTCTTTTAATGTTACTTTCGCGCGTGATAGTTCTCTACCAGATGCGTCTGTCGCTACAATATACGCGTTTTGTGTCGTGCTTGTAATCTTGTCTTTCGCATAATATTGGAAGCTTCCACTTACGGGAACGGTTGTATATTTCGTATCGCCTACAAGAAGGTATACTTTTGTTGCGTCGCCAGAAACGGTTGCTTTGACGTTGGTATCATAGCCTACATAATAAGCTGCGTTGACAACGACAGTACCTGCTGTTTGTTTGGTTACGGTTGTAGAAGCGCTCGATGATTTACCATCTTTCGTTACATTCGCTGTCACAACGGCACCTGTTGTTTGTTTTGGAATCGTCAAGCTGTAATTGCCATCGCCTCCTGTTGATCCAGTTGCGATTACAGTTCCAGCAGCATTTTTGATCTCGATAGAAGCGTTTGGCTCACCTGTACCTGAAACAACGGTAGAATCATTGGTTAAAGGATTAATCGTTGTTTTCGCGAGTTCTTTACCTGCTGTTACAGTTGTATTTCCACTTGTTGATTTACCATTTAATGTTCCTTTTGCTGTCACAACTGTTCCTGCTGCTTGCTTAGTAATGGTCAAGCTGTAGTTACCTTCTCCGCCTGCTGTTCCTGTTGCAAGCGTCGTCCCAGCAGCGTTTTTAATCTCAACTGAAGCGTTTGGTTCTGTTGTTCCTGTTACTACTGTTGAATCAGCTGTTAGTGAATTAATCGTTGTTGGTGCAATGCCGCCACGTACGACTGTTGTGTTTGCACTTGATGTTTTACCACTTAGTGTTGCTGTTGCTGTAATAACTGTTCCTGCTGGTTGTTTGGTAATAGTCAAACTATATAGACCTTCTGATCCAACACGACCTTTTGCAAGTTCCTTACCATCTTGATCTTTCAAAACGATATCTGAGTTAGGCTCTGCTGTTCCTGCTGCCGTTGTTGACTCTGTTGTAACGGTGTTAATTGTTGTTTGATCAATACTACCACGTACTACAGTTGTGTTTGCACTTGATGTTTTGCCATCTAATGTTGCTGTTGCTGTAAGAACTGTTCCTGCTGGTTGTTTAGGGATCGTAAGAACATATTTACCGTCTGATCTCACTGCTCCAGATGCTATCTCCGTTCCATCAGCTTTTTTGATCACAATATCGGCATTTCTTTCTGCTGTTCCTGATATAGTTGTTGCCTCTGTTGTAACTGGATTCTCAATTGTTGTTTGATCGATACTACCACGTATTACAATAGTTGATGCTGTAGCAGAAAATCCATCTAAAGTAGCTGTTGCCGTAATAACTGTTCCTGCTAGTTGCTTATCAATGGTAAGACTGTATTTACCGTCTGATCCTACTGCTCCTTTTGCAAGCTCCTTACCATCTTGATCCTTCAAAACGATTGCTGAGTTAGGCTCTGCTGTTCCTGACAAAGTTGTTGACTCTGATGTAATAGGATTATTAATAACTGTATCCGCAATGTCACCACGAACGACTGTTGTTTGTGCAGTAGATGTTTTGCCACTTAATGTTGCTGTTGCTATAACAACTGTTCCTTTTGGTTGCTTAGGAATCGTAAGACTATACTCACCTTCTGATCCTACTTTTCCTTCTGCTAGTAAAGTTCCATCAGCTTTTTTGAGTACAATTGCTGCATTTGCTTCTGCTGTACCTGTTGCTGTTGTTGATTTTGTTGTTAAAGCTGAAATTGTTGTTTGTGCAAGCTCACCTTTTGTAACGGTTGTTGTTGCTGAAGAAGTTGCGGATCCTTTTGTTGCCGTTGCTGTTACTCGTGTGCCCACATCTTGTTGTGGAATGGTAAGGCTGTATTTTCCGTTTGCCCCTACTGTTCCAGAAGCAATAACTTCACCATTGGCCATAAGTTCAATCGTCGCATCTGGTTCCGCTGTACCTGTTGCTGTTTTTGAATCTGTTGTTAAAGCTGCGATTGTAGTTGGTGCAATTGCTGCTTGTTTTACTGTTGTTTCCGCAGAAGAAGAAATACCGTTAGAAGTTGCTGTTGCTGTTACTACTGTACCCGCATTTTGTTTCGATATCTCAATGCTGTAGTAACCATTTGCTCCTACTGTTCCTGATCCTAAAGTTACTCCTGCAGCATTTTTAATAACGATTGCTGCGTTTGGCTCTGCTACACCAGTTGCGATTGTTGAATCTGTCGTAAGTTCCTCAATTGTTGTTGGTGCAATATTCGTTAATGCATAGCTACCACCAAAAAGTTTAGCTGTTGTTTTACTTACAAATTGTGATTGGAATTGAGCACTGTTTGAAGTTAGATTTCTTTGACTCAAGTTGCCTTTCGCCCATCCAGATAAATCAAAAGTTGCTGTTGTAAAGTTGTTGTAGTTACGTGTTGGAATCTCACTGTTGATTAGACCAGAATCCCACGTTGATAGTCCTTTATCAGAATTAATATTGATGTTTGTTGAATTTCCTGCATAGTTGGCAAAAACAGAACCAACAGAGTTCGTATTTGTAATAGCAAAGTTCGAACCGTTCTCAAATACTAATTTACTACCCGTTTGAACTGTTCCTTGTTGACCTGGTGAAGTCGCAACAAAATCTGCGCCAGTTTGAACCGTCAAGTTACCACTTGTAATAGAAATACCTTCTTCAACTAAATCGCCTGCAACAGCTTTTAATTTAGCTCCAGTTTTGACAATCATGTTACCGCCTGAACCTGCTGTGTAGATTGCTTGTCTATTTGTAGAAGTTAAGTCCATATTTCCTGCTAAAGTGATTTGTGTGTTGTTGTTATGACCGTAAATAGAAATATCTTTCGAATTTACTTTCAAATTAGAGTTCGCTTCTTGATTCATACTTCCGTATAAACGAATGGCAGGACAGTTAGATGAAGATGTGAAGTTTACGTTTGCGCCATCTTTAATATTGAGAGTTGTTCCTTGAAAAACTTCTTCTAATGCTGCATCTGCTGTAATTTTGCCTTCTAAGATTGTTGTACCATTAGCGTTATATACAAATTGTTGACCGCTAGAAGTTACATCTTTATACGTAACTTGTACGCCTTGATATTCTGACCAGAATAATGGATAGATATTTTGATTCGTCATTGTTAAATCTTCCACACGGTTGACTGAATCTGCTTTGGCAATTCCTATTTTGGCGAAGTTCATATCAATAGTGTGCCCGTTACCATATAGATTTTTTTGTGTTGTGAAGTTAAAGCTTTCTGTTACCTTGAAATCCGCCATTAACTTAATGTTTGTTACGTTTTTATCCAATAATGCTGCTTTGAACTGAGCGTATGACGATACCTCTGTTGCATTGGCTGGTGCTGCTGTTAGTGCTGTGCTTTTAAGTGCCGCGCTTTTAAGTGCAGCTTCACTTGCGAATACATTAACAGGTAATGTGCTTAATAAAGAACTTCCCACCAATACAGTTGCTAAGGCGATTGTTCCACTTTTTCTGACGATATTTTTTTTTCGTTGACATTAATAAATGTCCTCCTCTGAATTTAAATTATTATTATAGTTGCGCAACTATTTTTTGGACTGAATTCAAAAGTTTTAACTTGAATCAATCATATTTCTTAATTTTTCCATAAGGCACATCCTTTCTTCATGAAAAATTATTTAAATAATCGCTTTCTTGAAACATTTCGAATTAATTTATCTGACAAATAATAAGCCTATGTTTCAAAAAATCATGTTTGCTTTTGAAATTGAACTTCTGCTCTGACCTGAATATACGTTTTACTTGATGATGAAATAATGTTTTTTTATACGTGCACGATCTCTTCCTTATTTAAAATGTATTGATTTGGATCGACAGTGAAAATACCATCATTTGCGAGATTTCGATATAAGGTTGTCATATGCTGTCGAGACATACCTAGATAATTCGAAATTATTGCTTTTGTAAAATATTTCGGTATTTTAATTTGATCGCCATCTTCTTCTCCATAAAGTCTTCCTAAATAAGTGAGTGTGGATATAAGTCGTTCTTTTGTATCTTCCATTTGCCACATTTGTTTCTGTAGCAGCTTTGCATTTGTTTCTTTCATAGAATGATAAAGGTAAAAGGCACCTTCTTGAGAATACATCAGCTTACTCATTACTTGTTGTTTTGAGAAGCGCCAAGTCTTTACATCTGTTAACGCGACTGCGCTGATAGCCGATTTTTCATTTCCAAATATATCGTTCATACCAATGATATCGTGTGGACCAATAAAGTAAGTGACGTGTTCATTTTGCCACGCTACACAAACACCGGATTGGATAAAATAAATGTAATCATGTATAAGGTTTTCTGAACTTAATTTTTCTTTCTTGTTAAATATTCTCTCTTCTATATTGATGGGATAAGAGCTTGTATCTGATAATAATTTTAACAACTGCGTACTACCAAACTGTTGATCCATGACGTCCTTATCAAATAATGCCATATAACTCATGTTTGGGCAGCTCCTTTCTGTATTGCCTTTCGATATATTTAATATTACCATGTTTTTTAGGGATGAGATGGAAAGTATACGTCATAAAAGTTACTTTATTTCATCTATTTTGTGAACACCTGTTTTTTTAGCTGCAGGCGCCTATTTTAGGGGAAAGTTGATTAAGATACACGATCATGCCGTGTGGCTCATCATGGATAATACCTTCTGCCACTAGCAACTTAAAAGCCTTGACAACCGTAACATAGCTTACATTCAAATAGTTAGCTATCATTTTTTTAGAAAAATATTTTTCTGTATAGATACAATGATCTTTTTCTTCACCGTACAAAAAGCTAAGTTGGAGTAACACATCCAATACTCTATCTCTTGCTACGCCTGATCTAATAAGATGATGTGTCAATAACTCTGTGCGGCCAGCCATGACCGCTGCTGCTAAACGCCATCCTTGTGCTCTTTTGTGTAATTTTATATGCACATCTTGTAATGTCATTTTGTATAACTTCATTTTGGTCAGCGCCACAATACGTGTTCTTGTTTCACCACCAACCAAAATATTTTCTACTCCTAGGCATTCGTTCCGCCCCAAGAATTGAATAATAATACCATCTTGCATCACTACAGCAACACCGGATGCTATCATGTATATATCTGTTAAAAGTGTATCTTCTGCTATGATGACTTGATCAGCTTCCATGAAACATATTTCACTAGGAATGCTATATGCGCCGCCTGCTACTAAATATTGTTTGAGTAGGCTATTGATACGTTTCTGTTGTTGTAGCGCTTCATTTAAAGTAATGGAACTGTTCATCACGGATACACTCCTTTTTTTCTTTCGTTTTTGTTGTCTGAATTTGTTTACTCACACAGTATACCCCCATTTGCATTTCCGTGCCTTTGGTATTCCAACTTACAAATGAGAGATTTTTTTGCATTTACGAGATCCTTCGTATTATTTTGGCGTTAAATGTATTACTTTTGTTATGCTGTTCCTGCCGATTATGAACAATTGGTGACAATAAAAATTTATTGGTATCTCGATATAATGTTCTTCTAAAGATACATAATATACATTTTTATCATTTTATAAGAACTCAATATAGTGTTTCCGATCTCCTTTATTTCTCTTTTTCCCCATTGCTATACTTGATTGTATGCCTTGATACACGCAAAAATGCACATCTAAACTGTTCCTACAGTCCAGATGTGCATTTTATTAGTATATTCATCTTTACTTCTATATTATTCAGTTAAAAATTATTACTTTCGTTTTCTTCCTTAATCCTCAGCATCTATTGGAATTTTTTCTTGTGCCATCAACTCCATAAATCTTTTTACATCTATAATAGTCCAAGGCCTCTTACTAGAAACTAGTATCCCATCTTCTCTCAAAGATTTACAAACGAGGGTTACCAAACTTTTTGAGACGTTGGCCATATCAGCTAGTAGTACGTAATTAACGAACATCGGTAACTCAATACTATTAGGTTTAGCATGGAAACCATCGTACATTAATCTGTATATGCAGAAATATACCCGTTCCGTAGCATCCAAGTTAGCTCGAATAGAAGCTTGGAAAAATTTTTTTACGTGTTCTTAAGAAATGTTGCATTAAAATAAAATTGTGAGGATCTTCCTTAGCTAAGACTCGCTCAAAGAACGGAAAATCAATTACCCAGCCAACGATATCTGTAATAGCCTCGTAACGATATTCCATTGGTAGTTCTGCCTCGTATTCTGTAAGCCTCAGAAATTCCGTTGGTTCTAAAAAATGTTGAAAAATGAACGCTTGATCTTTCGCATAACTAAATTTCATTACGCCTGCTTCTATAAAGAAAAGATTGTTATTAATTATTTTTCGCGTTAGTACCTCTCCTTTTTTTATTCGCTTTTCATAGCAACTTTCATGGAAATCTGGATCTGACCTCAAAAGTTGCATCGCATCTATTTTCTCTTTAATATTTGGAAAAAAAGATTCGGAGTACATAATTCTCACCTCTATCTATTTTTTTATGTATCTTCTCTTACAACTTACCCATAATCACATTTTACAAACTCAAGTAATGGGTGACACAAGATATCGTTAACGCACCAGAGAACACAGGCATTGGAGTTTGGACGAATGCCTTTGGTAAAACATTAGGCACAAACGCAAAATCCGAAAATGCCAGCGTAACACTGAAAGTTCTAGGTGAAATAAAGAAACAGACAGCAAATACGGGACTACTTTAACATGGTCAATGACAGATACACCAGACTGATTGAAAAGCTGAAACTGCCCGTTAGCCTCGACAAAATTTGCTAGGGGGGGCGCAGTGAAAAGCCGTTCCTACTTGTGAAGTTTTCGAGGAGCTAGCCCGTGAAGCTGGATCCGGAGGCTCTAAACATGATACAGTACATGGATTACATGTCACTTTGTTCTCATGCATATTGAGGTTCTAAATCAGCAAATGATGCTTCATAAGAGCCACAACAAAGCTGATTCTATTAATCTAAGTGACGCTCCGCAAACCGTTCTTTCCGCCGACAATAGAGCAGGTATGGGTACTTGGACTACTTCTTTTGGAACCTCGACCGGGACAGACAATCTTGACACTAATAAAAACATCAAACTGCATGTCCCTGCAGAATCTAAAAAATCGCTAGAGAGACTTACAGTTCAGAACTCACATGGACTTTGACTGATACTCCTTAATCGTGTAAAGCTTTCGATATATGATCTCTAAAATGCTTGATACTCTCATTCCTAGCAAAAAAAGTAACTAAACTCAGCGTATTATGCGAGAATAGTTACTTTTTTTGTGACTCAAGAATGACTGAAAACCGATTTTTGTTGTTGCCTAGCGTCTCCGAAACGAGCAGTTTTTTCGGAGTATTGATTTGCTAATACATTTTTAGTGTCTAAAATTAAACGGCTATGTTTTGCTATTTTTTCTTTGCTTAACACTTGATGGCATGCCAATAACATGACAAGATCATAGTCAGCCATTTTTTCGTAGTCGACCGCGACGGATTTATGAATTGTGCCATCTTTTGCGCGGAATGTGGACGCCAATGGATCACAAAATGAGACGTTCGCGCCTTGTTCTTGTAGATTTTCAAAAATCGGAATGCTTGGAGATTCTCGCAAATCGTCAATGTCTTCTTTGTAAGCCATTCCGATAAGCAAGATGTTGGAGCCATTCAGTGATTTCTGCACCGTGTTCAGTGTGGCACCTGCTTTTTGAACGATATAATCTGGCATTTGTTTGTTCGTTTCCTGCGCGAGCTCGATAAAACGACTGAAGAAATTGGCTTCTTTCGCTTTCCACGATAGGTAAATCGGGTCAAGCGGAATACAATGACCGCCGATACCTGGGCCTGGTGTGAATCGCATGAATCCGAATGGTTTTGTGCTAGATGCATCGATTGTTTCCCAAATATCAATTCCCATTTTTTCGCACAGTAAAGCCATTTCGTTGATGAATGCGATGTTAATACTGCGGAATGTATTTTCGAGTAGTTTACTCATTTCGGCTACTTCTGTCGATGCTACCGGAACGACTTCATGGATCACTTTTTGGTATAGTGCGATACCTGCTTTTGTTGATGCCTTACCGATTCCACCCACCACTTTTGGTGTGTTTTCGGTTTGGTAGGTTTTGTTGCCTGGATCGACACGCTCTGGGGAATAACAGATATAAAAATCGTCGTCTAAGCGCCAACCAGCTGCTTCCAGTGGTGCCAGTAATAATTCGCGTGAAGTCCCAGGGTATGTCGTGCTTTCTAGAACGATCAATGTGTTCGGGCTCATATTGTCTTGAATCATTGTCACCGCGTTCGTGATGTACGAAATATCCGGCTCATACGATTTGGTGAGTGGCGTTGGGACGCAAATAATGATTGCATCGGCGGCGTGTAAATCTTGGACATTTGTTGTTGCATGAAGCTTTCCTGTTGTAACAACTTTCTCTAAACGCACCGATGAAATATCCATAATATCCGACTGACCCGCGTTCACCAGCGCTACTTTGCGAGCACTCAGCTCAAAACCGATGACTTCCAAGCCAGCTTCGGCAAAAGAAACAGCGAGTGGCAAGCCGACGTAACCAAGCCCCATCACGGCAATAACGGCTGTCTTTTGATCCATTTTTGCGATATATTGTTCGATTTTGTTCATTTGCTTAGCACCTGCTCTTTTCTTTTATTGGCTTTGAGGCATTTTTCTAGTCCGGCTTGCAAGGTATATCTTGGTCGCCAGCTCGTTGTCATCATGAATTTTTGATTGGATAAACGGCTGTCTTTAATATCGCCAATCCTTGCTGGCAACTGTTGTGGGGAAATCGTAGTGGAGAGAATCGTGTTCATAATGCGCAACACGTCTTGAATCGATGTCTGTTCGTCTGTAGAAATGTTGTACGTGCCATTTTGTGACACTTTCAGAGCATGAATGAGGGCCTGTGCAATATCATCGACGTAAATAAAATCACGTGTCTGCTCGCCGTCACCGTAAACTGTTGGTGCTACTCCGCCCGAAAGTTGACGCCAAAAGTTAGAAATGACATCCTTTCCAAACCCGCTTTTATCACCATATACATTAGCAAAACGTAGCGCGCAGTAAGGGAAATCATGTGTTTCTTCATTCAGCGCCAAGTACTGCTCGCCCACAAGTTTACTCATGCCATACGGTGAAGTCGGAACGGTGAGAGACGCTTCCACGAGTGGTAAATCCCTATTATCGCCATAAACTGCCGCCGACGAAGCAAAAACAAAGCGTTTAAAATCCGGCAAACTCTGGCATGCTTGCATCACATTGAGCGTCCCCATCACATTAATATCTGCATCCAATAACTGTTGTTCCAGCGACATTTGTACATCGATTTGCGCGGCTAAATGAATCACATAATTGGGCTCGATTTTCGCAATATAACGCGTCGCTTCTTCGCTCCGAATATCACATATTTTTAACGCTACACGATTCGTAGGGATCGCCTCGCGCGTGCCCGTGCTCAAATCATCGATGACAAAAATTTCGTAGTCCGATCCCACCAACAGCTTCACTACCTTGGCACCGATAAAACCACACCCACCTGTAATCAAAATCTTATTTTCTAGCATAATTGCCTCCTTTTTTCCGATTTAATAATGAAAATAATAATGGATCCTTCGTCAAAAATAAGCTAAATCCGTAAATAAAGATGCCTGCACCAATCTGAATCAGTAAACTCGTCATGTTGCTATCCCCTGTGTAAAGCGATTTTGCGTACAGAACGCCAAACAACATCAGCACGCCGAAACTCACATACTTCGACATTATTTTCAAGAAATAGCCAAACGAATAATGATGTCTTGCAAGATAAAGTTGCAGGAGTACAATCACCACATTAGCAATCAAGAAGCTAAACGCTGTCCCCGCACTTTTCCAAGTTGTAACAAGCCATAAATTAGTCGCAAAACTCACCGCACAGCTAATCACAATCGACATCGTGTACCGTCTCGCCTGATTCGTGATCAATAAGATTTGCAAGCCTAAAATATCCGCGACACCCGCTAAAAATAGACATGGCGCAATCAAAATCAAGCTTGCCGTCGCAGGCGTAAAGGCTTCTCCTAAGAAAAAGGGGACAAAACTCGCCGAAATAGCAATCAATCCGAAACTGAGCGGAATCGTTGTAACCCCAACATAACGGAAGGAAAACGCGATGAATTTTTGAAATTTTGCTTGTTCGCCATTTTTGTAATAGACGGCCATTCGGGGCATAATTACCGTCGACAAGGCGCTGACAAATCCCATGCAAATCGTGTATAATTTGAACGCCTGATTGAAATAACCGACCTCTGTTTCCCCAGCTACGTTGCCCAAAATCACTTTGTTTAGCGACGTGTAGACGAGCGAAACACAAGGAATCACCGATAGAAGCAACATCGGTTTCACATGGCGCTTCATCGCGTGTACAGAAAAATGAATCCAACCTAAATCAATGAGAAAAGCGCTCCACGTCACGAGTTGGCCAATCAATAGCGACGCTGCATTAATAAAAACGTAAACCAATAAATCACCGCTATCACGCACAAAAAGAAAAATACAAGCAATGCTCAAAACCCGCACAATCGTATTTCGCATCATGATCTGTTTCACTTTTTCCCGACCGATAAAGTACCATGAAATATCAAGGCTATAGGCGATTAATGTTAGCGAATAAATCCAAAATACGGGTTGAAAATTCGATACGTGTAGCATAAAAACAAGATAAGTTATCCCGATAAGCACCCCGCATAAGCATTGCATCAAGTAGATGCCGCCAAATGTTCGTTTTAACTCTGCTCGCGTCTTTGTTTCCGCAATCTGCTTTCGCCCATAAACACCTACATTCAACAAAATAAACACGAGAAAAATTTGTACGATCGAGTTCACATAGGCATCGATTCCGATATTCGTAGCACCGAGTACACGGGACACGTATGGCGTTGTGAAAAGCGGTGAAACAACGATGACAAACTGGTACAGCAACACGTAAATATAGTTTTGCTTCATGGCTTCGGCATGCCATAAACATGCTCCACGTCCTTTGCCAGCTGGCGCCAATTCAGTTCTGTTTCCACGCGCCGTCGCCCTGCCACACCCATATCACGCCGTCGTTCAGGCTCCGTCAAACACGTATCTAGCGCTTCTCGCAATGCCTCACTAGACCTTGCTTCAATTAAAATGCCTGTTTCCTTCGAGATAATATCTGGATTTCCGCCAACATTTGCCGCGATAACTGGCTTTCCACACGCCATGGCCTCAATAATCGCGATGCTACAACCTTCCATAAGTGACGGCTGCACGTAAATATCTGCCGCATTCACGACCTGCTGCACTTCTTCATTCGTCAGCCTTCCTGTAAAAATCACCTTTTTTTGCTTGCGATCCTATTTTGGCGATTTCTTGCTGAAACTGTCCCGACTGGCTCCCGTCGCCTGCAACCAAGAACGTCACGTTGTCCGAAGTCGCCAAAATGCTCGGAATCGCTGCCATCAAATAGGTCATACCTTTCACTGGCTCCATCCGGTTCGTTGACACAATTACCGTTTCGCTTGTCGCAATCCCATATCTCGCGCGAACCTTCGCATCCGCCGCTGCATCTGGCTTAAACACATCCGCATCCACCCCATTTGGCAAATAAACGACATGCTGTGCGCCATAAAGCTCCGCGCTCATCGCCTCCACTTCCCGACTCGGCGAAATAATCACATCCGGTCGCCTAATCAAACGCTTAATCCTGCTGAATTCCCCATCATTAAACAACATCCGAAACCACGACAAATGATTCGTGTATACCTCCAAAGCTTGCACCTTAAGGCCGCGCATCACTTTCGCATCTTTGTTCATCGTCTGCCAATGTACCACATCAATTTGCTCCGTGCGCTCCAACTCGGTAATCATGCGCCGCATCCGCCTTACATACTGCCAATCATCCAACTTTTTAAGCGGCACAATCGGAATCCGAATCACTAGCATCCCGTCTCGCCTCTCCCGCACAATATCTCTTCTAAAAGAACGATACTGTGTCAAAATCGTCACTCGGTGTCCGCGCGCCACAAGGGCCCGCCCAAGCTCATGCACATACACCGCAATCCCACCAATGTTTGGTAAGTAATCGTGACTTACCATCAAAATATGCTTCATCAAATCGCTCCCCGAGACGTCAAAACAACTCGAACCGTCCGAAATAGGATGATGATATCCAAGCCAAGCGAATAATTTTCAATATAATAGTAATCCATCTTCATTTTTTCACCATTTGTCACTGAACTGCGCCCATTCACTTGCGCCCATCCCGTAATGCCAGGCTTTATACCCAGTCTCTGTTTCTGCTTAGCCGAATAACACGACGTAATCGCCGGAATTTCTGGCCTTGGCCCAATAAAACTCATGTTTCCTAACAATACATTAAAAAGCTGCGGTAACTCATCCAAACTTGTGCGACGAATAAACGCCCCCACCCGTGTCACATTCGGATTCTCCCCCGCCATATCCTTAAAAACAAAACCATCCGGCACACCGTTCTCCCACGCATAAACGTGTTCCTCACGCACTACCTCCTCCTGACGCACCTTCATCGACCGAAATTTGTAGATTGAAAACGGCACACCCTCTTTCCCCGTCCGCGTTTGCATAAAAACAGCCGGGCCCTTATCCTCCAACTTGATGCAAATCGAAACGATCAGCATAATCGGCGCGGCCAACACAAGCCCCACCACGCTCAAAATAATGTCTAGCAAACGTTTTATGAAGACCGCCATAACTCTCTGTCGCTTCCTTTTTAGCGTAAATATTTCTGTTTTTTCCATCTGCCGTCCCCCCAGTTAAATTCGTTTGGAAATCGCATTTTTAATATAAAAACTAAAGCAAATACACGTCGAAAAAATCGATAAGCGTTGTGTTTCTCGGTACATTCGCCACGTTCGGCGCACCATTTGTAGCTTATTCCCAGATAGCGAAGCCCCCGAAACCCGGTAATAAGCGAGTGGTTTATCGATGCCATACGCCGTTCCGTGCTGCCACAAAATATTCAGCCACGTCGCCGTATCCTCTCCACCAGCCAAATCCGGCATCTGAAAATCGCCCGTCTGTTTGCGATCCACCACAACCGTTAAGCAGCCGATAATCGTGTTTCGCAATAACTGCGTATAATTGATGCTCCGCGGAACCCGCACCGTTTTCAGCCGATTTGACGGCCTCTCATGAAACGTTTCATACGCCGCAAACGACAGCACCGCCTTGTTTCTTCTCATATCCGCAAGTTGTGTCGCTAGCTTCTCCGGCACCCACAAATCATCACTATCCAAAAACGCAATATAGCGTCCTGAACTCCGCGCCAACCCATCATTTCGCGCCCGCGCCACGCCATGATTCTCATTTTTCGCAAGCAGCATTACCCGCGAATCCTGCAAATACGGCGCAATAACCTCCAAGCTCCGATCCGTCGAAAAATCATCAATAATGAACAACTCAAAGTTTTGATACGTCTGCGTCAACACGCTTTCAATCGATGCCCCAATCACGTCCGCTGAATTAAAGCACGGCATAATAACGCTCACTAGCTCATTCTCATAACGCTTGGACACCCAACTTCGCCTCCTCTTACTTCCCGCAAAAACAGCTCCGTCCGTGCTCGTTGCCCAGCCTCATTCACGTGGTACACGGAGTTAAAAATCTGCTCATGCGGCACCAAATAATCCCAAGGTTCACCAATCACCTCATAATTCGCCGTCAAATATGCCTGCAACTCTCGCAAATAAGAGCTCTCATCATACACATCAAAACGAAGCGTACTCGTATATGTCACCCGCACCACCACATCCTGATCCGCACACCACTGACAAAACTGTTCCAAATCTCGAACCGCCGCCGTCCTCGTAAACTGCGTCGGAAACACCAACGGCTTATTTTTGCACGCCTCAAGCTCCGAACCTCGAACCCGCACATAAGCACCACTCTCCGCCAATTCGAACTGCTTTTGTCGATACGCCATATTCAACTTAAAGTTTCCTAGCAAATAATACATCTGCCGCCGCCACGAAAACCGTCGCAACTCCCGCTTTCGAAACATCCGATAATACTCGTACGCAAAAACATCATAACTAGGCTTAAAATAAAGCGAATACGCCAAGCACAGCACCACCTCATCACCTGGTTTCACATTCTCCCGCGCCACATCCAACAAAAATCCCATCCCAAGCCCCACATTCAACCCGAAATTCACCGTTCGAATCCCAGTCTCCTCACCAATCCGGTCCGTATCGAAGCTGTACAACACATCGCTACCACCGACAATCAACCGCTTCGGTCCATCCCCGTCCGCCGCAAATGCCGTCTTCACATCCAGCAGATGCCTAATCCGCAACAAGCCTTTCGAGCGATACCCGAAAAAATATCCCAGTCCGCATCCCACCACACCGCACAACACCACCATCACAAAAATCATCCAGAACCCCTTTCCCGCCAATCCGACCGCATACTGAAATTCATCACGCTGACCGCCATCCCGACCGCCAACCACAAATACCGCTTATCGATCACTGTACTCAGCGCCACAGAGGCAAACATAAACACCAGCAACACCAAAACCGGTACCAACCGCAAAAGCCGATCCACACTACGTCGCCCAGTCCACCAAACACACACAGCAACCCCGAAAAAGCTCGCAAACAAACCCAGCGCAATCAATCCCATAAAACCACCGTCCGCGAGCAACTCCAACCAGAAATTATGCGGCGCTAAAATCGCATCCTGCAACACCTCATGCCCCAAACGGTACTCATTCAACTGAATCGGCGAATTCCCAGCACCAACTCCTCGAAACCTCGAATTGACCACAATTTCCCACAGCGACTGATACCGTTCCACCCGATCCGTTGTCGACGCCCCTTTTTCCGTAAAAGAAGCATCAATAACCTCGATAATTCGCGCCAAGGCCTGCGGAAACACCAACAAAACAATCGCCATCAGAAACGTCAACACTGCGCCAATCAGCCATGCCAACCGTCTCGTATACTGAATAACCAAAGCCGCCACAACGAGTAACACCGCAATCAACCCCAACCGCGAATACGTCATCACGACAAGATACAACACGACACTCAGCACACTCAGCATCCAAACAAACCGCCACGCTCCCTGCACAAACGTCAACCGCCAAAACACAATCGGTAAAAAAATCGCCAAGAACATCGCATAATCATTCGTATTAAACAACATTCCCGTCGGCTGAAACGCACTCGTCGTCGTGTCATACACAAGTGCCCCAGACGCTGGCAAATGCCAACCCACCAACACTTCCACCATTCCAATCACCAACTGCAATCCATAGATCACCGTGATAATCCGCGAAAACTGAAAAAAAAATACGCTTCGTTCGCATATAATACACCGACAAAAAAATCAAATACCCCAGTTCAAAAATATAATACACATACCGCAATCCCGCACCGATCGCAAGCGCCCAAAACAATGTCACTGCAAACCCCGCCAGCCACAATCCCAACAATAAAAACAGCCATTTTGTAGGACGCATGTGCCCCATCTCTTTTTGCTTCATAAAAACGAATAAAATAAAATGCAATACCAATAAGATTCGGAATAAGAAAATATTATCGTTCCCCGGAAGCCCCAAATACGCCCCAAAAAATGCCGAAATAAAAATCCCAATCCAAACACCGTATGCCAATTTTTCCAGTGGCAACACGAGCACTAGCACCGCCATCGCAAAAAATCCGAAACCAATAAATCCGTACGGAAGCACCGTCATTGTGACGGATAACGCGATACAAATCACCGCTAACCATACCACTCTATTAATAATAGGAATAAGTCTTCATCTCTCTCGCGCCATACTTTTTGCCATTGAGAACCGAACCAACCACCCGTCCATCCGCACGATTAATCAAGTCCATTGCCTGCACCACATCTTTTTCTTTCGTTACGTTACTCCTAACAGCCAAAATCACACCATCACATAAACTTCCCAATATTCTGCCATCATTCAGTAACAGAACCGGTGGCGTATCAAATAGCACTAAATCAAACGCTTCTTTATAGGTTTCCAACACCTCTTTCATTCGATATGAGTTGATTAATTCTAACGGATTCGGAGGAACAACCCCAGACGGTAAAAACATCAAATTCGCCTCACTCGTTCCTTGTACCAAAGCCATCGGATCCGCATAATTTGCCAAAACATTCGATAACCCTTCTGCATACTTCATTTGAAATTGCCCCGTTAACTTTGGTTTATATAAATCCGCATCGACTAGCAAAACCCTCACATTTTGCCTCGCATATGTAACCGCCAAATTCAGCGCACAGAAACTTTTACCTTCCCCTTTATGCGCTGAGGTGAAAACAAGAGACTGAAGCGGCGCTCCACTTTCCGCCTTGATAAACTGCAAATTCGTTTTGATCGCCCGGAATCGCTCGGCTGTAAACCCGTTCTTCTTATTAATCACAACCGGTAGAAAAGGTGGGCTATACTGATTACTCCGCATCTGTCTCAAAATCCTCTCTCCGTAAATTTTTCCAAGGAACGTCGCCGAGAACTGTGAGTCCTAAATCTCGCAGTTGCGACTCCTTCGTAACAATCGAGCTGAACAGTAAAATTGACAATGCCAAAATAAAGCTCGCCATCGTGCCTGTTATAAAGCCAAGCAGCAGCTGAAAAGTAATCGCCTTACTTTGTGCTGTATCCGCGCCCTCCATAATATTCACATGAATTCCGCTGAACAATTTAGGAAAGTCGCGCGTCAAAACATCGCCCAACGTATTCGCAACAGCCATCGTTTGCTCCTGATTCGTCCCCGTCACATGAACCGTAAAATAAAGCGAATTCTGATCGGTCACAACGCTAACCGATTCGTCCACCCCCTCCAAACCTAGCTTCTTCGCGACCTCATTACGAACTTTTGCGCTTTGTATTGTCGTCGAAAACGTTCCGATGAGCTGAATACTCGTTCGCAAATCATCGAAAGTCTGCGTCGGGTTATCCCCTTTTTTACTGCTATCCATCGTGAGTAATAATTGCGTTGACGCCGTATATTCTTGTGGTAATACTACTTTTTTGACAACAAAAACGAGGCCTGTCGTAACTATTGGGATGAGCAACAAAAGTAGCGCATATTTTTTGCATACTTTTCCCAGATCGCTCATTGAAATCTTCATCACTTGCGCATCCCCTGCTTTCCGTCGTTAAGTTCACTGTAAATATGGATCAATTTCCCAGCTTCTGTCGTCCAGTTATATCTCGTTTCAAACGCCCGTCTACCATGTCGTGCAAAATCTTTACAGAGCGCAGGTTTCGCGATGAATTGCTCCGCCTTATCAGCAACCGCTTGTCCATCCCAAACATCCACCGTAAAACCTGTATCCGTCTCAGCCATAAGCGCTTCCCAATCTGGAATATTCGTCGCTAAAATCGGAAGCCCTGCCGCCATATATTCGAAAATCTTCGTCGCTAAGGAATGCATGTAGTTCGGAATCGGATGCAGCAAACACAAGCCAACATGCGCGCTTCCATAGTGATCCCAAATCTCGTTATATGGTAACCTTCCTAGCCACTCCACATTATTTACTAAATCACGCTCCACAATACACTTCATCACTTCCGTCTCCACATGCGACTGCATCGGCCCAATCAGCTTCAATTTCAGCGCATCATGTCCCCGTAATTTCAGCTCGTGCATCAGCTCAATCATGTTGAAAACACCACGATCCTGAATAATATCACCCACGTAGATGAACGTAAACACCGTATCCTTTTCCCGCTCCTGCCTCGCTTCCCAAATCGGCAAGTTCAGAATATCTGTTTTTGGTATATCCAAGTCCGCGTAATGCTTTTTATACGAACTCTCCGCAAAAATAAGATGGTCACAATGCGGTATATAATCACGCTCTTTCTTCGCTATCCATCTAGAAAAAGGCTTACGAAACAATGCCGGAATCCAGTCTTTCGTTTCCATCATCGCCGGAAAATTCTCATGCATATCATAAATAATGCGCGCACCGGGCTTTCTCTTTTTCAATTTCACAGCCACCGGAAGCAACTCAAAATCATGAAAATGATAGCAACTGGCGTCAGACTGTAGTGCCGCTTTATATAGTGTGCGCCACGTTTTCGGACGACTCCATTTCCCACCTCTCGCAAGCGTCGTCACTTGCAAATTAGGAATCGTATCCTCGTATTCCGTCGTGCCAGACATCGCATAGAAATCAACCTCAAAACCATTCTCAACCAATGTTTTCGCTTCCTTAAAGAAAATCCGAGTATCCGACCAAACATGTACAGAGCTGAACATAAAAATCTTGTTTTGTCGTAGCTTATGGTTCATTTCCACTCCTTCTCCTACCTCACTTTGTCGGCGTCCCGATAAACCAGCTGATTGTTTTTTTATCTTTGGCTTTATTCATCACTTGATCATAGACGACCGTTAGCTTCTTCGCATTTTTTGGAACGGCATAATAACCATTTCCTTTCAGCGTAGCACCAGCCTTTATTGCTGCTCCAAAATTATCCTCGCGACCTGTCATCGTGTATTTTTTTCCCGCCTCGTCTTGAATGTAAAAATCGCCAGAACCGATCCCGTACTCTGCTTTGCTACCGTTCTTAATTTCGAATTTCAACTGAAGCATTTCTTGTCCTTGTTCTAGCGTGTCATCTTTTATAGTCGTCGCATTCGTTATTTTCATCACTATTTCATTGACTGTTTTCGCTTTATTTAGCTCGCGTTTTACCGCTTTCTGCTCTGTTTTCACTTCGTTCTTATCTCCAGAAGCCGTGTTAGAACAGCCAGCAAGAAGCACTGCCGCCAAAGCAAAAATAATTACTTTTTTCATACGCTTCAAACGCCTCATTTCATTGATATAACTTCCCGACCAGGCGTCATGCCTAGTCGGAAGTCTTTCTTATTTTATCGTGACTGCTTGGCGAGAAATTTCAAGTCCTGCCGCGTCGAATCCGACGACTTCTACTAATTGTGTTTTGGAAGTAACTTTATCCTTTGCATAAACTGTGAAAGTATTACCTGTAAGCGCTGCTTGACGTGCAAAAGCTCCATCGACAAATAGTTGTACTTTTTTCACGTCAGAACCGAATGATCCTGTCACGCTATCTGTACCAAATGTGTAATCATTTGGCGTTACTTTCTTAGCTGCTGGGTCAAGACTGACAACGGAAACAGTAATGCGATTACGCTCTATATTATTTACGTCGTATGCTACAATTTCAACCATGTCAGAGGCTGAACTGATTTTGTCTTGTGCGTAGATTTGGTATGCGCCACCAGTTACTGTTGTAGAACGAGCATCCTTGCCATTTACGACTAGTTTAATTCTTGTAATTGCCATATCGGAATCACCTTTGACATATTCATCTGTTACTGTGTTATATACGTCTGCGTTGATGTTGTATGTTTGTGGTGCTTCATTTTTCACAGATACTGTCACGCGATTACGTTCGAAGCCTTGTGCGTCGTAACCAACCAGTTCTACTTTTTGAGTCGTGGAAGTGATGACATCTTTTGCGTAAATCGCGTACGTACCGCCAGATGTTGTTGTTTGACGCTTCACTTCACCGGCTACTTCTAATTTCACGCGAGTGATTCCTGTTCCGTGTGTTCCCGAAACATCTTGATCTGCCGCCATATTATATTCATTCGCTGTAAGTGTGTACGCAACACGATTGTCTTCTTTTACTGTTCCTGTTGCTTTCGTTCCGATGCTACCGTTCGCGTCTACCGCTGCAATTTGGAATGTATTCCCAACGGCTGTTAATGAGGCTTGATCCCCTGTGTAAATCGAATATGCGCCGGCTGTTACTGGTGCGTAGCGAACAAATTTATCATTAACATAAAGCGCTACACGTGTTGCATTGGCTGGTGCTGTTCCTTTTGCATAAACGTCCGTTGGATAGTAAGCCAAGATAGTTGGTGCGGCTAGAACGGTTTGAACCGTTGCCGTTGCTTTAGGGCCTTCCGTACCTGCACCATCGATTGCTGCAATTTGGAATGCCTTACCTGCCGTTCGTAGCGCTGTTTGGTCGCCTGTGTAAATCAAGAATGTTCCATCTGGATTGACAGCTGCTGTACGAACGAGTTTGCCATCAATGTATAATGCCACTTTTTCTGCGCCGCCCGTTGCTGTTCCTTTTGCATATACATCAGATACGACATATTTATTGATAAGTGGTGCCGCCAGTTTAGATTTAACAGTTGCTGTTGTTTTCGCGCTCACTTTGTTATCTGCACTTGTCCCTTGAATTTGGAACTTGTTGCCCGCTGAGGCTAGCGACGCTTGATCGCCTGTGTAAATCGAATACGTGCCGTCTGCTGCAACTGCTGCCGTACGAATTGCTTTGTCATTTACAAATAGCGTAACCTTCGTAGACCCGACTGCTGTTCCTTTTGCGTAAACATCACCTACATAAAAATCTTTCACGCTTGGTGCTGCAATGTTAGCTTTTACTGTGGAACTTGCTTTTGTTCCTACTGTACCGTTCGCGTCCACCGCCGCTACTTGGAAAACAGTTCCGATAATTTGCATTTTCGCATGATCTGCCGCGTAGATTTGGTATCCGCCGTTTGCGTCAATAGCGCCGTAACGAACTAGTCTGTCCCCGACGTATAGCGCGATTCTGCTGGCACCTGCTGGAGCTCTACCAACAACAAATCCGTCTGCTACTGTATATTCATTGATTGTCGGTGCATCTAGAATGCTTGAGCCCACAGTAACTTCTGTCGCTGCACTCGTATTATTCGCTGCATCTGTTAGTGTGACACTGATTTTTGAACCTACTGCTTGGGCTGGAATGGTAATTGAAAATTTACCATCCATTCCAACTACTGCTTCGGCTTTTGAACCGTTTGGAAGTGTCGCCGTTGCTGTTGCGCCTACTTCACCTGTTCCTTTCACAGTGGTATCTGTATTTAAGACTGGTGACACAACTGGTGCCTCTGGTGCTGTTACGTCCTGTACTGTTTTCGTAACGATCTGGCTTGATGCACCGCCTTTTGTTGCTTGTAATTCTACCGTTGCGCCAGCTTTCAACGTTTTATCTAGACTTACGAGAATTTTTCCAGTTCCGTCAGCTTGGCCTTCGTATTTCACGGTTGTACCGTCTGTCGTTACCTTGATGATGAAATCTGCGTTTGGTACCGTCGTTCCTGTAATAGATGTTGATTTGTCTGTGATATCATTTAATGTTGCGGCGATGACGTTGGCTGCCACAGTTACTTTTGTTGGCTCGCTCTCGTTACCCGCTGCATCTGTCAACGTTACTTCGAGCACTGCTCCAACTGCTTGGGCTGGAATCGCTACGGAAAACTTCCCGTCTTGACCGACACGTGCATCGGCTTCACTGCCATTCGGCAATTTGACCGTTGCTGTCGCGCCGATTTCACCAGTTCCAGTAACTACTATGTCTGTGTTTAATACCGGCGATACAAAAGGAGCATCTGGAGGTGTCACATCTTTGACTGTTTTCGAAATGACATTGCTTGATGCGCCGTCTTTCGTTGTTTGCAACTCAACTGTTGCACCTGCTTCTGGGGACTTATCAAGGTTTACTAGAATTTTTCCAGTGGAATCCGCAGAGCCTGTATATCTTACTGGAACACCATCTGTGGTAATTTTCAATGTAAAATCTGCGTTTGGTACGGTTGTTCCTGTGATAGATTTCGATTGATCTGTGATGTCATTTAATGTGGCTGGAATCGTGCTTGCAATTACTTTTGTCGTTGCTGTCGGACTCACATTGCCACCTGTATCCGAAAGCCATACACTGATTGTCGCGCCAATTTCTTGTTTTGGAATAGCAACAGAATAATTCCCGTTATCATCTACCGTTCCTGTGTATACCGAGCCATTTGGTAGTTTCACATTGACTTTTTTGCCTGATTCACCCGTTCCTTTGACAACCGTATCCATGTTCGTTACCGTGTCTACTTTCGGAGCTGCAATCACTGTCGCGTCAGACGAGAAAGTAAGCGTCCCCGCTGCCGTGAATGGGATGTTACGCACGCTGTTGTCATTGGTCGTTGTAATGTTGACTGCACCTGTTCCTGTTGCTACACCAGAAGCTACGAGCGCATCTTTATCCACCGCATGATTCGCTGTAAACATTGGTACCCCTGCACCAGTCGAATTATTCCATGCTTTAACATTTTGAGCAGAGAATCCGAACGCACCACTATACTTCAAAAGTGATCCGATATTACCTTGAAATGTCACTTCATCTGGGTCGTTCAAGCTGATGGAACTGTTGCTAGATCCACTAACCACTGGGCCTGTTTCATTATTTAATTTGACCTTTGCACCTTTGTTAACAACCATCGTTCCAGGATTGGAACCGCTTTTTAAATTGATAAGCTCTTTCGATTTCGTCGAATGACGCGTCATAGTCGTTTCGGAACCTTCACCAAAAGTCATATTTTTCGCGCCCATACTTGATGTACGGAACAAATCTTTATTCGTCACAACGTCAAATTTCGCATTTTTCCCGACAGTCAGGCTAAACGGCTTAGTCGCCGAATTGTCTAAGTAAAACATATCCGTATTACGTACCAATACGGAAACTTCCGCATCATCTTCAATATTTAAGAAAGTCGGTACATAGTTGGCGTAACCAAACCAGAAAGTACTATCCGATGTCCCACCATGATCGATAACTAGCTTGCCACTCACGTTGACACCAGTTGCTTCCGAAAATTCTTGTGCTTTATCGCCAGTGGAGAATACTTTTGTAATCGTGACATGATTATCACCACTGAAATTTGCGTAGCCACCAACGTTATGAATAATTTGTGGCCCTGTATAAGTTACGTCTTGGTAGTTCAGCGTAATGCCACGTAAACTATCACTTGTGTTCACCGGCCCATAATAGTTTTTACCGACGATATTCATGTTTTTCATTGTTACCGTCTTCGTGGCTGCATTGCCGATATAGATCGTTCCCGCTGCTGCACCTGCCGTGTTTTCCGTCAATGTATAGCCCTGCCCATCAATCGTGAGCGACGTAATATTTTTACTAACCGTTGTACCCTTTTCCAAAGTAATATTGTTGCCAAGAGCGATAGAAACATCCCCGCTACCCGTGGTTAATACATTCTGTAATTGCGCAAATGTAGTTACGACTGTCGTATTTGTTGCTGCCGCTTGTTTTATTGGTGTTATATTTTCTGCCGCCTGAACGCCAACTGCACCCGCAAATTGCGAACCTGCAACAGTCACCGCTAACATACCTGCTAAAACTTTTTTGTTCTTCATAAAAATTTAAACTCTCCTTTTATTTACATTTTTGTGTTATCCTGTGATTTGTATTACTTTTTCGCGGTTACACGCTCACCCCCTTCAAAAATTAGCGATACAGCTCACCTTTCTTTCTGTTTATGATAAGAATCTGCCGCAAGCTTTTTTCTAAAATCCCGTCAACCTCCAACTGCTTACAAAGGATAGACATCGTTCCAGGATTAAGATTTAAATGATTTGCAATTATCTTTTTAGTGAAAACTTTCGGCAATTTTATTTCGTATGAACTAACTTCTCCGTACCTCTTTCCCAACTTTATAAGGCTTGCTAGAAGCCTCTCTTTCGTATCCTCCAAATGCATCGCGTCCTTATGCAGCAAATCCATATTTGCCACTTTCATATTGTTATACAAGAAAAACACCCCTTCTTGCGTAAACATCAACTTGGCCATCACTTGTTCCTTAGAAAACTTCCACGCCTCTACTTCCATTAAAGCAGACACCGTAACGAATGATCGCTCATTACTCAAAATATCATCCATCCCAATGACTTCTTGGTGCCCATAGAAATTCGTGACATGTCCATTTTTCCAAGCCCCGCATATTCCTGATGCTATGACGTAGATATAGTCATGTACGTCATTCTCATTGAAAATTACTTCTCCTTTTTCTAATGTGATTTTTTTCGAATCAATGACATAAATATCATCATCGAGTAACAAATCCAATAACTTATTACTGCTGAAGGTTTTGTCGATTACATCTTTATCATACAACTCAATGTAAGACAACATGGCTCATCTCCTTGCTTTCAAAGTTTATATTTCTATATACTATGACTTAAACTTTGTATGCAGATGACAGGTATTGGTATTCTATGTATAATCTACTACTCTGTTGCCTGTCACATATTTATATTACCACGGTAAAAAATATTACATCTGTGGATTTTCACAGGAATTCGTATTAAAATCCAAACGATGTGTGAACTACTCCATATTCTAGCTTATTTTTTCACTAAAATTATCTTCCATCCGATATATCACGCCTCCATCTCGCTTTTTTTACTGTCCCTTCAATATGTGGTATGAATGTTATACAAGCCATTTTATCACCGTTCCTATGCTTTATATAGTGAACAAATTGGCTACTATCAGCTCTATAGAAACAAAAAAAATACTCCCATACACCACAAGAGCTAGCTTGTCGTGCATGAGAGCGTATTTTATATTACTTTATAATAGGGCGATCCAATTCATACAAATGACGATAACGTTCTTCCTTCACCAGCAATTCCTGATGCGTTCCGTCCATAATCACATCACCATTCTCCAAGAATAACACTCGATCCATTTTCTCCACACCAACAAGATGATGCGTCACCCAAACGAGCGACTTCTCTTGCAGTGTCTCAAAAATCGTGCCAAGCAATTCCTTCTCGGTAATCGGATCAAGTCCCACTGTCGGCTCATCCAATACAACGATTGGCGTATCCTGCAGCAAAATCCGAGCCAGCGCAATCCGTTGACGCTCGCCACCTGAAAAGCGTGCACCCATCTCCGTCATCTGCGTACGATATCCATCCGGCATGCTCATAATAAAGTCATGTAACTTCACTTGTTTCGCGACCTCAGCCACTTCCTCATCCGTTGCATCCTGATTGCCCATCCGAATATTATTCAGCACCGTCGTATTAAACAAATGCGCCTTCTGATTCAGCATTGAAATCACCTCCGCGATTTGCGGTCGCAACTTCGCAACACTTTCACCATTCAACGTCACAGAACCAGATGTTGGCATCAAAGCGCCCTGCACCAATTTCAAAAACGTCGATTTCCCAGTGCCACTTCGTCCCAAAATCGCAACCTTCTCGCCCTGCTTCAACTCGAAATCCAAATCACGCAAAACCGGCGCCTTTGCTTCCGGATAACCAAATGTCAGTTTTTCCGTACGTAAAATTACGTTTTCCGTATCGATCGCCACTTTTGGGAGCGCACCTTCCTCTTCCCAAGTGAGGAGTTCCGCGTCTTCCATCTGCTCCAAGCGCGCAATCGAATCCTTGTAAAGCGAACCATCACTGACCGCGTTACTCACCGGAATAAAGCTCTCCGACAACGCCAAAATCGCGAGCACAAACGCTGCAATAAAGGTCGGTTCAAAAACACCATCCACGACTTGCTGATTCGTCCAATACACCATCGAAAGCACCATAACCCCAATAATCAATTGCCCGACAAAATCCCGCAATGTCGCAAAGCGCGCCTGTTTTGTCTCCATCGCCAGCAACACTTTTTCATCCGCTTCATAATCCGCGATAAAGTCCTTTTCACGACCACTAAACATCCAGTCGCTAATTCCAAACACCGCATCCGTGAACTTCTGATACAATTTGTTCCGCTCCTGTTTCATGTATGCATTTTTTCCACGCGCGTAAAGCAACGAAACCCAAGGCATCACGAGCACTAGCAAGGCAATATACGCGAAAAATAAAATTGCAAACGGTATCGAAAAGAAGCCCAGTCCAATCACAATACCGCCGTACAAAACCATCGCCACAATATTCGGCAACAACGTCGTCAAATAGTAATTTTGCAAATGCTCAATATCATCCGAAAGAAGCCCCAAAATATCCCCGGTCCGATAACGCGAACGCATCAACAACGCCTGCGGTTCAATGATTCGGTACAAACGCACACGCATCGATGCCAAAATCCGCAAAACGAGCGAATGACTTGCGAGCCGCTCAATGTACCGCGACACCGCACGCATAATTCCGAATGCCCGAACCCCAACGATCGGCACATAAATCAGCAAAATCGTCTCCGGAATCGTCGCTGCCGTCGAAATCAAATATCCCGACGTAAACATCAGCGCCCCCGTCGAGAATACCGTCAGCAAACCAAGCAAAATAACCCAGAGGAAAAGCATCCGATTTTGTTTAATATAAGGCCCAATCCAGCTACTTTGTCTCATCAGATCTCCTCCAATTGGGCTTTGATTAATTTCGCATAAAAGCCATTTTTCGCGAGCAATTCCTCGTGTGTGCCAACTTCCACAATCGCGCCATGATCCAGCACAATAATCCGGTCCATTTCAAGCATCCAATGCAAACGATGCGTCGCAAAAAAGACAAGCCGATCCGTGAACAAATCAAGCATCGGCTGCTTCAACTCATACTCCGTTTCAATATCCAAATGCGCCGTCGGTTCATCCATCAACACAATTCGGCGATCACTTAAGAATGCCCGCGCAATCGCGATCCGCTGCTCCTGACCACCACTCAGCACGCGTCCAGCCTCACCTACAAGCGTATCATAACCAGCATCAAGCTCCGCCACTAACTCACGCAAGCCCGCCGCATCAGCCGCCCGTTCCACTTCTCTATCATCACTATCCGGCGCATAAAAACGAATATTCTCGCGCACCGTCTCGTGGAACAAATAAGGATGTTGCGGAATATACGTCACCTGACTCTGCCAAGCCGCATCACGCAACTGCACACGTTCGGCGTCATTCCAAAGAAATCCCCCGTCCGTCGGTTCCAAAAAGCCACTGAGCACATCGATCATCGTCGACTTCCCAGCACCCGTAGCACCGATAATCCCAATTTTCTCAAAACCGCTCACCGTAAAATTAGCCGCATCAAGCGACGTCGGCGAATCCGGCTGGTGTTGCACCGTCACATTTTGCAAAGTAAACGACGTATTCGCGTCATAATCCAACGCTTGATCCGCCACAATCTCCGTCACGTCCTTATCAATAATCTCCTGAATCACGCGTCCAGCCTCTTGCCCAGCAAGCGTCGCATGATAATCTGAGCCAACTTCTCGAACCGGCAAAAAGTACTCCGGCGCCAAAATCAGAATCGCTAAAGCCGGCTGCAAAATCATCGTCGACTCAATCAAGCCTAAGCCCAGAAACACCGCCACCGTCGCGACCGAAAGCATCGTAAAGAAGTCTAGCGCAAACGAAGACAAGAACGCCATCCGCAAAGTCCCCATCGTCGCTTTCCGGTAATCCTCACTCACCTTCGCAATATTCCCCTCGTGCGCGCGACTAATCCCCAGATACTTCAACGTCTCAAGTCCCTTAAGCGAATCCACGAAATGGTTCGACAACACCCGATGCGTCTCAAACTGGCGATCCGCCTGAGCCTTCGTTGCCAGCCCAATCATAATCAAAAACAGAATCAAGATCGGCAACGTCAAAATCAGAATCGTGCCCGACGTCGTATCTTCTATAAATACGTAGATTAAAATCATCGCCGGAATAATCGACATGTTCATCAATTTCGGCAAAAACAGCTCCAAATAACGACGGAAATCAGCGACACCTTCCATGACCATCGTCACGACTTTCCCTGTCCCCTCCGCACTCGTAAAACGCGGCCCAAGTAGAAACAGTTTCGAAAGCAACGCCTCACGCATTGCCGTCCCCGTTTTTGCAGCATAATCATAGACAATTTTGCGTTTCCATACATTCAAAAAATGCCGTACGAGATAAGCCCCCGCAAAGAGGCCTAAATCGAACAGCGCATCTCCCCACGGATCACCGTGAAAGAGCGTCGTAATCGCAGTTGCTAAGTATTTTGCCATCGCAATGATAGCCGCGCCCTGAATTATAGTCAGGACGGCTAACATCGCAAGGATCGGTTTGATACCTTGGTATTTCAATAAATCTCTACCCATTAGTACGTCATTTTCTCCTTACTGGATACACGCTTGCGGAACACATAATAGCTCCAGATTTGATAACCTAGTACAAACGGCAAAAGCGTCAGAGCCACGATTGTCATTACTTTTAGCGAATAATCGCCAGATGCTGCATTATGAATCGTTAAATCATACAACGAGCTTGTCGAACTAATCATCACACGCGGGAATAATCCTGCGAAAATCGAACCGATCGTCCCAACAATTCCTAGTCCACTAAACGCAAACGCCCAACCTTCGCGCCCCTTCCAAAGAGAAAGCGCAGAGATCACGTAAAACACGACTGTCGCTCCAATCATAATCGGTAACAGAATCGGACGAACTTGGAAAATATCTGTATAGAAGAACGCCATAACAACAAAAATCGCAAGGACAGGAACCGTTACAAACCACATCCGTTTTGCAATCCGAGTCGCACGTTCACGAATTTCGTCATGCGTACGAAGCGTAATGAACAGCAAACCGTGGAAGTAACAAATCAGCGTTACCGTCACACCGCCCATAAGCGAGAATGGCGTAATGTAATCGAAGAACCCTGCATTCATATTCATTTCACTATTAATCGGCATCCCCGCAACAAGTGAGGAGAACAAGACGCCAAGCAAGAACGGCGGCAAAATACTACCGATAAAAATAACCCAATCCCACGTCTTCACCCAAGCCTTCGTATCATGTTTCCCGCGGAATTCAAACGAAACCCCACGACCAATGAGCGCCAGCAAGAAGAATACAAGTGGAATATAATAACCACTAAACATTGTCGCATACCAGTTCGGAAACGCCGCAAAAATCGCGCCCCCAGCCGTCAGCAACCAAACCTCATTCGCGTCCCAGAATGGCCCAATCGTATTGATTAAAACACGACGTTCCAAATCATTCCGAGCCACAAAGCGCGTCGACATCCCAACCCCGAAATCAAAACCTTCCAGGAAGAAAAAGCCGATGAAAAGTACAGCAACTAAAAGGAACCACAGTTCGTTTAATTCCATCTTAATTCGCCCCCTTTAAATCAAATGGATCCACAGACGCAGGCTCTTTTTTGCCTTTTTTTCTTGTCATGATTATGCGCGTCTGGGCCTGCCTTAATTTCACGAATAAATAGCCAGACGAGTACAATCGCGAGCGCTAAATAAATCGCTGAAAATGCAATAAGTGAGAACAGTATCGAGCCCGCCGAAACGTTCGGTGAAACCCCGTCCGCCGTTGACATATAGCCAAATACCACCCACGGTTGACGCCCAACTTCCGTCATGATCCACCCCATCGAGTTTGCGATGAATGGGAAAGCAATCATTGGAATCATCAAACGTAGATACAATTTTGACGTTGTTAATCTCTTACGCCATGCAAGGAAAGCTCCCCACAAGCCGAATAGAATCATTAACATACCAGAGAGCACCATGATCCGGAAGCTCCAAAATGACGTTTTAACTGGTGGAATGTAGTTCATATCCGCCCCGAAACGATCTTTGTACTTCTCTTGATACTCGGCCTGCAGTGATTTCATACCTTGCACACTACCAGAGAACGTCGAGTACGAGAGGAAACTTAGCGCGTATGGAATGTTGACTTCCCAGGTATTCTTCTGATTAGCTACATCAATACCCGCGATCATCGTCCACGGTGCCGGATCGGCTGTATCCTCCCAAATTCCTTCCGTCGCCGCCATTTTCATCGGTTGCGTTTTAACAAGATATTGCGCTTGTTGGTGACCACTGAAAGCCGTACCAAAACCACCGATAATAACGAGTACAAGCGCGATCTGGAACGATTTTCGGAAAAAGTCCACATCTTGCTTTTTAAGTAATTTGTAGGCGCTGACCCCTGCGACAAAGAATGCCCCCGTCGCGAACGCACCAAAGATAACGTGTGGAAACTCCACAAGTAACTGCCCATTCGTAATAAGCGCCCAGAAATCGTTCATTTCCGCACGGCCATTAATTTCTTGGAACCCTACTGGATGCTGCATGAACGAGTTCGCCGCCAAAATCCAGAACGCGGAGAAGACCGTACCAAGCGCAACAAGCCAAATACATGCCAAATGTAATTTCTTGTTCAGGCGATCCCAACCAAAGATCCACAATCCGATAAACGTCGATTCCATAAAGAACGCGAGTAGCGCTTCAATCGCAAGCGGCGCCCCAAATACATCCCCTACGAATCTGGAGTAATCCGACCAGTTCATCCCGAATTGGAATTCCTGAATAATCCCTGTTACTACCCCCACAGCGAAGTTGATTAAGAACAAGTGTCCCCAGAACTTCGACATTTTTTTGTAGATTTCTTTTTTCTTCACAACATACAACGTTTCCATGAGAGCAACCATAAATACAAGTCCAATAGAAAGTGGTACAAATAAGAAATGGAAAACAGTTGTTGATCCGAATTGAAGTCTAGCTAAGAAAAGTTTATCCACCTTTTTTCCTCCTTTTTGTGTTTATTTGGGTGTTTAACCCGATTTTGTCTTTATTATTATAATTTGCCGACTGTTTACTATACACATTAATCGATTGTGAAAAACTGTGAATACTGTTACGCTCGGTTGTGTTTTAATTCACAAAAACATGTGTACGAAAATAAAGTATGTAGGAATCATCTGTTTACCGTGAAAATTTTTCATTTTTCAGGCTTTGTCTATTTTCTCACATAAGTAAACGAGCCATAGAAACCAGACTACCGAATTTCTCTCGCATCTTCAGCCAATTAGAATAAGTTTTACCTAATTCTTATTCTATCGCATTTCGCCCTAAATTTGTTTAGTTCTTTTGGTTCTATTTTAATAAGGGAAAACATGGAGACAAGAAATGAGTCGGGTAGGTCACTTAAGTAACATCAATCGATTGCGCATATTTTCACAAAAGAACGTATAATGGATGTTACATGCATTAAAATAGGTATTAAGGCTCTTTTTGCTGTTTTTTCTTTGCACGTAGATCTCGGAAAAAGCTGGTCAAGATGGCTCCACATTCATCGGCTAGGATTCCCGGTTCGATTTCACATTGATGATTGAAACGTGAATCTTGGAGCAGGTTCATGAGCGTTCCTGCTGTGCCGGCTTTTGGATCGGCGGCTCCGTAGTAGACTTTGGCAATGCGGGAGAGCAGAATTGCGCCGCTGCACATTGGACAAGGCTCAAGCGTGACGTAAAGTTCTGCACCTTCTAATCGCCAGGCATCTTGATTTTTGCAGGCGTCTTGAATCGCTAGAATTTCGGCGTGCGTGATGGCGTTTTTGGTCGTTTCACGGAGATTATGCGCGCGTCCGATGATTTCGCCGTTAAGCACGACAACCGCGCCGATTGGAACTTCTCCTTTTTCGCGTGCTTTTTCGGCCTCTATTAAGGCCTCACGCATGTAGATTTCTTTTTGCATTGGTGGATGACTCCCTCTTTTTGAATTCTTTTATATTTTAGCATAGCGACAGCATGCACGCCTTTTATTTGCTTTGAGATAATCGATATAGTACCATGTATTAGTAGTAGGTAATAAAGATGCTGAAGGCGCTCGTTTAGCCCTGACAGAATTTGTTAGAGGGCGCTGAACGAATGCTCGCTTTGCTCATACTCATATTGATAATCTAAGGAATCCAAGAACGCTTCCTAAAATTATCAACAAATTCCGAAGGGCTAGCGCCTGAAGCTCACTAAACAAGATCTCAAAGACACCAAATCCGCCTAACCGCCATCCATGGAAAAACACAAAACTAACCTAAAACCAAGGAGATGTTATCAAATGAAATCAGAAAATTTAATTGCCCCTGAATTTTATAATATTACGGATGAGATTGCACAATTTGACTCGGAGAAGGCGGCGCTGATTTGGCAGAATGAGGCTGGAGATGTGAAGGAATGGTCGTATCATCATTTGTTGGAAGCGGCGAACCGTTTTGCGAATGTAATCAAGCATGCTGGGATTGAGAAAGGCGATCACGTGATTGTGATGATGCCGCGATTGCTTGAGACGTACGCGGTTTATATGGGGATTTGGCTGACGGGCGCGATTATTATTCCTGCCTCTGAGCTTTTGAAGGCGCATGATTTAGAGTATCGGATTCATCATGCAAACGTGAAAGCGGTCATTGCGGACGCGAGTTGTACGGCGGAGTTTGATAAGATTGTGGACGCGCCAAGTGTCGCGACGCGGATTGTTGTTGGGGCGGACGGCGCGCTTGATGGTTGGCAGAATTATGAGCGGTTAGTTGACGCGGCGTCGACGGAATTTGAAAAAGTGGCGACGCGCAAGGATGATCCGTGTTTACTGGCCTTCACGTCAGGCACAACGGGAAATCCGAAGGGCGTGGTACACGTTCATGGTTGGGGTTACGCGCATATTCGGATTGCTGCGGACCACTGGCTGGATATTCGCGAGGATGACCTCGTTTGGGCAACGGCTGGACCTGGCTGGCAAAAGTGGGTTTGGTCGCCGTTCTTGTCTGTCCTTGGTAAAGGCGCGACGGGATTCATTTATAATGGGCGTTTTCGTCCCGCGAAGCAGTTGGAACTTTTGCAAGATAAGCAAGTGAATGTGCTTTGTTGTACGCCGACGGAATACCGTTTGATGGCGAAGGCGGACCACTTGGATGCGTATGATTTGAGTCATTTGCGCAGCGCCGTTTCTGCTGGTGAGCCGCTAAACCGCGAAGTGATCAGCGTTTTCCAAGACAATTTTGGCATGAAGGTTCGTGATGGTTATGGCCAGACCGAGAGTACGCTCCTGATTGGGACGCTTGTCGATTTTCCGATTCGTCCGGGCTCGATGGGCAAGCCGATTATGCCGGAGTACATGGCGATTATTGATGAAAATGGCCAGCCTGTTGGTGTCGGCGAAATTGGCGATATCGCGATGCGCAAGGATTTTCCCGCGCTGTTCCAGGAATATTACAAAGAACCTGAGCGTCTGGAAAAGGCGATTCGTGGCGATTATTTCGTGTCCGGTGACCGCGCCTATCGTGACGAGGACGATTATTACTGGTTCCAAGGCCGCAACGACGATATTATTATTAGTTCTGGCTACACGATTGGACCGTTTGAAGTGGAGGACGCGTTGACTCACCATCCGAGCGTGAAGGAAGTGGCTGTTGTGGCGAGTCCTGACGAGATTCGCGGCACGGTTGTGAAGGCGTTCATCGTTTTAAAAGACGGTTTTGTTGGGGGTTCAGTACTTGTGAAAGAGTTGCAGAACTTCACGAAAGAACACACCGCACCGTATAAATATCCACGCCGCATTGAGTTTGTAGAGAGTTTGCCAAAAACCGATTCTGGAAAAGTTCGCCGAGTAGCCTTGCGCGTAGCCGAATTCGCAAACATCTCACAATAATCGTTGCCAAATCCCGCAAAATTGGGTACAATCATTCCAAGTAACTTGCTTTTGAGAGAGGGAATGGTATAGATGGAAACACGGTTTATAGAGGCCACCCAAACACACGATTTGCGCCACCGCGTGCTAATTCCAGATCACCCAGTGGAGGCGCTTGTCTATCCGGGAGACGAGGATCAGACGACGTTTCATGTTGGGGTGTTTGACGACGACGAGAAGCTGGTTGCAATTGGGAGTTTTTACGAAGAATCAGACAGCCATTTTGAAGGTGAAAAACAGTACCGATTACGCGGCATGGCGAGCGATTCAAAGGCACGATTGCGCGGGCTCGGAAAAGCAGTGATTGTGTTTGCCGAGGAAGAACTGGCGCGACGTAACGCGGATTTACTTTGGTGTAACGCACGCGTAATTGCAACTGGATTTTATGAAAAAATGGGATTCTATTCGGTTGGAGAAGAGTTCGTGATTCCGAAGATCGGCGGGCATTATCGGATGGGGAAGGATTATAAATGAAGATTAGTTATTAAACGCAATAGAACCCCCAGTCTCCAGCCAGAGATTAGGGGTTCTTTTAGGATGTTTTTTCAACGCCATTATTAAATAGAGTGTCCTTATTGGGGCATAAAACCCGGTAAAGAATCTACAATATTAAGCAGTCTATCTGAAATATTTACAAGCGCATTTAGTATAAAAATCTGGATTATTAAGAACGCTACCATGCAAATAATAATGGCAATTTTGAAATACAAATCATTTTTATTCATGAGTTTTTCTCCCTTTTTATTAATTACCTATCTATATACAACCTAATACGGAAATTTATATTTATCGTAATCATACAACACAACAACCGTTACTGTATCATTTGCGTAATCAATTCCAAAACCTATCTTTTGATTTGTGTTAGAGTCCTGGAATTCAACCATGTCACCATATATCTCCGTACTTTTCTTTCTATAGTTAGTCCCATATTCCAGCTTAACATCCGCAAAGCTACTGCCGATACCGAGTCCTTTTTTTGTCGTAAAATTTTGCCCATCAATCTTGTCCCTTAGCTCCATGCAAACAATTTTTTTAGTTTTGGCGTCCGTTGTCACAATAAAACTATCTTTATCATCGAAATAATATATATTTCCTTCATCCTCGTTCGCAATTGCAAATTCAGGATAGTAATGTCTAATATGCGATTCATCCATTCTGATAGTTAGTTTTCCGATCCCCTCGTTTTTTAGCGAAGTGTCCTCAATAGGCCATACATTTTTTATCCATAAAACACCCATGTAGACCAGTAAACCTGTTAACAAGATTCCAATAATCAATAATATTTTTTTTAGCATTTTTCACCTTCCTAATGCGCATGATATGTCTTACCGTGACCAATTAAACCACTACATTTTCCATTTTTGGATTTATCTTCCCAAGCGCAATATCTATATTTAGCTAGCCCATAATCTTTTAAACATTGTACATGCCATACAAGTGCTCGGTCACAGTCACTCCATAAAAAATTCCTAGCAGCCATTACTGCATTTTCTGACTTCAGATAATATTTATTGTTTCCCCAAGGTCCATTAAATCTATTACAGGTTATCCGTGCGCCCTTACTATAAGATTTTACTACCTTCTCAAATTTAAATTTACTAGCTGGTGCTAAAGGAATTATCATAAATTTATCAGCATGTGCTTTATTTATCTTTTCGGTTTCATGTCCATTTTCCTCATCCATCCTGTTAATAAGTGTGTCTAAATTTATTTCCTCTACCAAGCTTACCTTTTTTTGCTCTCCTTTTTCAACAATTACTTTCTTTGCTTCCTCGTTTATCTCTGCTTCGATACTTACTGGGTTAGTATCATAGTTTGGTGAAGAGACGGTTACCTCTCCTTCTCCAGTTCTTACACTAATTTTAGTAGATACCTCACCATTCTCATCCGTTATGTAAGTAAGCCCATTGATGTTGACTGTTTCATCAGCATAACGTACATCTTTATACATATAATTAAGCTCTTTGTTCCATTTCCAGCCATCATTAAGATATAAATCGATTAGATCGTCTGGAGCATTATCTGGCATAGAATATTCCAACCTTTTTATATTTTCGACTACCAAATTATCTATAGAGGTATCAGTACTCTTTGGTATCTCATCTGCGAATACATGGAGTGAGCTCAATGTCACTCCAGTTAATAAAAATACTACGATGCATAAACTAACTTTTATTTCCCTCATTATTCACTTCTCCCTTTAAGTCTATTTTACTACTTTCTATTGATGGTTATTGTATTCCCTCGATTATTTCCAATCGCATGCTCACTATTACACTAACGAACAGAAAAAAATATTATGCTTTCACTCGTTACACTTTACTTTACAAGCACTGCAAATCCTCACATAAAGTTAATACGAATTATTAAGCATCACTCTTCTCAACTCCCTTTGTACCTATCTCCCCTTAATTTTAACCGAATACAAATAAATGCGCTGATGCCCTATACTTCAGAAATTACGATTAGCAGTATCATATAAAATGCTAGTTTTAAATTGCCCTATCTAATACCTAGAAGTGTATAAAAACTTAATTTCCCCACAAAATATTGAATATAACTTTTATGCGTTTTTTTTAATATCTAACTCACCAATTTAAAACAACTAATAAAATCACTGCTTAATCAATTACATCCATTGGTAAAGGTAGATCGAGAGCAAAGTAAATTTTAGGAGTATGTCCATTATCTTTTGTAAATGAATACCAATCTATTATCTTAAGCTTAAGCAAAATTGAGTTAAATTTCAAAAGATCAAAATTTTTATTTCGCACACCTTCATATACGTAAGTCACCTTTTGATCTATCAACCATAGTACACACGATGTTTTGCATTCCATAATCTCACCTAGTTGTTTTTTCGTTAAGTTCGGATATTTCTTCACATCATCGTATTTTTTTCTATCGTTGTATTTCAAAAGCTCATCTCGCACCTTAAACTCATTACTGTTAGATAATACTTGCATCGATAATAGCGATTGCTCGAAACTATATAATGCCATTGATGTTCCTGTCCCTCTCTTTATTGCAAGTAACTCTTTGCTATTCCGATTAAATATATCAGCCACTTCTATATATGTTCCATGGGTATTTATATTACGTTTATGGAGTTTCACCATATGAGATATTCCAGCTAACGCTTCTATATAACCACCTTCACCAGCGTATTCACCAGACTCGTCCCTTTCATATTGACAACTATATTCATCATTATAGTCTATTATTTCATTGATTTCTTTCATTTTTTCTTCAACTAGATTATAAAAACGATTATTAAAGTGTCCCCACATACCGTTGTCCAACAAGTATACTTTATCTTCCATTTGCAATTCGCAAAAACCAATTTTTTTAAATGGTATATCCTTAGTTATACAATCGCTCTCCTCGAATACACTAAATTTCAACTTAGATATATCCTCTATTAAATCGCCATACTTAATTACATACTCTTTTAATTGATTACTATCAATAGAAATCTCCTCTTCAGTTTCTTTTTTTGAATCAGACACATGAACAGTTGATTTTTTATCGCTTTCCAACATGGTTATCTTATTATCTATCAGTTGAATTTTACTAATACTAAAGGAAATAGATATATTATCATATCGAGCAATTGTGTATCCAAATAGTGTTAAGTTTATCTTTCTTAGATACTTTTATTAATCTTGGTATGGACGATATATTATCTTTCAACGATAACGCAATATCGATTTGACCAAATAAATCTATAAACTCATCTTGCTGCTCATCCTCTTGATTCAAACTATATTCCCTAGCAAATGTAATTCCTGTTCCACAGGTTAAGTTACTGCCAAAAAAGCTTTCTGATCTAGGTTTTCCACTTACGCTAAAATAACTTTCACTAGCTTGTGGAGATTCAGTTTGATTCTGCTTATAATTTGTTACGCCTTTCATTTTATTTCGTTGTATATAGCTTACACCTTTTAAAGAAATATCTTTATCCAATATAGTTTTTTCAGCAAAATTCAACCCGAAATTCATATCTGCTAACTTTTCAACTGTCCAATATGCTCGACCTTGCGGGAGTAAATATACATTTGTTATTGTCTGTACAACAATAATTGCATTATACTGATCAGGAATCGTGTAATCATCTTTACCACGATTTTATTGAAATGAGCGATCTGTTTGAAACTAATCTCAATATACTTGCAATCTATCCATATGTAAACCTACCTATTCATCCATTAAGTATTCATAATCCTCGAATACCTCACTTTTCCCAACCACTGTAAACTTCGAAAAATCATGCCTAACTTCTCGGTCCATCCGCTCAAATTTTCGCGCCACAAATATTACTCTGTATGTTCCTCATAGAAACCCTCCAATATCTACCTTTATTATATGAAATCATTTTTTAGATGTACAGCATCAAGCAGGAAGCATCTGACCTCTGTACATACATTTCAAATGAAACATATACGTTATTGTAATGCTTTTGCGAACAAAAAAAAGCCGCCCATACACTGAGCGACCCCCTTCATTTTATAATCCTCACCCGCTCCCTATCCAACTGCTTATTATTCGCATTATAAGCAATCAACTCCACCTTATCCGTGCTCTTATACCGAGTATGTCCTCCCACATAAAACTGGAACTTGCCATTCATAAAAGCACCGCCCAACTGTTTCGCGACACCATTCACAACTAAGCGAGCCCTCACAACTGGGCCACTGTAAGTTCCCGTCATATACTTGCTCCTATTCCGATAACCATTCAGCTTCACAGTCCCGCCGATCCTATTTAAAATCGCAGGATATTTGCCACTAAATTTGTTGCTTTCCATCTTCAATACCTTAATTTGAGGGACGACTGGTACTTTTTCACGTAGCAAACAGGCGTTTTTCGCGATAACGCTGCCAGCACGAGGTTTTACTGTATTTCCCGTAATTTGCACCGAATCCACTTCTGCTTGACCTTGCAAACTAAACAAATTTTGATAATTCGCGAGACCTTTCACAATAAATTGATTCGCTTGAATGGTCAGCTTTTTCACTCTACCGATCGGAATGGTGTCGTAGTTTGCGGGTGCCGTATCGGTATCTATTTTATTGTTCGAAAAATTGAGTTGTTGCACGGTATAGGCCGTATTGTTACGCCATGCAATAACCGCTGGACGCTGCTGTGTTTTTTCATTTTTGACGTTATTATTCGTTACTTCTACACTTTTTGTAGTACCGTTAATGGCGATAAATTTATTCAACACATTGTATGCGCGGTTATTCGTGATTTTGAAATGGCCACCGGAGAGGACGATCCCTTCATCAGGAGAATTAGTGGTCTTCGTTTTATTGAAGTCATTGTTGTAGATGTTCGCAACGGGGATATCCAGTAGGTATATGCTATTATCAATCACCGCGTTGAAAGCATTATTGTAGACGTTGAATTTGCTAATTTTATTGCCATTTACGACGATAGCCTGGTTTACTTTGGTAAATTCATTATTGTAAATGGTGTAGTTGTCGCCAGCATTTCCCTGAATTGTAATGCAGCGATTGAGCTCACTCAGGGCTCTGCCGTATTGGTAACCGTTATTGATAAAGCGATTATTGCGAATGATGATATTCTTGCTATCCGTGAAGCAAATCGAACTGTCGACTTTGCGCCAACCATATGTTTTGGAGTAACCTGTGAAAAAGCAGTTTTCCACGACGATATTCGTATTTTGATAAAAATTAATCGCTCCCCTACCGATCTGAGCCAAATCAAAGCTGACATTTTTGATGAAAATATTGTGGATACCAGCTTGATAGTGAAGCAAAGATGGCGTCTCTGAATTACCGTAGCCTTTGAAATTCGCTTTAACCGAAGAACCTCCTGGTGCGCCTTGAATGCTACATTTCACATTTCTAATTGGCTCATTTACGATGTAGGTAACTTCTTTTTTGTCTTTCAAAATGAGTGTCCCACTACCAGCTTGTTCGATGAGTGGCTTTAAATCAATAACACTAGCCGATTTTACAATTACGGAATTTTCCAAAATAACTAAGCATAATACAGTTATTAATGAAACCACGCCTAATAAATATAATTTTTTCAATGTCGCTCCCCCCTACATAATTCTATGAGCGTCATGATTGTATTTATTATTACTTATTTAGTTCCCCGAAAATGATATATGAAAACTATTGGGTAATAATTTTGATTACTTAGGAAGGATAAGCGTCGCGTAAAAGACGAAAAAGCCACCCATCCCTGAGTGACCCGATATTTCCCCCAATAGCTACTGCCGTCTTTTCCAGTTCTAACTGTTAGCATCAGGTCTACCCTTTTATTATTTTCTCGTCGTACTCATTCACCCGCCGAACAATTTCGGCTAATCGTGGAATCAGCGATGGTCCTGGACATTGTGTTGTCTCTGCAGAATTTCCTTCCGCGCATTGATGCCCAACGATTCGCATTTTTCGATCGTATCGCGCGTTAATATCTTGGATTAGTAGCACAAGCGAATCGATCGTTTTCTCACTGACTTCCCAATCTGGCGCTTCCGTGACATTACAACATTCAATGCCAATCGAATAAGCGTTTGCTGCCCGCGCATGCCAAGCCCTGTGCTCTTCACCAACATAGACTCTTATTTCCCCGCTCGGCCCAATTCCATAATGTGCAGAAGCCTCGCGCTCTCGCCATACCTCCGGAACCTCATCGAACTCCGTTTTCGCCATATGATGCACAACAACCGTCGTGATTTCTGCGCCTTCTCTGCTATCCCATCTTTCCTCTCCAGGATTCACAAAGCTTTCAAACTCGTACGGAGTTGCTAACGGACTAATCGTGGACATACACTTCGCCTCATTTCTTTTTCTAAAAGTATACCACAAGAAAACCACCCCAGATTCGGAGTGGCTCGCCTCATTACTTCTCTTCTCTTAATTTCCTATTACGTTCTGCCAATTCCACAAGATACATTTTCTCCTGCTTATCCGCTTTATAGAACATCAACGCAATCGCTGCAATCGCAAAGCCGACAATCGGAATCCAAATAAAGTTGAACTCAATCGCATGTAGCGCGCTCGTAGATTGGACTTTATTCGCTTGATAACCACCCGCCGCTAAGATTCCTGCAGTCATCGCGCCACCAATTCCCATTCCAAACTTCGCGCCGAAGCTTGATGCGGAAGTCAGCAATCCTTGTGCTCTCACGCCACTTTTCCACTCTCCATAATCGACGGTATCTGCAAGCATAACCGACAGCAATCCAGAGATAAATCCAGTTCCAAACGCGTTAATCACAACGCCGACAATGATAATCGGCACGCTCAGGCTATACGCCCCAACGCCCATAATCACTTGTCCAATAATCGCCAAAACAAGTCCGCCAACCATCGTGTTTCGTTTACCCAATCGTCCAGCCACAGCGGGCGTCATCAGCAACGTCAAAAGTGATCCAAACGCCAGCGCCATAATCATCGGCACCAAATCTTCGCGCCCCAAATTATATTTGAAGAAGTAAATCGTCGTTTGGTTTTTCATCGTCATCGCCATCCAATAAATGAAGTTCATCAAAATCATGATCGCCCATGGCCAATTCCGCTTAATCGCCTGAATACTGTCCTTCACGCGCACAACTTTTTGCACGTTTTCGATGCGCTCTTTCGTGTTGAAGAACGTGTTCAGCAATAATACCACAGCCACGATGGAAAAAATCAAAATCGTGAGGAAAAAGCCTTTTTGGTCGTCGCCTTTTCCGAGTGCTGCTACGATTGGCAGCGTGAATACGGTTACAATGATTTGCCCTAGCGTTCCACCAAATTGGCGAACCGTTCCCAATACTGTTCTTTCTTGCGGGTTATTCGTTAAACTTGGCAAAATCGATGTGATCGGCAAGTTCACGCAAGAATATAAAATACCTACTAAAATATAGGTGATGTAGGCCCATGACAATTTTCCAGCGTCGTCAAAGCCTGGTGTCGTAAAGGTTAACACGCACATGAGGCCAAATGGAATCGCGAACCACAGGAAAAATGGTCGACTTTTGCCCCAGCGTGTATTGGTCCGATCGATGAAAATCCCGATGATCGGTCCGTCGAAAGCATCGATCACGCGCGCGACTAGAAATAGCGTTCCAACTGCGGCCGCGCTTAGTCCGTAAACGTCTGTATAGAAAAACATTAAATAGGTCGAGATAACTTGAAATGCTAGATTACATGCGGTATCACTTAAACCATAACTAATTCTTTCTTTCCATGGCACCATTGCTTTCAATGGCTGTTCCGTCGATATTCTTCCTGTTGCTTCCATTAAATCTCCACCTTTTTTAGTAGTCGCCCATCTCGACGCAGAGATGGGCTTGATTTTTTATGCTAGTTTGATTGTTTTTTCAGATGTTTTGTATGTTTTTGTCCCTGATTCGTGTTGTTTATGCCAGATGACTTCGTAGTTCGCCAAGCCTTCTGTGTGAACCGTTATTTCAGAATTGTTATTTCGGACGCGGATGGTTGCTTTTGGTGTACCGTTTGCTTGATAAATCACGGTTTCCGCGCTCGCGTTCGCCGTTTCAAAACCGTATACGTGGATCGCCGGATTTTCCGCATAATCGTATTCTGCGTGGTCATCCTGTGAACCGCACACGATAATGCTGTTTTCCTTCGCCAAAAGCGGGAAGCTCATGTAATCGTGATGCTCGCTCACCCATGTGCCGCCGTCGTACACTGCATCGGTCAGAATATTTGTCCACTTGCCTTTTGGAAGGTAAAACTCGGCGCGACCTTCGTCATTGAAAATTGGCGCTACGAGGAGATTCTCACCTAACATGTATTGACGGTCAAGCGTCGCGACGGCTGGATCTTCCGTATAAGAAAGCACCATCGGACGCATCATTGGCATACCATCTTGATGCGCCATTACGGCTTGCTTGAACAAGTACGGCATCAGACGCATTTTTAATTTCGTGAATTTCCGCGTCACGTCCACCGCTTCTTCGTCGAAAATCCACGGTACGCGATACTCCACGTTTCCATGGTAACGGCTATGCGATGATAGCAAGCCAAACTGTGTCCAACGCTTGTAAATATCCGGTGTCGCGCCCTCTTCAAAGCCGCCGATATCGTGGCTCCAAAAGCTGAATCCCGATAGCATAAAGGATAAGCCGCCACGTAACGATTCAGCCATCGAGCTGTACGTCGAAAGGCAGTCACCTCCCCAATGAACCGGGAATTTTTGCGATCCGACTGTGGCTGATCTGGCGAATAGTACGGCTTCTTGCTCGCCTTTCTTCTCTTTCAACAGATCAAACACCACTTCATTGTAAATGTACGCGTAATAGTTATGCATTTTTTCAGGATCGGCGCCGTCGAAATACTGCACATCGATCGGGATTCGTTCGCCGAAATCCGTTTTGAATGCGTCCACGCCCATATCGATTAACACGCTCAACTTATCACGATACCACGCGCACGCCGCCGGGTTCGTAAAGTCGACAATCGCTTGCCCACCTTGCCATAAATCCCACTGCCACACGGAACCGTCTTTATTTTTGATGAAGTAGCCATGTTCTTTACCTTCCGCGAAAAGCGCCGACTTCTGCGCGATGTACGGATTAATCCAGACGCAGATCTTCAAACCCTTCGCCTTCAACTTCGCGAGCATTTTCTCAGGTTCCGGAAAAACACGACGATCCCATTCAAAATTGCACCACTCAAAATCCTTCATCCAAAAACAATCGAAATGGAACACATCCAGCGGGATATCCCGCTCTTTCATACCATCGATGAACGAATTCACGGTCTCTTCGTTGTAATCCGTACAAAAGGAAGTACTGAGCCATAGTCCGAACGACCAAGCTGGCGGCAAGGCTGGTTTTCCCGTCAAATCCGTATACTTCCGCAAAATCTCTTCCATCGTTGGTCCATAAATAATCATGTACTCCAACGTCTCGCCGGCAACGCTAAATTGATTTTTCGACACGTGCTCCGAGCCAACTTCAAAGGACACACACTCGGGATGATTCACAAACACGCCGTAACCTTTATTGCTCACGAAAAACGGAATATTCTTGTACGACTGATCACTACTCGTTCCGCCATCCTTATTCCAAATATCCACGGTTTGTCCATTCTTCACGAAATTCGTAAAGCGTTCGCCTAGCCCGTAAATATTTTCCCCAACACCAAGATCCAAGCGTTCCCTTATGTAATTTTGATCCGCGGAAGTGATGTAACCTTGCCCATTCACATCCGATTTCGTCAAAAACTGCTGCTTCCCGAAAAAGGACAGGCCATAGTTTTCTTTATCGATTTGAACCTCGAGATCTCCCGACTTGATTGTAATCGCTTTCTCATTATCCGTCATTTGTAGCGAAACCTGCTGTTCTTCCACATGAAACGCCGGGGACTTTCGATCGCCGCCATCGTGATGCTTCAACCACACGGTGAACACATCTTCTCGTGGCGAACGGATCTCAGTCGTCATCAAACCAAGATTCAATGTATCTCCACGCGTTTTTAATTTTTTTTAAAAGGTGCGAAAATCGTCGCTGTATCCGCTTTCAATTCATAATCAAATACTTCTTTCGGATTTTGGATTTCAAAGCCTTCTTTTACAAGCCAAATCCCATCTGTAAATTTCATTTTCGTCCCTCCTTAGACTCAATTAAGTTAGTTAGCATAACAAACCAACTAACATCATAATAATACGCCTCTTTCATTTTGTCAAGCGTTTTCTTCATAGACAAACAGGGCACTACACGCTACAATAAGTAGTAAGAATAAGGGGGTACTGCAATGTTTGCAAATCGAACTGGCATTAGAGAAACCAATGAGCGTACCGTTCTGAGCGTCATCCTTAATGAAGGACCTCTCTCACGTGCTCAGCTCTCTGAAAAAATTGGTCTAAACAAAGCTAGCGTTTCTGCCATCGTCAAAACACTGATCGATCAACAACTCATAAAAGAAGTCGGCATCGGCGAAAGTACCATCCAAGGTGGCCGCAAACCGATCATGCTTGAGCTCAACAAAGCAGCTGGCTTCGCGATTAGCGTCGATATTGGCCACGATTACATAGATACGATGGTTCACTACCTCGACGGCTCCACCCTAAAAAGAAAACTACTCCCGTTTCGCGTCGTCGAAAAAGCAACCATCACCGCTGATTTAGTCACCATTCTCCAAGAAATCACCGCCCAGCTTCCAGAATCACCTTTTGGCATTGTTGGTATGACGATCGCAATTCATGGCATCATCCACAATAATGCGATTGACTTCACGCCAGTTTATGACTTTTCCGATTTTCCGCTTGCCGAAGAGCTTGAGAAACATCTGGATTATCCGATTTTCCTAGAGAATGAAGCGAACCTACTCGCGCTTAGCGAACACGCCAAAAATAGTGCCTTCAGCAACCTTGTCTGCATCAGTATTCACGCTGGCGTCGGCGCCGGTATTATTATGAACGACCAGCTTTACACCGGGGAAAACGGGCTCAGCGGCGAAATCGGCCACATGATCGTGCAAGTCAACGGAAATCCCTGTACTTGTGGCGGAAACGGTTGCCTCCAGACGTATAGTTCAGAAAAAGTGCTTTTGGATACGTATCGTGAACTTTCAGGGAACAAAGAAGCGATTATTCCCGATGTTTATCGCGCCTATGCGAAGAACGACGCCCTTGCGATGAAGCTGATCAACAACATGATCGACTACTTAACGATTGCCGTCCACAACATCATTACGCTTTATAACCCGAGAGTTATTGCCATTCACAGCGAAATTAGCCGCCTCCTCCCTGAGTTTCCAGAGAAAATCAAGCACAAGTTACCGCACCTCACATCAGCGAACATTCAGATGAAACACGCCAGTCTCGGTGAAGAAGCCATTCTATTTGGCGCCGCGGTAGTAACGATTGCGAATTTCTTAGAAGTACCAAGATTCGAATTAAAAAAATAAGCACACAAAAACCAAGTCGGGCAAAATGACTTGGCTTTTTGTGATGCTCTTTTAAACCATTTCTGGGTTTTTAAATAGTCCGCGCCACGTGCGCATCATGATGATGAGACACACCGTAAACGCGCCGACATCTGCCAGTGGGAAAGCGTACCAAACTCCGTCCAAGCCCCAAAAATTCGGTAAAATGAGGAGCAGCGGAATCAGACAAATAATTTGGCGCATCAGCGAAATCACAAAGGAGATTCGCGCGCGACCAAGCGCTTGATACAAGCCACCGCAGACGATTTGGAAACCGATTGTAGGTGCTGCGAGCAAAACGATTTGCACGGCGTGTGCTCCGTCTTTTAGGAGTTGCTGATCGGTAGTAAAGACGCTGACCAGCAAATCTGGAAACAGCTCGACGACGGCAAATGCGACGAGCGACATCACGGTTGCTGCTACGATAGAAAGCTTCACGGCTTTTACGACCCGCTTATACTCGCGCGAACCGTAGTTAAATCCGACAATTGGTTGCATGCCTTGTGTCACGCCATTAATCGGCATAATCATGAAGGATGCGATTCGATTTGCGACACCATACGCTGCAATTGCCATCGTCCCGCCATGAATATTGAGCATCCAGTTTACCGCGATCGATACGACACTTCCCGCGGACATCATGATAAACGACGGGAATCCAATCGCAACAATACTTCCCGACAATTTCCAATCAATATGAAATCGGAGACCTTTTAGCGTCAGCGAACTTTTCCCGGATAGAAAGTAGATGAGTAGCCAAACCGCGCCAACCGCCTGCGCTATCAACGTCGCAAACGCCGAGCCACGAATCCCCATATCCAGACCCATAATGAAAATTGGATTCAAAATCATATTCAAAACCGCCGAAATGATCATTGTCAGCATCGCAATTTTGGCGTTCCCCTCCGAACGAACGATATTATTCATCGCCATCGCGAACGTTTGAAATACCGAACCCAGTAGCAAAATTTGCAGGAAATCCTTCGCGTATTGGTGAATCTCCGGTGTCGCGCCAAACATCGTTACGAGCGGATCAAGAAAAATAAACGTCACGATTGCCAGCAGTAAACTCGATATAATAACGAGCCAAATCACCTGATGGTACACTTTATTGGCCTCGTCCTGCTTTCCTGCGCCAAGTGCTCGCGAAATAATCGACGCCCCACCGATACCGAACATGGCGGCCATTGCCATCATGATCATCTGCACCGGAAAAGCAATCGAAAGTGCCGCTACACCTAACGATCCAACGCCACGCGCCACGAAAATCGTGTCGACAATATTGTACATGCCCATCACGAACATGCCGATAAACGCCGGAACGGATAAACGCCACATCAGCGACCCAATTTTATCCTCACCCAGTCGTTTGCTCTGTTCCTTCATTCCAAATCACCCGCCTCCTGGTAATTTTGCGCATTAGCCGACATTCGCAAGAGTAAATCGATCAACTGCTCCTTCTCCTCTTCCGAAAAATCTTGCGTCAAAATTCCTGACCATGTTTTCATTGTATCCTCGATAAGTGGCTGGACTTCCCTGCCTTTATCCGTCAAATAAACACAATGTTTGCGCTTGTCGGCTTGGTTCACTTCTCGTCGAATCATGCCTAGCTCTTCCAAGCGATGAAGGTGTCGCGCAACATTGGCCTTATCGACCATGAACCGTTTCACGATCTCATCCTGTGATAAACCATCGAACTGGTACAGCGTCGCAATGTAACGCAATTGTCCGACACCCAGTCCATATTTCTTTAACCGTTCTAACTTAAATGTATTTCCACACCGATTCACAATCGACATCGACTTTGCTATAATTTCGTATCTCTCTGTCATAATATCCTCTTTCTCAACCGCTAACTTGGTTGCGCAATCAACTTTATCCATTATAGCGAATATAGGTTCGATTCGCAATCAAATTTGACTTTGCCCTGCGGTTTTGACACAATAAATGAGTGGAAAGCGAGGCTATAATGATGCGAAATAAAAAAACTAAAAGAACGATATCCCGACCTTACATATTCTGAAAAACCGTTGAAAGCAAACACGACACATCTCTTTTTCTATGAAAACCCATATTATTTTGCGATTCCAAAGAGAACGTTAACAACCGAAGAGCAACTGCTTTTACAAACCTTGTTTCAAGCGCCCACACCAACTTTCAAAAATGCAGGCTTAGAACAATGGTATGCATTATTATTCACCCAAAAAGAAGTAACACTTGCCGCAAAGCCAGATGCTTACCGAATCATCCAATTCCAAATTCAGTCCGGCACACCAGCAAAAGCCACCTTAATCGAATGGCAAAAAGCTTTGACAAGTTTCTTCGCACAAGACGCCGAATTGCTCATGCTGACCGATGATTACGGCGTGATAATCGAAAAAGTCGCCGGTTCCTTGCTTGGTGAAGAAGAGCTCGATGCGATTGCGACAACGCTTGAAGGCGATTTTTACATGCGGGTCCATTTTTTCATGGGCTTGTTTCATCAGCAAAATTTATTGTTACGCGACTTGTTCGCCGAGGAACAACGACTGTTTCGGCAGAATTCCAATCACCTCGTACAAACCGTTGAATCTAACTGTCTGCCAATGATCGCCGAACAGCTCACGAACAGTTTATTAGCCCAACAAATCGGCCTCCTATTTGAAAAAGACGACGCGTGGGAGCCGCTCATTAAGGCGCTTTGGGAGCAGCAAGGAAACTTGAGCATGACGGCAAAATCCCTATTCATGCACCGCAACACGATTCAATATCGGATTGATAAGTTTCAGGAGCTGACAAATTTGTCGTTGCGAAAAACCGATGGATTGCTATTTGCTTATTTGAGTTGTTTGCTTTATGAAAACAGACATTGACGAAAAAAAAAGCCCTAGAGTTACCTCCTAGAACTTTAGTCATCGTGTCGTTCTCTGCTTTGTGGCTCAAATATGAAAAGTCCAATACCCAACAATACAATCCCGATAATTAATAGATACATCACATAGCCCCTTTTCGAAACAAATGCTAACACTTTTACTGTTTACCCTATTCGAAAAAATATATGCAAAAAAAAAACGATGCTACTCCTAGAAATTAGAGTAAAATCGTTTTTTGTGGTTATACGATCATCAAGCGTTTGAAGAATTATAATGCAAGAGCATTTTTAAGAGAAGACCTGTCGTTTCTATGTAGATGAACTAATACTTCCACGCCTGCCAATAAAAGAGGCTCTCCATGACAGAGAGCGCTCTTGCTAATACTTATTGAACAGCAGGGATCGGTTCTTGTAGCAAAATCCCTCCAGCTTTATCTTGATAAGTAACCAACATTTCGATTAAATTGGAGTGCCAAATCGATACGCCCGCCTCGCCTGCCAATTCGCAAAACTGTTCAAAATCGATGTTGCCAGATTGGGCTTGTTTGACAGCGGCTTGAATTGCCTTCACTGAGCCGATTTCTGCGATGCTTTTTGGTATGCCATTTAGTTTCGCTTCGACTTTTGTGCCGTCTATGTCATAGAACACGTACAGTCCGCTCGCCACGATGTAATCATATGCCACAACGCCTGCTGATTTAAATCCCTGCACTACTTTTGGAAAATCTCCAGCATTCGCTTCACTCGTCGCTACTTGCATGATGGTTTCTTCGGTTAACATGAACTCACCTTCCTACTCAAACGTCGTCAATTGCGGTGTCGCGTAAATCGAATTATTATTGAAAAATAACAACGCTTGATCGATATCATATTTTTTCACATACGCTTGCAAATCGAGATTTTTGTAATAACGCAAATCCAGTACGTGCACATTGGCGTAATATGGCGCGATGAACTGGATAAACGCATTCGCATAAGAATCTTTAAAAATAAGCAAGTTCTTATTCGTCAGCGGATTTGGTGTTTGGATATGCGCCTCCGGATAATCCGTCCCAATATAGGTCGTGTAACGGTTTGCGTACACGGCTGGGTCAGTTAAACGACTCTTCACGTAAAGCGAATCGCGCTGTTCCTTAATCACATCAAGTTTATACGGTGCGCTCAAATGTTTCTGCTCGGCAACCATCACTTGATCGGATTTTGAGACAAGTGCGGAAGTCGTTTTCCGAGCATCCGAACCGTAAAATGGTAAACCTTCTAGTTTCCAAGTCCAATCAGCCATCGTCAGTTGCTTCACGCCCGGATTCATTTCTTTGGTCACCTTTTCTGATGCTAAAAATGCAGCTGTGGCTTGCCAATGGTGATCCGTATAGAAAAACATGTTGGCTTTATTTTTGTTTTTATAAAGGATTTGTGAAATATCAATATTCTGCACATATTTCTCATTAATCATCGGCATCAAGCGCTCGTAACCTTCACGTCCAAAGCTCGGATAATAGGTTGGAAACTTCGCTTCAAACACCGTCGATTTATTCGGAACGAGTACTAGACTTGTCTTGACGTCCATTTTTTGCAAAGATTGTCCGACGTTATTTACGCGATCGGCGATTTTTTTGGCATCGGCTTTCGTGTATTGCTCTACTTTTGTCAGCAAATAACCGTCTGGTGCTACATAAACGTCTTTATAGACATCTTGCCCGAGCGCCAACTGATTCACGCGCATGTTGAGCTCTGTGAACGCGTCTCGCCGTGGGAACTGGTCATTGAAGAAAACGTCCCATTTTTTCATGTAATCGCCCGTGCTAACTGCGTCTGCGCTAAAATCAGGTTTTTGCGCCAAATTGCGGCTTTCTAGAATCGATACTTGATTTTTCCCAGCAAACAGATAGAAGAAAAAGACGCCGAAAATAAGGAGTAAAAACCCAGCCGATAGTAAGATATTAAATAGTTTTTTATTCACAGTGATTCTCCTAACGTTTTAAAATCTGAAATAAATAAATGGATTGAAAGTCGAGCCGACAACAAGCGCGACAGAATAGACAAAAATGAAGGCAAGGACAGCAAGTGTCGCCACATCTTTTGTAATGTGCAAGGCGCGATGGCTCTGCATGAAGGTTAGTAATTTTTCGCTCGCAAATAGATTTTTAATAACCGGTGTGCAGGCGATAATCGCAACGATCAAAACGACTGCATATTCGTGCATGTAGTAGGTCGCACGCGCGTCCCAGAAAGTTCCTGAGCCAAACATCGAACCGAGATAACTCCAAATATCACTGACGTTATCAATGCGGAATAGTAGCCAACCGAAGATGATCACGATCAGCGCGTACACGTGTTGTAGCACCGCTGGAACTTTGAGTAATGCTTTTCCTAAAAAGGCTTTTTCGAGCATGATGAACAGTCCGTAATAGGCACCCCAAAGCAAGAAATTCCAACTCGCACCATGCCAAATCCCAGTCGCCAGCCAAACAATCGCTAGGTTCCGGTATACTTTTATAGGAGAAACGCGATTTCCACCTAGTGGGATGTACAAGTAATCTTTGAACCATGTGCCCAGCGAAATATGCCACCTGCGCCAAAACTCGGAAACCGATTTCGCGATGTACGGATAGTTAAAGTTCTCAAGAAATTTAAAACCGAACATCCGGCCAAGCCCAATCGCCATATCGGAATAGCCTGAAAAATCAAAGAAAATTTGAAGTGAGTAGAAAATGAGGCCGATCCAAGCGGTACCAACAGATAATCCGCCACCTTGACTCTGAAAAATCTGATCCGCGACAAGCCCACAGTTGTTAGCAATGAACATCTTCTTCGCCAAACCGATGATGAAGCGCTTCACACCGCTCGTAAATAAATTTAAATCGACGCGCCGATGATCGATTTGGTCCGCAACCGTTTGATACCGAACGATAGGCCCCGCAACGAGTTGTGGAAATAGTGATATGTATAGCGCAATATTTAATGGATTTTTCTGCACCCGCCCGTCCCCACGGTACACATCGAGCACGTAGCTCATCCCTTGGAACGTGTAGAAGGAAATACCTAGCGGCAACGCAATCGCTGTCCATTCAAAATTCGTCCCAAAAAACGTTTCCAAATTAAATACGACAAAATTAGCATACTTAAAAACGCCCAGAACAGCCAAGTTTCCGATAACCATCGATGTAATGACTAGCTTGCCATGCCTTCCTTCCCGCTTCGCCTTATCCGCGAGCAATCCGAAAACATAGTTAATTGCAATCGATAGCAACATAACGAAAATAAACTTAGGCTCGCCCCACGCGTAAAACAGCAGGCTAGCAAGTAGCAGTATAATATTTTTTAATTTCGTCGGTGTGATGAAGTAAATAACTAACACAATAGGTAAAAACACAAATAAGAACGTCGTTGTACTAAATAGCATCTATTTTCTCCCTTTTCCGGTGGTGTGATAAACTCCTCTTCATTTTACTATGCCCACCACCAAAAAAACAATACACCTTGCTAAATCAAAATAGAGACTGCGCAATACCCTAGCAATAGCGCCATTACAATGTTGAGCCCCCGCTTATGTTCCGCGAAAAGCTTGCTGAAAATAGAGCCGAACATCGCCCAACAACACGTGCCAGAAAAGCCAACAACCGTCAAAATCACGATAAATAAAGAAACTTGGAACATACCTGTGAAATAAGGTAAAACAAGCGTTGAAAAAGTCGTAATCCCGTATAAAATCACCTTTACATTCACAAACTGCATCACCATCCCCGTAAAGAAACAGTTCGGTTCTAATCGCACTTTGTTATCTTTAGAATTTTTAGGTTTATCTCGCAAAATCATCCACGCTAGCCATAAAATATATGCTGCCCCGATAAAACGCATAAACGGTTCAATCGTCGGGATAATATCATATAAAGCTGCACTAAAAATCGCGGATGCCAGCACAACGACGAAAAATCCAGCTAAAACACCTAAACAAAACCGAAAACTCTTTTTAAAGCCGTCATTACTTGCGTTGGTCATTGCCATGATATTATTTGGCCCCGGCGTGTATGCTGTCAGGAATATATAAGATAAAAACGCTGCTACATTGAACATATTCTTTACCTCCTTCTCTTCGGATGTTATAATACACAAAAAGGATACTATAACGTTTATACAGTATACGATACATTATGTGCGTTATATTGTCAACTTGGTAAAAGGAGCAGTCTATGGATAATATAAGTGCCATTGTCTCAGAAAATTTAAAATTAGCCCGTCAAAAAAAACGTCTCAGCCTCGATGAACTCGCGAAACTCACTGGGGTCAGTAAGAGTATGCTTGGTCAAATTGAGCGCGGAGACGTGAATCCCACCATTTCTACGCTTTGGAAAATCGCGAATGGGTTGAAAGTTTCTTTTACAGAACTTGTTACGAAGCCCAAAATTGACTATGAAGTGATCGATCGAAAATCCCGTGAACCACTTATTGCTGATGACGGGAAATGTCGTAACTATCCAATGTTTACGTTCGATAGCGAGCGCCGCTTTGAAACATATTATTTGGAGATTGATCCCGATGGAAGGCTAGAATCCACACCACATCCAGATGGTACGGAAGAATTTATCACGGTTTTTTCCGGAGAACTCGTTATTATGACAAACGGACAACAACTAAACGCCAAGGATGGCGACTCGATTCGTTTTAAAGCCGATCAAGAGCATGTCTATACCAACGCAAGTTCCGACATCTGCCGCCTCAGCATGATTATTTACTATCCCAACTAACGACAAAAGGAACCACTCCGTTTTTGATGTCCTATCAGATCCATCAAAAGGGAGTGATTCCTCATGTCATATAATCCGCGCGCGTAGCAGAGCTACTTGTTCGCTTGTGCCGACATTCCTTATTCCAAATTTCTCCGAATAAATGTACTTCAAACGCATGATCCATGCTCTCTACAACAGCCTTGTCCCCTTCCACTAAATTCAACATATTCACCATTTTTCCCGAGTAACTTAGTTCGTAGGCAATTAAAAGTTACAGCTGAAATACTTTTTGAACCATCGCTAGTGACAATTTCGATGTATCGCTAACGAGTTCATCTGTTCCGATGAGTCCAGTTCCGACACCAATTGCTTTCATGCCAGCTGATTTGATAGCTTCAACACCGGCTTGAGCGTCTTCGATTCCAACGGCGTTTGCAGGCACTACGCCAAGTCCTGCCGCTGCAACTAAGAAGATTTCTGGATCTGGCTTCGAATGTGTGATTTTTGCTGCGTCTGCTAGGTAGTCAAAGCTATCCGTTAAGCCAAGTGCCGCCAGAACCATTGGGGCATTTTTAGAAACAGAAGCTAAGGCGATTTTCAAGTTTGCCGCGCGAATTGCGTCTAGTAATGGCTTGATACCCGGCAAAATATCTGCTGGTGACAAGTCTTTTAACAACTCCACATAATGCGCATTCTTTTTCATCGCTAATGCTTCTTTTTCAGCGATTGTGAAATCTTGTTCGCGCCCACCTTTCGCTAAAATTAAGTCGAGTGAGTCCATCCGACTAATGCCTTTTAGCGTCTCATTGAACGCCTCGTCGATCTCGATATCAATCTCTGCCGCGAGTTGTTTCCATGCCAAATAATGAAAATGTGCGCTATCTGTGATGACCCCATCCAAATCAAAAATTACTGCTTCTAATTGTTTCACCGTACTCTCCCTTTCAGCAGAACTGCCACGTTTCGGGCCGTCCGTTCAATATTTTCACGCGTTTTCGGCAAAATGTCTTCCAAGCTCCCAGCTGTTGCAATCGTTGGGAATACGGCATCGATTTTCGAATAAACCGCGTCAATTCCCTCTCCAATACTGCCGCAAATCCCGATGACCGTCGCATTTTCCGGTGCACAGTTTGCTACACCGATTGGCGCTTTACCAAAGACAGTCTGAGCATCCATACGCCCTTCACCAACCAAGATAATATCCGCATCAGCGCACACTTCTTTCATCCGCAGTTCACGTAAAACAAGCTCGATACCCGGCTCAAATTTGGCACCTGCAAACAGCATCAATCCTGCGCCCATTCCACCTCCAGCACCGCTTCCTGGCAAATCACGAACATCTTGTTTGAAAATGGAATAAAAACCGTGCATCGCGTTATCGATATGGGGAATCCTATCCTGCGGTAAACCTTTTTGCGGACCAAAAATCGTCGCCGCCCCATTTTCACCGCACAGTGGATTTTCTACGTCCGCCGCAATTCGAATCGTCGTTTTAGATAGTCGTGGATCAAGGTTTGTCAGGGAAACCGAGCTAATCGCGCTCAAATTCGCACCAATTGCCGTCACATTCTCCCCACGCAAATTATAAAAACGCGCGCCCAGCGCTGCGGCCATGCCAATTCCGCCATCATGAGTGGCACTTCCACCAACCCCAATCACGATCTCACTTACCTTAGCATCCAAAGCATGCAACACCAATTCGCCGACACCTGCCGTGCTCATCGCTAGCGGATCACGTTTCTCTGCGGGCACCAAATGTAGTCCACACGCCTCCGCCATTTCGATGAAAGCCCGCGTCCGATCGGCACTGAATGCCATTTTTGCGGTTACCACCTCGCCTAGCGGTCCCGTCACACGCACATCCTCCGTAACGCCACCAGAAGCCTGCGCCAGAATCGCGATGGTTCCCTCTCCGCCATCACCCACAGGTAAAAGCTGATAATCCGCATCAGGAAATACAGTCGCAAATCCCGTCTGGATCGCCTCTGCTACCTCCTGTGCCGTTAAACTTTCCTTATATGAATCGGGGGCAATGACAATTTTCATGAAAACTCTTCCTTCCAAAATTTAAATTTCTAGTCCTGTCGTCATACAATGCTTTTCACCAAAAATGTGAATCTGAATTGGCGCTGTCGTCTCTTTTGTCACGCGAATTTTATCCGATTCCAGTTCGATTTCCAGGCGTTCCCCATGCCACACAAACGAAAATGCCAAGCGCTTCCATTCAGCCGGTAATCGCGGATTCAAATGCAGTTCGCCATCCGAAATCGCAATACCGCCAAATCCGAATATCGTGGACAACCAAATTGCGCCAAGCGACGCCGCATGCACACCTTCATCCGTCCCACCAGGAGCCGCCTCGAGATCAATCCGACATGCCTCTTCGAAAAAGCGATACGCCTTCTCCGACTGACCAACCCGGTTCGCCACAATCGCATGAATCGCCTTACTCAGCGAAGAATCATGAATCGTGTGCGCCTCATAATAATCCAAATTCCGCGCCACAATTTCCTCGGCAAACAGATTTGGCATCAAATAAAGCAACATCACCACATCCGCCTGCTTCAAAATCTGCATCTCGTTCACTTCCGCTCGCGAATAATCCAGCAAAATCGCCTGCGATCCCTGCTTCTCCTTATACCCCGTCAAATCAATCTCTGGTTTATCAAGAAACGTATCATCTTGCGGAATCAACTTCGCCTCATTTGGCTGCGGCAAATAAATTTTTCGTAAAAATGCCTCACACAAATCATAAAATGCCGTATGCTTCTGACCGTATTTCGCCATAAAGCGCAACGTTTGATACACATTCTCATGCGCCAAATAATTCGTATAAGCATTATTATCCACATGTTCCGTATACTCATCAGGACCGATTACATCTAATATAACATATTTCCCCTGCTTTAATACAGCCCTACTCAACCAAAAACGCGCTGTTTCCTGCAAAATTTGCAACCCATCATGCTCCATAAATAGTTCATCTTGGCTCGCCTCATAATAGTTGACCACAGCATGCGCAACATCCGCCACAATATGGTGTTCCGCAAGGGCCGACGCCACTTTTTGACGCTTCCCAGTGCGAACGTTAATCGCAGCAAATTCAGGCGTCTCTTCCTCTCCACTAAACGCGCTCTCCCAAGGAAATAATGCCCCTTGATAGCCATTTTTGACAGCTTTCGCGCGTGCCTGTTCCAGATGAAGATAGCGATAACGCAACAACTTCCGCGCTTTTTCCGGATGATTATACAAATGAAACGGCGCAATAAAAATCTCCGTATCCCAGAACACATGCCCTTTGTAACCTTCACCCGTCAGCCCTTTCGCCCCAACGCTAAAACGCTCATCATGAGCCGGTGTCATCGCTTCCAAATGATACGCCGCAAAATCAAGCGCCAACTGATCAAAGGTGTTTTCAGATGTCACCTCAACCCGATAATCCTGCCAAAATTTCTGCCAAGAAACGCGCGATTCCGCCAAAGCATCGTCATAGCTCTTCGCCTCGCGAATCTCGCCGAGCCCAAATTCAGCCGGATTCTCCGTCTCCAAACTCGTCGCGATGACGCTTACCTTTTCCAACGAAAACGGCTCGTTCTCCGCCAACTTCTGATTCACCGTCACGAGCAACTGCCGATTCTTCGCCGCAAAACTTCCAGGCGCGCTAATCATCGACGTCACCGCTAAATCTTGCCCACTTTGCGTCGTCACATAATCGCCCTGCATCCACGTCTCACTAAATACACGAAGCGATTTTTCCACCAAATGCTGCGTCCCGAAATTCGTCTGTTGCCCATCAATCCCCGTCCGAATCCGCACATCCGCGTCACCCGACAGGCTCGTAATCTCAACCTTCGCATACACCTTATGTAATTCCTTCTTACTGACAAAGCGTTTCAAACAAAGCCCGAATCGTTTCCCATTTGGGTGCTGCCAAACCAATTCGCGACACACCTCACCCGTCGCCAAATCAAAAACCCGCTCAAAATCCTGAACTTCCCCACGATGCATTGAGAAATTCACACCATCAATCTCGAACTCAAACCGCGTTACATCAGGCAAATTCACTAAATCAGAACTCACTTGCCCCTGCGCTTTATTATAAATTCCCGCCACAAACATGCCACGCGTCTGCTCCGGATAATCTTCCTCAAATCCTCCGCGAATCCCCATATAACCGTTCCCAGTCATCATCAAACTCGCATACGTATCGAAATAATGCGGATCTATTCTACTCTCCCGTAACACACTGATTCTACTCATAAATATACACTCTCACCTTTTTCTGCTGATTCGTAAATCGCCTCAATCAAACGCTGAACCTGATAACCCTGCTCCGCGTCCGCCACCATCACATCCGCACCAAGCACCCGATCCACAAACGCCTGCATACTTTTTGCATGTCGCTCCTCGTCCGCCGTTTCCTTCTTCAAAATCGTGACCAATTCGCCAGCCCGATCCGTGTAAATCTCCGCTGGAAACAACGTCGCACCAGCCTCATCTCCGAAAAATTCCACATTCAAAACCGAACTTTCCTTCATCTGCAATACAAAAGAAGTCTCCAACTGCAACAAGCCACCATTTTCAAACTCAATAAACGCAAAAACCGCGTCCTCCACATCATATTTCGTAGGGTCCCACGTTCCAAACGTACCTTCCGACTTCTTTGTCCCAATTTTTTGAAACATTTTGGCAGTGACCTTCTTGACCTGTGGAAAATCTAGCACGTACATCGCCGCGTCTAACATGTGAATCCCAATATCGATTAGCGGGCCGCCACCTTGCAACGCCTTATTCGTGAACGAGCCCCAACCAGGAACTCCCGAACGGCGTAGCGCCTTAGCCTTTGTCATGTAAACTTCGCCTAGTACACCATCCTTATAAGCCTTCTTCACCTCGCGCATATCCGTCGCAAACCGATGATGAAAATCGTACGCCAAAACCAGATGCTGTTTCGCCGCCAAATCACGCATCTGCTGCGCCTCATTCGCCGTCATCGCAGGCGGTTTCTCACACATAACCGCAGCACCATGCGATAGCGCCAACATCACATTATCAAAATGAAACCGATTCGGCGTACAAATACTCACCATATCCGGTTTCTCCGTCTCAAACATCTCCGCCGCATCCACGTAACTACGCGCAAAACCATTCTGTTCCGCAAAATCCCGCGCACGCCCCGCGTCTGGATCAATCACCGCGACCAGCTCCAACTCCTGCGTCCGCGTCTTGTAATACGCCGCATGCACCTTCTCGGCAACCTGCCCCGCACCAATAATCGCTACTTTTTTCACGTCTTACTTCCCCCTTGAAATACTGCCTCCAAAATCGGATTTTAGAGGCAGTATCGTATTTCTGAAAATAGAAAAACTACAATGTATGATTTACCGCCACGCTGAGTTTATCTACAGTTTTTCAAATGTTCCAATGCATCCCGATACGCTTTCTCAGGATCCTCCGCGCGAACTCGGCATTCAAACGTCAAGAAACCGTCATAGCCATCCGCTTTCAACTGATCGAAATGCTTTTTAAAATCAAGCGATCCACTGCCAGGCTGATAGCGATGATTATCCGCCACATGCACATGCCGTACCAAATCACGATTCGCGTGAAGCGCCTCCGAAATCCCGTCCTCTTCAATATTCATATGATAAAAGTCCGCGATAATTTTCACATGTTTCAAGTCATTCTGCTCAATATAGCGACGCGCATCGCCCAGCAAATTGATCATGTGATCCTGATAACGATTCAGCGGTTCCAGAAAAATCGTCGTCCCAGTCTCCGCCGCAATCCCGTCCAAATAAACGAGCGACTCACTCACCGCTTTGAAATCACCAGCTTCTGAACGCGGCGAAACCATTGGTGGCAAGCGATACGTGAACATGCCCCAAGCCGCAGGAACTACGATTCCCGTCCCGCCAACCTCTTGCAACGCCTCCAAAATTACCTTGATTTCCTGTAATCCGCGCAAACGACGCTCCTCGATAAAATCACCGATCCAGCCATCATAACCACCACATGCCGTCGAAACCGGAATCCCCGTCGCCGCAATCGCCGCTTTGACCTCCGCCACATTTTCAACCAACAGTTTCCCGTCAATTTCAAAACCTTCAAAACCCATTTCCTTCACATATTCGAACTTCTCCATAATACTCTCTGGAAAAAATGCCTGATTCTGCGTTCCAATTTTCATAACTGTTACCGTCTCCTTCTAAAGTTCGATTCCCATCTTAATACTCAAATCTGGATTCTGATCCACATATTTCATATAAGCTTGCGCACTCTCATCCAAGCTCACAATCGGATCGATCAAATCCTCACAATCCAGGTACCCGTTCATCAAAAGTTCCCAGCACGTCTCCTCAATCCGCTTCCTATTCCAACGCGGATAATCCGGATTCGGCTCACTCGAAGCCCGCGCAAACACGATTTTAGCATTATTAAAATGTGCCTCACGTCCTAAATTAAACCCATCCGGAAACTGCTTCGCAAACGCGACATACGAAATAATCCCGCCATACGCAATCCCGCGTAGCGCCGCCTCAAGCGCCTGCGAATTCCCACTCGTCTCAATAATCGAATCCGCGCCCAGTTTGCCCGTCAATTTCTTGACCTCAAACCCAACATCCGTCCCAATCGGATTAAAACAAGCATCCGCACCATGACGCATCGCAATCTCACGACGATGTTCTAGCGGATCAACACCAATCACGATACTCGCACCAGCCTTTTTCGCCAGTTGAATCGCAATTTGGCCAATCGCGCCGAGCCCAACAACCACGACATAGTCGCCCGCACGCACATGCGCCTCACGAACACCACTCATCGCAAATTGCGCCGGATCATAACAAACCGCGTTTTTCCAGCTAGAACCCGCTGGCATTTTCCGCAATTTATAATTATCGACCGCCTTCACGATCACCGTCTCCATAATCGGCCCATACGAACAAACCATATCGCCAATCGCGTACTCCGTCACATCCGCGCCGATCTCGACAATCTCGCCGACAACCATGTTCCCGAGCTGAAACTCACCGAACACAATCCCGCGCGCCGCACCTTCCGCACGAGGCATAAACATATTCCATTCCTCGTTAAACTCCTCATCAATAAAAGGACTAACCCCGCGAAAATCCACGACCTCCGTTCCATGCTTCGGCGACGCAAACCTCACCTGAATCCGCGCCTCATCCTTAGCCAACTCCCGATCCACATACTCCACCAAATCCGCAACCCGCGGCTCCGTAGCAATCAACTTCCTCATCATCCAAACTTCCTTTCTGATATACCAAATCTATTTCTTATCAAGGCTCTTCGTCCCTTTCTCATTCGCCAAAATTCCCGTTCCACCCCCGAAACAACTCCGTGTCGCAGAATCAGCCGTCAGAGCGACGAGAAGCTTTTAGCTTCTAGGCAAAAGTGAGTACCAGGTGCGGAGCGTACCTACGTACGTGAGCACTGGAACGGAACTTTTAACGACGAAGATGAATGCTTCTCGACGCTCTGACCTAGCCTTTGACGCCGCCGTCGGTAAGATTTCCTTTGATAAAGCGTTCCGACAAAGCGTACATAATAACAACAGGCAGTGCCGTTATGAGAGATGCCGCCATCATTCGGCCCCAAATATAATCTGGTGTACTAAACAGCGTATTCAAGCCAATCGGTAGTGTAAACAACTCCGAATCTGACAAGAAAATCGATGCAAACAGATAATCATTCCAAGCAACCATAAAGCAATAAACGAATACCGAAACAATACCCGAAATCGCCAATGGCACGATAATACGTAAAATAATCTGCATCCGATTCAAGCCATCCATCATCGCGGCTTCCTCAATATCCACAGGAATCGTATCAAAATAACTAATCAACATGAAAATCGCGGTCGGCAATGTCTGCACAACCATCGTAATAATAAGCGCCGTTCTCGTATCATACAGCCCAACACTCGAAATAATTTTAAACAACGGCACAATTAACAAAATCCCTGAAAACATATAAACCGTATAAAAACTCGCATTAATCGTTGTCCTCGCTCTGAAACGCAATTTTGACAACGCATAAGCGCCTAAAATCCCTAAAACAACCGCAATTCCCGCTGCAACCAGTGCGATGATAAAACTGTTTTTAAAATACGTCAAAAACGGGAAAATATCTGGGTTGAAGATGTCTAAATAATGCTGAAACGTCCAATCCTTCGGGAAAAACGTTGGCGTTGTTGAAATCGCCTCTTTCGGACTCTTAAACGACGTCATCATCATAATCAAGAATGGAAACAGCGTAAACAACAGAAATAACACCAAACTCACATAAAAGACAATTTTCTTCGTCCGTTTTGTTTTTTTACTACTTACCGCCATTTAAATTCACTCGCTTTCTTGTAACCATGATGACCACGAAGATGATGATAAACAGAATCACCGAAATCGCCGATGCTTTGCCTAAATCGTTGAATGCAAAGGCTGTTTGATACAAGTAAACCCCAAGAATATTCACCTTGTTCGTCAACAAGTATACATCCGTAAACATGTAGAACATCCAAATCGCACGCAACGTCACAACCGTCGCCAACACTGGCATGATCGCAGGCAACGTTACAATTTTGAATTTATCCCAAACGCTTGCCCCGTCCATTTCCGCTGCTTCATAAAGCGATTTATCTACCGTTTGTAAAATCGCTAAAAACGAAATGAAAGCGTACGGGAAATAGCGCCAAATCGCGAATAACACGACTAAAATAAAACTCGAAACGGGGTTATCAAACCAAAGTGGTGCATCCTTCCAAAGATGCAAAATATCACCACCAACAAAATTGATAACACCATAGCTATTGTTAAACATGTATTTCCAAGCAAAAATCAACGAAATCGACGGCGTTACGTATGACAAAATAATGAGCGAACGCGCCGTTTTCCGGAATCTGAACTCCCGATTGAAGAAAATCGCAACCAGAAGTCCCATCCCTGTACTACCAACAACTACTAGAATTGTATAGCCAAACGTTAAAGCCAGTGACTTATAAAATTCCGCATCCGTTAAAATATCAATATAGTTTTGCAAACCGATGAACGTTGAATCCAAATTCGGATTGAGCGGTAACTCTAAAAAGCTAATTTGAATGTTTGAAATCATCGGGTACGCCACTAACACAAGTAATAAGAGGATACTAGGCGACAGCAGAGCCAGCGCCATTTTTGCATCCGAGCGTTTATATGCTTTTGTTTTCATAGTGCCTCCTTATTCTTAGTCATTAGATTCAGCCGTTTTCTGCGCTTTTTTAAGCTCCGATTCGACATTTTTGTCACCAACTGTTACATTATTCACCATTTTCGCAATAACTCCTGAGCTTGTGATATCGCCCATCTTGGTAAAGTTTTTGCCGTCAACTAAACCGAAAATCTGAATGTCATTAAACGAATTCGCGATTTCTTCAGACAGAGCGCCAAACGATTTCACGACTTCATTATTTTTGTATGCTGCGTTTTCGATAACGCCTTTATTTACGGGTTGCGCCCCACCTGGAGACATTAATACCCAGTTTGTTTGATTCTCAGGTTTTGATAGGAACTCCACGAATTTTTTCCCAGCATCTTTTTGTGCTTTATCCAAACCATCCGAAAGTGCCAGCGCCGAAACCGTTCCGTACACCGCTTTTTCTTTTTCTTCTGGAATGATAAATCCAATATTGCTTGGGTCCCCGTCTGTGAACACCGCTGGCAAAAGATACGTCGAATACATCGCCATCGGAGCTGTACCATTCATAAACGCGTCCTTGATTTCCGTTACATCATTCGATCCAGGCATTGTATATTTCGACAATTCTTTATAAAATGTCAACGCCTGTTTCATTTCCTTCGTATCAATCGTAATGTTGCCCTTCGCATCTAACACGTTCGCCTCATTGGAAAGTGCAAACTGAGAAAATGCTTGCTCCGCCATCGCGCCTTCTGCTGTAGGAATTGCAATACCATATTTCTTATCCGCTTTATTCGTAAAATGCTTCGCGATTGTCAAAATATCATTCCAATTCTCCGGCTCTTTGAAATTGGCCGCAGCCAGTGCTTTCTTGTCATACCAAATACCTTGCACCCAGCCTGTAAGCGGGACGCCGATATAACTTTTCCCATTCTCAGAACGAACTAGGTTCAGCGCGCCTTCATAATAGCTATCCTCGCCAACCTTTTGGATAACATCTTTGACCGCCGCTTGATCGATCAATTTATCTTTATCCATTACTTTCGCAAAATCTTGACTTACTTCCAAAACTTCCGGCAACACACCAGCTCGAGCCAACGTCACAACTTTTGTATTGAACGCATCTTCTTCTACTGGCACTTGTTTCACTTTAATATTTGGATTTTCCTTTTCAAATTTCGATACCAATTTCTTGATAACATCCAAACGTTCCTTTTCCACCGAGGAGTGCATAAATTCAATCGTTACTGCTTTATCATCCCCGTTTCCCGATGAACCGCCACACGCCGCCAAAATAACACTCATCAGTAATACAACGGCAAGTACAATCGACCCTCTTCTTTTTCACCTTAAAACCCTCCTAGTTTTTGTTTGTTAGCCAACAGAATTCGTAAGGAGCAAGTACGATTGGAGCGCTCCCAGAAATCGGCTGATCTTTTAAAATATCCCAGTTTGCAGCGACATCACACGATATCGGCTGATCAGACAAGTTATGCAACACCAGAATACTTTCCCCTGAAGCATCCACACGCCTAATCGCAAAAATTTCTTTCCCTAAATCCACAACTTCCATCGGCACATTAGGATGGAACAAAGCTTGCGTTTTACGAACTTGAATCATTTCTTTAATTCCCTCAAAAGTGCGGTGCATCAATGTTTTCTCGTCCGCAAGTCCTGCTTCAATCTCCGAAATCGGGTATTTTTTACGGTTGATGGAGCGATTATGCCCCGTTTCCGCGACACCATCCAGATCATTTCGCGCGCCTAAAATACTTTGCACGTAAACCGCCGGAACACCAGGAATCGTCAGCAATATCGAATGCGCCAACAAGAACCGTTGTAACCGCGTGTCATCATTGTCTGCCAAGCGATTCAATGCATCCATGTACGTCACATTAATCTCATACGGACTCTGCGTTCCATCCGGATTCTGCTTATACGAAACAAGCGCACCCTCCGCTTCCAAATCCGCCACCAAAGCCAAAATTTCCTTTTCCGGCAAAATTCCACGAATCGGATTTAAACCAATACCATCATGCGACGCGAGAAAATTAAAGAACGTAGCATCCGTTCCAGGCAACTCCAAATCACGCGCCCAGCCTGACAATGCTTGACCATCACCAGTATGTATCGCCTGCAAAACAAGCGGCGGCAACGGGAACTGATACACCATATGCGCCTCATCTTGGCCATTTCCGAAATAAGTAATATTGTCCTTATGCGGCACATTCGTCTCCGTAATCATCACCGTTCCTGGTGCAATCTCGTCCAAAACATCACGGAATAGCTTCACAATTTCATGCGTCTTTTCCAAATGAATACACGACGTTCCCGGCTCTTTCCACATAAATCCGACCGCATCCAGCCTTACGTACTCTGCCCCTTCTTCCAAATAAAATGCCAACACATCAATCATTTTCAGCAACACTTTTGGATTACTAAAATTCAAATCAATCTGATCCTCACTAAACGTAGTCCAAATATGCTTTTTCTGTCCATTTGATAATTTAAATTCCGTCAAAACAGGCGTCGCACGCGGCCTAGTAACTGTCGACAAATCCGTTTCTGGCGCCATCGCCACGAAAAAATCAGCGTACTCCGGATCATTATTCAAATACCCCTGAAACCACTCACTTTTCGCCGAAATATGGTTACAAACATAATCAAACATTAGCCGGACTGAATTCGATAGCGCATTCACATCTTCCCAATTACCGAGCTTCGGATCCACCATTTTATAATCGATCACAGAAAAACCATCATCCGACGAATATGGATAAAACGGCAAAATATGCACTACCTCAAACATTTCTTTCAAGTAGGCATCATACATTTCCCTCAATGTCCTCAGTGTCGGCTCCTGCTCTTTAAAAAACTGATCGCCGTATGTAATCATAACTACATCGCGCTGATCCCAGCCTTGCTTCCGTTTCCTCACATTCGCTTTCGCTCTAGATACACGTTCACGTATCTCTTTTTCAATAGATACAACGCTTTCACTTTCATATATACTTTCTAAACGCTTTAAAAGAATATCCATTTTAGCCTCCTTTTATGGTACCGCTCCCACAAAAATGAGTATATTACAGAAAGCGCTTTCTGTCAATAGTATTTTTTCTGATACGACTACTAGCTCTTGTAGAAAGCGAATTATGTCATATTGGACATCTTTACCACAATTGAGTAGAATAGAGTTTATAAAGATGGGAACGGTCTCATCAAGATATATACAAGGAGGACAACGAATGGGAGCCACCATTTACGACATCGCCCGCCACGCAGGCGTTTCAAAATCTACCGTTTCGCGAGTATTGAACAACCAAGCAAATATATCGAAAGACTCGAAAAAGCGTGTTTTAGATGCCATCGAAGCATTGCAATATAGACCCAGCAAACTGGCACGAGCACTTACTAGCTCAGGCTTTGATGCTATTATGGTCATTTCCAACCGGCCAACAAAGACCACAGCAGGAAACCCGTTTTTCTCAGAAATCATTCATTCCATCTCCGCGATTGCCGAAGATGAAAATTTCGATCTCATCCTACAAACATCTCGCAATACAGACGACGAGCTCGATAAATGCATCACTAAAATTAAAGAAAAAATGATTAAAGGTATTATTATGCTCAGCTCCCCTGCTGACGAATCTTTCTTCGAGAAACTAGATCCATACAATATCCCCATCGTCGTAACTGGAAAGATTGATGGTAATTATACCAACGTCTACTCTGTGGATACCGATAACTTCAAAGACTCCTATGAACTTACAAACTTACTTATCCAGCACGGGCATACAAATATAGCTTGTTTGCATGCACCGCTGAACTATCACGTCTCCATTGATAGACTAGCCGGTTATCGTAGCTGCCTATTCGATCATAATTTAGATATACGCCGTGACTGGATTTTAGACAGTGGCTACACCGCCGAAGATGCATATAATGCCGCAAACCAGCTACTTTCTCATCCAGATCGACCGACTGCTATTTTTGCCACCGACGATTTAAAAGTACTCAGTATATATAAAGTCGCTGCCGATCACGAGTTATCCATTCCCCAAGACCTGTCCATCGTCGGCTATAACGATCGTGTTGTCTCAACATTCCTATCACCACCACTGACCGCGATTGATATCCCAACAAAACGCCTGGGACAAACGGCAACCGAATTACTTTTCCAGCTAATCCAACAAACAGGTGCACAAAACAAAAATACCATTATCGACACGAAGCTCATTAGCGGCGCGTCCATTATTCGATTGAATGCCTGAAGAAACGCTGGATAAGATGTAGCCACTCACTAGGTTACATCTTATCCAGCGCTTTATATTTCATACATTTCTCCTATATCTTTAATCAAAATCGAGTGATCCGCCACTCCCGATAGAATTCGATAAACCTCTATCAATTGTCGATCTTCGTGATAAAGATAAAAAAACAGTATATCGATCAAAACTGGCTCTGCGATATGGCTTGGAAATAAGCTTCCCATTGTCATATAGCTTCCCAAGCATTGGAAAACTCGCTAAGTTTAACAGTAGCAACTCTATACCTTCGCTGAACTTCTGCGCTGCTTGAAATTGGCATAAGTCCTCCACTAAATAAAGGGATATTCGATCATAATCAAGGCTAGCATGCTTAGAAAATCTTATCTTCACAGTTTCAGTCATACGCTATTACCAATCTGTTGCAGGCTTCATTCTCACTCTTCTCTTCACTTCTTCCCAAGAGAATGTATCCCCACTTGCAAAATCGTTTTCTGCTTCTTGAATCTTCTCATTAACTATCTCATCCGTCAGGGCTATCCAGCTATGTTCATAGGCAAATTTGGTAGCTGTTTCATTGATAATGCTATCTTCCATGCTTGATGTCATATCATTTGCACCTCCATTTTTGTTATCACCATCGTAACACATTTCACAGCACTTTAAAAGCATTTCATTCATTTTGTGTCAAATTCGTTTTTTCAACTAGTTCCTTCGCTTTTCTACCCCTTACAAAAAAACGACACCCTAAAAATCAGAATGCCGTCTTCCAGTACTTATATTTTTTGAGTCATTACGTGAACAACATGCTCTTTATTCCCGTAAGTTCGCTGCTTCTCTTCTTCCTTCTCAAATCCAAGATGCGACCAGAATCCAATCGCCTCTGCATTCTCATCTAAAACACCGATGCGCAAGGAGTCTGCTCCTCCGTCTGTCGCCCAATCTTTAATCACTTTATAAAGAACTTTCCCAAAACCACTTTCTCGTTCTTCTGGAATAAGCATTAATAAGCCAATAATCCATTGTCCCTTTCTCGGGAAATCTGCTACAACATCAATAAGCCCAATTGGTTTATCCGCTTCATCAAGTACAGCCATAACAAATTTGTCATGCTTTGTTTTTCCCTCTGGAATCTCCGTAATAATGGTATGCGCATTTTCTCTCGTTGCGCCCGATCCTTGCTCCATTAAAAAGTAATCCTCACATTTTGCGCAAACAGCCTCCGCTAGTGCCACATCATTCTCCGTCAAAAACTTCACATGGTAATTTCGTTTTTTCTCCAAATCTCTCACCATTCCCCAATTTATTTCGTCACAGCACGCGTTTCATACTGACACATTTCCTCATAAGTCTCGATACTCATCACTACCATATCTCCATGCCCATTCTTCGTCAAAAAAATGGGTTCACTACGTTCGTGGACAATCTTGGAAATATCAGTAAAATTATTTCTTAAATCAGAAACCGGTCTAATTTCAGGCATTTCCTTGCCCTCCTTATCATAATATTATCATTATTATATCATAATTATGATATAATAGCTAGTGAAATATACAAAAAAAACAGCTGATAATCTTCCATCAGCTGTTTCCGTATTCCTCCAATTCAATAAGCACCCTCTAATATCAAAACACTGTTTCCTTCTGGATCAGCACACCGAAGTTCCTTGCCGCCCCAATCCGCTAAAAACGGTGGTTGAATATCCACACCATTAAATTTCAGCATTTCATAGGTTTTATCTAGATCCTCAGATCGAAAAACAAATTCCGTAGGGCCTTGCGTCGCTACGTCATCGTTCTCCTTACTCCAAACGATAACACCCGGTGCTTCCCGTGAAAAAGCCAATTTTGCCCCATTGTAAGCACCATGCCCTTCAAAAACAAGTGGCACACCCAATTGTTCACTATAGAAGCGCACAAACTGTTCCGGATTACTCACTGCAATATTAATACCTTCCAAACCTTTAATCATATTATCTCCTCCAACTAACTTTATTATCATTCATTTCCCTAAACATTCGAGCCAAAACTAAAACAGTTAACATTTTGTTTTAGCGCACAGAACGAGTATACTGGAACTGAGGCACAAATTGCCGATATTTCATAGAAAACTAGGAGGCTATTCGACATGAGCAAGCAAACAAATAAAACAGTTCTCATCATGAACTTCGAAACAGAAAGCAAGTCCTATCAAGCATTCTCAGAAATTAAAACACTCCATACAGAAAGAAAAATTCGCGGGGAACAAATGGCAGTCGTAGAGCACGATCATAACCATAAAATAAACGCGAAAGACTTCCTTGACTTCACAGGTGGCGACAAAAACATGAAAGGTAGTCTAATCGGCATGCTTGTTGGTATCTTGGGCGGCCCACTAGGCGTTCTCCTTGGTTGGATGACCGGTGCTATCATCGGCTCAACACAAGATGCTAAAGAAATTCGCGATGCGATGAACGTCTTCGAGAAGACATTAGAAACGATCCCCGAAGATCAAACCGGTGTTATCCTCATCGCCGAAGAAGAACATAACGAATACATTAATGATCTAGTAAATAATAAACTAGGCGGCCGCGTCATCCGCATGGACGAAGCGCTGGTATCTCACGAAATCAACGAAGCAAAACAAGCTGAAAAAGGAAGCACAAACAAGCGCTAAAAAACGTTGGTTTAACAAAAAAGAAGATTAAAAACTTGGCCCAGCATGCTACTTTTATGCTGGGTTTTCCTATGCTCGTTTATATAAAGAAATCAGCAAATCCTCTACACTTTGCATATCAACCTGCTCCGGAAGGTTCGTCTCTCTGGCTGCCTGTTCAAATTCCACCTGCAATACCGCTACCCGATCAAAAATTTCTGCAAAAGATAGCTCCCCTTTTCGAATGGCGATTAACAAATCATGCTCTGCTACCCGCTTCGTTATAATTCCTTTCCCCGCTAAAATATCCCTGCCAGTCACAAGCATTCTAACCAAATGCATCGCGTGCTTATACAAGCGCGGTAAATCCTTAGGCTGGTCCGCTTTTCCCAATTTTTCATATGTCCGCATCGTCCCCTGCAGCTCTCCATATATCCCTATAAAATCTCGCAGCGGATACCCAGATAGCTCAGCATCCATGACAATCTCGGTATTTTCCATTCGCAGTTTCAACCCATCAGGCCCCATGATTGCATATTTCGATTCTATATTGCTCATTTGTTTCTGCAACGTTTCTAATATATGCTGTTCCCGAACCGCATGTGATTCTTCATTCCGAACTAACGCATTTTGTAGTCTCTTCAATTGCGCATTCGCGTAGTTTCCAAATGTTTGCTCAATCCGCTTAGATAAAAATAATTCTGCATGACTTCGCACCATTTTCCCCGCCTCCGTGCAAATCACAATTTCAGCTTCCTCCACACCAAGCAATTCCAAGACATTCGGATTTCCTTGAGCACATAACCTGATAAATTTCTGCGCGCCAAAAATAACGGTGTCTGTCTCCTTCTCTTCAAACTGTTCAAAAGTATGCAGTCCCAACAAATAACGCTCATCTTCTATTAAAAAACCTCGAAGATCTAAATCACTTGTCGCAACATTCGTACCATAGCCATGCGAACCGCTAGCAACCAAATAAGCAATGCCCTGCAAATCTCCATTCTCTCGCAAAAAATCATATGCCGATGTCTTCACCATTGCGTGATACCCCACCAAATCAACCACTCCTTTCCGCCTATTATTCTCTATACCTAAATTATAACAAAAAAACCATACCTAAAAATAGTTTTTATCCCAGTAAAAATATCTTGACTTTGAAAGCTAATCAGGGTATTTTAAGTATAACCAATTCCTACTTATCAAGTAAGAATTACAAGAAGATCTATGAGAAAAGGGGAGAAAGTATGAAAAAAAGCATCTTATTCATTTTTACATTGGCCTTAATGTTGGTACTAGCAGCTTGTGGCGGTTCTGGAAGTTCTTCGGATAGCGCAAGCGGCTCTAAAAATAATAACGCTATTATTATTGGTGTCCCTGGTGACCCCGAAGTTGTTAACCCTCTCTATTCCAGTGACCGAGTGTCTCTAACTATTCAACAAGCCCTCTACGCACCACTATTTTGGGAGTATGATGGTAAGCCCGCTTTAGCCGATAAACTAGATATTTCTCCTGACAGTTTAACGTATACAGTAACACTAAAAGACGGTCTAACTTGGCATGATGGTAAACCATTAACTGCTGACGACGTTGTTTTCAGTGTTAATTCGATGATTGATGAAAAACAAAACAGCCCATTCCGCGGAAACTGGGTCTTTAATAACAAGCCAGTCAAAGTGGCAGCTGAAAATGCAACTACCGTAAAATTCACGTTACCACAAGTAGCACCAGCATTTGAAAATACACTAAAAACTTTCTATCCAATTCCAAAACATATTTTTGATGGCGTTGCTGATATTGGAAAGAGCGATAAAAATAACGCTCCAGTCGGCTCCGGTCCATATAAATTTGTCAATTATAAATCAGGTGAGTACTACTCATTAGAGAAGTTCGATAATTACTTCGATGGCAAACCAAAACTTGATAAAGTAACATATCGTATTACTAAAGATCAAAATGCTGCCAACCTCGCTTTGCAAAATGGTGAAATCAACCTCAAAGCAATCCAACCTGCCGAGCGTAATAAAGTAGAGAAAGCAAGTGATGTCAACATCATCACATACCCAGAAAATCGACTTAGCTATATTGCTTTCAACCAAAATGTGAAGGCTCTGAAATCGAAAGACTTACGCCAAGCTATTTCCCTGACACTGGATCGCAAAGACTTGATCGATGCTGCTTACGGTTCCCAAGAATACGCAAAACCAGCTAGCTCTTTCTTAACAGAGAACACGAAATTCTTTACCGACAAAGTCGAAACATACAATCAAGACTTAACAAAAGCTAAGGAACTGTTAGCTAAGAGTGGTTATAAATCTTCTGATAAACTAAACATCATCTACCTAAATAACAGCAAAGCCCAAGAAAGTATCGCGCTTTATGTTCAAGAACAATTAAAATCCATTGGTGTTTCTTTGGAACTAAAACCGACAGATCCAACCGCAATGAATAATATCACACTCGATCGCAAAAGTGACGCCTACTCCTTGATGCTCGGTGGTTATATCATGGGTAATGATCCTGATCCATATAAAACATTATATATGACTGGTGAACCGTACAACTACATGAACTACAGCAATCCGGCACTGGACAAACTATGGAACGAAGGCGCCGTTACCGCTGATGAGGCAAAACGTCAAACTATCTATGAACAAATTCAAACAACCATTGCTGATGACGCTGTTATTTACCCAATCTCTTATGACAACGCAGTCCTAGCAATCGGCAAGCAATATCAAGGCACAAAAGAAGCAACACCTCAACCTGTAACCATGTTCCGCGATTTGTCCAAGCTTTATATTAAGTAAAACTGGTCTCTCGCATGCTATAATAGCCTAATGTGTATAAATGAAAGCCCCAAACTGGTAGGAAAGCTTATTTTTTCCTACCGGTGAGGGCTTTACGTTGTTTTAACTATACTTTCTTGTTAGGGGCTTGTCTTCATGATACAAACAATATTCAAACGTGTGTTACAAACCATACCGATGCTCTTCATCATTTCGCTTGTGTCATTCGCATTGGTTCAATTGGCGCCTGGAGATCCTATCTCTTCTTTTGTTACGCCAAACATGAATCCCGATGACGTGGAACGAATACGTCAAAGCCTTGGACTCGATCAGCCCATTTATGTGCAATATTTTAAATGGCTAGGAAATGTGCTACAAGGTAATTTCGGGTACTCCTTAATTAATAACCAGCCCGTTCTTGGACAAATTATAGAACGACTCCCTGCGACCATTGGATTAATGGGCACCGCGCTATTTTTCACGCTATTATTTTCTATTCCACTCGGATTGATTGCCGCAGCCTATGAAAATACAAAACTAGATCGTGTTCTAAATGCAATATCTTACGTTGGTATTTCCATCCCGATTTTTTGGTTTGCCATGATTTTGATTGATGTCTTTGCGATCAAATTGCAATGGTTGCCAAGCCTTGGAATGCGTACAATCGGTGTAGAATCTTTCTGGGATGTAGCAAAACACGCTATACTTCCAGTGACCGCGCTCACTTTTCAAGGTTGCGCCTCCTATTACCGCTATGTTCGCTCCAACACCATTAATCAGCTTAAAGAAGAATACGTCTTGTTCGGCTATGCCAAAGGGCTTTCCAAAGCGCAAATTATGCAGCACCATGTCTTGAAAAATTCGTTGCTTCCCGTTATCACTTTACTCGGTATGTATTTACCTCAAATCATTACTGGCGCGTTCATAACCGAGAGTGTCTTCTCTTGGCCAGGTATGGGATCGCTTGGTATAAACGCTATTTTTCAATTAGATTATCCGATGATTATGGCTATTACCATGTTCTCCGCCCTGTTACTCATTATCGGTAACTTGCTTGCCGATGTCGCCTACACGATTATCGATCCGCGTATAAGGGAGGTTAGCTAATCATGATGAAAGCCGATTTTTCTAAATTCACTAAACCAAAAAATGTTCAGCCTCCTGAAAAGGCACAATTACCACGTGAACGTACATTCTGGCATTTCCTATTGAGCGAAAAGCGTGGACTCTTTGCTATTGGTCTATTAGTCCTGCTAGCCTTAGCTTGTGGCCTGGCTTTCCTGTCTCCGTATGACCCGAATGCGCTATCGATTCAAGATAAACTGTTGCCACCTAGTTCATCGCACTGGTTCGGTACCGATGATCATGGGCGCGATTATTTTACACGTGTCCTTTACGGAGGCCGAGTATCATTAACTGTTGGTTTCCTCGCTATGTTAATTGCCCTTGTTGTGGGAACGGTCGCGGGAACAATCAGTGGTTATTTCGGTGGTATTGTAGATAGTTTACTAATGCGCTTCTTAGATATCTTTATGTCAATTCCAGCATTTTTCTTGTTGATGATCTTAAATGCTTATTTAACTCCTGGTATTGGAAATATCATCTTGATTATTGGTCTTTTATCTTGGATGGATGTCGCCCGGATTGTACGCGCGGAGACACTATCATTAAAAGAGCGAGAATTCATCCTGTACTCTAAGTCCAGTGGTGCAGGTGTTTGGCACATCATCATTCGACATATCATCCCAAACGCGATGCCTTCTATCGTTGTTGCTGCCTCGTTAAATATTGCAGCTGCTATTCTAACCGAATCTGCCCTTAGTTTCTTGGGACTTGGTGTACAACAACCTAATTCGTCTTGGGGTAGTATGCTAAACAACGCGCAGAGTTATATCGGAGATGCTACTTATTTAGCACTCTTTCCTGGCGCCTTGATTCTACTTACGATTCTGTCGTTTAACATTCTTGGCGATGTGTTCCGAAAAGGCTTGGAACCTCGAGATATTCATAAATAATGATTATGTACAGCCGGAAAGCGTGGTTTTCGCCACATCTTCCGGCTGTTTCTTTATTTTACTTTCAATTCGATAACATCTGCTCTCATTTCGTTAACGGCATGTTCAATAATTTTAATTTCACTGGCGAGTTCGCTCAAATTATCAATTGTTTTTTGGTAACGCTCTTCCCGCTCGTCATTCTTCCGCATCATCCAGACAAGCAATGCTACAAATAAGATGCCAAAGGTGATCTCGGTTGCGTTAGCCACTAAATTCTCTAATCCCGTAATAATCACTTCCAAACTGTAATAGTTTTTCTTCTCCATCTCCATCATACCCCCATTTTAGTATGATATTCCTTACTTTTGTTAGCGAACTAACGTTGCTTGATTCTGTACTTTCTCCGCAAGATACGCTTCTAATAAATCTTCTAACGCGCTTTTCTTAAGTCTGTAAAAATGCGATTCACTCCACCCGATACTCATATATACCTCAATATTGGTCTGCTTCTTTCGTGACATATACTTTGTTATAATGACCTCCCGTTGATCACTATTTAACTTATTTATCGCATCTGTCACTCGTCTAATTTCGGCATATGAAGGTGTTTCTGCGATTTTTTTGGTTAGCCTCAAGCCATTTTCTTTCGTGCGTCTTGGCATGCTTCGCTTTGGTAGGCTTAATAATAATGTGTGGTACTTGAATAATAAACGCTCGGCTTCTTTGCATTTGCTCATTCATTATGCTCCCCCTAGGACTGCTTTATTTTGGTTAGAATCATTTCATAGAGTTCATTTCGCTCCTGTGCATTCCATGATGCTAATTGTTGTTTAGAGTATGTCGAGTAATAGCTGATTAAAGATAATTGTGTGCGCATAGTACTCGCTTCCTCATCATTATTTTCTAGTTTTACTTGTTCTTTTCTCAGATTTTTGATTTTATGACATATGAAGCATTTGCGATTGCATTTATGAAAGGTAACCGCTTGTTCATTGTGAAAATCAACTAGCCGCGAGAATAGAATGTTGATTTCTCTCTGTCTTTTTTTATTCATATTCCTCTCTCCCTTGCCCCATTTTTAAGGAGTAACCTTACTATAAACTCCTCTGAAACCGAAGTCAAGGAAAAAACGAACACTTGTTCTGTATCGTTTTTTTAGTTGGCTGTATAGCTAGGTTAAAGCGGTTTATTTTTTTATAATTTGGGAGTTTTTTTTGAATATTTTATGCTATAATAAAAACATTAATGTTCGAAAACTAACAGATGGATGGAGATGCTTGCATGGCTTTTGTCGAAATGGATCGGATCTATAAACGCTACCAGTTAGGCGAGAAAATAGTGACGGCAAATGATGGGATTACATTTCAAATAGAACAGGGCGAATTTGTTATTATTGTCGGGCCTTCTGGTGCTGGAAAATCGACAGTACTCAATATTTTGGGTGGCATGGATATGAGCGATGAGGGGCATATTTACATTGATGGGACTGATATTGCGGCATTTACCGCGAAGCAATTGACGGGATATCGGAGACAAGATGTTGGTTTTGTATTCCAGTTTTATAATCTGGTGCCTAGTTTGACGGCGAAAGAGAATGTGGAACTGGCAACGCAAATATCGCCGAAAGCGCTGGATGCTGAGTTGGTTTTGAAGCAGGTAGGACTCGAAGAACGGATGGATAACTTTCCGGCGCAACTTTCTGGTGGGGAACAGCAACGTGTCGCCATTGCGCGTGCGCTTGCGAAACAGCCGAAGTTACTGCTATGCGATGAGCCTACGGGAGCACTTGATTATAACACCGGGAAATCGGTTCTAAAATTGTTGCAGGATACGTGCCGGAATACTGGTACGACAGTGATTGTCATTACGCATAATACAGCGATCACACCAATTGCTGACCGGATCATTGAGATTAATAATGCTAAAGTTCGCGATATAAAAATCCAAAAAAATCCAGTTTCGATCGACAGCATTGAATGGTAAGGAGAATCAGATGAAAAAAGCATTATGGAAAGACATATGGCGAGAAATCGCAAAATCTAAAGGACGATTCATCTCGATTTTCTTACTGATCGCGCTAGGTGTAGCCTTTTTTGTAGGCTTGAAGGCAACTGGACCCGACATGATCCATACAACCGATAAATACTACGATTCGCAAAATTTGATGGACTTACAGGTGCAATCGACATACGGTTTGAATAAAGAGGATATCGCCATTTTAAATGACGTTCCTGGTGTGAGAGATGTGCAACCAGGCTATACGGCAGATGTGATGTTTCGGGATTCGTTACTGATTACGAAGGTTTTTTCTTTATCGCCAAACAATTTAGTCAATAAATATACGGTTGAGCGAGGACACCTACCACAGAAAAGTGGCGAAATCGCGCTCGATTCGGTCAATAAAGCAACAAGCCGTTATAAAATCGGTGACAAGCTTACGTTTGTGAACAGCGATGGAAGTGCTATAAAGGGGAAATTCCACACCGCGACTTTTACTGTAGTTGGAACGGTTTCTTCGGCTTCATACATTGAGAAAGGAACTCGTGGAACATCCACGATTGGGAATGGGCGTGCGGATATTTTTGCGGTGATTCCAGAAAGCGATTTTGACGCGAAGTATTATTCGACGGCACTTTTGACGTTTGATAATACGGCTGACTCGGAGGCTTACAGCGATGAGTATGATTCGGCAATGGAGCGCAACACGGCGCTTGTGAAGAACGCCTTGAAGGAGCAGCCAAAAGCAAGGCTCAGTGCAATTCAGGCCGATGGGCAAGCAAAGATTGAGGATGGAAAACGGGAGATTGCAGATGGTTTGGCTAAGCTTGATCGAAATCAGCAGAAACTAGATGCTGCGCGCGCGAAGCTTGATCAAGGCTGGACGGAATATGAGGACGGAAAACGCGAACTGGAAACGAAGTTGGCGCAAGGTCAGGCCGAGATTAACAGAAATGAAGCCAAGCTTGCGAAAGCGAAGAAAGATATCGCTGTCGCAGAACGCAAAATAAGAGATGGGCAAGCCCAAATTAGCGATGCGCAAACACAGTTAGCAGAGGCGCATCAGGAGCTCGAAGACGCGCAAATGACGCTTGATGATAGCAAAACACAACTTGCGATGGTACAGCGCTTTTATGATGCTGTGAAGGACTACACGCTGGGTGATATTCCAACTGTAGACTTAGATCCAGAAACGCAGCAAGAAATTATCGACAATGCGGATATGTTTAACCCTGAACTCGGTGACTATGTGCAAGACTATTTTGATGGGACACTTTCTGAAGCACAGTTAAACCGCTTGAAAACAGAAGCATCGCGACAATTAACGCGTGCCAATAAAGAAGTTGCAGATGCACAACTTGAAATTAACCGAAATCGCCAACTACTCGCGAACAAAGAGCGTCAGTTAGCTGAAAAGAAACGCGAATTAGATCAAGCAAAAGTGAAGCTTGCGCAAGGCAAAAAAGATTATGCAAGCGGAATGGCTCAACTAAAGAAAGGAAAGCAACAACTAGCCGACGCCAAAACTGCAGGCTATGCCAAGCTTGACGATGCCAGAGCTCAATTGGACAATGCTGAATCAGCATACGCCGCCAATTTAGCAACTTTTGAAAAAGAAAAGAAGAAAGCTCTTGCAGAAATTGCAAAAGCAAAGAAAGATCTCCAAATGGCGCAAGAAAAGTTAGACGCTCTCGAATTACCTAAGTATTTTATTAGTGATCGAACGGACAATCCTGGTTATACAGAATATAAAGACAATGCGGATCGGATTGCCTCACTTTCTACCGCTTTCCCGGTGTTTTTCTTTTTAATTGCAGCGCTTGTTTGTTTAACGACAATGACGCGGATGATTGAGGAACAGAGAACACAGACTGGGACGCTAAAAGCACTCGGTTATAGCAATATCGATATTATCGCTAAATTCCTTGTATACGGCTCGCTCGCAAGCTTAGCCGGGACAGTAATTGGGCTCGCAATTGGTTTTCAAGTCTTCCCGCAGATTATTTTTGTTGCTTATGGCTCCCTTTATAATTTGCCAGCGCTTGATATTTCATTTTATTGGAGCTATAGCTTGATTTCGCTTGCCGTTGCACTGTTTTGTACCACTTTGACAGCTTTTGTGTCGTGTCGCGCGGAATTGCGAGAAAACGCTGCTTCCCTGATGCGCCCGAAAGCTCCAAAAAACGGGAAACGAATCTTGTTGGAACGCGTGCCTTTTATCTGGAAGCGAATGAATTTCACAAGTAAAGTGACAGCGCGCAATATCTTCCGTTATAAACAGCGAATGTTGATGACTATCCTTGGTGTGGCAGGCTGTACGGCGCTTCTACTCACCGGCTTTGGTCTCAAGAATTCAATTGGTGATATCGTGCCATTACAATATGACCAAATTATGAAGTATGATGCTGTGGTCGTTTTGGACAGCAATGCCACCAAAACACCGCTCAAAGACTACAACGATATCATCGATAATACGCCAAATGTTAAAAGCGCCCTCGATGTTGGTCAAAAAAATATGACGGCAGTCGAAAAAGGTGTCGCAAATCAAGCTCTCACTCTGATTACACCGAAGTCGATGGAGAATTTCAGCAACTACGTCACATTGCGCGACCGTAAAACCCACGCTCCCGTACCACTTACGGATAACGGCGCGGTACTCTCGGAAAAGCTGGCGAAACTTTACGGCGTAAAACCTGGCGATTCTTTAACGATCAAAGACGGCGACAACCATCGCTACAAAATCAAGGTCACTGGCATCACAGAAACCTACGCGATGCACTATATTTACACGACGCCAACCTACTACCAGCAAGTTTTCCAAGACAAACCAGAATACAACACACAACTGCTACAACTTAAAAATACGGATCAAAAATGGCAAGATAATTTTGCGGAAAAATTACTCATAAATCCAGCTGTGCTCGCCGTCACTTACACAAATAAAGCAAGCAACGCATTCGGCAGCACGATGGACAGTCTAGATATCGTCATCATCGTCCTGATTATCTCAGCTGCGGCGCTCGCCTTCATCGTTTTATACAACTTGACGAACATCAACGTTTCCGAGCGAATTCGCGAATTATCCACCATCAAAGTACTCGGATTCTATCCAAAAGAAGTCACGATGTATGTTTACCGCGAAAACCTGATTCTAAGTTTGATGGGGATCGTAGTCGGTTTCGTGCTTGGTACCTTCTTGCATCGCTTCGTCACATCAACAGCCGAAGTTGATATTTTGATGTTCAGCCCGACGATCCATGCGATGAGTTATGTATACGCAGCGCTTCTAACACTGCTGTTCTCAACGCTCGTCATGATCGTCATGCATCTCAAACTAAAACGCGTAGATATGATCGAAGCTCTTAAATCAGTTGAATAAATACGCGATTTCCTCTGCAAATTTTGTAGGGGAAATCTTTTTCATTCCTATCCTTCCAATATTTCTCTTAGCTTATATGTGTCCACAAGAAACTGACGTCTCATCGGAAAGATGGCTTCCATACTCTGCAACTGTTGCAATGTTTCCGTTAATTTATAATGTTGGATATTCAAAAACTTAGCTATATTGGCACGACTAATCGCCTTCGGAAAACGTACCAAGTCATCACCTTTTTCCGTTATTCCAAATTTTAATGCTAAGTCTAGTAAAGCCTGCGCTGTCCGCTTTTCGACACTCATTAGTAGCAAAACTTCCTTGTTTATTAGCCATCTTAATCGTCTCTGTACATAACCATAGTAATAAAAAAAGCTGCCTTCTATTGTGCTTAATTTTTCTAAAACATGCGCTTGTTGATATTTTTCTGTCATTAACTCCTTAGAAAGAACCGTGAACGTGTAAGCCGCGCGAGTTTTCACTACGAAATCAGGTAAACCAAACATGTCTCCTTCTCCCAAAAACGCTACTATTTCGCCATTTTTCGTCACCTTGACTTGCCCACTTGCGATGACATAGACAAGTCCCTCCTTGTCGCTTTCTTCGATAACGGTTCCCTTTTTAAAGACTTTCGGTACACCTTCTATCTCCTGCTTTAAAATATCTATAAAATCCGCTTGGCTAAAATCCGTTATAATCTTGTCGGGGGTTGGCATATTTTTTATGTTATTCATCTAAGCGCCTCCTTCAAAAGTTTCCTCTTACAACTATAACTCTACCAGATTTTTAAGCCCTCACTGCCCTATTTCACAAAATAGCTAGATACTATCTTTTTTATGAAACTCGGGATACTTATTTAAACTCGGAATCCTCTGCTATTCGCTCCATCCCCTTTTCCCAATTGTTCCAATTCAACAGCACCCATTCTCGGCTCTTTAAAATCCAATTCTCTTCAATCAAGATTTTTCGAATGCCAAACAAGTACTCCCTAGAGCAATTTACATGCTTAGAAAACTCAACTTGCGTCAGTACTCTTGGTATATGACAATCCTCCTCGTGCACGGTTCCGATCTGGTTCGCTAATTGAAAAAGAAATACCATAATCCGCTCTCTAGTCGGTAAAACTAATAAATCAATTCGATCCAACAACAATTGTGTAATCTCATTTTTTTGACGTTCCCGTCGTTTGCTATACAAGATTGAATCTTGCTGAATGAGCTTCCCTAATTTTGTATCTTGTTTTGATTCATAAACAACCGCTCCATTACTAAAATAGGAATCACAAATAAACATATCCCCTTGACTGATAAATTTCACTAAATGCTGTGACACATTGCACGCTAATATACCAGATAAAACAACGTACTCCCCTACTTCTGTAAAGCGATCTCCCTTTTTCAAATGGATAATTTCGTACATGCTTTCTTTGCCCTCCTTTTGTAATACTGGACAATGTACACCTCAGCGTACCATCCTTTTTTGCTAAGACTCTTCTGTATTCTTATTTTACTGCTTTTCTTTTCTTCAAAAATCTAGTTTTCCAGAAATTTCGCAAAAAAAACACCCCATAATGAGGCGTTTTTTCAACTTATTGTTCTTCCCTATATACAAAACTCCTAAATCGTAATAAATCTCGTTCCGTTGGGGGCATATGCCATACCAAAACATCGATATCATACTTTTGCTGTAACGGGAAATCACTTAAGATAAGATCGCAATCTGGTTCGTGTTCTCGAGGCTCTAAATCTTCACAAAACACAACAAGCTCCTCCGTATAATACTTGCGAATTTCTGATTTCAAATATATCTCCCAAAAATAGCCGTTTTTAGAAATCACCTTCACATGTAAGCGACTCTCTTCAATCTCATTCAACAGCACAAAACTAAATAAATCGTTTATATGATTGGCAATAATATTTTTATTATCCCGAATATAACTATAGCCCGGTTGTTTTTCAAAACTTGCTAGTACACCCAGTATATCTTCCATCATTTGATTCTCAGGTATCTTTTGTTTACTAAAATAATCAATATCTGGAATTAAATGCTTCTTCTCAACAAATGTAAAACGCGTTAAATAATCGAGCACTGTAGCTAGTAACGTATCAAAGTCTGTTACTTTATCTTTCAAGAGGGAAGCAATGGCTACCCCCACTTCATAACGCTTAGAGCGATATTTCTCATGATAAGCCATTCTGAATTCAATCCGCGAATGATCTAAATAAGAAAACGAACCTAGCGCACTTAACAGCAAAATCAAATGCCGCTCCTCTCTATCCAATGGGGCTCCAAGTTGTTTCTCCAAACTACTAAAATCAATTTTTTTGGCCTCATAGTACTCTTCTAAATCATCCATGTAATCTGCTTCGTCAAGCAACTCAACTTTGTAGCCTTGCTTAATGCGAGTGAGCGAAACACCAATAGCAATCGCATAATCCATCCTAGCCGTTAGCGAGAAAAATATCCGTAAATTGCTTTCCATACTCTTAATAAAAATATCGATCGTCTCAAAATCAAAGTCTTCTATAATCCATCCAGAATACGGATAACATTTACTGAACAAGTAAAAGAAATGAAACCGAATATTCATCTCATGCCCTAAAATTTGTAACGGCGAGTTATTTAATATCAGCCTACTCTCTGCAAGGTACGTATCCATTTCCTTCAGCTTGGCATAGTAACTCGTAAGTCCGACATATTTCTTCGTTGCCCACTCATGAGGTAATAGTTTTTCATCATTAAACATCGATAGACTAAGTTCAAATAAGTCACTTGTTGTAATCTTATAAGCAACTAGATAGTCGAAATTAATATCTGGTGGTACATGTAAAAATAATTTTTTGTCCACTTCTACAACTTGCGCCAAATCTTCTGCAAAAAGATCATTTATGGCTATTATATCTTGATTCAGGGTATTTAATCCACACGTTGCTACTTCTGTTAAGATTTTTTTGCTGACTGGCTTCTCTGAGCTAAACAACACATCTAAAATAACTAACCTACGATACGATGTGGCCGAAACAATACTTTTCATTGCGTTTATCCCCTCTCCCAATCTCACAATACGGAACCCTTATTCATCCAATGATTGAACTACTTATGCACGACCATTCTATATCATCTCAAAGAACAAAAGCAATCGTTAACCCTTTTCATAACTCGAAAAAACGCAAAAAAACACCTCTCCTACACGCTAGGAAGAGGCATTTTTAGCTTCATATCATTATTTTGCTCTTGGCTGTAATTGTACCGTCTTAGTATCTAGAATTTTGCCGTTTGCATCTAGGGCCTCGATAATAACATGGCTGTCTGGAGATTGAATTTTATCGAATGCGTAGAATTTGAAATCGCCATCGATTAATGTGCCGCCTTTATATGGCTGTCCATCCACTGTGACTCTGACTGATTTCACATCGCCTTGATACGTCCCTGTAATATATTTTGCATCGTGGACAACCATCATGTTGGGCTGAATTGCGCCTGTCGTTGTCACCGTATCAATGAACTGTAACGTTTGTGTATCTAGCAATTCTCCAGCCGCATCATAGGCATGAATCACGACTGTATCGGTGTTTGCTTTGATTTTGTCTTTAGAGTAGAACTTGAATGTACCGTTCGCAACAGTACCACCTTTGTAGAGAACATCGTTGACTGTGACTGTTATTTTGCTGACATCTCCTGCATAGGTGCCTGTGATATTGTTATCATTCGTGACGTGAAGCATAGCTGGGGTTAGTTTGCCTTCCGTTGCCACATTCGCGAATTTTACTTGCTCTCTATGAAGTTCATTTCCATCCCTATCATAAGCGACAACAAAAACGCTATCTGCTTTCTTAATGCCTTTATCCACTGCATAAAAAGTAAAGGTTCCATCTGATTTTACGGTTGCACCTTTGTGCTCTACTTCATTAACAACTAACGAAATTTTAGCCACGTCACCAGCATGGGCACCTGTAATATATTTATCACTTCCTATCAAAAAGTCTGTCGGTGTTAGATGACCCGTTGTCATGGGCTTTTCATCCAGTAGTTCTTGGGCACGATCTAGATCCTTTTGAAGTTCCGCTTTCACGATTTCGTCAGTTACAGCATCCACTTGTTTTTGGGCATTATCAATACTTTCTTGCGTTGTTTCTGCTTTGAGTGCATCTGTTGCTGGTTTGTCATCTTGAAAAAGTTCTTGCACTGCTTTCTCGGCTGCTGCTTGGCGATCTTGTTCCGCTTGAACAAGTGCTTTTTCCTCATCTAATAATGCTTGAGCACGGTCTAAGTCTTTTTGCACTGCTGCTTTTGCAATTTCATCCGTAATCGTATCAATTATTTTTTGAGCGTTATCAATATTGTCTTGTGTTGTTTCCTCTTTTAATTTGTCTGTGCTGACTTGATCGTCTACAAATAATTCCTTAACCGCTAATTCTGCGGCTTGTTGTTGCTCTGCTTGAACCTTCGCATTCAGCAATGCTTGAGCACGATCAATGTTGTCTTGCGCGAGGGGCTGTAAGGGGTCCGCTAATATTTCAGACATATTGTCTACGAGCGCTTGTGCCGCATCAATCGCCGCTTGGTCGGTCGTTTCTTTTAACACGTTTGTCGTCGGTTGTTCTTTATCAAAAAGGCCTAGCGTTGCTTGAAATGCCGCTACATCATCGAGAATCATTTGCGCTCTGTCAAGTTTTATCTGAATTTCTGCTTTCTCGATTTGGTCCTCTTCGTCTGTAATAAGATCAATCAATGCTTGTGCCGCATCGATGCCTGCTTGATTCGCTACAATCCCAGCGGACGCTGGATTATTATTGATAAATAAAGCGTTGACTGCCTCATCTGCCGCCCCAACACTGTTGATCATTTTGATATGCTTTACGTTCACAATCGCAAGCTTTGATTGGATATCGCCAGTATCAGAAATCGCACCAGCTTGCACCGTTCCCGCCTGACCAGATGCTTGTACAATGCTAAACGTTGTGTCATTCCACGCTTGATCCGCCGTTGTTGTATTGTTAGTGTTATTAAAAATAGATACTTTTCCGACATTGGAAGCATTAATCGTTGTTTTCCCGGCTGCGGAAAAAATTCTACCTGCTCCGGTACCGTTTGTATTCAGATCAACTAGGCGTGGATTATCGAAGTCTATCGTAGCATTTGCAACTGTTGTCCTGATCACATGGCTCGTACTCCCAGTAGTTTGATTGACAACAAAGCTAGCTTTTGGATTGACTTTCAGCGCGTTCGCCACTTGGATTGTAGCCGTAGAACTGTTACTTGCACGCGTGATATTCGTTTTTGAACTGTTATCTAGCGTGATCGAATTGGCGGCATATAGGAAAACCTCACGCAATGTTTTTAAGTTAAATGTAGCATTTTTACCAACTGTAAAATCAAGTACATTGGCTGGAGCGTATATGAACTGACCACCGTTTGCTTGAAAATCCACGTTAGCGCCATCCATAATTTTAAAGTATGGCTTGCCACCGCTACCATTATACATCGTGAGCGCATAGGCAGCCGTTGTGTTATGCGTCGCTGTAAACGTACCCGAAATCGTGATGCCCGTGACTTCTCCAATCTCTTGCACCGTTCCTAAACCATTCACACCTTGACCACTCACAATTTTATTTATCCCGGTAAAATTAGCATAGCCATTCAAATTGTAGATAAACTGCGGTCCTTCATAGTCGATATTTTCGAAATTTTGCGTTACACCTGATCTACCGTTAAAAATCGTAAACGGACTGTAATAATGGGTTCCTTTTATAACCATATTTTTGATGTTCATCGTCATGATCGTAGACGAATCACCTGCATAAATAGTTACTAAATTCCCATTAATATTCGTCGTGCTTTCCGTTAATGTATGACCATTTCCATCAATCGTGAGCTCTTGCTTCTTGTTGTTTATCATAATGCCACCGGTCATGACGATATCTGCGCCTAAAACAATATCTGTAATCCCGTTATCTGCTTCAATCGCTTGCTTTAATGCCGCAAAATTGGTGACTTCTGTCGCATTAGGGCTCGGCGTGGATGTTACTTCATCAGCTTCTGCCGCAAAACTAGCCATCGGATATACCGTTATCATTTGAGATAGAACTGTCATTGTTGCTAGTGTAGTAAAGAACGCTTTCTTTACCTTATTAGTCGGCTGGACGTTGATTGGTGTGATCTTCTTCATTTTTACCACTTCTCCTTTATAAAGATAGTTTGTGCCTATCTCTACTTTATCAGCCAGCCTTGTCAAAATAGCAATATTTCAGCTAATAAATATTTTTTTGCGATTATGTAAAATCTCAAGCCACCATCCTCGCAACCTTGTGAGCCTTGAAACGGTAGCTTGAAAAATTATGTCAAGTCCATGCGACGCATCGCACGGATGGTCTGATTTCTGTTCGATGATTTTACTAGAGCTGAAATAACCGCCACACCTTGTGCTCCGGCTTTTCGAATAGCGGGTACGCGCTCTGTTGTAATTCCTCCAATGGCTACGATTGGCAAATCAATGCTGGCCACTCGAATAGCAGACAGTAAGTCTAAGCCTGTCGTTTCTTTCGCATCTACTTTAGAACTCGTCTCGAAAATAGGCCCCACGCCAATGTAAGCGAGTTGTTCGTAGACCATTGCCTCCACAGCCTGTTGAAAAGTGTTGATGGAAAGCCCTATTTGCATTTTCCCGGCGCATTTCGCAATCACATCACTAATGGCCATATCCTCTTGCCCCACGTGAATACCGTCTGCTTGGATTTCAAGCGCCAAGTCCACGTCATCATTGATAAAAAAGGGGACGTGGTATTCTCGGCACATTTGATGGCAAGACCTTGCAAGTTTTTCTATTTCAACTGGGTTTGATAGCTTTTTTTCACGAAACTGATAGCAGGTAATGCCTGATTGGAGGGCATCTTCTAGTATCGGAAGTAGCTCTCCGTGCGGAACATCTTGCGTGCCCGCTATAAAATAAACTTCTAGCATGCTCATTGTTGAAACTCCTTCCTGTGCGCCCAGTGGTTAGTTGGTCCGTGGCCGTGGCCGATGCCAAGCGGATGAGAAATAGCGCTTGTTATGAAGGTTTTAGCTGTACGAATGGCGTATTCTGTGGATGCTCCTTTCGCAAGTTCAGCCGTGATACAGGCCGAAAAAGTGCAACCCGTGCCGTGTGTTTGCTTCGTATCGATGCGCTTCGTAGTCAGCCAGAACGAGGTCTCCCCATCTAAAACATAGTCTCGTGATTCCTGCTTATCCTCGCTATGATCCCCTTTCATAATGACGGTTTTAACGCCTAGTTTCTGGATTTTCTTCGCGGCCTTTTCCATGTGAGTGGCGGATTCGATCGGCATTTCTGCTAGGACCTCTGCTTCTGGGATGTTTGGTGTAACGATTGACGCCAGTGGCAGTAAGGCTTGACGGATTGTCGTGATGGCACCTTCACTTACAAGTGGCGCCCCTCCTTTAGCAATCATGACGGGATCGACGATAAGCGGTCCCCAGTCAAAATACTTTAATTTGGAAACAACTGTGGCGATATGCGCTTCATCGACGAGCATGCCGGTTTTAACTGCTTTAATGGCGAAATCAGTATTTAGTGCGTCCAACTGTGCTGCTAAAATATCGATGGGGACAGGATGGATTGCTTCGACGGCTTGCGTATTTTGCGCGGTAATCGCTGTGATGGCAGACATACCGAACACGCGGCGTTCTTGAAAAGTTTTAATATCAGCTTGGATGCCAGCTCCACCGCCACTATCCGAACCCGCGATTGTCACTGCTTGCGGAAACATTCACCGTACCTCCTTTATGTTCGCCAATTTTGCTTGATCGTGTGTTTGCCATGATGCTAATTCATCGATGAATGCAACGCGGAAAGAGGCTGGTAAAGGTTCATCCAGTTTCCTAGCGGCGTATTCTGAGGCAAGCGCATAGCTCGCTGATGCTGTGACAGTCGCTTCAAAATAGTCCTCTGTGATGCCAACAAAAGCGCCAATCACGCAGCTAAGCAGGCATCCCGAACCTGTAATCTGTGGCAAAAGCGGATCGCCGTTTTGGATGGTGACAACGCGCTCACCATCTGAAATCGTATCCACTGCACCACTGATCGCAACTACCGCTCGGTGTTTTCGCGCCACTTTTAGCGCAATATCAGCAGCACGTTCGGCGTCACCAAAACCTGCGTCCACACCTCGCGATTGCCACTGGACATCCGCGATACTCGCCAGCTCGCCAATGTTCCCGCGGATAACGGCAAACTGAATCTCCGCCAGTAAACGTCGCACAGTTTCCCGTCTAAACGTTGTCGCACCAACACCGACAGGATCTAGTATCACCGGTTTTCCAGCAGCGTTCGCCGCCTTGCCAACAAGCAACATCGCCGCTACCAAATCGGCATTTAGCGTCCCAATATTAATCACAACCGCGTCAGCCATCTCACCTAGTTCCGTCATTTCCTCCACAGCCGCCGCCATAATCGGAGATGCCCCAATCGCAAGCAAGCCATTCGCCGAATCGTTCGCGACTACAATATTCGTAATCGTGTGCACCAGCGGATTTCGCGTCCGCACATCCTCAATAAGTTGCCAATTCGTCATCCAAATCACTCCTTTCGCCCCACGTTTCCTGACGCAGCCCCATCTCCCAAAATGCTAACTCCGCGTAACTACTAATCCGAAAATCATCCTGCATCGCCGCCAACTCGCTGTCCGGCAGATTTTTTGCAATCCGATCCAGCAAATCCACTTGGCGTTGCAACCCTTTCGCATACTCTGCATCCTGATAAATAGCCAACCACGCCTGATATAGCGGATCCGGACTCACCTGCCCCGCGTACTGCTCCCCAATTTCCCGGTACAACCAATAACACGGCAAAATTCCCGCCAAAATCCGGCCTAGCGACTGCGATCCCGCGACCCGATACATATGAGATGTATAATGATAAGCCGCCGGACTCGGCACAATCCCTTCCAAATCCGCCATCTCAATCCCCACCACTGGATAAAATGTTTCCCGCATCCGAAGTTCCGAATTCTCCAAAGAAGCCAGCGACCGACTAAGCTCTATCATCGCCCCATAATCATCCGCATACGCAATACCTAGCGCGATTACCTTCACATAATGCGTCAAATAATAATGATCCTGCAACAAATAATACCGAAATGCCCCCCGCTCCAAACTCCCATCCGCCAATCGCTTCACAAACAAATGGTCCTTACTCTTTTGCCAAATTTCCCGATTCTCCACATGTAATTTTTCCGCAAAACCTACCATTTCCAATTCCTCCTTTTTCCATACAAAAAAAACGCCCTTCCTCGCGCCAGCCATAGCGTAAGAAAAGGCGTCATGATATGTAACATCAAGTTTCCCAATACTTCCCTACGCGAGTGCTAACTCAACAGGTTCAAAGGGTCCATGAATTATATTCATATCTCGGTCTTAAGTAAGACTCCCCCAGTATAAAATTCGGAACACAACACGCATTCCAAATCCAATTATTCGTTTTTCCAACCCAAGTGTACCACAAATAAATCGCATTCTCCAAAAAATACGCGTTATTCACTGAAAAAATGGGTATGGTGTTACTAAGGGGAAACCGACATAGACCAGAGAGGAAGGGAAGTCAATGACAATCTATCATCGGATTTTAGTAGGTGTGGACGGCTCCAATGAAGCAGAAGAAGCTCTAAAACGAGGTATCCAGATCGCCAAAAAAGATGGAGCAACACTCGGTATCGGCTTTGTCGCGGATGTTCGCCGAATCGCGCCATTGATCGACTATGAGCAAACATACGCCAAAAAAGCCAAAGAATACGGCAAAGGTCTCGTCGAAATTTATAAGAATGAAGCAGAACAACTCGGCATCGAAAACGTAGAAACGTTCGTCAAATTCGGAACACCAAAAACAACTTTTGTGAAGAAAATGATCGGGAAATTCGATCCCGATTTAGTGCTCGTCGGTTCCACTGGGCTAACTCCAACCGAGCAATTTATCTTGGGGAGTGTCTCAGAGTATGTGGCCTCTCACGCGCCCTGCGACGTTATCGTTGTTCGCGGAAAGAACTGGCGTGATCGCAAATCAACCGAATAAAGCAGCAAAACCAAGTGGGCAATAGGCATACCGCTTGGTTTTATTTATGCTATACTACAACTATGAATACCTCTACATAGAAAGAAGGAACACACACATGCAAAAAGGAAAAACTCCGGCTTCGCTTTACTTATTATTAGTTCTCGTTATGGCGAGTTGGGGATTGAACGTAACGGCAACAAAAGTTTTAGTCGCGCATTTCCCACCGATCACCATGACGTCTTTTCGAATTTTCACGGCCGCCGTTGCCGTTTTTATCTTCTTAATCGCGATTGGCAAATTTAGATTCCCGACAAAGCGGGAACTTGGGTTTATTGCAGCGGGAAGCCTATTTAATATCGTACTTCACCATTATTTTTTAGCGTCTGGCCTCACGATGACAACTGGCACAAACGGCGGACTCATTTTAGGGATTGGACCTATTTTGACGGCGGTTTTGGCGGCGATTTTCTTGCGGGAGATCATCTCTGGCGTGCAACTGATTGGCTTGATTTCAGGACTTCTTGGCGTGTCGCTCATTGTACTCACTGGCGGACAGGGACTTTCCGGCGCCTCACTCGGAGACATCTATGTATTTATCGCAATTTTGTCGCAATGCTTTAGCTTCATTATTATTAAACGTGTGGCTAGAACGCTTGATACACGCCTCATGACGGCTTACATGCTACTCATCGGTTCCGTTTTTCTTTTTGGTACGAGCCTCGTCGAAGAACCGAATGGCCTCGCGCAGATGGGTGGACATTCTGGGATGATGTGGCTACTCTTCCTCGCTTCCGCCATCTTTGCAACCGCATTTGGAAACCTAATTTATAATTATGCAGTCGGACAGATTGGCCCATCCAAAACAGCGATTTTTATGAACCTGAATCCATTTTTCTCATTGATTGGCGCTTCTCTTTTCCTCAATGAACAGATCAGCTGGATGCAAGTGCTCGGTTTTCTGCTCATTATCGTTGGTGTCATTCTTGGTTCCGGTGCCCTGCCAGAATTAATTCGCGCCAGGAAAAGAATACGCACACCGCGAAAAGTCATGGACGAGTAGACCGCTCATCCATGACTTCTTTCTTTTATTTTTCTCCATCTTTAAGATACGAATTTTGTTCGACGATAAATCTTGGGCGTTGCTTCACTTCCGAATAAATCCGCCCAATATATTCACCGACAACGCCTAGACTCATCATTTGCACCCCGCCGATCACCCAAATAGAGAGCATCAGCGACGACCAGCCAGCTTCAGCAGTGCCATTCAAATGCTGAATAAACGTATAAATACCAATCACAATCGCCACGACAAACATCAGCGCACCTAGTCCTGTCACAAGCCGAATTGGAGCCACACTAAACGACGTCAAGCCATCCGCGGCAAAAGCCAGCATCTTCTTCAAAGGATATTTCGACTCACCAGCAAAACGCTCTTTTCGATGGTAGTAGACTTTTTCCGATTTAAAACCGATCAGCGGCACGATCCCCCGTAAGAAAATATTATTCTCTGGAAACAGATTCATCTCTTGTAACGCCAAGCTTCCCAGCAAACGATAATCCGCATGATCTGGAATCAAATGAATGCCGAATTTCCCCATCATACTATAGAATAGATGCGCCGATCCACGCTTAAATCGCGTATCCGTCTTACGCTCATCGCGAATTCCATAAACGACCTCATAACCCGCGCGATATTTCTCAATAAAATCTGGAATCACGCCCACATCATCTTGTAAATCCGAGTCAATCGAAATAATACAATCTGCGCGCCCTTCCGCTGCCTGCATTCCCGCAAGTAATGCATTTTGGTGTCCGAAGTTACGGCTCAATTTGACACCACTGACAAAATCATGCCTACTCATCGCATCCGCAATAATTTCCCAAGTGCGATCACGACTTCCATCATCTACAAACAACAAATCACTCGCCTCGGCGATTACCAGTTTATCCTTCATATCCCGCAAAATCGTTCCCAATTGCTTCATCGTCTCATGCAAGACCTCTTCTTCATTATAACAAGGAACGATAATCGTTAACAATGGCCTATCTCTCATCCAAGTCACCCCTACTCTACTTTATATAAATATATCTTCCACGCAGACTGATTATTATTAAAAACTTTTTCCAAATGCAACTTATTCTCGCTCGCATTATCAATCGGAACCGCTGAGAAAATATATTCGCCGCCCATCTCTTTAAACGCAGCTGTATTTAATTCCAGATTTTTCACGTGTTGCTTTGAATGCTTATCGAACAAATAATGCTTCCCAAGTTCAGCAACAAAAATATACACACGGTTACCCCAACCATCATAATAATCCTCGAGTAACGGGCTCTTATCCAGTTCCTTCGCAATAATCTCGCGGAACTGCTTCTTGTAACTAAGCGGATACGAGTTCACATAACCGTCCAACGTATAAAAACCATTTTCCTGTGAAATCGATGGATGGATTCCAATACTTGCCACCCGATAATCTTCTTGCGGCTTCCCAATATACGCTTTTATCTCTTGAAATTGATTTTTTGCGTAAAATTGATTGATCGAAGGCGTTCCGGCAGATCGATATAGAATCTCCGAATTATTCATAAAAGTCACGCCGAGTTGTAACACAAGGCCAAGAATCGCGAGCTTTTTCCACCAGCCACCCTTACTTGCAAAATAAACGAGCGCGAGGGCAAACAATCCATAAAAAATAAATGGCTGCAAAAAATGAAACCGCGAAAAATTAAACGACCGCATAATTGAAATTTGTTCTTTGATTGGATTCCAAGCACCCCACCACCAAAAAGCGTACCAAATCGACAGTGAAAAATTCAGCGCTAATAGCCATAAAAAGATCTTTTGTCCGCACCATTCTTTCTTCACAATGATCACGACTAGCGCTAGTAAAATCATTGGTAGAATCACATAAGTCGCAAGGGGCTGATCATGCGTATGCCCAATTGTAAAGTTTTTAAAAGTTAAGCGAATCGAGCCTAAAAAACTATTATTCGGTAGCGCAAACGCACTTCGCGAGTCCGGTTCGTTGTCCTGCAAGAACATCTGTGAAATAAAGCGATAGTTAACGACGCAATACAGCACCGACATGTAAGCCATACTGCCAAAAAAGCGCCAATTCCAGCCACGTTTTTTCACAATATCGTATACCCAAATGCAGGCAACGAGGAATAACAAGAAGCAAAAGCCAAGAATCAGGCTTGAATAAAACGGCAACAGCGTTAAAATCAACCAATTCCAGATGCTCTTTTTCCCTTTACGAATATTTAGAAAGGCCCATAATGCGAGCGGCATTCCAAGCGTACTGAGCATTCCTGATGGCCAAAACGGCGTCAGCGCAAACGCTACAGCTACAAATAATGTTATGTATTTTTTTGATGGATCTTTGATAACATAATCACGCAACCATAATCGCATCCCAATAAACGCAAAAATTCGCGTAATCAGTTGGCTAAATGCAAAGGCAAGTGGCGTCGGAAAAATCGCGTACAACCACACGATACCAACAAACTGCGAATCAAAGGCATCCCGTGGCGCTACACCATCTAACATTTGCGGAATATTGCTCCCCGTCTTCGCTAAATAGTTCCCGCTATTAAGTAATACGCGATACCACGTCATATTGGAATCCAAATTATCATGAATCCGAATATGACTATTTCCTCCTAAAATAAATAATGGCGCCGTAAAAATAAGTATCAGCGCTATGGCAATCAACTCTTGCTTTCTCTCTACTATCCAATTTTTCAATTCTTTCACCTCTAAAAGCTATTTGTATACGTCCTCCATTATAGCAATAGAAGCCCAACATCGCAAAAAAACACGTTATAACATCGGCATCCTATTCTCATACCAACTTATCATAACGCGCCCCTAAGCAAATACCTTATCGTCATTTAAAAATGGCTCCATTTCACTTCGATGCTTCTCCTCGTACAGTAAATACACTCTCTCTTTTGTCGCCAAACACTCTCGAATAATGCAAATAACCGGAAAACTCGGGGTTAGCGTATCATATTTGCCATTCCGTAAATTCAGTAGCGACGTTGGTACATACTTATCTGTTGATGCATACTTTAATGTGATCGCTAAAATGCTCTTGTTAGAGCGAATTGCCTTATCATACGTGAGGCGTAAATAATGACCTTGCGAGCAAACCTTAACATGCTTATTTACGAGCTCATGAAGAAGTGGCAACACTTGAAGTTTCTGCGTCGTTGTTCCGTCGCTTTTCGCCTCAATATCATCGATACGCAATGTTTTATTCTGAATATCATGATAGAAAGATCCGGCACCACCACGATATTTCACTCCACACAAATGCATAAAATTCGTCTTTACCATATAGATGGAAAACTGCTTAATCTCGTGTTTTTCCTTATAGAAATAAATAACCCGCTTGTTGACAAAATGCTCTTTAAAAAATGCATGTCCTGCTGTTAGTTGTTGTAACATAGGTCTTTTCTCCTTATACGTATATATAGAAAAGAAGGATAACTATCGCTACCCTTCTTTCCATGACAGGTTTTTCCGTTGCTCGCCAACAGCCAGCACTTACGTCTGACATTTATATCGAGTTTTTCCGTTGCTCGCCAACAGTCAGTACTTATGCCTGACATTCATATCGAGTTGACCATGTGCCTGCCCACATTCAGATAACCTAAGCATCTGTTCTTCTCTTAGATTGTATCACGCTACGCAACTATCTGCAAGCACATTTATACCCCTTACTGCTAGCATTTCCACCCCTTATTCCGTTATTTTCACCTGCATTTCGGAATCATATGTTTCGACACCATTGACCCGATAGCGCAATACAACTTTAGAATGCGAGGTTATATTATTCCCTTTCACATTGATTAAAAAGCTACCATCACTATTCATTGTTGTGTTTTTAATTCCGATGCCATCGATAAATAGTCCTACAATCTGATAATGTCCGGTATTATTGTCTACCCTCCCTTTTATATTCGCATCTCCCACTGTATATATTGCAGAACCGGTGTAAAAGCTCCCAATAAACGGTATCGTTGGACTCGGAAGCGGCTCCGTTGCCACTTTTAAAGTAGATGGCATGACAGGATTTAGACCTCGCGTCACATCCGTTTTTTTACTTCCACTATTCCCCCACAAAATGAGTTGATTCACCGCGTTAAAAGTACCCGTATCCGCAACTGTCACCCAACCATTGATCTGTTTATCCCATATCGCTTGATTGTCCGTCACCGTCAGCAGCTCCACCGGGTTGCGAACTTCTATCATTACCTTATAATAATTGTCCACCAGACCATCGATGTTAAATCGGTTATTTTCAATACTTATCCCACGCGACTTATTGACTGCTCCACTCAAAATTCGTATCGGGTAACGCATCCTGCCACTCGCATTAAAATCATTGTTTTTAATAATGATATTTTTGGGTGTCGTCTTCACACCTTGGCGATCACGTTCATATAGAGCCATAAACGCAAAATTATCATAACTATCTAGTTGCACAAAATTGTTCGTGACTCGCTGCATTTTCAGCACCAGAAAGGCGAATCGCTGTATACCCCGTCATGTTTTTCTGCAAGTCGGCATCGATACTACCCGCGATAATCTTTCCATCCTTATCCTGCTCCACCTGATGTTGCAATGGTAGCTCCAGCGCCATCTGGTCTTTCTTTTTCCGCTCAATATTGTTGATTTCGATATTGCTCGGATTATAGCGATCGCTTCCCTCTCCGCTAATCAGCGTGTTGCTGTCAATCACAATGTTATTATTTCCAGCACCATAACTATCGATACCGCCGTCTACCATCGATTTACGATCCTCAGGAGAATACTCCATATTCGCCGGCGCATAAAAATGTTGCTTGCCATATCGCTGCATCCAATCTCTAATCTGATTTCTCATGATACTAATCTGTTTCGTACCACTTCCACCGTTTCCGCGATACATCACAATACCCGTTCGCCCCATATTTTCAATCACATTAGCCTCAATTTGCATCGTTTGGCAATACTCCATCGCAATCCCACTTTGAAGATTCGAGTTACGGATTTGCGAACGCTTCACCGATCCCGACTTCACACCACCCAAATAAATAATCGAGTTCGCCTGTTCGTTACCATCCGCGATAATGTTATCAATCTGAATATTATCCAGCCGCTCATAAGGCTCCGCCAGCGATGTGCTATCATCTTTATAATCCCCCGCCAAATTAATCAACGAAAACGCGTACTGATGGCCACTCATAATGACTGGATCGATGTCATAACGAATGCTCATATTCCGAATCGTCACATTCCTTATGTATTTCGGATTCGCCACATTCGCAGCCTCCGTCGTAATCCCTTGTTTTGGCGCTATAAAAACCAACTGACTCTGCGTCGGATCCGCCGTTTCCCCCTCTATCGTCACATTTGACGGCACCTTGAGCGTATTATCCATATAATACTTCCCAGCAGAAAATTGAATCGTCACATTCTCCCCACTCTCGTTAACCGCTTCCAAAATACGCCCCCAACCAGTAGCGTTCGCCGTCGCCGCTGACCTATCTTCTTTTTTCAAAAATAAATCTGCCTGAATAACCTCTGCCGCGTCACCTTTTAACACCACCCCACGCTAATCCAACAAAAAACACCAACACAAAAATAATATTCTTCCTTCTCATCAAAATATGTTCCCCCAGTATACCTATATTCTCAAAAAGAGCTTAATTTTAAATAAAAACTCAATTTGAATACAAAAAGTATATCTCGGTCATATCCAGAAAACAATCCAATTTCGCCATCAAATCAGCAATATCATCGAAAATCAGCTGTTTTTTCAAAAACTAACAAAAACTCACTTTCAAACAATCTCCACTCAAATTCTAAATAGTCCTCATCACTATTATTCCGGTATACTTAAATCATTTCCTTCATAAATCCACTATTTACCTCTAAATTCCCCAATTACTAAGATACGACGTTTCCATGACAAAAAGCCCCCAGAAGCCATACTAAGGACTTTTTTACTCTAATTCGCTATTTTTTTACTCCGAAAAAACGATAGCAGCTCAGAATTTCGTTTTTCCTGCCATCCTTTCTTCTAACGGATACATTTCAATCATCATCTTTTGAAATACTGTTCGTATTCTGAGATCCATCGATATAGCTTATCTGTATGAATATTTAATTCATTACAAACTTCTTTCACAGAAAAATTTTCTTTCAAAACAAGTGTTACTTTAACATCGTATTCTACCATACACATCGCTTCAGTAGTACTTACAATTTTGTAATCGTTATTGAAACAGTTTTGTTGAAAGATATGCATTGTTGGTGTGATTGGACTCACGATTGCTAAGAGGGAGATGCAGTAAACCCCTTACAAAATTGTAAGACCCTTAAAAACCATGAGTATGCTACGGTTAACACTCAGGAGATTAAGATGCATATATTATTTAAGTTAAATATGTATGGAAATCTTGCTTGAATCGCGGAAATTTGTAAGAAATAGGAGGTCTTGTATGTTTGAATTATCTTTAAAGCTTTTAAGCGGTATCGCCTGGTCCATTGTTTATATCATGGTTATCAGAATTGGTGTAAAAGAAAAAACATACGGAATGCCCTTAGTGGCTTTAGGTTTAAATGTAGCATGGGAATCCATTTATACTTATGCAGATGTTGTATTGCAGATTCATGGGAGTATAGGTATCCAAACCATTATAAATATCATTTGGGTCGCTTTGGACTGTATCATTTTAGGTACTTTTTTCAAATATGGTTTAAAAGATTCTTATTTCCCAAAAAACAAATCAAAATTCGTATGGGGAAGCATTCTCATCCTAGGAACATGCTTTGCTATACAATTAGCTTTTGTTGCCGAATTTGGTTGGATGGGCTCATCTGATTTCCTCAGTGCTGCTAGGTATTCTGCATTTGTACAAAATCTAGCGATGTCTCTATTATTTATTAATTTTTTCTTCATGAGACAAGGAGCGCGGGGACAGAGTATTACCATTGCTGTTGCTAAATGGATTGGCACATTAGCCCCCACGATACTAATGGGATGGATTCAATCTTTTAATCCTTTTATTCTTATTTTTGGACTTCTGTGCTCTGTCTTTGATATTATCTATATCTTATTATTGATAAATCATAAAAAAAAGAGACCACTCTCGTTTTATGGGAAGTAAAACGTACACATTCAAGAAAATCGGACATTGCACCATATTATGGTAAATCATCAAAAGAGGCAGCTGAAACGGTTGATTTTAATCAACGCATGTTTCAGCTTCCTTTTTATTTAATCTGCCACATAATAATTCCAGAACTAAATGCCTTTCCAATGGAAAAGCACAACTATTTTGTTCAATAACCCACCAATTAATCTATGTCCATTCTAGTTCACTCTAAAGCAAGTCAGAACGTTGCAAAATTGCCTAAAACACGGTATTCTGGAATTAATCGACAAGGAGGAGAACCAATGAAAATTATCCGTACAAAAACATATGATGAAATGTCCGAAAAAGCGTATGATGTCGTGAAGGCAGTCATCGATTCCAAAGAAAACCCCGTTATCAATACAACGACCGGCGCAAGTTATGACGGTATGTTCGAAAAACTCGTAGAAGGCATCAATAATGATGAAATTGACATCGAAAAAGTATTTATGATGAACCTCGATGAATTTATCGCTCCACGCGAACAATCCCTTACAGTCTTCAACTACATGCACCAAAAATTCTACGACCAAATCAAGAAACAGCCACGTGAAATCGGTTTACTCGATGGAAGTTTGCCGAGTTTTGACGAAGAAATTGCGCGCTACAATAAGATTTTGGCAGCAAACAAACGTGATTTACAAATTCTTGGCCTTGGTGTGAACGCTCACTTAGGTGCGAACGAGCCTGGGACGCCATTTGACTCTCGCTTATTCCTAGCAGATAGCGATGATTCGACGATTAATAGCACGATGCTTTATTACAAAGTAACACGCGAAGAAGCGCCAGAACAAATGTTGACGCTTGGTCTTGCAGATATGATGGAGGCCGAGCAAATCCTTGTAACCGCCTCTGGTACAAGAAAAGCAGAAGCCGTGAAAGCAACACTTGAAGGGCCAATTACAGAAGACTGCCCGGCATCGATTTTACAAAAACACCCGAACGTCGTGTTTATTATTGATGAAGCAGCAGGCTCATTACTGACAAAGTATTAAAAACTCAGAACCAGGGGTGAAAATATGGAAATCAGGCTATTAACCACAGCCGATGTCGACCAATACGTCCACATCCGGCTTCAAGCATTACAAGAAAGCCCAGCAGCTTTTGCGACGAGTTTTGAAGAGGAAAAATACACCGCTCTGCAAAAATACGAAGTTCGGTTTCAGTCACCATATTCCCTTACTTTCGGCGCTTTTTTAGCAGGCAAGCTAGTTGGTGTCGTGACATTAATTCAAGAAGAGCGCATCAAAACAAGGCACCGAGCGAATATCGTCGCCATGTATGTCACACCTGAAACCCGTGGTAGCGGTGTTGGTAAAGCGCTTATTGGAACCGCAATCGAGCAAGCCCAGCGCTTAGAAGGCGTCGAGCAAGTGTATTTATCCGTTGTGACCTCCAATAGTCCTGCAAGAAATCTATATAGTTCACTTGGATTTAAAGTATTCAGCCTAGAAAAACACGCGCTCAAGATAAATAATGTTTATTTTGACGAAGAACATATGGTTTTATTTTTGAAGTAAGATCTGCTATTAAAGAAAGAGGGACTGATGTAGTTACTATCACAATGGAGATGGTAGTTACATTGGCCCCTCTTTCTTTATTAGTGAAGTGTGCTGACATCCTAGCATTTCCAATTACAAAAATATTGCTGCGCTAACCCAATAAACAATAGCCGCCAAAATTCCTGCACAGGGCAATGTAATCATCCACGTCACCAGCATATTCTTCCCAGTTCGCCAGTTGACTTCTTTCTTATGGTTTGCTGTCCCCACGCCCATCAGCGAGCTGTCAATTACTTGCGTCGAACTAATCGGCAAATGGATCAGTGTCGCGCTCATAATGACCGAAAGCGACCCTAAATCTGCGGCCACACCAGTTACCGGTTCAATTTTCATAATCTTTGTACCTACCGTTTTAATAATTCGATAACCGCCAATCGAGGAACCGAGCGCCATCGCGGCAGCACAGCTTACTTGCACCCAAAACGGGATCGTCGAATCTTTCTGCAAACCACTCGCAATCAAAGCCAGCGTAATAATCCCCATCGTTTTTTGCGCATCATTCGTACCGTGAGCGTAAGCCTGCATCGCAGTTGTCCCAATCTGGGCAATCCGAAAACGGCGATTCGTCTGCACCAACTTCTTATTTCGAAATAGAAATTTAAATAGCGAATAAATCCCGTAACCCACCGAAAAACCGATAACTGGCGAGATAATCAGCGCAATAATAATCGTGGTGAAGCCGCTCCAATTGAGGATACCAAAACTCCCCGCAGACGCCACTGACGCCCCAGCAATCGACCCGATCAACGCATGCGATGAACTACTCGGCATCTTCGCAACCCAAGTCATCAGATTCCAGATTACCGCCGAAATCAACGCACATAAAACAACAAATTCCCCATTCTTCAAAGCAAATGGATCGACAATACTCGATGTCAGAGCCACTGCCACACCTGTAAACGAAATCGCACCGAAGAAGTTCATTACGGCCGCAATCCCAATCGCAACGCGCGGTTTCAGTGCTCGTGTCGAAATACTCGTCGCCACCGCATTCGCAATATCATGAAACCCATTTATAAAATCGAAGGTCAAGCCCACAATCACAATAATAATCGTAATTAAAATCACCGAATCCATCTAATATTCCCCTAATCTGCACGCTTTTATTTTTATATACCCTATTTTGCGCTTGAGAAAGAGTTATTTCAAGTTTTACAACCTAAAAAGCAACGCTAAATCCGCTACCTTCCGAATTTAGCGTTGCTTCATTTTTATTTTGAATTGTCTGCTGATATTACGGGGCTTTTGCGATTTTTGGAAATTTGCTCATAGGCATATCCCATCTCAAAGATTGATTCATCTGCTTTATTCGGCCCAACAAACGTCATACCGACCGGCTGACCATCTTTTTCATAACCAGCTGGGATGGTCAATTCAGGATTTCCTGCGATCGGCACTAAAAATAAACTATCGGCATTTAGATCAACCAGCGCATCTAATTTATTCGAGGTTAACAGCGATTCGATACGCTTATTCGCCTTTTTAATTAAATCATCGGCACGCTGATCGACACTCGCTACTGTGGCCTCATTTTTCTCCGATTCCTCCAAGTTTCCTTGGCCATACTTCATGTTCCTCGCCTCATCTAATTTATTAAACGCAATAATTGCTGCCAAATCCTTCATAGGCGCCTGATTCTTCTCCAAAAATTGATTCAAATCCGTTTTAAAATCGGCTTTTAAGATGTCATCAAATGTGGTGAAATCTTGCTGGTTTTCTTCTAGTTTCATTCCTTTTACAACCGTAGCACCTGCTACCTCTAGGTCTGATATGATTTTTTTAGAAATGGCGCTGTCTGCATCAAATAATATGCCAATCCGCTTCCCTTTCAGCCCTTCTTTAGATAGCTCGGCTTTTATCGGCTGATTGATAAAGGCACTTGTCGTCAAATAGGCGTCTTTTACAGTTCTCGTTATCGGGCCTGGCGTATCGAAATGTCTGGATAACGGAATCACTAACTCGCCACTAACCGTGCCATGACTGGGCTTAAACCCTACTACCGATTGAGCTATCGCTGGTGAGATGATGGAACCATTCGTCTCTGTCCCAATTGTCACAGCGGCAAAATCGCTTGTCACAGCTGTTGCTGAACCTGCACTCGATCCCGATGGTGTTGCATCAAGATACGGATTTTTGTCCTGTCCTGTCTTTCCAGAGTAACCACTTGGCATTCTAGGATCCATATAATTCGCCCATTCAGACATGTTTGTTTTGCCGAGAATTAGCGCGCCACTCGCCTTTTAAATTTTTTACTATTGTGGCATCTTTTCCGATCACCCAGTCCTTCAATGCTACAGCACCAGCGCTTGTTGGCATTTTTTTCGTACCGATATTATCTTTTAGTAAGACCGGTATTCCGTGTAAAGATGCTTTGTTTGCACTTGCGTGTTGATCGAGCTTCCTCGCCTCATCTAAGACGTTAGGATTTATTTCTGTAATAGCATTTAGCTTTGGTCCATTTTGATCATATTTCTTAATACGATTTAAGTAGGTGCCCACCAGTTCCTCGTAATTCAACTTATTTGTCGCAATGAGTCGCTGTATTTGATTGACATCAGCACCAATAACTAGCTTTTCTTTCGCTTCTAGTTTACTGATATCAAGCGTCTTTAATTGTTTATTCACTGGATCTAAAACACGTTTTTGCTCATACATCATGTTCTTCCCAGTTTTTGTAGTGTCGCTCTTGGTCAGCAACCAATAGGCCCCCCCTACCGCCAAAATTAACACTGTCATTGCGCTCCCGATAATGATACCTTTTCTCATGTTGTCGCCTCCATTGTTTTTTCCTAAGTATACACCTTAGCAAGCACTGAATCCCTCGATGTATGTGACAGAACAAAACAAATTTGTAAGCAAGGCAAACAAAAAACTGAAACCCACAAGCAGGCTCCAGTTTTTCTGAGTGAAGTCTTATTAATCTAAATCTGTCGCGTTCTGTTCTTGCTTCTGTGTTCTCGCTTTACGAATGAAATAAATCCCGACTAGAAGTACGAACCAAACCGGCGTTACGAACAGCGCTACACGTGTGTCTTCCGCTAGTGCTAGCACAACAAGTATGAAAGCTAGGAACACAAGAATCACGTAGTTAGCAACTGGATATAGCGGCATTTTGAATTTATTTTTTGCTGCAAGTTCTGGACGTGTTTTACGATATTTCAAGTGACAGATAACCGTGATTCCCCAAATATACAAGAAACATACTGTCGAAATACTTGTGATGAGCGTGAACACACCTTCTGGCATCACGTAGTTTAGAATAACCGCAATCAAGATAACAATCGTCGAGAAGAATAATGCATTGGCGGGAACTTTATGTGATGTTAATTTTGTCATCGGGTATGGTGCGTTCTTTTCTTTGGCAAGCGAGTAGACCATCCGGCTTGTACTGAAAACCGCACTGTTACACGCTGATGCCGCCGAAGTTAAAACGACAAAGTTAACGATAGCTGCTGCTGCCGCGATTCCTAAAGCCGCGAAAACCTGTACAAACGGACTTTGTGCTGGATTAATGTCATTCCATGGATAAATACTCATAATCACAATTAACGCACCTATATAGAAGATAATAATCCGAATCGGGATATTGTTGATCGCTTTTGGAATTACTTTCTCGGGGTCTTTCGTCTCCCCAGCCATCAAGCCGACAAGCTCAATCCCGACAAAAGCGAATACAACCATCTGGAACGATAGAATAAAGCCGCTTGCACCGTTCGGGAACCAACCGCCGTGACTCCATAAATTAGTAAAGCTAGACGCGCCTGCATCTGTTGAAAATCCTTTTATAATCATGAATGTACCAACAACAATCAATGCCAATATCGCGATTACCTTAATAAGCGCGAACCAGAATTCCATTTCACCGAACAATTTCACGGTTGCAAGATTCATCACGAGCAAAATAACTAACGCGATCAGACCCGGCACCCATTGCGCCACATTCGGAAACCAGAATTGCGTATATAGACCGACCGCAGTCAAATCGGCCATCGCAATGGAGATCCAGCAGAACCAATAGGTCCAACCAGTTACGAAAGCCGCGCCATTGCCTAAGTAATCAAAAACAAAGTCAACGAACGAGTGGTAATTCAGATTCGATAAGAGTAATTCTCCTAGCGCACGCATGATCAAGAAACAAATAATTCCAGTAATCGTATAAGCAAACAGTATCGACGGTCCTGCTAAATGAATCGATTTCCCTGAGCCAAGAAACAAACCAGTTCCGATTGCGCCTCCAATCGCTATCAACTGCACATGGCGATTTTTTAAGCCTCTCTCTAATTGTCGTTCTTCTGACATATGTATTTCCTCCTTATTATTGTTGAGATCCGCACCTAACCAATCCAGCAAAATCTCAATCTTGTGTGAAACAATGTCTTCAAGTTTTATTCTTCTATCATACCGTAAAATGAACCTGAACACCATAATTTTTTCATTCACAATGTAACCGCTATCATTTATATCATTGTATCACATGCACAAGAATTTGCACAATGAAGAGCGCTTATAATTTTTATTTTTCTTTAAACCCATTGATGAACAATACATATAACAAGTTCGGATTTTTAATTTGTAATTCACAGATTTATTGATTATATTTTCTCATGAGAGCTTCCAATCGATAAGTTTGTGAAAAATTGAATTTCATTGTGTATTTCGTTTAACATATTTTCAATTTCAATCATACTTTAGTTATAAATAATATGTAATTTTTTAGGATAGACCAATTTTTTAAAACTCGCTTCATTATCTCGTATTTGGTATGCCAATAAGGTTTTAATCCAAATAATACGCAAACTGATAGTCATCCACCCATTCACCATCTATCCAAAATTCACGCTTGAAATACGCCTCTTGCTCAAAACCTAAATGCTTATAAAATGCGATAGCGCTCGTGTTTGTAGCCATGACCCGCATAGCGATTTTGCCGATGCCATTTTCCTTTCCGAGCTCGAATAAACTTGAAATTAGCTTCTTCCCTACGCCTTTTCCTTGTGCAGCTTTTGATACAGAAATTCCGAAAAGCCACTGCCGTTTGCGCGTGACGGAGCTGCCAGGATAGTGGTATATCAAAGAGCCTAGCACGACGCCGTCCTCATCTTTTGCTACCAACATTTGTTGCGCCATAATATCCTGTTTAAATTGCTCGTACTCGTTTTCCTTCACGATATGTGGTGTCGTCCCTTTTATCATGACGGTTTTTTCTATTTCCCACAACGCTGGAATATCCGCCTCTGTTTGGCTAGTAATCCTAATTGCCATATGTATCACTCCTCACCTAGTTTGTCATTCCCCACCAAAAGCGTGCAACCACCATGCGATTCATTGCTAAAAACACCGGATTCTACTATACTGATACTCTATCATGCAATAAAGGACGTGCTAAAAAATGGAAGATAATATTTTCGAAAATATAGCAAAAAAATACGATAATCCCCAACGAATCGAACTTGCGAATATCATTGCTAATAGAGTCAAAGAAGAATTGGCGGACGCGGGTGATAAGACGCTCATCGATTATGGGAGCGGGACGGGACTCGTTGGCTTGCAACTGGCTGGCCTTGTCGAATCCGCTACTCTAATCGATGCAGCAGAAAATATGGTGGCGATTATAAATGAAAAACTAGCATCTCATCCGCTCCAAAACGTTAGCGCTTTAGTCTCTGATTTCACAGCAGATACCATCCCTGTAAAAGCAGATATTATTCTCGTATCACTAGTCCTGCTACATATTCCAGATACGAAAATCATTCTAGAGCAACTCTACAAGACGTTAAATGAGAACGGTAAATTGATCATTGTCGATTTCGATAAAAACCCTCAAATAAGCCATCCAAAAGTCCATAATGGATTTGTCGCTGCCGAACTAGAGGAACTACTAGCACAGACAGGTTTTAAAAACGCAACTATCGAAGTATTCCATCACGGTAACAACCTATTTATGAATCAAGATGCCTCCCTTTTTATAGCTACTAGTAGTAAATAAATAGAAGACAGGAACATCCGCTAATTTTTCGAATGTTCCTGTCTTTTTGCGTCTATGCTTTTCTAAGAATTTTGTCCATTGCTTTTCCTTTAGCCAGTTCATCGATCAACTTATCCAAATAACGAATTTGTTGCATCAATTTGTCCTCGATATCCTCGACACGATAGCCACAAATCACGCCTGTAATCAAGCCGACATTAGAATTCATTTCCGGCGCCTGCTCGAAAAAGGTTTCAAAATCTACTTTCTGCTCCAACACGTTTTGCAAAGCTTTCTGATCATAGCCAGTTAACCAGAAAATGATCTCATCAACCTCCGCTTTTGTTCTTCCTTTCCTTTCAACTTTCTGTATGTACAACGGATATACACTTGCAAATGACATTGCAAAAATTCTTGGCTTTTTCATTTTGATTCTCCTCCTCGTTACTAGTTTTGCGCTTCTTAATCGTGCCTTCTACTTCAAAGATATCATCTTTTAAAGAAAATGCAAAGAAACCCTAGTAGAGGGGCTTAATTTAGACTATATCACTGTCGCTCATTTCTTTAATGATAATTTCCTGAACTTCTCTAGTTGCAATGCCCATTAAATGTTGTCCTACACCAGAAAATTGTTCAATATCAGAAAAACCCATAGACTTGTAAAACTCGGTGGACTTAGTATTCAAAGAATCGACCACTAAAACTGGAAACTTAACGTATGGAGCAATATTTACACTAAATATCCTAAAAAGAGTATTCATAAGGGTTAATCCATAACCTTGCCTTTGATACTTTGATTTTATCGCAAAATGGGTAATCTTAAAGGCTGGATAAATTTTCAATTGATTAGTAAAATATTTTGTTTTAGATTTTTTGAATTTCTTCGCTAAAGTTACCTCCCCCGCACATATGGTAAAATAGCCAATCAATTCGTTACCTTTCATCATAACCGTTGTAGAATTAAGCATTTCTGTATCTTGTTTGATAGCCTCCGTGCAGATAAAATCATCCAATAACGCAATCCCGCATTCAAAGGGGCCTACAACTTCATCATGAAACACTAATGAATTTAGAGAAAATACATCGATCTCATCACTTGTTTGTCGTCCATCATCACTCATCTTAGCTCAATCTCCTAATTAATGAATCTTTATATTTACTTTTTTCGCGCTCTTCATCTTTAGCGCAACTGAATTAACTTTATTTAAATCAATAGTGGGGCTTTCAAATAATTTAACAGCTTTGTTGAAATCTTTATCACGCAAAGCAATAACGTTATTATTTTTTTGTATGCTTGTTGCCATACAGATACCCTCCTGTCATTTATTTATAGATAGTTCTAGTATAACTGATAGAAGTTACTTTGTAAATAAATATGGTTAATTTTGTAAAATATAAAAAATCACATAACTTCATTGTATCAGAGCTAATTCCAGAAGACTAATGGCTCACTTCTTCTTTTTTTTCTTCGTGAACATGGATTTAAAGGCATTTTTGATGACATCAAAGAAGCTCAGAGAACTCACCATATTAGCTGGATCTACATAAACCCTTATTGCTCGGAGTACATCTTTTGGCCTCTTAGAAGCAAACGTAAACGTGCCATTGCGCTTGGTTTTGATGGCGTAGCGAGGAATCCATTTACCTTTTAGCATGACTGAAACGATGACTTGATCCACTTCTTCCCACGGGATTTGGATAAACTTGCGTACATCGCGTGAGTTGTAAAATTCGAAGCCTTTATCCCCAATCAAAATTTCACCATAATCTGTCAGTCCGGTAAAAGCGGTGGCATCTATTTTCATGTCTACTTGTGTATTAATCGATTCAACCAACTACATTCGCTCCATTTCTTTTCACTCGTTTTAATCATTATACCTTAAACTAATAAAAAGAGGCTAGCCATTAATTGCACCAGCCTCTTTTTTATCGGCTTAATTTTACAGAAGTCCGATTACGTGACCAACTACACCAACTACGAATAGTCCTAGAATGATGACAATTGGACTGATTTTTTTCTTAAGCAACCACATACATAGGAATGTTAGTAGTAATGCTGCAAGTCCTGGAATTAAGCTATCCAAGTTATTTTGCAAAGTTGTTACTTTTACTTGAGAAAGTGATAATCCTTGCGTGTATTGTTCGAATGCTGTTTTAACACCGTCAACACCACTTGGAAGTGAATTCCAATCAATATAGGCACCATTATCTAGCTTAACTTCAGAAATGACTGGTTTGAAGACAATGGATACCCACCTCTGCACCAGGGCGGCGAGCACGAACATCCCGAGTATGGAAGCACCTTTTGTGATATCTTGTAAAAGGCCACCGGAAAGATCGTCTGTGATTTTAGAACCAGCTTTGTAACCAAACTCTTGTGTATACCACATGAAGCTCCAACGAATAATGTTCCAAGCTACGAAGAAAATGATTGGGCCAAGGATGTTTCCGCTGATTGCAAGAGAAGCTCCTAATGCACCTAACATTGGACGAACTGTAAACCAGAATACTGGATCTCCAATACCGGCTAGAGGTCCCATCATCCCGACTTTTACCCCTTGGATTGCTACGTCATCAACTGGTGCACCATTGGCACGTTCTTCTTCCAGTGCAAGTGTTACTCCAAGAATTGGTGATGCTACATATGGATGTGTATTAAAGAATTCCAAGTGACGTTTCATCGCCGCTGAACGGTCTTCTTTTGATTTATATAATTTTTTGATTGCTGGAATCATTGAGAATGCCCAACCACCATTTTGCATACGCTCATAGTTCCAAGAACCTTGAATAAACGTAGAACGCCAAGCTACACTCAAGCGGTCTTTTTTCGATAAGACAATTTTTTTCTGTTTCTGCCATTCTTTTCTCCTCCTTTTTTAGGTTTAATAGTCGTTTAGGATGTCGCCGAGCGGATCTTTGGAATTACCGCCTCCGCCACCGTTTGAATTACCGCCACCCATTTTAGAAAGGTTAAGGTAAATAAGAGCTAACGCAACACCTAGAGCACCAATTGCGATAAGTGTTAATTGAGTAATTGCTGCTACGACAAAACCGATGATGAAAAATGGCCATACTTCTTTTGTTGCCATCATGTTAATAACAAGCGCATAACCTACTGCTACTACCATTCCCCCACCAATTGCCATACCTTCTGTTAACCATGCTGGCATTGATTCTAGGAAAGATTGTACGCTGTCTGCTGGAATGAATAAAAGTGCTGCTGCTGGAATCGCGATACGAACACCTTGCATACAGATGGCACCGATATGCAACCATTCCACTTCTCTGAAACTTCCTTTTGCTGCGGCTCTATCCATTAAATGTACGATAGGAACTGCCAAAGTACGAACGATCATTGTTAAGAAAAGACCTGCTACTGCAAGTGGAATCGCGATGGCAATCGCTGAAGGAATACCTGCTACGCCTTGTCCACCTAATACTAAAATAATTGCTGATGCTACTGACGCAAGTGCGGCATCCGGCGCTACTGCTGCTCCAATGTTTGCCCAACCAAGCGCAATCATTTGAAGTGTCCCACCAAGGATAATACATGCCGTTAAGTTACCTGTTACTAGACCGATTAATGTACATGCTACTAGTGGCTGATGGAATTGGAATTCGTCTAAGATTCCTTCCATACCAGCTAGAAAGGCAATTAAAATTACTAAAATTATTGCTATTACAGACATAAATATACCTCCTATTTTGAATTTATTACTGCGCTTTTAGTTCAGCTTTTGCTTTCTTGATGATGTCGTCCATGTTTGCGCTCGAATCGTTAGGAACTTTCCGAACATCAAACTTAATCCCTTTTGCTTTCAATTTTTCGAAAGCTTCTACATCCTCTTGTCCCATTGCAAGTACTTTACTTACAACTGCCTTACCAACTGAATGGGCCATAGAACCAACGTTTACTTGCTCGATTTCCACGCCGCCTTCTACAGCACGGAGAACATCTTGCGGGTTTTCGAATAAAAGAAGTGCTTTTGTATTCCCAAAACGAGGATCTTTTGAAATCTCAATCATTTTGTCTACTGGAATAACATTGGCTTTAACGCCAGGTGGTGCCGCTTGTTCGATTAATTTTTTACGAAGATCGTCTTTTGCAACCGCGTCAGAAACGACGATGATGCGCGTTGGATTTGTTGATTTTGTCCATGCAGTAGCAACTTGACCGTGTAATAAACGAGAGTCAACGCGTGCTAAGACAAATTTAATTTTGCCGTCACCAACAACTGTTCCTGGAGCAAGGTCCGATTTTGGTTGTTCAGCAACTGCTGCTTCTTGTGGTTGCGGTTGTAATTCTTCTGGTTTGACACGCACGCCTTCTTGACCTGGTGTCAAAATAGCTTTAGCGATTTCTTGCGCAGAGTTCATTGAAAAACGTGATGCAAAAGATTCAATCAACATTGGCAAGTTAAGACCAGCGACAATTGCCCACTTATCTTTATGTTCTTCATACAAACCGTTTGCTTGGTTGAACGGGGTGCCTCCCCAAAGATCAACTAAGAATAGTACTTCATCTTGGCTATCAAATGACGCGATTGCTGCTTCCATCTTGGCTTTGATATCTTCTGGGCCTTCGCTTGGCATCAATGTGATTGCTTTAACGTTTTCTTGTTCCCCGAAAATCATTGTTCCGGACTGCAAGATACCTTCAGCAAATTCGCCATGAGTTGCAAGGATAATTCCTACCATCTTTTTCCCTCCTACATAATTAAATTTTATTTTTCTACCCAATTAATATAAAGCAATTTTCGTGCCAACTTTAGTGTATTGACGATTAAGCCTTATATGACAGGGATTGATACATATTAATTGAGATTAAAATAACTAGTGTATTATTCGGCGATACGGATGTTTTGCGTTTTCCGGATAGTGTATTGCGTTGGTATACAAGACACATGCTGTTTTTGGTCGAAGTTAATATATCGTTCCCTTTAGTGCAGTCGGGTAAACTATTTTTTGTGAATTTGAGTTAGGGATCGCCATTACGTCCACAACACAAATAAAAAACGACCACCAAACTTCGCACATTGGTAGTCGTTTTTAATCAGTTTGTACCTCGTTTCTTGATCATCTTAACTAGTAGAATAATTATTACTATTGGAATAAGAACTATTAAGGTCTGAGCAACTCCCAATATCAAAGCTCCCACTATTGTCGAGGTATTCACATCATTGAGTAGCATAATATCCATAAAACTAAGCAACACAAAGAGCGATATTCCTATAGTCAATATAGTTTTTTTCATGTCAGTCCTCCTAAATTATCTTATCACCGATGATTTGGAAACTTTACTCAAGTGATTGCGCTCTACAGTCACTCGAACTTAATAATCGCATACCCTTACACGTTAGACTCGACAGCGACCCATCTTATAAATTACTCAGAAGTTAAAAACTTGCTATCTTAAACACCCAACAACCTACACAAGTAATCATCCGCAAAAAATCTCCACATGTGCAACACTAACTCCATATCTCACTTAAATGTCAACATCATTATGATGCTCCAAAACTTCAATCTACATATTAGCTATTAGATGTTAACCGCTCCATTCTCTTGGAAGTTATGAAAATAGCTAGCATACTTAATGTGAAGAGAATACCCACAATCATTATACTATATCCTCCAAATACATAACTTGAATAGGGCAACGTCATGGCTCCTAAAGGTATCAATTTGGGTGACATTATTCCTATGTGGATTGCTGACATGGATTTTAAGGCCCCGCCAAATGTGATTAAAGCACTTCAAGAAAAAATAGATAGCCAAATGTACACCAATCAACTATCTGATTATGCTGTAAAAAAAACATATCCAATTGGTTAGACACTAGGCATGATTTCACCGTAAATGAATCTTCAATATTTTTCAAAGAATCTGTATTATCTTCTATTTCAATGGTTATTCATTGTCTAACTAAAAAGAATGATTTTATATTAATGCATACACCTATCTATCATCCCTTTTTTTTAATAACGAGGAGAATGGGGCGCAATGATATTTCCTCACCATTAGTTTATAAAAATAAAAGCTACTCGATAGACTGGTTAAACTTTGAAGAAAAAGTTGCAAAAGCGAAACTTTTTATCCTTTGTAACCCACAAAACCCTGGTTGTCGATGTTGGAATTTGGAAGAATTGACTACTATGGTTGAAATATGTAAAAAATATAATGTACCTATTATCTCCGACGAAGTTCATGCAGATTTAACAATGCCTGGTTATAAGCATATACCTCTGGCTAAGGCATGCCCTAAATATGAAAAACAAATTATTACTTTAATGGCTCCAACAAAAACATTTAATCTAGCTGGAATTAAAGCTTCGTTTTATATAACAACTAATATTGAATTTCTAAGAAAATTCCACACATATACAAATGAACATTCAGACTTCCCTTTGAACACACTCGGTAAAATCGCGTTAAATGCAGCATACAGTGGTAGCGCTGACTGGGTAGATAATCTTAATGATTACATCATTTCAAATTACAATTATGTGAAATCGGAAGTAGCACGGCACTGTCCTTCGATAATTGTGACAAACTTAGAGGCAACTTATTTAATGTGGCTGAATTGTAGAGCTCTAAATGTAGAAGATGAGGCACTTTACGAAGCTTTGCTTGAAAATAAAGTGGATGTTCAAATAGGTTCAGACTTTGGAGAAGAGGGAATCGGATTTATTAGAATTAATATTGCATGTCCTAAGAAAATTTTAAAAATCGGTTTATCTCGTATTATTGCAGGAATCAGAGCTCTATAAAATTAAAGGTTCTGGAATAGTCAAATTCGACCCAGATTTTGAAACCTATACGCTTGGGGGCGCTTGAGAATTTTTACATTTTAAAAAGATGAGCACCAACTTGCTGGATCACGAAGTTTTCGAAGCTAAATTTGAAAGTATTTTTATTGCTGATTATCGAACTACCCGTGATGAGACGGGTAGTTCAAAGCAAAATAAAAACCCCAACAGCCATAAACTGTTGAGGCTCTAAGATGGGTTGTGAGGGGATCGAACCCACGACCCGCTGATTAAGAGTCAGCTGCTCTACCAACTGAGCTAACAACCCGTGCGATAAATGTTTTTACCGACAAGACTTATTCTAGCACTTTCGCTCTGGCTTGGCAAACATTTCACACATTGTTGGAAGGACCTCATTTTCTGGGGCCCTTCTTATTTGTCATCTATTCTACAATCTGATTGAAATACTGGTCATTTATCTCTCGTATCCGCTTTAATTCACATTTTGGCTCGCGGTCGTATGTTAGTAGCCCGTTGATTTCGGCTTCCACGTCGGTCAGTTGGGTGTAGCAGTAGCCATGTAGGGCTTTGGAACTGTAAACGGCTTGCATGACGCGGCTGTAATCGGCGACGAATTCTTCGGCGTTTTTCACGGTTGTGTAGCCCCAGCCTGTCTGGTCACCTGTTTGAAAACCTATTCCACCGAATTCTGTTAGCAAAATTGGCGCGCCTTGGTGCTCAAATCCTGCGGCATAGACCGCGCGTAATGTGGGTTGGGATTTCAAAATGGCTTCTTTGTCGTGGATCATCGCGCTAAAATCGGCATACTTCTGGGGTTCGTCTTCTCGGCCGTGTGAATAATTATGCACCGCACAAATATCGGTTTCGGTCATTTCCCAGCCATCATTGGAGATTACCGGACGGGTTTTGTCGAGTGAATGAATGAGATGATACATCGCCTGGGTGTGATGTTGTTGTTCACGGTTGTTGTGAATCCCTGGTACGCCCCAGCTTTCGTTGATCGGCACCCACGTCACAATGCTCGGATGATTGTAATCGCGTTCGATAATTTCTAACCATTCGCGAGTCAGTCTGGTCGCGGCGTCTTCTGTGTAAACTGGCGCCGCCGCGCATTCGCCCCAAACGAGGTATCCCAGCGTATCTGCCCAATATAGGAAACGCGGATCTTCTACTTTCTGATGTTTGCGGCAACCATTGAATCCCATTTCCTTGGCAAGCTCGATATCGTAACGCAACGCCGCGTCGGACGGCGCAGTCAACAAACCTTCGCGCCAGTAACCCTGATCTAGCACCAATTTTTGGTAGTAAGGGCGGTTGTTCAAATAAATCATGCCGGCCTCCGTGTGCACCTTGCGCATTCCGAAATACGACGAAACTTCATCATACACCGCCGAATCATCCTCTAGGCAAAATGCAATATGGAAAAGGTTCGGGTTTTCTGGCGTCCAATTCCAGCCATCATTATGGTTCGGCGAGCGAAAAATCTGTTTTTGATAAATCGCCACGTCGCGTTGCATATGGTTTTGCGTCAACGTCACCGCATCTTCAGCAACCAACGTCTCCCCGAAACGAATCGCATATCGTAAGCGCTTACCAACAACGCCACCCGCAAAAATCAAATCGAGTTCCACCATACCCGTGTCCACATTCGGCGTCATGTGCAGCTTTTCAATATGTAGCGCGTCCACGATTTCCAGCCAAACCGTCTGCCAAATTCCCGTCGTGTTCGTATACCAAATCGAATCCGGTTCCGGCGTCCAACTCTGCTTCCCACGCGGAATCGTCTCATCTTTTTGCGGATCAAATACCCGCACAACTAGCGTCACAGCCTCATCACTAGCCACAAATGGCGTAATATCTAACGTAAACGAAGTATGCCCGCCGTCATGCTCACCGACCTTCTGCCCATTCACAAAAACGCTCGCCGAATAATCCACCGCACCAAAATGCAGCTTCACTTCCTTGCCACCGTCCAAATCCCCATCCAACTCAAACTCCCGCTTATACCAAACAATCTCATGATGCGTCTGATCATCAACCCCACTAAGCACTGTCTGATACACAAATGGCACGACAATCCGTTTCGCAAACGTCACATCGCCACGAAACCAGCCCTCACGCAACCCAACGTCCCCGTCATCAAAAGCAAATTTCCATTCCCCATTCAAATTCATCCAGTTTTCCCTTACAAATTGCGGTCGCGGATATTCTTCTCTCAACATTTCGCATCGCTCCTTCTCATATAAAACGCTTACAGTAAACTCTAAAGTTAACTAAACTAAAAAGCCATCTTACTTGCATTATATACAATAGATAACCATCCTGTCAAATAAATAAAAATAACATTAACTATATAGTAAATCATAAAACTATGTACACATAAAAAAAGAGAAGCTAGGAATTTACACCTAACTTCTCTCCCTATTTCTGCGTCTTTGAAATCTAGCTTTAAGAGCCAGCCTCTCGGAATTTTCGTGGCCGCGGCAAAAAGCAAGAGCGGCTTTTTACTGCGGCCGCTCCAGTTTTTTTCGGAGCTGAACGGGCCGTTTCAGCTTTATAATCGCCATACACTCTTCACAACATGTGTCTGCGAACGATCTGGTCCTACAGAGAACATCGAAACCTGAACGCCAGTCAACTGAGCAATACGTTCCATATAATGACGCGCATTCGCCGGTAAATCATCCAACGACTTCACATTCGTTATGTCCTCTTCCCAACCGCCTAACTCTTCGTATACCGGCTTACAACGAGCTAATTCTTTCAAACTCGCTGGGAACTCTTCAATAACCTTGCCATCCAACTCATACGCGACACAGACTTGCAATTTCTTAATGCCTGTCAACACGTCCAAAAGCGTCAAGGAAAGATCCGTCAAACCACTCACACGGCGGGCGTGGCGGACAACAACACTGTCAAACCAACCAACACGGCGCGGACGGCCAGTCGTCGTTCCGTATTCACGGCCAACTTCACGAATTCTATCCCCGATTTCATTATCAAGCTCCGTCGGAAACGGACCATCACCAACACGCGTCGTATACGCTTTGGCAACGCCGACAACGTGGTTAATTTTAGATGGGCCAACGCCGCTACCAATTGTCACACCACCAGCAATCGGATTACTCGACGTTACGAACGGATATGTACCTTGGTCAATATCCAGCATAACCCCTTGCGCACCCTCAAAAAGAACCCGTTTGCCATCGTCTAGCGCGTCATTCAACACAACTGATGTATCGCAAACATATTGCTTAAATTGCTGACCATATTCGTAGTACTCTTCTAAAATATCCTCTATTTTAAAGCCTTCCAACTCATAGAAACGCTCCAATAAACGGTTTTTCTCTTGTAAGTTATGCTCTAATTTCTCTTTAAAAGTCTCTTTATCCAAAAGATCCACGATACGGATACCAACGCGAGCGGCTTTGTCCATGTATGCTGGACCAATCCCTTTTTTGGTTGTGCCGATTTTGTTAGCGCCTTTACGAACTTCATCAGCTTCGTCAATGCGAATGTGATATGGTAAAATAACGTGCGCGCGGTTTGAAATACGCAGATTCCCAGTATCAACGCCTTTATCATGTAAGTATGCAAGTTCGGTCACAAGCGCTTTCGGATCAACAACCATCCCGTTTCCGATAACACTAACCTTCTCTTTGTAAAAAATACCCGATGGAATCAAGTGCAATTTGTATGTTTCTCCATCAAATTTGATCGTATGACCTGCATTATTACCGCCTTGGTAACGCGCGATGGCCTCCGCATTCTCGGAAAGAAAATCCGTAATCTTCCCTTTTCCTTCATCGCCCCACTGTGTTCCTACAACAACAACTGAAGACATCTAAACACCTCATTTAATTGGTCTTTTAAGCTCGGTTTGCCAAGCTTTTTCCACTATTAATTGTACCGTTTGTCCTTGCATTAGTCAATGAATTATCGAACGTTTTGGAAATTAGACATGTGAATCGTTCGCTTCTACAGTAATGTGAAACAGAGGTTATCGCTCACTTGATTCCGCGATAACCTCTTTTTTTAGCCTTCGATCTCTTTTTGACGGTATTTCGGGAGTTTTCGTAAGACTTGCTCGTATGCGTGCGCTAGCAGTTTTGCAAGGAAGTCATCGTTCTTTTCTTCATCCAGCAATACGGACACCCAATGGGATTTATTCATGTAGTAGCCCGGAATAATCGCCGGGTTCTCCGCTCGCAAAATTTCGCCCTGGTTCGGCTCAACTTTGACCGTGAGAATATCACGCCCTTCTTTGTTCGTACCACACATCGCAAACATTTTTTCACCAACAAAATAGCGGTCGGAACCCCACTCTTCTTTGTAATCATGCGTTGCGCCTTTTAAGTTCAGCGCTGCTTGGTGGATAGCTGGATATTTATTCATAAACTAGCTCCTCTCAATATTCGATTTCAAGACCAGTAATGTAGAAAATCTCGCCTGTTCTGCTGACTACTTGCATCTTAACATCATAGTTCGTATTATTCAACACTGCTTTGTAGTAGAATCGGAACGTACCATCTGCAAAAAACTCACCGCCAGCTTTTTCAATCACTGCGCCGGTTGTGCGATTTGTTGCTAGCACACGCAGTTTCGTCACATTCCCAATATAGGTTCCCGTAATATAGGATGTACTCAGCTTATATTTATTCGGAGTAACGTAATCTGTATACACTAGCTCACTCTGCACACGCGCCCATTGGTATGTTCCGTCTAGACATTTCTTCACAAAAAACAACTTATCTTCATTGTTTTCTTGAACGATCGCAATTTTACCCGCATTTGATGGAGCCGCGCGTTCAATAGTCGCACGTTCATCAACAGGAAGTTCTAATCCACCTGGTTTTACTACAGAATTAATCACCAACGCCTGTGTGTAGTTATCAAAACGATATTCGCGCCCTATAAGCAATGTACGCTGACCTTCATCCACTATTTTCCGCTCACCTAAAATAGAATTATCGCTACTTGCCTTGTTAATATCTGACGCATAAATTGTCGTGTTCAGTGCATTGGAACCTATTTTCACGCTCGCACGGCCATGAATAGTGATTAAATCACAATGGTCAAGCTGATACACGTATTCTGGCTGGCGATTACCTAAAATACGATTTTCATTGATGATAATATTACTCACATTTTTCCCGGCACCATCAGTCACCACGCCACCATTCATTCGAATCGCACATTCGGTTATCTCTTCAAACGTATTCCCACCAATAAAATTGTAAATGGACGCGCGTTGTTTTCCCATCGTGCCTTTGCAAATATCAATCGCGGCTTTGCTTAACTGATTAAAGGAGGACATATGAATATTGACGCCTTGACAACCTTCCATCAATAGCGCGGATCTCGGCGCGTACGAAATCTTTGTTTGCATCGCGGCATCACGAATGATGTTCCCCGCCATATCAACCTCCACGCCTGTCGCATTCACTTTGACGCCATCTAAATAACTCTCGTTGATATTTTCTAAATAAATAGCAGGAAGCGTGGCATCTTGCGGGCGACCACGATCGATTAGCTTATTAAACGTAACATACTGTCCATTTTTTAAGCTGTCGAGAACCGTACTACTATTGTCAATATGAATATCGCGCAAAACCAGCCCTTGTCCCAATCCTTTCGGCTCTGGCTGCGCGTTATCCGGATATTCACTAATACAAGCAATCGCGGTTCCCCTAATATTCACAAACATCAGGTTCTCAAAATGACACAAATCATAAGGTCGAATCGCACGAATCATCGTTGTTTTATTCACATTACGAAGGTCGAAACCTAGATTCTGGATATTCAAATTCCGCATAAAGGTTCGCTTGCCTTCTTTATTAATATATTTAATCTCAATCACAGCATTTCCTTCTTCTATCCCATCAAACAATACCTTCTTCGCACCACTCGAATCCGTCACTAACTCGCCTCGCGGAACGATGAGAGAAGCCACTGGCGACGCGCCTATCAACTTAATCCCCGTATTAACAACATAAATTGGCTTCGTTATCACATACTCACCGGGTGGAAAAAACACGATTCCGCCTTCCATCGCAACCGTGGAACTTGGCCCAACCGGCGATGCAAACAAGGCGTCTATCGCTGCCTGAATCGCCACTGTATCATCGGTTTTCCCATCTCCTTTTGCGCCGAATAGCACATCTTTCACATTTACAACTGCTCCATCTAAAATGGTATCATTATACATCTCTATATCCCCCTCTATTCCAAAACAAGAACAAGCGTTCTCTTAATTACTATACCACAGAGCTTCGTCATCTAATCTGCTTCGACACGACATTAAAAGTCATTTTTTGTTTAAACTGTTTCTAGAAGCCAAAAAAAACGCCCAAGTTACATCTCAACTTGGGCGATTTCTTCAACAAAATTACATACCTATTTGATTCCGAACTACGATTTCCCGACAGAATTTAAACAGTTCTGGAATCGCATCATCATCTTCAAATTTCATTTTTACGCAGCCTTTTCCGAATTTTGCTCTCGGTAAGCGGTTTTTCATCTCCAAAACCAACTCAAAATCTAGCGTATGCACCGAAAAATGCGTTTTTGCATTCGAAAAGGCGATGTATTGCTGACCGAATTTGAACGTCGGAATTTGATAGGAAATTTTCTCTTCAAAATCCGGATAATTCTCACGCATAAACGCAACAAACGTCATCGTCCATTTATGCTGTTCTTCCGTCTCTAAGCAAGCGATGTATTGATCTACCGTTTCCACCATGTGCTCTCCTCCAAATCAAAATTTTAAAGCTTGATTGGCGTCATTTCTACCTCTAATTTCTTCCACATAAAACACGGCATTCGTCGTCTGGAAATACGGTCCGATAAGCGCCAATGCGATGAAGAATAGTACGTCCCCAACCGCGACTAACGCCATATTTCCCAAAGCAAAGCCGACAATCAGTAATATCCCTGGTAGAATAAGCCACACAATAAAGCTCAACTGTAGAAAAAACAATTCCGTTTTGCGCCCATTCATCCGTTTGCGGCTCAAAGTGATCGCGTCCATCACGCCCATTTCTGGGTTATCGCGCATTAATCGGAACGTTTGGGAATAACTAAATGACTTAATAATCCCCGGCACAATCAAAAGTAGCGACCATAATCCAATAAAAATCATTATAATCAGACTCGCGACGAAATACCGTACATAATTTTTCTTTGTAAATACTTCTAAAATTTCGCGCCAACTTGCTTTTTGTTGATCTGCAATACTCAGGAAAAACCATTGGATCGACCCCATTAACGGCAAGCCAATAAAAATATAGGCTAACCATAAAATAATTCCTGCAATAATCGAATTCGGCAATACATCTCCAATGGACGGGATCACAGATGTATACCCTTCCAATGCGAATTGATAATCTTCCATTCGATCAGTCACGTACATGTACACTAACCACACGATAAGCGAATAGAGATAGACGCCTCTTAAACGCTGCTTTGCTATTTTTTTCATTATATAACGCTCCCTTTCATCCTGTAATTCTGCTGATGTCAACAGTCTCTCTAAGTATATCGCATAGCATGCTGCAACCGCAATCATATATTGGGAAACTTTACAGAAAAACTCCCCATAAAATAGATACTAGAAATTTTTCTAGCGTCTACTTTATGAGGAGTGCTCATGTATGGTAACTTAGTCGTTGTCGTATCTGTCATCGTCATCGTAGTCATTATCGTACTTGTCATCGTCATCATTGTCATTGTCATTATCATAGCGATCATCATCGTCGTCATAATCATTATACGTAGCATTATTTGAAGTGCTGTTAGTGTTTGGCTTCGTGCTCGTCGCAGGTTGCTTATTGATAACTTCTTTTTCAAAGCTATACACGACTGAATTCGCCGCGCCAATCTCCATGTCATATTCTAGATTGCCATTGATGATTTTAATATCGTATACTTTACGACCGTTTTCATAATCAACGCTTGATTGAACAACTCTACCGCCACCCGTTTTAGCTAATGCGATTTGTTGTGCTCGTGCTGCTGTGATTTCCGTTGCAGTGCTTGTTTTCGGTGCTGTTGTATTCGTTTTTGGCTTTGTTGTCTGTGCGTTATTTGTTGTATTATTTTGTGTGCTGTTGTTCGCTTTCGCTGAGTTCGTTCTCACCGTTTCTTTTTCGTAGCTGTAAATTTTCGAATCGGTTGCGCCGACGTCCATTTCATATTTTGCACTGCCATTGACGATTTGGATGTCGAACACTTTTCTGCCGTTTTCATAGTCCACTGTTGCGCGCGTCACTGTTCCTCCGCCAGTTTTTGCAAGAGCGATTTGCTTAGCTCTAGCTACTGTAATTTCTTTTACTGGCGTCACTTTTAGCTTGGAAGTTGCCGCCGTCGTTGTAGCTTTTGCTGTGGTTGGAATCGTTTTTTTCTCGAAACTGTAAATTTTGGAGTTGGTTGCGCTGATGTCCATTTCATACTCCACGTTACCTTTTACAATCTTGATATCGTACATTTTCTTGCCATTATCGTAGTCTAGGCTGTACTTCACGACTGTGCCGCCGCCAGTTTCTGCCAAAGCAATTTCTTGTGCGCGCTTCGCCGTGATTTCCGCTGCTGCCTCGGCTTTCTCACTGCCTTGATTCATAAAATACTGCCTGATAAAATAACTGCTACTGCCGTTGCGCCACAGCAAAGTACTGCTACGCCTACCTTTTTCTTACTCGTATCCATAATCGATGTTAGTCTGTTTTTCAATGTTCTTTTCCCTCCATAAAAATTAGTTGATAAAGCTGTTCGTTTTACATCTTTGTTTTTAATCAAGCCAATGATCGCTTCCCCGTAAGTTCTTCTCTTCTCAAGGTTTGCGCCCATAAGCAGCTGCTCATCACATGATTCTTCACAATCATTTTGAAATGCTCTACCCATCACATACACAAATGGATTAAACCAATGGATTGCTGTAGCGAGTAACAGTGCTGTGTTCACCCACAAATCCTTGCGCCTATAGTGCACTAATTCATGACGCAAAATCAATGATAATTCTTCATCATCAATCGGTTTCTCCGGTAATAAAATGGTTGGTTTCCGGAACCCGATCAGCATCGGGCTAATTTCAAATCGGCACATATGTATATCGATATGCTTTGATTTTATTCCCAACGCGTGTTTCTCTTGCTCGAACAACGACAATATCCTTCTATCCGTAACCGGCTTCGTCCAGCGCTTCACCATGTTTAAAAAGCGATAATGCTTCCAGATATTATATGCCAGAAAAATGATAAATCCAGTGAGCCAAATGCTAAATAAAATCAGCGGCAATGACCACGACCACGTCGCAGCTGGTGTTTCTACGGCATTTACCTCGCTGATATTCGTGGCTCCACCAGACGTCGCTTGTGGTTCGTTCGTATTGGTTGCCACATTCGTAACAATGGGTGCCTTGATAAGCGCCGTTTCAAACTCAGGTCGAAATGGCAGAAGTAGCCCCAGTAAAACGACAAACCAAATATAGTAGCGCCATTTAGCTGCATATTTTTTTCCGAAAAAATGATGAAATAGTAAAACTAGCACGATGATGATCGCCATTGTGATAGAAGCTTCTAATAGCGTGTAGATGATATGTTCCAAGTGTTATCACTCCCTTTTTGAAAGCCAGTCTTTGAGCTCGTCAATGTCTTCCTCCGACACATCGCCGCCCTTATACAGCGTATTGACAAGTCCCACTAGCGAATTATTGTAATGCTTGTCCATAAATTGCTCCGTTTCTAATTGAAGATACGTCTCCTCCGTCACAATTGGCGAATACACTCTCTCCCGCCCAACCTTCTCACTTTCTAGAAAATCCCGCTCAATTAAGCGCACTAATAGAGTAAGTACTGTCTGAGGCTTCCAGTGTTTATCTCCATCCAACATCGAGATAATTTGATTCGTGGAAACAGGAGGCGAACTCTTCCAAACAGCTTTCATAATTTCGAATTCCGCATCCGGCAATCGCTTCATTTTCTTCATCACCTCTCACTTTCTACACTTGTCGTTAATTACATTCTACATTTGTCGTTTTTAAAAGTCAAGTGTTTATTTGAAAATTAATTTTATATTTGATACAAAAAATATTCTGGCCAGAAGTCTCGCTCCCAGCCAAAGTGTTATTATTTATTGCTTATTTTCCTTCTTAAACGCATCATATTGCTTCTGCATTTCCGCCATCACTGTCTTCATTCCTGCATCATTCAACTTTTTCTTGAACTTCGGCATATATTCATCTGGGTCAACCGTCCCTGTCAGAAGCGCCGGCCCAAATTCATTACATACGTTTGTAATCGAGGCGATCTCTGTCCGAACATTTTTCGAGTCAAAGTAGAAACCGAGTCCTGGCGAAGCTTTAGATTCCTCATTAAACTCTTTGAATTTCTCCCACTTGTCCTTTGGCTCATCCGAATATCTCTTCAAAATAAAATGATTTCCGAGTGCGTATGTTGGCATCGAGTAATTTTCCACGCGCGCTGGTAGATCTTCAATACTGCCATCCGCAAGCTCTGTATAGTGCGTACCTTCGATTCCTTTATCGACCAAGTTACGCAAGTACGGGTCGGTGTTCAGCAGATTCAAAAATTCCACCGCTTCTTTCGGATGCTTCGATGTTACCGATACAGCTTGAATCGCACCTGTTACTGAGCTATTTTTGACGATTGGTGTTTTCATAATGGGTTGCGTCACAACTTTATACTGACCATTTGTCTGCTTATCCCAAATCGATTCGGCGTATGGCTGGTACTTCTCGATGCGCACAAACCAGTTTTCCTTGTCATAAGACCATGGATCCGTCGACGTCGCAATATCCTTACTCACATAACCATCTTTATAAAATCCATTTAAATCCTTCAAAATGGCGATCGTTTCTGGTTGCTCGTAGAAGTTCACGATTTTGCCAGTATCATTGTACTCATCCACCGCAAATGGAAGCGGAACAGCTGAATCAATTAAATAATCAAACGGCGTCACCGGCTTAAAGTCCTTGTTCCCACCGATTGGCGTAATGTTTGGCTCGTTTTCCTTAATTGTTTTAAGGAGTGGACCAAGATCGGCGAACGAATTTACTTTTGACACGTCCATCTTGTATTTATCTACGAGATCTTTGTTGAAAACATACACTTGTTGCTCGCCGATTTCTTTATTGGAAGGTACGCCATAGACTTTATCGTCCATTGTCACGCCTTTCCAAAGTTGGCTATTTAGCTCCGCTTTCATCTTCTTGCCTTCTTTATCTAAGTACGGCGAAATGTCCATAAAAGCGCCTTTTTGCGAATACGTAACGAATTCTCCCGCAGCGGTGTAAGCGATGTCAAAATTTTCACCCGAATTAATCATCGTTTGCATTCTGCTGCCGTAGTCCCCCCAATCGATTTGCGTCATGTCGACACCGATGCCAAGCTTCTCTTGCGTATATTTGTTGACCTCTTTCATCACCTTCGCATTATCCTTTTGAGGCGTCCCAATCATGTACCATTTCAATGTAACCTCACTATCTCCACTCGCCGACTTATCACTACCACAAGCCGCCATTACCAACAACATACTGCTCAAAATCATAACCAGAAACATTTTCTTCTTCATCAAAAATCCTCCCTTTTTACCAGGATCCCGAGTCAATCTCAGAACCCTATTTTATCACTAATCTGTAAATAGATGCTGTAACTCATTTCGGGCAGCTCCAACAGTTTCTCAGCCCGCAGATTTACTCTTTCACTCCCCCGATGGTCAGCCCGCTTATGAAATATTTTTGAAAAAACGGATACGTAATCGCGATTGGTATCGTTGAAATGACAACCATCGCCATTTTCGCACCGTCTTGGGGAATGCTTTTGAATGCGCCGGCTGTGAACGCGATATCCGAATTTTGACGCATGAACTCAAGATTATTCTCAATTTTCATCAACAGGGATTGGAGTGGGACTAGTTGTGGGTTGTCGATGTATAGCGAGGCGTTGAACCAGTCATTCCAATAACCGAGCGTGCTAAACAAGGCAATCGTCGCGATACCTGGCAGCGATAGCGGCAAAACAATTTTCCATAAAATGCGGAGTTCGCTAGCGCCTTCTATTCGCGCGGCCTCTAGGATTGGTTCTGGAATCGAGCGGATAAAGAAGGTCCGCATAATCATGATGTAAAACGCGTTCATTGCTAGAGGCAGAATCAGTGCCCAGATGGAATTTTTCAGTTGGAGTACTTGGGTCATGACGATGTATGCTGGTACCATCCCGCCACTAAACAACATCGTGAAAAAGGCTAAAAAGGTGAATTGTTTGCGGTAGGCGAATTGTTTACGGGAAATCGCATAAGCGTACAAGGCAATCATCGCTACGCTAAACACAGTTCCCACTACGGTAACCACAATCGTGACGCCATAGGATTGCAACAGCTGACCTTTCATATTCCAGAGGTATTTGTAGGCTTCTGTGCTCCATTCATTCGGGATAAGCCGGAAACCCTGTGTTGCTAGTGAATCTTGACTACTGAACGAAATCACAATGATGTATAGGAACGGAAAGACGCATAGTATGCCAAGGAATCCGAGTAATATATTCATTGCTACGTTCATGTTAGGTCCGAAATCGATGACGTCAGGCTTTGTTTTTTTACGCTTATCTTTTTTCGGCAGGCGGAGGTCGCCATTGACCTGCTCTAACTGCTCGACTTGTTCAATTTGTTCTGCCAATTAACTCACCTCCGTTTTTAAAATAGGGCATATTCTGGATCGATTTTCTTCACGATGTAGTTTGTAAGCATGACAAGTATGAAGCCGACAATCGACTGATAAAGCCCTGCCGCGGCACTCATACTGATGTCCCCAAGCGATGTTAAACCACGATAAACGTATGTATCGATAACATCCGTCACTGGGAATAATGGCCCTGAATTTCGCGGAAGCTGGTAAAACAAGCCGAAATCAGAGTTGAAAATTTTGCCGACGTTTAGAATTGTTAGAATGATAATCAGTGGTGTCAAAGCCGGAATCGTAACGTGGCGAATTTGTTGCCATTTGCCGGCGCCATCGATCATTGCGGCTTCGTAATAATTCCGATCAATACCTGCAATCGCGGCTAAATAGACGATACTACCGTAGCCCATCCCCTTCCAAATGTTCATGAAAATCAGGATGAACGGCCAATAGTGTGGATCGCTATACCACGAGATTGGATCGCCACCAAAGGAGACAATCAGCGAGTTAAGTAGTCCACTATCTTCACTCAAGAAACTGTAAAGGAAGTAGCTCACAACAACCCATGACAGGAAGTAGGGAAATAGCATACCAGTTTGATACACTTTTGCCATGCGTTTGTTTACAAGACTGTTAAAGACGATCGCCAAAGCAACGCCCAAAAGGAGTCCCACGACAATAAAGACTAAGTTATAAAGTACGGTATTCCTTGTAATAATAAAGGCATCATCTGTTCTAAATAAAAACTTGAAATTTTCTAACCCTACCCAGTCACTACTCATTAGACTAGATATGAATCCGCTTCCATCTACACGGTAATCTTTAAAGGCAATCACAGTTCCAAACATCGGTAAATACGCAAAGATTAAAAACCATGCGACTCCTGGTAAAACCATGAATAACCAAATTTTATTCGCGTAGAGCTTTTTGAAGAACTTCTTCAATTCGTGTCACCCCGCTTTTGTAAGTGTTTTCAACATACTAAGTGTACCTTTTTTAGGGGTATCGCGAATAGTGGGGGAAATATAGATTTGTGGACAAAATTAGGAAAGCACAAAAAGATGGACCACGAGTTGATATTTCGCTCAACTTATGGTCCACCCTCATGTTCTGTTGCTCTATTTTGCGTTTACCTCAGATTATCCCGTAACGGTGTGGAAATATTCGAGTACTCCTCATATTTTGATGTCATATCGGCAGGAAGCACTTTTCCCCACGCCTTCTTATTAGGGATCAAGTCCTGATAATCATCTGGCCATCCCGACACTTTTAAAATGCGATCTGCTGTGTCATCACGGGTGTTCCCAGCCACATAAGAATCAACTGGGAAAAATCCTACGCCATCCGTTGTTAAACCTAAACCGATCCTTCTGTTGGATGGTATATTTTGATAGTTGATATATGCATTGCTTATAAAAACACCCTTATGCGTGTTAGGCGTCCGAGTTGCCCAGTTGAGTTCCATCCCAAACGCATAACTATCCTCCCATTTTTTCCAGTCAAAAGTGTTGCCCGCAACTAACCAGTTAGACAATTCGAATACGGATGTATAAGTGTCAGCTAAACCATATTCGCAGTTCCATACATAATAATCCCTGTATTTCTAAAATAGTTATTCACAATGAGGATATTTCGTCCTGATTTAAATTTAATGCCTCCTGCTACGCCATTATGAAAACCACGAACATGGTTGCCTACAAAATCTATGTTTTGAGATCCTCTTAGATAGATAGCATGATCTTGCCCTACGCTACTATTAGAATAAAAGAAATTTCGATTGATCTTGGCATTCTTTAATGTGTTGTAGGAATTAATCCCTGTAGAAATATAATTCTGGTCATCTTCTGTCACATCTATTTTTTTCGACTCAGCTAGTGTTTGAAGCTTAGTAATCGTCGCTTTTGTCGCGTCTGGACTAACACTCTTCATGCCAGATAGCTCACTCATTTTAAGTCCAATGATATTTCCCTCAATTTGCGTATTTTGCATATGTCGATATGTCCCGCCCGTCGCAAAACCACTTACATATATCGTCGTATTGACGGTTATGTCTCTGCTTTCTAATTCTGCACCTGCTGTTGCTACGAGTGTTAATTTACTTCCTGGGACTTGTTTTGGCATACTAAATACGAAAGATCCGCTTCCAATCGCTGTTGTTTGCGCTATGATTTGCTTCTGTTCATTATAAAGGCTTATTTTTGAAAACCCTTTACGCGCAATGCCTCGGTAGCTTACTTCGTTAGAACTTATTGTTGTTGGCATGGAAACGATTGGGTTCTGGTACTTTGATTTCTCGCGCCGTGCTCGTGTCGCCTTCTATGCTTTGAGTTACTGATAATTTTGTTCCCGCTACTTGTTTTAAAATTGGAATAGAATACTGACCGGTGATAAATACTATTCCACGTCCAATTTCTTGATCATCAGCTTTTATAATAACTGTTGCTCCTGCTACTCCTGTCCCTCCGATGACAGGATTGGCACTCGTTGTTAATCGGTCTATTCCTGGTGATTCAATTCCTTTAATTGTTGATATTGTGTTTTTTTCCAAAAAAATTCTTCAGGTAAATTAGTTGACGCTTCTCCATTCACACTGTCTATGGAAAAAATAGGCGCTAGTCCCATAGCCATTAAAACTATTGTGCCCTTTCTTACAGCTTTACTCACATCGTTCTTTTTCATTTACTGCCTCCATAATCTTCATTTTTTATCTGAAATCCCTATATTGCGAATATCCAAATTTTAACTAAACGAAACTTTACTCCTATATGTTTAGTATAAACTTTATTTACTGATGCTGTCTGTGGATGGATTATAAATCTTAAATTTGTGAAAGCGGATTAAATCTAAATGCACAGCTTCTTTTTTTCTAAGTAAACGCTATCACGACAAAAAATACTAAAATAATTAAAAAAGGAAACACCGATAGGGGGCTTGATTTTTCTCAATACCTAGCTTCTGTAAGTATGTTTGGTTCGCACTTTCTTGATTCCAAATCTCAGATTATGCATTAGAAAGCGCACTTCCATGAATTGAAAGTGCGCCTTCACCCTACTGTATTTATGATCTACCTTTTAAAGACGTTGTTTCCTTTTATTGAGGAGAATGCTGGATCCAATCACTACAAGCAGGCTTCCAAATAGGAGGGTTAACAACGAGAAATCGTCTCCATTTTTCGGCATTCTCTCCGTTAAGATTGTGCGTTTTTCATTTTTACTAGCTTTATCTATTTTCCCTATTTCGCTTGGATCGTTATCTGATTTAGACAGATTTTCTGGTGTTTGCGGATTGTCTAGTTGATCTACTCTTTCCGGGTTTTCTGGATCTGGCTTCTTGATAAAGCGAACCGTTTGGTCTAAGTCATTGATATCTTCATGTACCACAACTTCTTTCCCATTGCGGAATAATTTTTCAAAGACAACAACTTCTTTTCCAGCTAGTTCACGTGCATCTAAGTCAAAGGCTACTTCTACGACACCGCTTGGCTCTTCTGGTGTGAAGGTTGTTTCGCCTAGCACTTCTTTACCGTTTGATACGACTGGCATACCTGTTGCTTTATCCATTA
>NZ_AODD01000014.1 GCF_000525835.1 Listeria grandensis FSL F6-0971
TCTACAGTTTACTCCAATTCCACAAATATGCTTCCAAAAAGAATTTATTTCGTATTCGCTTTCTGTAACACTAAAAATACGATCTATCGGCAAGCATGGTATTTTACTTCCCTTTTACGCATAATATTGCTAAAATGAAGACAGCCCGTTCTTTAGAAATGGTCGTTTTACATAGACACATTGGGGGTAAAGTGCTAGATATACGTGGAGGTGTGGAGAAGGTGGAAATAATTTTATACATTGCAGCTTTGATTGCTGCAATCGCGCTACTTGTTATTGCTGTTTATCTTGGGATGACGCTCAAATCGACATCTAAGACAATGGATGAGGTAGCTAAATCGCTTGAAGAAATGACTGGTGAGGTCAAGGGGATCACAGACCAAGCCGAGAAATTGATGGAAAAGACGAACAATCTTCTCGAAGATATCAATGGAAAAGTGGCGAAAGTGGATCCAGTATTTGATGCTGTTGGAGATATCGGCGTATCACTTCTTGGGCTCAGCCAATCGGTTCGCGAGCTAGCGACACTTGCGACCAACAAAGTACAGACGAACGAGAAAAAAATCGTGCAAGCAGTATCCTTTAGCAATTCGATTCTAGCTTTCCGTGATAAAATGAAGGCGAACAAAGCAGCCAAACAAGCAGCGAGTGAAGCAAACGAAGAAACAATCAACCTATAAAAACAAGTATGGAGGGAATATATATGTCTGAAAGAGATGGTATTAACGTAAAAGATTTTCTAATCGGTGGTTTAATCGGCGGTATCGTAGGTTCTGTAACAGCGCTACTTCTAGCTCCTAAATCAGGTAAGGAATTACGCGGTGACCTGAACGAACATGTAGACGTTCTAAAAGAAAAAGGTACACAATGGAAAGATGTTGCCTACGAAAAAGGAATCGAAATTGGCAATGTAGCCAAAGAAAAACGTGATTCTATTATGGATTCTACAGCAGGATTCGTCGATGTTGTGAAAGATAAGTCAGGTCAACTTTACGAAACAGTTTCTAAACAAACGAAGTCTGTGAAGGAAACTGCCGTTGCGGGTGTTGAAGCAACGAAACAAGCGGCGCAAAAAGCCAGTGAAACCTTCAAATCAGAAGCGAAAGACGCTGAGTCCGAGATTAAACATGCTGCTGATAAATCAAAAGAAGAAGTGAAAGATGCTTCGAAAACAGCGAAAGATAAGACAGAAAAAATTGTAGACGATGCGAAAAAAGAACTGAAAAAGTAAGAATGAATTATAAATAGCAAAGGGCTATAGATCATGTATTTCTGTACATGATTTATAGCTTTTTTGTGATTTTGGAATAAATAATTCATAAATGTCACAAAAAGTTCACAAAAACTGGTTTTTTATGAAACATTTAGAATTAAAAAGTATTTATTAATAATATTTAAGGTGGTAAACTGGATTTGTATGTGTTATCCAATAAATGCATACAAAAAAATTAAAAGGGGTTTTGAGATGAAAAAGTTAAAAATGGCGGTATTCCTAGTAATTTTATTAGCGATTACCTGTGTCAGCTTTTCCATGCAAGCAAATGCTGACGAAATCAAGACGATGAAGTTATACAAATTGGAGAATCCAACATGGCTTCATAATGCAGGAGTAAATAAAGGAATTGGGCATGACAAACAAGATTTAGGTATTATTTTGCCCGCCAATGTAGAGTTAGAAATTCGTCAGACGAATCCTAAATTTACAGGGAATCTAACAATGGAACTTTTAAATGATGATTCCCAAAAAGAAAAGAATGTTTCCATCACGTCCACATGGACAAAAGTAAGTCACACGTACACAACGGTTCCTATGATCGATACGACATTCGGTTCGGAGGCACCAATTATCGAGTTCAAATTAACGAATAACATGAAAGTCTTGCCTATCTACATGCAAGGTGATATCGAAGCTAACTTTTTTAAAGAATGGGATAATACAGATGCTGAATTCGCATTTGTCAAATCAAGATATTTTCAAATGCTAGTTCCAAAAAAAGATAAAGCCTATATGAAAAACATGAGAGACTTTAAATCGATAGATGCACTTTGCAATTATTACACAAGCATATTTGAAACGTATAATAAATTGGATGGGTTATCCTTTACACCAGAGAATCCTACTGATAAAAACATTCCCAACAAGTACTTCATAAAGGCAAATGCACATGGTGGAGGCGCGGCCTATTATGGCGGAAGTCACACAGCTCAAACTGGTGATACTCTAGCAGCGTTTTACCTATCTACAGGGTGGGGCGGTTTACATGAAATTGGGCATGGTTACCAAGGCGCCTTTATGTCAGATCCTTCCTTTGGTGTAGGCGAAGTATGGAACAATATCTACGCTGCAACTTTTGAAAGAAATTATTTCGGTGCAGATCTTGCTACAAAGGGAACACTGTATGGAAATGGTAGCAAAGAAGCGCGAGAAAAACTGTTAAATGATGAGTGGAAAGTAAAAGGAATACCAATGAACAGTTGGAATGGAGCAAGTAAAGAGAGAATCTTACTTACGTTCCAAGCAAAGGCTGGAGACAAAGCGTTCACAACCTTCAACCAAGAATATCGCAAAATTGCAAACGAACCAGGATTTGTACCAGCTAATCATTATTTGCTAGATTTAATTTCCAAATATTACGGACAAGCAAGTGGTTTTGACTTTACGCCAGTAATTGAATCAGCGAGCGGAGTGATGTCGAAAGAGCAAAAAGAAGAAAATCGTCTAAATGGTTATCAAGCAGTTGCGCCACTTGTAGACGTTGTACCAGCATCTAAGGTGAAAGAAATTCAAGCTAAATTAGGATTAGAGTCGTACCTGTCATTAGTTGATACGACACAATTGCGAGTTAGCGGCTTGTCTGGAACAGCGAAAATCCACCTAAATATTGATGATATCACACAATTAAAAGATCAGTATTTAACAATTAAAAACGGCAAAGAAGAAGTGAAAAAAGTATTGATAACTGATCAAGATGTAGCGCTTGGAACTTTACCAAATGGTATCTACACAATCGATGCTCCAACAGGAAATACCGTAAAATACTCACTTGATACGCATTACTTAAATGTAAAAGAAGCAACAAATGAATGCACTATCAATTACACACCGAAAAAGAAAGTTCTTTAGCAAGCCAGACAATCCGCTTTTTAGGAATTGCTGACTGGCAGTTTTCTTCGGCTAAAGTAGATTTAGAGAATGGTAAACTGTTTGTTAATACGAATTCTAATAAACCACATGATTATTTTGAGAGTAACGTTTATGCAAAATTAGAAGTATTAGACACCAATGGAACGATCGTTTATACGAAATCCATGACTGGGAAGAATACAGTTGTAGATAAAGCAGAGGTAGATATTAAAGAAGGCTACAAACTGCGTATTTATCATGCAGAGCCAGGGCGTTTGAAAGTAGATGATTCCAAAATTGTGGATACCAAAAACCAAACCAACGTATTTACAATCACAAGAACAGGATTAATCAATGATGCGCTTAAAAATAATCCTGATGACTTTCTTATAACGAAAATCAAGGAAGAAGCATCAAAAATCGAAGTCAATTCATTACTGAAAAATGCGGTGAATTCAGAAGTTCGAGATGATATCTGGGTTGCAATCCAACTACTATCCGAACCAGCTAAGACACAATTATTGGAGGAGTACGCAGATTTATTTCCAGAAATGGTAGCAATGGAAGAGCCGTACCTTAGCATATCAATCACAGCACCGTCTAAGCTAAGTTTGGCTAAAGATAGTTTTTCAGGGAAATATGGTGCAGATATTGTTGCTGTCAAACTTCTTGCGGAAGGAAGAATAGTACAAGTGGCTACTTTGAATCCAATCAATCATACGTATACGTTCAGTGACCTCATAAGCAAGCGAATTCGTTTTACGGATACAGTGAGCATCATTGGTTATGATGCAAGAGGTTCAGAAATGCATCAAGTAGAAATAGACATAACGAAGTAAGAATGTAAGAAGAGGATAGGACTTAAGTGGATATGAATATATCCCTAAATGTCCTATCCTTTTCATTGTATGTATAAGGTCGAAAGAAGAGCATAAGCGGAAACGGCTAATTGAAAGCGGAATACAATGTGTGAAAGCTTAATCAGGAATATAGACTAGACTCCCATTTGGGAAGAACTGAAACATCAGTGAACCTTATGTCTCGCTGTTTTTCAATTTTTACATAAATATTTTATAAATGTCACAAATTGTTCACAAAAATAGTGTATTTATGAAACTTTTTACCGAAAAAAGTATTTTTTAATAACATTTAAAGTGATAAACTGGGTTTGTATGCGCTATCCAATAAATGCATACAAAAAAAATTAAAAAGGGGTTTTGAGATGAAAAAGTTAAAAATGGCGGTATTCCTAGTAATTTTACTAGCGATTACCTGTGTCAGCTTTTCAATGCAAGCAAATGCTGACGAAATCAAGACGATGAAGTTATACAAGCTAGAGAATCCAACATGGCTGAATAATGCGGGATTGGGGAAAGGGATTGGACACGATAAACAAGATCTCGGAATTATTTTACCAGCCAATGTGGAGTTAGAGATTCGTCAAGTGAATCCAAAGTTTACAGAGAACCTAGGAATGGCACTCTTAAACGACGATTCAAGAACAGAAAAAAATGTTTCCATCACATCTTCTTGGACTAAAGTAAGCCATACGTTTACAACAGTTCCATTTATTTACACAACATTCGGGAGTGAAGCACCCATTATCGAATTTAAGCTAACGAATGCGATGAAAGCTTTGCCAAACTACATGCAAGGCGATGCTGAAGCAGACTTTTTTAAAGACTGGGATAGCACAGACGCGGAATTTGCTCTTATAAAATCAAGGTATTTCCAAATTTTGGTATCTGAAAAAGATAAGGCCTATATGAAAAAGATGCCTCATTTTAAAACGATTTCTGAGTTATGCGATTATTACACTCATGCATTTGAGAAGTATAATGAATTAGCTGGCTTATCATTCACACCAGAAAATCCTACAGATAAAAATATTCCTAACAAGTATTTCATGAAAGCTGATAAAAGTAGTGTTGGTAGTAACTATGCCTATTATGGAGGAAGTCATACAGCCGCTTCTGGTGACACTGTAGAGCCATTTTTATCAACTAGTTTGCTTGCTTTACATGAAATAGGTCACGGATATCAAGGCGCTTTTAATGATGGGTCGTTCACTACTAATGAAGTCTGGAATATGCTATACGCATGGACTTATAATAATAGTGTTTGGAAAAAGGATACATCAGAAGCAGGGATAGCTGCTGCTAAAAGTGCGCAGAAATTTAAGGATGACACAATGGATGAATGGTGGCATACTACGGATAAGAAACCAGTGAACGATTGGGGCGACTATCCTAAGCAAGAATATTTATTGTTATTCCTTGAAAAATCTGGGGATAAAGGCTTAACAACGTTTAACCAAGAATATCGTAAACTAGCTAATACAAAGGGTTTTGTAGCTAACGAGCATTATTTGCTGGATTTAGTTTCCAAATATTTTGGACAGGCTAGCGGCTTTGATTTCACACCAGTTATTCAGACATCAGGGGGAGTCATGTCAAAAGTACAGCAAGAAGAAAACCGTGCGAAGGGCTATACCGCAGTTGCACCGTTGGTAGAACTTGTGCCTGCATCTAAACTTGAGACTATTCAAAATCTTTTAGGCCTGAAATCGTATCTGAACTTTGTAGATACAGAACAATTAGCAAAAAGTGGTCTATCAGGAACAGCTACAATTCATCTAGATATTGATGATTTAGCACAAGTAAAAGGTCAATACTTAACGATCAAGAACGGGAAAAAGGAAGTTAAGAAAGTAGAAATAACAGGGAAAGATATTTCGCTTGGGACATTACCTAATGGCATATACACAATCGATGCGCCAACAGGTAAAACGGCGAAATATAGCTTAGATAATTACTATCTACGTGTAAAAGAGACGACAAATGAATGTACGATCAAATATACACCGAAAACTATGGGATCTATAGTAAATCAAACAATTCAGTTCTTAGGAATAGGGGATGGGCAGTTTTCTTCTGCTACGGTAAAGTTAGATCAAGGTAAGTTAGCTGTCACTACTAACTCTACTACACCTCATGATTATTTTGCAGATGTTGTTTATGCTAAATTAGAAGTGTTAGATACGAATGGTGCAGTTGTGTATACGAAATCAATGACTGGTAAGAATAATGTTGTTGATAAAGCTGAAATAGATATCAAAGCAGGATATAAATTACGGATCTATCATGCAGAACCAGGTCGTTTAAAAGTAAATGGCGCAAACATTGTTGATACATCAAAACAAATAAATACATTTATCATAACAAACAAGGGCTTGGTAAATGAGTCACTTAAAAATAATCCTGAAGAGAATCTCATTACAAAAATCAATGAAGAAGCAGCAAAAATCCAAGCTAATACGTCCATAGCGAATGCTGCAAATTCAGAGATGAAAGATGATGTATGGCTTGCAATCCAACAGTTATCCGAACCAACTAAGACACAATTATTGGAAAAGTATGCCGAGTTAATCCCAGAAATAGAAGTAGCAGAAGAGATGGAAGAGCCGTACCTTAGCATTTCAATCACAGCACCGTCTAAGCTAAGTTTGGCCAAAGATAGTTTTTCAGGGAAATATGGTGCAGATATTGTTGCTGTCAAACTTCTTGCGGAAGGAAGAATAGTACAAGTGGCTACTTTGAATCCAATCAATCATACGTATACATTCAGTGACCTCATAAGCAAGCGAATTCGTTTTACGGATACAGTGAGTATCATTGGCTACGATGCAAGAGGTTCAGAAATGCATCAGTTAGAACTAGAAATAACGCAATAAGAACGGGAAAACATGTAGTGGCCAAGCTGCTACATGTTTTTTGTGCTGTATAAAAATAAGCTTGCAATTAGGGGGGAGTAATGTTAGTATTATATTATTAGATTTAACGCTTAAAAGCGCTTAAGTGAGAAAGTGGCATGGTGACAAATTATTATTTTTCATCTATAATGAAAAGATATACATTACAAAGACATGCAGAGAAATTGGAGAGGTGGCAAAGAACATGGGAAACCCAAATTTAGAAGAGTTACGCGCACAAGTCGATAGCTTAAATATTGAGGTGCTAGAGGCAATTAACAAACGAGCAAACCTAGTACAAGAAATCGGCAAAATCAAAGGTATGCAAGGCGTAATTCGCTTTGACCCAGTCCGTGAGCGTCAAATGCTAAATGCGATTACAGATGCGAATAAAGGTCCTTTTGAAGATAGCACAATTGAGAAATTATTTAAAGAAATTTTTAAAGCTGGTTTAGAGTTGCAAGAAGACGACCACTCGAAGGCTTTACTTGTTTCACGCAAAAATAAGAAAGAGGATACAATCGTGAATGTGAATGGCGTTCCCATCGGAAATGGCGTTCCAACATTCGTATTTGGCCCTTGTTCCGTAGAATCCTATGAGCAAGTTGCGACAGTGGCAGGTGCTGTGCGTGATAAAGGGTTGAAACTACTGCGCGGTGGTGCGTTTAAACCGCGTACAAGCCCATACGATTTCCAAGGTCTTGGTCTGGAAGGTTTACAAATCCTAAAGCGTGTAGCAGATGAGTTCGGTCTTGGCGTTATTAGCGAAATTGTAACACCTCGCGACATTGAAGCGGCTTTAGATCATATCGATGTGATCCAAATCGGTGCGCGTAACATGCAAAACTTCGAACTTTTAAAAGCGGTCGGTCAAGTAGATAAGCCAATCCTATTAAAGCGTGGACTATCAGCAACAATTGAAGAGTTTGTTGGCGCTGCGGAATATATCATGGCGCAAGGGAACGATCAAATCATTCTTTGTGAACGTGGCATCCGCACGTACGAAAAAGCAACACGTAATACATTAGATATTTCTGCTGTACCAATTCTAAAACAAGAAACACATTTGCCAGTAATGGTTGACGTAACACATTCTACAGGTCGTAAAGATTTATTACTTCCATGTGCAAAAGCGGCGCTCGCAATTGGCGCAGATGGTGTGATGGCTGAGGTGCATCCAGATCCAGCAGTAGCGTTATCTGATTCCGCACAACAAATGGACTTGAAAGAGTTTGATGCTTTCTGGGAAGCGATTTTGAAATCAAAATTAGTTCCTGAAAATATCCAATAATCCTATTTAAAAAATGGCTAGGAAATCATTTCCTAGCCACTTTTTCATGTACATAAACTTAGAGATGACAGCGGCTATTAAAGTGGTTTAACACCTGATATCACGCGCTTTCATTTATCTTTAAACGTAGAAATTCAAATAAAACGCTTTCTTCTGAATTTTTAGTAATGTAAATAATAAGTGAAAACAATTGCATAACGAAAAAAACTATCGTATTATTAAGTGTAGGCAAGGTTGTTTCCGTTTACAATGGTTACATATGGCTAACCGTTAAAATAAATTAATTTTTGGAGAGTGAAATAAATGAATGTAACAATTTATGATGTGGCGCGTGAAGCGAATGTTTCAATGGCGACGGTTTCTCGTGTTGTCAATGGCAACCCGAATGTTAAGCCAATTACTAGAAAGAAAGTGTTAGATGTCATTAAACAGTTAGGATATCGTCCAAATGCAGTGGCTAGAGGGCTAGCGAGCAAGAAAACGACGACGGTTGGTGTGATGATTCCGGATATTTCGAATGTATTTTATGCGGAATTGGCGCGTGGGATTGAAGATATCGCGACGATGTACAAGTACAATATCATTTTGAGTAATTCAGATGAGAATGAAGATAAGGAACTACAAGTGTTGAACACTTTGCTTGGTAAACAAGTAGATGGAATTATTTACATGGGTGAACGTATTTCAGAGCAGTTGCAAGAAGAATTCGATCGTTCGCCGGCCCCAGTTGTTTTGGCAGGTTCGGTTGATGCGGCGAATAAAATTGCATCGGTGAACATTGATTATAAACAAGCAAGCTATGAGGCTGTATCTCGTTTCACGAAGAATGGTCGCAAGAAAATCGCGTTTATTAGTGGTTCATTAGATGAGCCTGTTAATAGTGAATTGAAATTAGGCGGGTACCGTGAGGCGCTAAAAGAGGCGAAGATTAAATTTAACGAAGATTACGTGTTGGAAGCCTCTTACAATTATGAATCAGGCGTGAAAGCTTGGGCGCAGCTAAATTCGCTTAAAGCAACACCGGATGCGATTTATATAGCAGATGACGAGCTTGCGATGGGTGTTCTAAATGCGGCGCTTGATGCTGGTGTGAAAGTGCCAGAAGAGCTTGAAATCGTCACGTCGAACAATACGAAATTAACATTGATGGCGCGTCCACAGTTGTCAACGGTTGTTCAGCCTCTGTACGATATTGGTGCGGTTGCTATGCGTTTATTAACGAAATTGATGGCTAATGAAGAAGTAGAAGAAAAAACAGTCATTTTACCACATAGCGAAAAAATGCGCGGAACAACGCGTTAAATTTTTTTAAAGCCGGGCGGGTCTAGGTTTAGATGTGCTCGGTTTTTTATGTGTGCCTTGACATTTTTTTGAGGCTATGTTAAAAATAGAGATACAACAACATATCGAAAAGCTATGAACGGACGAAGTAGTCGCTTATCCCTGTTTTAAAAAGAGAGCTGGTGGGAGCTGTGAACCAGTACAAATAAGTGTGATGAATTACATCCCGGAGCGTATTTGCATTTGCAAACGGTTTTTTTGCCGTTATCTTAATGAAGCGAGGAAGAAGTTTTTCCTAAGTTGGGTGGTACCACGTATATTTTGCGTCCCTTCGTCTATAGACGAAGGGGCTTTTTTAATTGAAAACGAGAAGGAGAGAATGATATGAATATTATTGATGAGCTAGAATGGCGCGGCGCGATTTATCAACAAACAGATGAGGTGGGACTTCGTGAACTGACGGAGAAGGAATCGATTTCGCTTTATTGTGGCATTGATCCGACGGGAGATTCGATGCATATTGGGCATTTGATTCCATTTATGATTTTACGCCGTTTTCAAAATAAAGGACATCGCCCAATTATTTTAGTTGGTGGCGCGACAGGATCTATTGGTGATCCGAGTGGTAAGAAGGAAGAACGCCAACTGCAGTCCATTGAGCAAGTAAATAAAAACGTGGAAAGTTTGCGCGGGCAATTGGAGACAATTTTTGATTTTGCTGGTGATAATGGCGCGATTATGGTGAATAACTATGATTGGACGAATGATCTGACGGTGCTTGATTTCTTGCGCGATTATGGGAAGAATTTCAATGTGAACACGATGCTGGCGAAGGATATTGTTGCGAATCGTTTGGAAGTCGGGATTTCGTTTACGGAGTTTGCGTACCAAATTTTGCAGGCGATGGATTACAATGAGCTATATGAGAAGCACAATTGTCGTTTGCAAATCGGTGGAAGCGACCAATGGGGCAATATTACGGCGGGGCTGGATCTGATTCGTAAAAAACAAGGAGAAGGCTCGAAAGCATTTGGTTTGACGATTCCGTTGTTGACGAAAGCGGACGGGACGAAATTTGGGAAAACAGAAGGCGGTGCAATCTGGTTAAATAAAGAGAAAACGACGCCGTATGAATTCTACCAGTTCTGGATTAACACGGATGATCGTGATGTTGTGAAATACTTGAAATACTTCACGTTTTTGGATCAAGGGGAGATCAATGACCTGGAGTCAGCGGTGAAATTAGAGCCACATCGCCGGGCTGCACAGCGTTCATTGGCTGCTGAAATGACGCGATTTATTCATGGTCAAGCAGCACTGGATCAAGCGATTAAAATTTCAGAAGCGCTTTTTAGTGGGGATGTCAAGGCACTTACAGCTGATGAGATTGAGCAAGGCTTTAAAGATGTACCAACATTTGTTGCAAGCGAGGAAGAGGCGCTGCTTGTGGATTGGCTTGTGGAACTCGGTATAGAGCCATCGAAACGCCAGTCGCGTGAAGATATTGGGAATGGCGCAATCTATATGAACGGGGAACGTGTACAAGATCTTGAAAAAATGGTGACAAGCGCAGATCGAGTGGAAGATCGCTTTACGATTGTTCGCCGTGGCAAGAAAAAGTATTTCTTGGTGCGCTATGAGTAAGTTGCGATTGGTGCCGATGAAGCAGGAGACTTTTCCAGTCTTTTCAGAGGCGCTCAGTGTGGATTATGCAAAAGATAAGGTTCAAGCCGGGATTTGGGATAAAGAAGATGCTTTGGACCAAGCGAGATTTGAGATGGTGCATCTTTTATCTAATGGAGTCATGACGAAAGATCATTTTTTATGGGATATTCTTGATAGGAAGGATGAAAAAATAGGAACGTTATGGGTCTTTGAGGAGAAGAATACGTATTTTATATATGATATTATGATTTTCGAAGCGTTCCAAAATCAAGGATATGGCAGTGAATTGTTGCGTGTGCTTGAAGAAAAAGCGCGTCAGGCTGGTATTTCAGAGATTGGCCTGCATGTTTTCGGGCATAATAAGCGAGCATTTCATGTATACGAAAAAATGGGGTTTGAAACGGTCGATATTAATATGAGAAAAGTTTTATAAGATAGGAAAGGGCTGCTACGGGAATTTCGTAGTAGTCTTTTCCTTTTGTTTCAAACAGTCCAAACAAAAAACACCGAATGCAACAAGTGCACTCGATGTTTTTAACGCGTATTAACGTGAATAGAATTCTACGATAAATGCTTCGTTGATTTCAGCATGAAGCTCTGAACGTTCTGGCAGGCGGTTTAATGTACCTGTCAATTTTTCAGCGTCGAAAGTTAGGTATTCAGGCACGAATGCCGCAACATCTAAGCTTTCAGCGATTGCTGATAATTTAAGAGATTTTTCGCGAACACTGATTACTTGACCAGCTGATACTTGGTAAGAAGGAATGTCTACGCGTTTTGAATCTACTAAAATGTGTCCGTGGTTTACTAATTGACGTGCTGCACGACGAGTGCGAGCAAGGCCTAAACGGTATACCACGTTGTCAAGGCGTTGTTCAAGTAAGATCATGAAGTTCTCACCGTGTTTACCTTGTAGTTTGCCAGCTTTTACGAACGTGTTTTTGAATTGACGTTCTGTTAAGCCGTACATGTGACGTAATTTTTGTTTCTCTGCTTGTTGTAAACCGTACTCAGAGATTTTCTTGCGTTGTGTCGGACCGTGTTGCCCTGGAGCGTACGGACGACGTTCTAATTCTTTACCTGTTCCTGAAAGTGATAACCCTAAACGACGGGAAATCTTCCAACTTGGACCTGTATAACGAGCCATGGATTGACTCCTCCTTTAAATTTGTTTTAGCATAAAACAAACAAGTGTGACCAACCAAATACGTGCAGTTTATCTTCATGTATCTTCGCCCTTGCAGCAGCAGGTTACAGGATACACCACGAAAAAATCGGGGATAAACAACGGTCATATTCATCATCACTCAAGCTGCATTTTACACGCTTTCTAGTATAGTATAGTTTCAGTGTTCTTGTCAATCTTTATTGTAGGGATGCTTTCAAAATAGTAACTACTTGTTCTAAATATTGTTGATCAACCGTGTCAAAGCGTGCTAAAGAGGGGCTATCGACATCGAGCACGCCTAAGAGTTTGCCATTATGAACGATTGGGATGACAATCTCGGAGTTTGAGGCAGCGTCACACGCGATATGTCCAGGGAAATCGTGAACGTTTTGAACGAGATAGGTTCTTTGTTCAGCAGCAGCAGAACCGCAGACGCCACGACCAAGAGGAATGCGAATGCAGGCAGGTAAACCCTGAAATGGTCCGAGAACAAGCTGATTACTCACTTCCTCATATAAATAAAAACCCACCCAGTTAATGTCGGTTAGTGCTTGATTTAGTAGAGCCGAGATATTGCTAATATTGGCAATGAAGTTTGGCTCCCCAGCGATCATGGCTTCAACCTGTTTGACGCATAATTGATAGTTTTCTGCTTTGGTTCCAGTGAATTTTGGAATTTCGATCATTTTTTTCACCACTTTTTCATTATTTTTGGTTTTAAATAAGGTAAATACAGAAGAATCGTGTTAGAATAGTTTATGTGTATAATGAGTTAGTATAGCACGGATTTTTCATTTTTACTTAATGATGTGATTAAAAAAAAATAGAGATAATGGAATAATTAGGAGGAAACGGCATGTTTGTTTGGTATTTGGTCGGCTTTGTAGTGATCGTGGTCGTGATTTTTGCAGCCGGGTACATAATGAAGAAAAAGCATTATCAGCGCATTAACGCGTTGGAGGAGCAAAAAATAGAATTGATGGAGCGTCCAGTGATCGACGAGCTTACGAAGGTGAAGAAGTTGAAGCTTACAGGACAAACGGAGGATCTATTTGAATCGTGGCGTGATTCGTGGGATGAGATTGCGACGAAATTATTTCCGAATTTAGAAGAATATATTTTAGGCGCGGAGCAACATACGGATCGGTATCAGTTCCGTCAAGCCACGCAGGTAGAAAATCAGGTGGAGCAGGTGATTCATGAAATCGATACGCAGATGAAGCAAATTTTGCGTGGATTGAAGGAATTAATTGCTAGTGAGGAACGCAATGCGCAAGATATCAGGTTGGCAAAAGATAAGTTTACGACGTTGCGACGCGATGTGCTTAGCAATGGTTATAAACTTGGTGATGCGCTACATGATGTCGAAGGCCAGCTTGATACGATTGCGGAGAACTTGAACCGCTTTGATATGCTGACCGATCAAGGGGATTACTTGGAAGCGCGTGAAACCGTCTTGAATGTACAGCACGATTTGGAGAAGTTGGCAGTACAATTGGAGAAGATTCCTGGGTTGTTGCGGGAAAGTGATATTATTTTGCCGGATGAAATGGGGAAATTGCAGGCTGGCTATGATGAAATGGTGCAGCAAGGCTATTATTTAGAGCAATTGCAGCTTGCGGCTGAGCTGGAACGGATGCGCGGTCGTGTCTCCGATTTGAAAGGGAAGATCGTTGCAGGAGAATTAGAAGCCGTCGAAAATGGTGTCGCGGAACTGCATACGGAGATTAACCTGTTTTATGATACACTGGAGCACGAGGTGGAGGCACGTCATTTTGTGAAGGAAAACCGCATTGTTGTGGAGGCGAAGTTAGAGAAGCAGATCGATGTTTCGGATGCGCTAGCGGAGCAAATCAAAGAAGTGAAGCAGACATATCACGTGTCTGAGGATGAGCTCGCAACTTATTTGAAAGTGGCGAGTCAGCTGGAAACGCAAAAAGAGCAGTTGGCAACCTTAACAGAACGCCTATCAGAGGTTAAAATTGCGTATTCAGCAGCGGAAGATACGTTGAAGGAAATGGATGCGATCGTGTCCAGTGTGGCATTGGAGCAAGATACATTTGCAGAAGAATTACGTTCGCTCAGAAAAGATGAGTTAGAGGCGCGTGAAGATGCGGATCGGATGCGTCGGGCCATTCTAAACTTAAGCCGTAGATTAGATCGTGAGCGCCTTCCTGGTAAGCCAGAGGAGTATACTGCGTTGTGTGACCATATGGAACAGTCGATTACGAAGCTGGAAGAAAAACTAGAAGAGAAGCCGCTGAACATGAAGGCTGTGAGTCATGAATGGCGTGTGGCACAGGAAGATTTAGATCATTTGACAGAGAAGGCGGATGAAATGATTGAGAATGCGCATTTAGTGGAACAAGTGATTCAGTATGCCAATCGCTACCGGTTGCAGACACCCGACCTTGCGATAGCACTGCGCAAAGCAGAAGATCATTTCTATGATGATTATCAATATAAGAAAGCACTAGAAATCGCGGTGACAGCTTTGGAAAAAGTGGAACCGAGCGCTTTCAAAAAGATTGAAAAGGCGTATGAAATGAAGATAAATGTGGATGAAGTCGAGGAATAGGGAGGTCGTCCCAAGCTCGTAAGAATCTTCGGTTTGCCTGAGTTACGTCGGGAAGCCGAAGATTTTTTATTATTTATTGGGCGAAGTTTGTTTTTATATGATAAAATGTTTAAATGAGATTAGATTCATGGGGGCTTTGGAATGATTTATTTGGATAATAGTGCGACGACAAAGCCGCTAGATGCTTGTATGGAGACGTATACGAAAGTAGCGACGAATTATTTTGCGAATCCGTCTTCGCTGCATCGGTATGGGGTGAAAGTGAACGAATTGCATGAACAAGCACGGACGCTCGTGGCAGGAATGCTTGGCGTACTGCCGGAAGAGGTTATTTTTACATCTGGTGGAACAGAAGGCAATAATATGGCGATTAAGGGCGTTGCGGGATTCTATTCTAATAGAGGAAAACATATTATTACGACGGCAATTGAGCATCCATCGGTTCAAAATACGATGGGTTATTTGGAAACACAAGGCTTTGAGGTGACTCGGCTTCCGGTGAATGCATCAGGGGTTATCTCTCTCGATGACTTGAAAAATGCATTACGGGAAGATACGATTTTAGTCTCAGTTATGCATGTAAACAACGAAGTAGGCTCGGTTCAACCCATTTCGGAAATTGCGGAAATCCTTGACGTGCGTCCGAAAACCTTTTTTCATGTGGATCATGTGCAAGGTTTGACGAAGGTAGCGCTTGATTTTACTGGCGTTGACTTGGTAACGATTTCTGGGCATAAAGTGCATGCTTTGAAGGGAACTGGGGTTTTAATTAAGAAGAAATCTGTTTCGTTAATGCCATTGCTTGATGGCGGTGGACAAGAGTTTGGGTTGCGTAGCGGGACGGAAAATACGGCGGGCGCGGTGGCTTTTGCGAAAGCGTTACGAATTGGATTGGAAGATCAAAAAGCACATGCTATCGATCTGTTGGTGATACGTAATTATTTGTTGGGGGCACTGGATGAGATGCCAGAAGTGTCCATTCATACAGATAAAAATCAGGCGGCGCCACATATTTGCTGTTTTTCAGTTGTTGGGCATCGAGGCGAAATTTTAGTGCATGCGCTCGCAGAATATGAGATTTATGTATCGACGACGAGTGCGTGTTCATCGCGCGCCAAGCTTGCTAGCAGTACATTAAAGGCAATGCATGTAACGGATGCAGAAGCTGTAGGTGCGGTTCGTGTGAGCTTGTCTTATCAGAATACGATGGCAGAGGCAGAGCGCTTTATAGAAGTAGTACAAGTGATAATTAAAAATTTGAATGAAGTGGTGAAATGATGAAATATGATCGTATAGTCGTTCGGTACGGCGAATTATCAACAAAAGGTCGAAATCGAAAACAATTTATAAAAAAAATTAGCGCATAATGTGAAGCGTGCTATTGGTGATTTTCCAGAGGTAAAGGTGTTCGGCGAGCGAGATCGGATGTATTTACTTCTCAATGGTGCGGATGATCAGGTGATTCTTGAGCGATTGCGTCCGATTTTCGGGATTCAGTCGTTTAGTCCAGCGGTTCGTGTGCCACAGGACTTGGAAGAGATGAAGCAAGCGGGGCTTTCTTTGGTGCGCGCTATGCATGAAGCAGGTGGAAGTTTCAAGGTGAATGCCAGACGTGCGGACCGGTCGTTTGAACTGGATACGAATGGGATTAATCATGAGCTTGGTGGCTACATTTTGCAGAATATAGATGATTTGCATGTCAATGTGAAAAAACCAGACGTGAAGTTACTTGTGGACGTTCGAAGTGAAGGCGTGTTCTTGTCGTGTCAGACAATTCAGGGTGCTGGTGGTCTGCCGGTGGGTTCTTCTGGTCGCGCAATGTTGATGCTTTCTGGCGGGATTGATAGCCCAGTTGCGGGTTATTTGGCGATGAAGCGAGGCGTGGAGATAGAGGCTGTGCATTTCCATAGCCCACCATATACGAGTGAACGCGCCCGTCAAAAAGCGGTAGATTTAGCTGGAAAACTGGCGAAGTATAGTGGACAGGTGAAGATGCATGTTGTGCCTTTTACTGCGATTCAAGAAATGATTAAAAAGCAGATTCCAGAGGGCTTCACCATGACCGTGACGCGTCGCATGATGTTGCGAGTTACAGATGAATTGCGCAAACGCCATGAGGGGCTAGCGATTGTGAATGGCGAGAGTTTAGGTCAGGTAGCAAGCCAGACGCTAGAGAGTATGCTCGCAATCAATGCGGTGACAGGGACACCGATTATCCGTCCAGTCGTTTCGATGGATAAAAATGAGATTATCGAGATTGCCCAAGCGATTGACACGTATGATATTTCTGTACAGCCGTTCGAGGATTGTTGCACGATTTTCACACCACCTTCTCCCAAAACGCGACCCAAGCTCGAAAAAGTAGAGCGTTATGAAAGCTTTATTGATTTTGAGGCGATGGTACAAGAAGCCGTGAATATGACGGAAACATTCTCCGTGGAAGTCGCTGATTTGAATAAAGTACAAGATGAGTTTTCAGACCTATTTTAAAAGGGAGACGATGCCGGTGATGGTGTCGTTTTTTTTATTTGGTTTAGAACAGTATTGTTGGTATGTAGCTTATCAGGAGCCTCTCTTACGTGAAAGTGTCACCTCTTTATTTTTCTGATAATTCAGATTGTAAAAGGGTAGTTCAAAAATGAAAATGGGTAAACAAGTGATGGCGTTATCACTCCTAGCTAGATTGACCAGCTCACCTGCTGAGAATTTACTATAACAATAGTAGCGACAGAAAAATAAACGACGATTTTAGGAACTGCTACACCTGATTCAACGGTCGCTGTACATGCATCTTACCAAGGGATAACTGCTACGGTAATGGCGATAGAAAATGAGCAATGGACAACCACACGGTTCTGCTACTATCTTTGTAAGATCTAATTTATGATCGTTTTGTCTCAAGCGGTCATTATGAGAAATTTAGAATTTGGATTTATCATCGTTATTTTTGTGAGTCGGATTAAATTGTAGATAAAGATATGTGCCAAGTCAATACTAGATGAATTCTTCTTACTTAATGTATGTGAAAAAAATTTGCATAAAAAATAGTGATAATATACAATAATATTGTATAAAACAGTTTTATAATTTATAAAAAACCATTTGACATTATAAATATACAAGTTTATAATAAGCTTTATCATAAAAAATAAGAAGGGTGGGAAAATAATGAAAGTTTCGATTATTGGAGCAACAGGTTATGGAGGACTCGAATTACTCCGATTGTTACATCAACATCCGCAAGTGGAGATCGCATCTTTGCATAGTTTCTCCGCCCAGACGGACGATATATCGCGATTTTATCCGCATTTACATACGGTGTATCATCACGAATTAGTCGAGATTGACGCGCTTAAAATTGCGGAGGAAAGTGAAGCTGTTTTTCTAGCAACGCCAAGTGGGGTCGCGAAGGAAGCTGCACAGCCGTTTATTGATGTTGGGATGAAGGTTATTGATCTGTCGGGGGATTTCCGATTGTCGAAGGAAAAATATGAGAAGTGGTACAACAAGGATGCGGCGCCGATTGCTTACTTGAATCAGGCGGAATATGGTTTAGCGGAATGGCGGGAGAATCTAGATACGACGTTTATTTCGAACCCAGGGTGTTATGCGACGGCGACATTGCTTGGTTTGGCGCCACTTGTGATGCATGGTTTGATCGAGCCGGGTTCGATTATTGTAGATGCGAAATCTGGTATATCTGGGGCGGGCAAGACGCCGGGCGCGAATACGCATTTTCCGGAGACGAATGAGAATATGACGCTGTATCGAATGAATCAGCATCAGCACATTCCGGAGATTATTAGGCAGTTGCGTGTGTGGGATGCAAGCATCGATGCGATTACATTTTCGACGTCGCTGATTCCGGTGACGCGAGGCATTTTTGCCACGATATATGTGAAGGCGAACGTGGAAACATCGACGGAGGCACTTTTGGCGTTGTACCGTGAGAGTTATGATGGGAAACCGTTTGTGCGAGTGCAAGAAAAAGATGTGTATCCGACGCTGAAGCAAGTGACAGCATCGAATTTCTGCGATATTGGACTTTGTTATAATGCGCGAACAAATATGATTACGATTGTGGTTGTGATTGATAATTTGGTCAAAGGGGCCGCGGGACAAGCGATTCAAAATTTGAATTTGATGGCTGGTTTTGATGAAACGGCGGGGCTTGATTTTATACCGGTTTATCCTTAAGGGGGAAGAAAGATGGAGAAGGTTTTGGAGAAAGAGGGCTGGATCACGATAGAAAATGGCACGATTGCGACACCGCTTGGTTTTTTTGCGGACGGTAAACATTGTGGTCTGAAGCGCAAAAAGAAGGATATTGGTGTGATTTTTTCGGAAGTTCCAGCTGCGGCTGCGGCGGTTTATACAATGAATCAAATGCAAGCTGCGCCGATTTTTGTAACGAAGGATAGCTTGGCGGTGGATCAAACGTTGCAGGCAATCGTTGTCAATAGCGGTGTTGCCAATGCGTGTACGGGGAAACAGGGCTTGGATGATGGCTTTGCAATGCGGGCAATCACGGCCAAACATTTAGGAATTGCGGAATCAAGTGTTGCGATTGCATCAACAGGCGTGATTGGTGACTACTTACCAATGGAAAAAGTGACAGCGGGGATCGAGTCGCTACAGGTGAATGTTGGTGGAAGCAGTGATTTCCATGAAGCAATTTTAACAACGGATACGGTGCAAAAAGAACTGACATTACAGAGTGAAATCGGCGGGAAAACGATTACCATTTCGGGTGTAGCGAAAGGTTCAGGGATGATTCATCCAAACATGGCGACGATGCTCTCGTTCATTACGACAGACGCGGCAGTTTCAGCTGAACTATTGCAAAAATTGCTAAAACAAAAAGTAGATCAAACCTTCAATCAAATAACGGTGGATGGAGATACATCGACAAACGATATGGTTGTTGTGATGGCGAATGGTTGTGCTGGAAATGCATCATTTTCTGAAGGTACGCCAGAATTTGCTGTATTTACCAAGATGTTCTATGCTGTTTGTCAACATTTAGCGAAAAGCATTGCACGTGATGGCGAGGGTGCGACAAAGCTAATCGAAGCGCAAGTCAAGGGCGCCACTTCAAAAGTAGACGCTAGGATGATCGCTAAACAGATTGTGTCATCAAGCCTCGTGAAAACTGCGATGTTCGGTGAGGATGCCAACTGGGGCCGGATTATTTGCGCCATTGGCTACAGCGGTGGCCGTTTTTCACCAGATAATATTACGATTAAAATCGGCGAGATTGCTATTTTAGAAAAAAGTGAGACAGCGGCGTACGATCCAGAAATACTTGCCGCCTATCTGCAAAAAGAAACTATTTTAATCGAGGTTAATTTGCATAGCGGGATAGAAGAAGGAACCGCTTGGGGATGCGATTTGAGCTATGATTACGTCAAAATAAATGCATGTTATCGGACGTGAAATAAAGGGGCGTGAATGGGATGAATGAAACTGTTGTTGTGAAAATAGGTGGCGTCGCGGGAAGTCACCTTGATGAAAGTTTTTTCAAGCAAATCAAAACGTGGCAAGCGAACGGGAAACAAGTGGTTCTTGTGCATGGAGGCGGTGCTCAGATCAGTAAAATGATGGAGGCGCTAGGCATCCCTGTGGAAACGAAGGACGGCTTGCGAGTTACAACGAAAGAAACGCTCGCTGTGACGAAGATGGTCTTAATCGGTCAAGTACAGCCAGAAATCGTAACTGCGCTAGAAAAAGAAGCAATTACGGCAGTAGGGTTGCATGCGGGGGATGCAGGTTTGATGCAGGCGAAACAATTGGCAGACGGGGAACTAGGTTTTGTCGGTGAGATCACACATGTTAAAACCAAGTTAATCAAAGGTCTGATAGAACAGCAAATTGTTCCAGTTATTGCACCGCTTGGCTTAACGACCACAGCAGAATGGTTGAATGTGAACGCTGATGTAGCAGCATGTGCAGTGGCTACTGCTCTCCAAGCAGAAACGCTCATTTTGCTAACGGATGTTGCCGGTGTGCTTGATGCGGGAGAGGTTATGGCGCATATCGATACGGCGGAATTAGAAGGTTTATTCGCGAAAGAAATTATCACAGGCGGAATGATTCCAAAACTCGAAAGCGCCAAACACGCAGTTTTACAAGGCGTTGGTCAAGTCGTCATTACCAACGAAATCACAGCACAAGGAACAATAATAAAGGATGGAGTGAAAATAGGATGAGTGATTTATTCCCAACATATGCAAAATTTCCAATCGAAATCGTAGAAGGCAAAGGTACGATTGTCAAAGATTCGAATGGCAAGGAATATCTGGATTTCACATCGGGCATTGCTGTTTGTAATTTAGGGCATTGTCATGAAACTGTATTAGCCGCTGCCCAGAAGCAACTCGGCCAAATTTGGCATACCTCTAATCTGTTTGAAAGCAGTATTCAAGAACAAGTCGCAACGAAATTAACGGCGGGTGAGGAGCGGGTCGTATTTTTCTGTAATAGTGGTGCTGAAGCTAACGAAGCTGCGCTAAAACTCGCTAAAAAACATACAGGATGCGATGAAATTATCACATTTAAACAGTCTTTTCATGGTCGAACCATCGCCACAATGACAGCAACTGGTCAAAGCAAAATTCACGATGGCTTCGGCGCACTCCTTCCAGGATTTACATACTTACCATACAATGATTTGGAAGCACTCGAAAAGACGATTTCTGCACAAACGGCAGCGGTCATGCTTGAAGTTATTCAAGGGGAAGGTGGCGTCCTGCTAGCTACGAAGGAATTTTTAATTGGAGCCTCCAATCTGTGTCAGAAGTACGGTGCTTTGTTGATTATCGATGAAGTACAAACTGGGATGGGGCGCACTGGCACGCGTTTCGCATTTGAACAGGTGGGAATCAAACCAGACATTTTCACACTGGCAAAAGGACTAGGAAATGGTTTGCCGGTGGGTGCAATGATTGGAAAAGCAGAACTTGCAGCAACATTTGGACCAGGAAGCCATGGCTCCACATTTGGTGGTAATAAAATCGCGATGGTAGCAGCAGACGCGGTCATTGATATCATTTTTGATGAAGCGTTTCTGGAAGATGTGACTGAAAAAGGTGCCTATTTCCAACAATTACTCACGGAAAAACTAGCGGCTAACGTTGTCGCGATTCGCGGAGCGGGCTTGATGCTTGGAATAGAGCTTGATATGGAGGCGAAGGACGTAGTGAGCGCGCTACAAGAACTAGGACTGCTCACATTAACAGCTGGACCGAATGTATTACGAATAGTACCGCCACTGACTGTCACGAAACAAGAACTCGAGCAGGCGGCGAATTGGATCGAATCAGTGCTTATAAAACAGGAAGTGGGGATGAAATAATGATAGAGTATGAAGAAACGACTAAAGGAAAAGATATGTTGAGTCTGCTGGAATGGAGCAATGAAGAAATCACAGAATTAGTACAGTTAGCGCTTGCGATTAAGACAAATCCAACGCATTATAGCCACGCGTTGAGCGGTCAAATTTTAGGCATGATTTTTGATAAGTCCTCTACGCGGACGAGGGTTTCCTTTGAAGCAGGTATTTTACAGTTAGGTGGGCAGGCGATCGTGATGTCTTCCAAAGAGCTACAAATCGGGCGGGGCGAGCCAATAAAGGATACGGCGCATGTCCTTAGCGAATATATTAACGCCGTGATGATTCGGACGTTTAGCCACGAAGGTGTAGAGGAACTTGCCGAACACGCATCGATTCCAATCATTAATGGGCTGACAGATCTGCACCACCCTTGCCAAGCGCTAGCTGATTTATTAACGATTTTTGAAGTGAAAAATACATTTGAAGGCGTAAAACTTGCGTATATCGGAGATGGAAATAATGTTTGCCATTCTCTACTATTAGCTGCTGCAATGGTTGGCTTAGATATTTCTTGCGCGATGCCAGAGGGTTATGAGCCAGATGGAAACGTTTTGAAGGAAGCACAACAAATCGCCTTAAAAACGGGCGCTAAAATCGACATGACAACGGATCCAGTACTTGCAGTGACCAATGCTGATTTTGTATATACAGATGTCTGGACAAGTATGGGGCAAGAGGAAGAAAATGCAAAACGTCTTGCTGATTTCAACGGTTACGCTGTGACAAGTGAACTCGTAGCACACGCAAAATCTGACTATCATTTCCTACATTGTCTACCAGCACACCGCGAAGAAGAAGTGGACGCGGCTGTTATTGACGGTAAACAATCTCTTGTGTACCAACAAGCTGGCAACAGACTGCACGCACAAAAAGCATTATTAGTAATGATTTTAGGATAAATATTGAAATCCAATACACGATTGAAGCGTGTGTTGGATTTTTTAATATTTGACAGTGCTTACATAGAACGTTAGAATGGTATTATATGGAGATTGTAAATAGGAAGCGAGGTAGATCAGATGAAGAATAGAGTGGTATCTTGCGCTGTTTGTGGAAAATCATTTACAGAAATTGAGGGACTATTCTTAAAAGACATGGATGAGGAGCTACAAGGTATCATTTTAAAGCAAAATTTCCATTTATCAGCGAGCTCATTTATATGTTTTCGTGATTTATTAGAATTTCGGCTCCATTTTATTAGTGATATTGCTCAGAATGACACACGAGAAAACGAAGCCATCAATAAAAAAATAATACAGAGCATTAAAGATGGTGAAACCTTATCAGAGGATGTGGATAATGCTTTCACGTCACATCTTTCTATAGGTCAAAAAATAGCAGATACTATTGCCAAATTTGGTGGGAGTTGGGGATTTATCCTTTGCTTTATGGGAATCTTAGCCTTATGGATTATCATGAATTCGATTGCGCTGTTCACGAAACCCTTTGATCCCTATCCATTCATCCTGCTTAATTTAGTATTGTCCTGTTTGGCTGCGATTCAAGCGCCGGTTATTATGATGAGCCAAAATCGTCAAGAAGCAAGAGACAGAGCCCAATCCGAAAGCGATTATAAAATTAACTTAAAGTCCGAAATTGAAATCCGTTTGCTTCATGAGAAGTTAGATCATGTTTTAAATGAACAATGGCAACATCTTATTGAAGTTCAACGCTTGCAAATCGATGCCCTCAATGAATTGCAAAAGCAGGTTGAAAATCTACATTTCAAAAAAATGAAATAATATTTTAATTTGGTAGATAACTGTCTACTAACTGCTGTTGAAATGTGAATAATTAGGAAGGGAGGATGGATTAAAATGGAGCGGATGACAGCGATTTTTAAACGCTTCCAAGTACACACAAATTATTCTACCATTTTGAATGAAATTGGAAGTATCAGACTCAAAGTACAAGATGACAAGATACCTAGATTTATTCATACGATAAATACGGAAACAGACTGTCGGGCAGTGCTTAGCCCATCGGCAGAATATGTAGAAATAACAAAGATATAAGACGATAATCTCGGGAACTGCTAAATATACTAGCAGTCTCGAGATTATTTTTTGTTAGGTGCATCTGCTATTATTTTAGAGGCAATGTATGCAATTTATATAAACTGATAATTATGTTGTTAACGTCAAATTAATGTAATAATTGAGTGCTATGATATTACTGTAGTTAGGAGTAGTTAATCCTTCTATAATAAATAGAAAGTAGGAGATTTTATGCATATGAAAAAAATTGTTGGGCTCTCCGTGACTGTAGTTTTTGGACTTTCTTCTATTATTGGTGTAAATTTGGTGAATACGGGGCATGTAGGTTTGGAAAATGGTTTAGGCGTAGTCCAAGCCAAAGCAGCGGGTATTAGTGGTGCTGTAAAAATAAATGGAGCTAGTTACAAATGGGGTGAAACATCTTGGGGAAAGAACAGAGGCATGACTTTTAACCCTGGAAACCACGTGTATCAATTTTCACCTAATCCTCATAATGATCCTTGGTATAATAAAAATCAAACAAAATTCTATAAATCAGCCGCGTCTCAAATCGAAAAACAAGGTAATGAAGGTAAGTGGACTCAGAATTCGTGACCAATCCAGGTAAAAGTTAACATTAACGGAATTGACTACACATTAGCACCTAGATGATTAAACTTCTTCTTTTTTTAGAGAAAGTGATTCCCGAAACGGCACATGTATGATAGGATTAGCAGTGAACGGAATTAGAATATTGGAGTGATGAAAAATGGAGATAAAAGTTAAATACGCAACAGATCAAGAGGCACGATTAAATAAGTTAGAACAAGGCGATTGGATTGATTTATATGCGAACGAAGAGGTTCACTTAGCGTCAGGCGAATATAAACTAATCGATTTAGGGCTCGCAATGGAATTACCTAAAGGATACGAAGCGCATGTTGTACCTCGTTCCAGTACATATAAACATTTTGGAATTATCCAGTCCAATAGCATGGGTGTTATCGACGAGAGCTATTGCGGCGAGAATGACTTCTGGAAGTTTCCAGCTATCGCGATGCGTGATACGGTGATTGAAAAAGGAGACAGGATTTGTCAATTTAGAATTATGGAGAAAATGCCAGAAGTAACGATTACCGAAGTAAGTAGTCTTGGCAATGCTGATCGCGGTGGGTTTGGTTCGACGGGTACAAAATAATATATCTAGGTTGCAGACCAAAATGTATGGCACTGTCTACCTTTAGTATATACTCAAAAAGGAGCCCGTAATGGACTCCTTTTTGAGTATGGAATTTTACAAGAAATTTCGTTTTACCTTATCCCAGAACGAATTATTATGCAATTTAATAATATTGACGAACCGATCGCCAACTTCAAGCTTGATTTCATCGACATGTTGAATGCTAAGCGCCTCAGAATCCATCCCCATGATTGGGAAATCATTCACGCCATTTGCGCGCATATCCAAACGCAATTTACGTTTCGGGCTCAAAATGAACGAAGAACCGAGCGTCCGGAAGCGGTTATTATTAATCGAAGCAAGCTCACTCACTTGCATCGACGGTAACAATGGATCGACAATCGAACCGTTAATGGATTTATTATACGCGGTACTTCCTGTTGGGGTTGAAATAACCATACCATCGCCACGGAAAGTTTCAAACAGGCTATCATTAATATACACATCAATTTGTAGGGTACGGATAATCGATGAGCGGATGTTGAACTCATTTAGTACATAAAAGGCCTTGGAATTGTTGACAGTACCGTAAATGGTTGGGTAACGGCGAACAAGCCAGCGATCTTCTGCCGCGGCCTTAATAATTTCATCGATTTGGTGTACGTGAAAATCACAATATTGTCCAAGTTGTTCGGTTAACGCGATTCCCGCATATAAACAATCGGAACGGAAACCAGTTTCACGCACGGATTTAAGGAACGCGCCGTCTCCGCCAATACTAATAATCGCTGTTGCTACTTCAAAATCATCGGTTACTTCAAAACCGTATTCTTTCGTAACTTTTTTTAGTTCATCGGCGTGCTTTTGTAGCTCTTCTGTTTTACGATAGGAAAAGTAAAAAATTGTTTCAGCCATACTAAAACCTCCAGTGTTCTTAGTTAATTCAATCTACAACCCATTATAACACGAATGCTCACTACTAATCTTGTAAAAAATAAGAATTTTTCAGGTTTCACTGTAAAAAGCGCCAGTTTTCCGTTATGATAGTCCTATAGCTATTAAAAAGGGGGAAAAAGTGTGAATGCAAAAAGATGGATTGCGATTGGCATTGTCGCAGCATTATTAGTTGTGAGTGGAATTACGAAAATTACGAGTACGCTCTTGGCCAGTGATGATGAATATGAAACGTCTTGGCTTGATTCGCTAACGGCGACGGATACAGGCGTGACAGAAATGGTGCTAGAGGATGGCAAAGCTGATAAACGGATTGCGGTGCTAAACATTGATGGTGCGATTCAAGATACAGGCTCAAGTGGTTCGCTTCTCGGTGGCAGTGAAGGCTACAGTCACACAGACTTTATGGATCAGCTCGAATGGATTCGGGAGGATGATACGGTTGCTGGTGTTATGCTAAACGTGAACTCCCCAGGCGGTGGCGTTGTAGAATCGGCGCAAATTCGCGATAAAATTTTACAGATCAAAAAAGAGAAGAAGTTGCCGGTTTATGTTTCGTTCGGTAGCATGGCGGCATCAGGCGGTTACTATGTCTCTGCGCCAGCCGATAAAATCTTTGCAAGCCCAGAAACGCTGACAGGCTCGATCGGGGTCATCATGCAGGGCTATGATTTTAGCGAATTAATGAAGAAAATGGGTATTTCGGATAATACGATTAAAAGTGGAGAATTCAAAGATATAATGAGCTCCACGCGCCCAATGACAGCAGAAGAAAAAGCGATCATGCAGTCGATGATTGACGATTCCTATGCGCAGTTCGTGAAAGTCGTGGCCGAGGGGCGTCATATGACGGAAGCCCAAGTTCGCAAAATTGCAGACGGCCGGATTTATGATGGTCGCCAAGCGAAGGCGAATGGCTTGATTGACGCATTTGGATACGAAGAAAATGCATTGGATGCCTTGAAAAAAGAGCAAGATTTGAAAGGTGCACAAGTATTTGAGTACGATTCTAGCAGTATTGGTCTGGCTTCTATCTTCTCTTCATCGGTAAGTCAAATTGTCGGGCAAAAAAGCGAGGCCCATCAAGCGGTTCAGTTAATGAATATGATGGAAGCACCACGTCTTATGTACTTGTATGGAAAATAAAGGAGGGATTCAAATGGAACAGGAAACGTTGCACCAAACCGAGCGTCCCGTGTTTAAATATGAGCCTCCAAAAGAGGAACAAGGCGGTTTTCCAACACAATATTACGCAGGGTTTTGGATTCGTTTTATGGCTTATTTAGTCGATTTACTCGTGACGACGGCGATTTCGGGAATACTGATCAGTCCGGTGTTTCGATTAGCAGATTGGAACATGGACGGTTCTTTTTTCGCAATGTATGGTGCACTCGTAATGCTTACTTTTTTGGCCTATTTCATCGTAATGACGAAGTTTTGGAGTCAAACACTTGGCAAAATGATTTTCGGGATTCGTGTCGTGTCGCTGAAAAAAGAGGCGTTGACATGGGGGACCGTACTATTTCGTGAAGGAGCGCTGCGATTTGTGACATCGGTCGTGTGGGGACTCTATGTAGTCTGTGCTTTTACACCGAAAAAACAAGGGATAGCAGATCTTTTAGAAAACACCGCAGTTGTCCACGAAGGATATTTAAAACTGGATAAAGAGTGGCATTAAATTTTTAAAAATGGAACGTATGGGTATTAGCCTATAGGTTCCTTTTCGTATACAGGCAAAAAAATAGTACATCGCAATGGACTTCGGTAGAATAGGGGATGTAGATAGAAATCAAAGGAGGCAATTCAAAATGGCAGAAGTTACATTTAAGGGAACCCCGATGACATTGATTGGGAAAGAAGTAAAAGTTGGTGACACAGCGCCTGATTTCACGGTTTTAAATCAAGGTTTAGAACCAGTAACACTAGGCGATTACGATGGTAAAGTAAAAATAATCAGTGTGGTCCCATCTATTGATACAGGCGTGTGCTCGCAACAAACACGTAAGTTCAATGAGGACGCGTCTGGTTTAGACAATACAGCAATACTTACAATCTCTGTAGATTTACCGTTTGCACAAAAGAAATGGTGTGCCGCAGAAGGTCTTCCAAACGTAATCACACTTTCTGATCACCGCGACCTATCATTTGGCGAAGCGTACGGCGTCGTTATGAAAGAACTGCGTTTGCTAGCCCGTTCTGTTTTCGTGATAGATAGTAACAACAAGGTCGTTCACGCGGAATATGTTGGTGAAGGAACAAATCATCCGGACTACGAGGCCGCTATTACAAAGGCAAAAGCAGCTAAATAAGTATCCAAAGCTAGTAAATCAGATATTGATTTGCTAGTTTTTTCTGTTATAGTGACATCAAATATTTGACTATAACAAGAAGTAACATCCGCTATTTTTGAATCGAAATAAAGCGCTTGCTCAGAAAAATACAACTATAACTTTGCGGAAGTATAAAATGCTATCTTCTTGACTAGAAATGCTGTATAATATTTAATTGGTGTTAGAAATGAAGGAATTCGAGGTGTTCACTTTTGACAAATGCAACAGTTGAGGAATTATTCCGTGTTCTCGATGATACAGCTATTATTATTCAAAATGAGCTCGAGATGAGTTATTTGGAAGCTGTTTATGAGACAGGAGAGAATTTATTTCAGAAAGAGGTACTTCAAAAGGATGAACTTTCTGCTGAGGCCGCCAAAAATCTGGAAGAGCGGTATAGTTCAGTTCAGTTGGACGAGTTTGCAAAAGAAGATATCCGTAAGAGTTATCAACTTGCACTCTTAAAAGGTATGAAGCACGGCATTCAAGTCAATCATCAAATGACGCCGGACTCGATTGGGTTCATTATTGGTTACTTGGTAGATAAGGCTTTTGCTGATAAATCGGCCATTCGTTTGCTTGATCCTGCGTGTGGAACGGGGAACTTAATTGCGACGATCGTCAATCAATTGGAAAGCAAATTAGAGCTCGATGCGACAGGCGTTGACATCGATGATTTGCTGATTTCGCTTGCATACGTTGGAGCTGACTTGGAGCGTTTGCCGATCAATTTATTACATCAAGATGGTTTGGGCAACTTGCTGGTTGATCCGGTTGATGTTGTAGTGAGTGATTTGCCAATAGGTTACTATCCAGATGATGCGCGCGCCGCCGATTTTGAGCTGAGTCGCGATGACGGTCATTCTTTTGCGCACTTTTTATTTATAGAACAAGGGATGCGGTACACAAAAGCGGGCGGATATTTATTCTTCTTAGTGCCAAGTGCGATGTTTGGAACGGCTGATTTTGCGAAAGTAGATCGTTTTATAAAAAAACATGGCCACATTCAAGGTATCATTCAATTGCCAGAGACACTTTTTGCATCCGAGGGAGCTCGGAAAAGTATTCTTGTTCTGCAAAAAGCGGCAGATAATGTAGCGCCACCAAAGGAAGTATTGCTTGCGAATTTGCCAAGTTTGACCGATCCAAGAGCGACGGCAAACGTATTGGCGAAGATTGAAAACTGGTTTAACGAAAACAAGTAGTTGAAGGGAATGGGTTAAATAAACATGGAAAAAACAATTGCAATTAATGCTGGGAGTTCATCACTAAAATTTCAATTATATGATATGCCATCAGAAACGGTAATTACGGCGGGAATCGTGGAGCGTATCGGCTTGAAGGATTCGATTTTCACAATCTTGGTAGGCGACGAAAAAATCAAAGAAGTAACAGACATTCCAGATCACGAAGTTGCGGTTCAAATGTTGCTAGATAAATTGATTTCACATAACATTATTAAATCTTATGATGAAATTACAGGCGTTGGACATCGAGTTGTTCACGGCGGTGAAAAATTCACAGAATCAGTACGTATCAATGATCAAGTTATTGCAGATATCGAGGCACTTTCTGAACTTGCGCCATTGCACAACCCGGCGAATGTGACTGGTATCCGCGCATTCCGTAAAGTTTTGCCAGACATCGTGTCAGTGGCTGTTTTTGATACAGCATTCCATCAAACAATGCCGCAATCAAGCTACCTGTACAGCTTACCGTACAATTATTATAAAGATTATGGCATTCGTAAATACGGTTTCCACGGTACAAGTCATAAATATGTATCTGAACGCGCGTCTGATTTACTTGGGCGCCCGGTAGAAGAATTGCGTTTAATTACATGTCACTTAGGAAACGGTGCGAGTATTGCTGCTATTGAAGGCGGTAAATCAATGGATACGTCCATGGGCTTCACACCACTTGCTGGTGTTTCTATGGGAACTCGTTCTGGTAACATCGATCCCGCGCTCGTACCATTTATTATGGAGAAAACAGGGAAATCTGCAGAGCAAGTACTTGACGTATTGAACAAAGAATCTGGTATGCTTGGCGTATCTGGCATTTCAAGTGATCTTCGTGATCTAGAAAGCGAAGCCGCAAAAGGAAATGATCGTGCAGAACTCGCACTTGATGTTTTTGTTGATGGTATTCATAAATATATCGGTTCATATGCCGCTCGTATGAACGGTGTCGATGCGATTATCTTCACAGCTGGTATCGGTGAAAACAGTTCTTATATTCGTGAGCGTGTACTTCGTGGTCTTGAATTCATGGGCGTTTATTGGGACCCAGCCCTAAACCAAGTTCGTGGTGTAGAGGCTTTCCTAAATTACCCGCATTCTCCTGTAAAAGTTATCATCATTCCGACAAATGAAGAATTGATGATTGCACGTGATGTAGAGGTTATAAGAAACGAAGGATAGTAACAGTACGCAAAAAAGTAGGTACTCCGCTCAAATGGGGTACCTACTTTTCTTTGTTTATGAAACTAATCTTTGTAAACAGGGTCTTCATTTCTTACGACAAGGACGTCGCAAGGTGAGTGGCGGATAATGTACTCCGAAACACTACCGATAAGTAAACGTTCTACTGCGTTTAGGCCAGTGGCACCACACATGATAAGATCGGCTTTAAAGGCTTTGGCAGCTTCTTTTGTGATCGCTGTTTTTGGTGAACCGTATTCAATATACGTTTCTACATTCGTTACGCCTTGTTTTAAGGCATCGTCTTTGTATCCATTTAGCAATTCATCGGCATATTCGGTTGCTTTGTCAGCCATCGATGTGTCGTAGTTAGCAACTGATGAGAAGGCACGTGTATCAATAACATGGACAAGTCCAAGTGAACCCTCATTTCTTTTAGCAACTTGAATTGCTTTTTGGAATGCGCTTTCTGCTTCTTTAGATCCGTCTACTGCAACCAAAACTCTACTGTATTGTTGTAACATACAAAATCCCTCCTGCCCAGTGTGCCGACAAATACGCATCTTCATCGTTAAAGTCTGTGCGCCGGTGCTCATGTACACAAGTGCACTCCGCTCCAGTGCTCGACTTTGCCTAAAGCTAAGCCTTTGTTGACACGTTGGAGTTCGGCGGGACTTTCACGAGAGGATAGTTTTTGCGACACTTTGGAAAATCTTTTTATACTGTTATTGTACCCTTTTTTCATGAAAACAACCATTAAAAGCATTGCAAATTTTTTTTAACCCGTATATTTTTACAATTTGGGTAATATGTGTTATTCTAATTATGTAAGCGTATACTTATGGGTAATAATACGTAGTGAAGGGGAGATTTATGTGTTAATTGGAGTTCCGAAAGAGATTAAGAACAATGAAAATCGTGTCGCAATGACGCCAGCAAGTGTTTTATCTTATGTACAGGCAGGTCATACAGTACTGGTCGAAACAAATGCAGGTGTTGGCTCAGCTTTTCACGATGAGGATTATATTACGGCAGGAGCGACGATCGTGGATACGGCGGCAGAAGCGTGGGCGGCGGACATGGTTGTGAAGGTGAAAGAACCGATCGCTTCTGAGTATGCATATTTCCGTGAAGGATTATTGTTATTCACGTATCTGCATTTGGCAAACGAGCCAGAGCTTGCCAGAGCGTTGACAGAGAGCAAAGTGGACAGTGTTGCCTATGAGACGGTGGAATTGGATGATCGGACGTTACCATTACTTAGTCCGATGAGTGAGGTTGCGGGTCGTATGGCAGCGCAGATTGGGACGCAATTTTTGCAAAGAAATAATGGTGGTCGCGGTATTCTACTTAGCGGTGTGCCAGGCGTGGAACGTGGCGAAGTGGTGATTATTGGTGGCGGTATGGCAGGAACCAATGCGGCGAAAGTGGCGATTGGACTTGGTGCAAACGTGACGATTTTGGATTTGAACTTGCATCGATTACGCGAATTAGATGATATTTTTGGCAATCAAATTACGACATTGATGAGTAATGCATTCAATATTGAAACCGCTGTGAAGAAGGCGGATCTAGTCGTGGGAGCGGTGTTGATTCCGGGTGCGCGTGCTCCAAAACTTGTGAGAGAGTCGCTTGTGAAGGAGATGAAACCGGGTGCAGTTATCGTGGACATTGCGATTGACCAAGGTGGTATTTTTGAAACGACGGATCGTGTGACGACGCATGATGATCCGACTTACGAAAAACATGGCGTTGTGCATTATGCTGTGGCGAATATGCCGGGTGCTGTGCCACGTACATCAACAATTGCGCTGACGAATGCGACCTTGCAATTCGGGTTAACACTGGCGAATAAAGGGCTTGCTGATGCAGTGCTTGGGAATTTATCGCTGTATAAAGGTGTGAATACGATTGGCGGTTATGTGACGTATAAAGCCGTTGCGGATGATTTGGGGTATGAATATAAAGCCGTGGAAGAAGCACTGGCTTAAGCGGATATAAGAAAAACGAGCAGCAATCTCTTGTTGAGGTTACTGCTCGTTTTTTGGTGTATGCACAAAGTTATTGTCAGCGTCCATGAGTAGGAGGTTCCGATTGTAAAATTGGCTGTCGCTTTTTAGAATGAGGGCGTTGGATTTGGAGTCATAGTCTATTTTTAGTTGTTCTTCTAGGAAAATAGCCGTCCAACGTGCGATTAAAATGGGGCCGAGGTTGGATGAGAACTGGGTGTCTTCGGGGGTTGTCTGGGTGGCTAATTTTAATGTGAAAATTCCACTATTTTCGCAGCCACAACCCTCTGTTAAATAGTAGAGATAGAGTTTACCGGGAAGGTTTTGGCGGAGTGCATTAACACGGGTAATGGCTTCTGGTGTGAACGTTAGGTTCATTTTGGTGTCACCTCGCTTTTATTTAATTGTACGGCGATTATTTGGGGTTGGGAAGTTTATTGCTCAAGGTGGAGACGTTTTTATATTGTAGAGGGATGAATACAAAGAGAAGTAGTTCGGACGGTGGCTGAACTACTTCTTTGGTTTATTTCACATACGTTAATTCTTTCGGAAACTCGGTTAGAATTTCATAACCGTCTTTTGTCACAACGATATCGTCTTCAATTCGCACGCCCGCAACGCCTGGGACGTATATACCGGGTTCGATGGTGAAGACCATGTTTTCTTGGAGTGCCATTTCGTTTGTCTCCGTGATCGATGGGAACTCATGGACGCTTGCGCCTAAACCGTGGCCGAGTCGATGTGGAAAGTAGTCGCCGTAACCTGCGTCTTTGATGATGTTTCGAGCTGTAAGGTCAACTTCTTTTGCGGGAACGCCAGCTTTTACTTTTTCGATGGCTGCTAGTTGGGCTTTTAGCGCGGTGTTGTAGATTTTTTCTTGTTCTGCGCTGATTTCGCCGTATGCAACAGTGCGCGTGATGTCAGAGCAGTAGCCTTTGTGGACAACGCCTAGGTCAAAGAGGACAAGGTCGCCTTTTTTGATCTTAGTGTCGCCGGGTGTACCGTGTGGCAGAGCGCCGTTCGTGCCGGTTAGAACCATCGTTGAAAAGGACATCGCGGTCACGCCTTTTTTCTTCATTTCGTATTCGATTTTCGCCACGATTTCGGCCTCGGTTTTGCCTTCTGCAATTTCGTCAACGCCTACTTGGACGGCGTAATCAGCGAGGAGCGCGGCTTCTTTTAGGATAGCAAGTTCCTCTGATGTTTTGATGAGGCGAATCATCTGGATTTTTTCTTCAATGGAGATGAATGTCGCGTCGGTTAAGTATTTGGATAGAATTTCGAAGCGATCGACGCTCATATGGGATTTCTCGATGGCAAATTTTTTCACAGTTGGTATGCGTTTTGTGATTTCAGTTACGATGATTTCCCAAGGGTTTTCGATGTCGCTATAACCGTAGGCATCGTGTTTCCAGTCGCTGTTTTTCACGTCTTCTACTTCGAGACCTGGTGTGAATAGGAATGGTTCGGTTTTGGCAAATACGGCCAAGCCTAGCACGCGTTCATGTGGATCGCTATGATAGCCAGTGAAATAGGCGATGTTTTCGGGGTCGGTGATGAATGCAACCTCAGCTCCTTGCTCTTTTAGCCAATTTTGCAGAATATCGATATTTTTTTCCATCAGTCATCCTTCTTTCCTTGTTTCGTCCACTTTATCATAACACGAAAGCGCGCAGAAATTAAATGTTTACCACGGGATAATGCCGTTACGACTCATAAAAATACCAGTAGGGCCGTTCTTATCAAGGGTTGCCATTTGCACGATGGCATCGGTTCCTTCTTGTACGGTTTGATGGCCTTGACCAGTTAAGCCGGTTTTTGTTGGACCCGGGTCCACCGCATTGATTCGGATGTTTGGTATTCCTTTTGCGTATTGTAAAGTGAGCATGGAAACGGCGGCTTTGGATGAACTGTATGCGAGTGGGTTAAACTTGGATTCTATTTGCTCTGGGTTAAGTACTTGGCCAAAGGATCCTAAGCCGCTGCTGACATTGACGATAACGGGTTGTGCAGATTTTTGTAAAAGTGGTAAGAATTGATGTGTGACGCGTACAGTTCCAAAAACGTTGACTTGATATACTTGTTCCATCATGCTGGCTGTAATCTCTTGTGGTGAAGCGAAATTTCCGGAAATGCCGGCATTGTTGATAAGGACATCTAGGAGACCTTCTTGTTTCTCGATTTCTGCCGCAGCCTGCGCGACGGATTCTTCATTCGTAACGTCGATGACCACAAAATGAACACCTAGTTTGGTGGCTGATTCTTCGCCACGAGCTGCGTCACGTGAACCAATGTATACCTTGTGCCCCAATTGTTTCAAGCGCCGCGCTGTTTCAAATCCTAGTCCTGCATTTCCACCTGTAATGAGAGTAACTGTCATTGTAGATTCCTCCTTGATTACTTATTTCCTTTGCTAAGTTGCATGTTCTCGATTTTCTTTGTTTGTAAAAACCAATATTGGTGGTAATCTCCTTTTAGTGCGCTAAATTCGACGGGTGTTTTTCCTGATTTTAAAATATGTTGCTCTAAAAAGGCTTTAAGAATCCATGGGTCTTCCATCGATTTCTGCTTCAGATGGAGGATACGATCAATTTTTTCTGTGCTAGTTTGGAAATTGCTTGCGATTTGTTCGGTGGTTAATTCAGAGAGTATGAGGTTTTGTTGAAATTGGTTGATGGTATCTGTTACTTGTTGGTGAGTTAATGACATAATGCATTCCTCCTACATAGTTGTTTTTAATACAGTTGTAATTAAAACTGTTTCGTTAAAAATAATTATAGGTTATCTCTAAACAGTTGTCAATATAATTGTTTTAGATTAAACTATTTGGTAGGGTTATGAGGAGGAGAGTCATTTGATTTCAGGTGAAAATGAGCTGTCAGAAAAAATGTATACGTTAAGTTTGCTGCAACAAGATTATATTTTGAAACGATTAAAAGGGGTTCATTTGAATGTTTTACAAGCGAAAAGTTTGAATTATGTCGCTGTGAATTCGGGGACGATTCAGAAAGAGCTGGCGAATTATTTAGGAAAACAGAATGCGACGATAACAAATATTTTGAAGGAATTGGAGAAGAAGCGGCTTATTTATCGTGAAATTCCTAGAGATAATGAGCGTCAGAAGAAAATTTTCCTTACAACAGAAGGTCATGAATTGGTAGATTATGTACAACAAGTGTTCCGTGATTTGAATCAGGAGATGGAGCGAGTGCTTTCGGTGCAGGAAAGAGGGCATTTGCTAGCTGGATTAGAGAAATTGATTGAGAATTTTGATTAGCTCGTGTGCGAGGTTTTCTGTGCTGTACGGGAGCCGTTTTTTTGAAGTTCTTTGAGCAGTCAGTGCAAACATTAAATACTTGGTAATCGTTTTATGGTATAGTTTATGTATTAAATACTAATGAGTAGTACAGAAGGGAAGTCAAAATATGAAAATTTCATTTCATGGTCAATCTTGTATTAAAGTGGTAACGGAGGATGTAACGATTCTTGTGGATCCGTTTATTTCGGGGAATCCGCAATGCGATTTGGTGATGGAGGATGAGAAGCCGGATTATATTATTGTCACGCACGGGCATGATGATCATGTTGGGGATACGGTTGCTATCGCGCAACAAACAGGCGCAACGGTGATTGCGAATGTGGAATTGGCAACGTTTTTAAGTATGGAAGGTGTGGAGAATTTGGCGCCGCTACATATTGGTGGAAAGCGCGTTTTTGATTTTGGAACGGTGAAGTTAACGCAGGCATTTCATGGTTCTTCCACTGTAAAGGATGGCAAAATTATTAATTTGGGCTTGCCGACAGGATTTGTATTGTCGATCGATGGAAAGAATATTTATCATGCAGGCGATACGGGATTATTCTCAGATATGAAATTGATTGGGCAGTTAAGCGAGCTTGATGTGGCGTTTTTACCGATTGGAGACAATTTTACGATGGGGCCGGAGGATGCAGCGGTTGCCGCGGAATTTTTGCAGGCGAAAGTGGTTGTACCAATGCATTATAATACATTTCCGCTCATTGCACAGGACCCGCATGCATTTGTTGCGAGCTTGAACACGGAGTTGCGCGGGAAGGTGCTTGATATTGGCGCATCGATGACAATTTAAAGGGAATGGGTGAGTGGCTTGGCGACAAAGCATGAGCAGATTTTGAAATATATTGAGGAGCTTGCGGTTGGCGAGAAAATTTCGGTTCGTAAAATCGCAAAAAACTTGCAAGTGAGTGAGGGAACGGCTTACCGGGCGATTAAGGACGCGGAAATTGTCGGGTTTGTGAGCACGATTAAGCGGGTTGGAACGATTCGGATTGAGCGGAAGCAAAAGGATAGTATTGAGAAACTGACGTATGCGGAGATTGTGAATATGATCGATGGACAAGTGCTTGGTGGTCGCGCTGGACTTCATAAATCGTTGAATAAGTTTGTGATTGGGGCGATGACGGTCGAGGCGATGGAGCGCTATACGGATGCCGGGAACTTGGTGATTGTTGGAAACCGGGTAGGTGCGCAGGAGCTGGCGCTAGAACGCGGTGCCGCGGTACTGATTACAGGTGGTTTTGATACGGTGGACTCCGTGAAGAAATTGGCGGACGAGAAGGAATTGCCGATTTTATCGACGACGTATGATACGTTTACGGTGGCGACGATGATTAACCGGGCGATTTTTGACCAGTTGATTAAGAAGGAAGTCGTGTTTGTGGAAGATATTTTGACGCCGATTGAGCATACGGCTTATTTGAGTACATCGGATCGGGTCGAGGATTGGTATAAGAAGGAAACCTCGACGGGACACAGCCGTTTTCCTGTGGTGAACAAGGCGATGCGGCTGCTTGGAATGATCACGAGCAAAGATGTGATTGATAAAAACTTATCGATCTCGATTGAGCGTGTGATGACAAAAAGTCCGCTGACAGTTGGGCCAAAAATGAGTGTTGCTTCGGTATCGCATATGATGATTTGGGAAGGTATCGAGGTTATTCCAGTCGTGAAGGATGATTTGACACTGATTGGGATTGTGAGTCGGCAGGATATTTTGAAGTCGTTGCAGATGATTCAGCGTCAACCACAGATTGGAGAAACGATCGATGATACGATTACGAATCAGCTGATTGAGAAGGCGACGGATGATGCGCCGGAGCTTGATTTTCAGTTTACGGTGACGCCACAGATGACGAATAGTATTGGAACGCTTTCTTACGGTGTATTTACGCAAATCGTGTGCGATGTCGTGCAGCAAAAACTGTTTTCTTTGAAAAAACGCAATGTGGCGATTGAAAATATTTCGATTTACTTTTTAAAACCGATACAGATGGATGCGACAATCGTGATTAAACCGCGGATTCTTGAGATGGGACGCAAAGCGGGAAAAATTGATGTGGAGCTTTATTTGGAAGGTATTTTAGTTGGGAAGTCCATTGTGGCTTGTCAAATGATGGAACGTTAAGGATTGGTGGAGACGTAGATGAAAAGAGCCATTTTAGATGTTATCAAAAAATATGAGACGATTATTATACATCGTCATGTAAGGCCAGATCCAGATGCCTATGGTTCACAGATGGGTTTAGCAGCTATTTTGAAGGGAAATTTCCCAGAGAAGCAGGTGCTGTGCGCAGGGACTGGTGAGCCATCGCTTGATTTTTTAGGTAAGGTTGATGCGATCGCGGATGATGTGTACAAAGAGGCGCTTGTCATCGTTTGTGATACAGCAAATACGGAGCGGATTGATGATGCGCGGTACGCTTTCGGTAAGGAGCTTGTGAAAATCGACCATCATCCGAATGAGGATGCGTATGGCGATTATATCTGGGTAGACACGAATGCTTCCTCTTGTAGTGAGATGATAGTCGCGTTTGTGGAGGAATTCCCGAAAGAATTGGCGTTGAATGAGGCAGCAGCGAGATTATTTTATGCAGGGATTGTTGGTGATACGGGACGCTTTTTGTTCCCGAATACGACGCCGACAACATTGCGTTATGCGGCTGATTTAGTTACGTTTCCCTTTGACCGGACGGAAATATTCACAAAAATGTATGAAACGCCGATGAATGCGGTGAAATTGTCGGGGTACATTTTGCAACATTTCCAGATGTCAAAAAATGGTGCTGCTTACATGTATATCAATCAGGAGATGTTGCAAAAATTCGATGTAACACCTCGTGATGCCTCCCAGTTAGTGAATCGAATCGATAGTGTGATTGGGATTAAGGCGTGGATTTTATTTGTTGAAGATGGCGAAACGATTCGGGCTCGGTTGCGTTCGAAGGGACCGGTTATAAACGGCCTAGCGAAAGAATATCGCGGGGGTGGGCATCCATTGGCATCAGGCGCAACACTTGAATCCGAATCCGAAATTCCAGAAATGGTCGCTAAATTAGAAGTATTATGTAAATAATAAAAGGAGCAGTAAACCATTTTTTGGTATACTGCTTCTTCTTTATGCATGTATACCGATGTGAATTCGAATCGAGTCATCCGGAGAATTGGTGATACTAGCGCTGAAAAAAGCAATACATCTTATGTTTCATCCATCCGTATACTGCCGACTGTTGCCGATTTTTTCAGAAGAAATCAATGAGAACCAAGAGAAGGCGCTTACATTTAGTGTGGAAGCTTGCTATGTGCAGCCTTTGTATCTTTTTTATAGTGAAACAACACAATTTATCTACAGTAAACCGAAATCACTTTTGGTATAATTAGGTGAGGTGATTTAGATGGTAGAGATTAAAGAAATGGGAATTCAAAAATACAGAATTAGACAGTTGAATGCTTACTTATTGGATATTTTTGAGCGAACTGGAAAAATTTACGTTGACGTAATGAGGTACGGCATTGTATCTGATATGGGAGTGTAGAATTTCTGATATTTTTAGTTCTTATCAATCCATTATTCATTTAATTCAGAATAATAATGATTTACAATTTAAAGAAGTCGACCTGCTATTTGATTGTTGGGAAAAGGTTTGTTTGGGCCTTTTAGATGTACATCATTGTGAAAATATAGAGAATCTTCGCTGTGAGTATCAATCGTTTTCGGATCAATTTGAAGTGGTTAACGCTAAACTGTGCTCGATGTCAAAACTATAAAAACTAGTTTTTATATGAAAAAGGCGAATAAGTGAAGAATGGAACTGTGTTTTCGAGGCCTACGCGGACTTTGAAAAAGCAGTTCCATTTTTTAGCTTGTTTTTTTGAGGACGTCAGATGGGGGGAAGCCATAGTATTTTTTGAAAAGTTTGCTGAAATAAAAGGCATCATTGTACCCGACGAGTTTGGCGGCTTCTTTTACGGTAACGTCTTGTGATGCGAGTAAGTCATGGGCGCGTGATAAGCGAATTTTGATCAGGTAATTGATTGGAGAGTCGCCGGTTTCTTCTTTGAAAATTTTGGAGATGTAGGTCGGACTGATGTACATCGTCTGAGAGAGGCTGGATAGGGTTACGTCTTCCGTGTGATGTTTCTCCATATAATGAATGATTTCATTGACGAGTGTTTGTTTTTCTTGGGCTTCGGTCGAGAGTTTGAAGCCGTTATTTTCGAGTTGTTCTGGATCGGCGTCACGCAAAATATAAATGATTAAGTGCATTACGAGCGCTTTTAGCATGAGGTCATAGCCAGGTTTTTCATGGTATTTTTCGGCGAGTAGTTGCGTACAAGTTTCCATGAATTGGGTTTTGTTTTCGCCTAGGCGGATGACCGATGTCTTGAATGGGAACGTGTCGCGCGGGTAACCTTCGAGTGAGAAATGGCGGAAACCAATGTGAATTTGCGTGTTTTCAGCACCTTCTTTGGAAAATTCGAAATGATCGATGCCCGGATTGAAAAGAAGAACATCACCTGCTTGAAGATGGTAAATTTTATTGTCGATATTGTAGTCGACAGTTCCAGAATAGATGATGCTCATTTCAATAAAATCGTGATGATGCCGTGTCCCGGTACGCACTTCGTTCATGTAGCAATCGGCAACGTATAGGATTTGCGGGTTGAAGGTAGTTGTGTTGATTTTTAGCATTTTTGTTCCTCCCTTGGTTTGTTGCATGAAATGAATGCGCTTACTAAAATAGTGTAAGTCTATTTCTGTTTAGTTGGATACTTGGCGTTTCTTATTTGTGATTCTTGAAAAGCGTCGTTTACTTTTCATTCATTATACAACATTCTCCATCCTTTTTCCTAACATAGACCATTCTTTTTTGCAGGGAGGGGAGTAAAATAGGGTGGATGAATAGTTGAAATGGGGTGGTTTTGTGGCTAGTTTGAAATGGATTTGGCACTATACGAAAGGGAAAAGAGGCTTTGTTTGGCTCTCAGTGGTTTTCATTGTCATTGCGTCGTTGCTTAGCCTAGTCTATCCGCTTGTCGGTGGGAAGGTTGTTGATGATGTGATTCAACAGGGGAAAATGAGCTGGTTGTTGCCGCTCCTTGGCATTATGATTGGGACGACGCTGTTGCGGACAATTCTGCGCTATACGTATCAGATTATGTTTGAACGTGTGGGACAAAATGCGCTTTTTCAAATTCGGGAGGACTTATATAAAAAATTGCAGTCTCTCGATTTTGCTTTTTTTAATAATACGCGGGTCGGGGATATTATGGCGCGCATGACAGGGGATACGGACGCCATTCGGCATTTTGTGTCGTGGGTTGTTTATAATATTTTGGAAAATGCGTTTTTGTTCTTATTTGCGATTATTGTGATGGCTTCGCTTGATTGGAAATTGACGCTGACACTTGTTTTGGTGACGCCGTTTATTGCGATTTTGACGATGCGGATGTCTGCGAAGGCACAGCCGATTTTTTATGAGATTCGGGAAAGCTTTTCACGGCTTAATTCGATGGTGGAAGAGAATATTAGCGGGAACCGTGTGGTGAAGGCGTTTGCGCGTGAGGAGTATGAAATCGAGAAGTTTAATGCGCACAATGAAGATTTTAAAAAGCGTAACATGGATTCGGCGGCGGTTTCGAAGCGGTATTTGCCAGTACTTGATTCGCTTGCAGGGACGCTTGTCATTATTACACTCATTTTTGGTGGCTTTCTAGTGATGAAAAATCAGATGACGCTCGGTGATTTGGTCGCGTTTAATGGGTTCTTGTGGATGCTGAATGGGCCGATGCGGATGAGTGGTTGGTTGATCAATGATGCGCAACGCTTCGTAGCTTCTTCGTTTAAAATTCGAGATATGCTGGAAACGGAGACGAAAATTCCGATTCATTCAGAAAAAGCCGCGCCAGAATTAAAGGGATTCGTGGAATTTCAGAATGTGTCGTTTCATTTTGAGGATGATCCAGATACGGACGTGTTGACGAATATTTCGCTCACGGCGGCCCCTGGTCAGACGATAGCTATTTTGGGTGAAACGGGGGCAGGGAAGTCGACGTTGGTGAATTTGATTTGTCGCTTTTATGATCCGACGGCAGGTATTATTTTGATTGACGGAATGGATGCAAGAAAATGGCATGTACGGGAGCTTCGGGATCATATTGCGACAGTGATGCAGGACATTTTCTTGTTCTCAGATACGATTGAGGGGAATATTGCTTTTGGTGCACCGGATGCAACGATGGAGGATGTGCAACGGATGGCGCGAATTGCGGATGCAGATCATTTTATTGAGCGGATGCCAGAGAGTTATGACACGATTGTCGGTGAGCGCGGTGTTGGCTTGTCGGGTGGCCAGAAACAGCGTATTTCACTTGCCCGAGCGTTGTTGAAAGATCCGTCGATTCTGATTTTGGACGATACAACATCGGCTGTGGATATGGAAACAGAAGTGAAAATTCAAGGGGAACTTGGTAAGATTACGCAAGACAAGACGACGTTCATTATCGCGCACCGGATTTCGTCGGTGAAGGACGCGGATGAGATTTTAATTTTAGATCATGGAAAAATCGTAGAGCGGGGAACACATAGCTCGCTACTTGCGGAAAAAGGCTATTATTACGATATTTATCAGAAACAATTAGGGTTGGAGGTGGATGACAATGGCGCGCAATAAGTTTAATGTGGATGAGGAACTGGAATCAGAATTTAATATCGCGCATTTGAAACGCATTATGGTATTCGTGAAGCCTTATCGAAAAGCGATTTATGTGACGCTCTTTGTCATCTTATTGGCGAACGTGGCGACGATGCTTGGCCCCTATTTAACTAAAGTAGTCATTGACAACGCGATTCCGAACAAAAATATGACGCTACTTGCTTGGATTGGTGTTGTGTTTGTGCTGTCTGTCATCGTGACAGGCATCTGTATGTGGTATCGGATTGGCTCGATCACGCGGATTGGTCAAGATATTTTAAAAGATATGCGAGCATCCATATTTGAACATTTGCAAAAACTTCCATTCGCATATTTCGACAGTCGGCCGCATGGGAAAATTTTGATTCGGGTTGTTAATTACATCAACATGTTAAGTGATCTGCTTTCGAATGGCTTGATTAATCTGATTTCCGATGTTTTAAGCGTTGCTGTAACGCTGGCCTTTATGTTCGCAATCGATGTTAAAATGACGCTTTATAGCTTGATTCTGATTCCAGTGCTGTTCGTGATGGTGATGTTCATTAAAAATGCCCAACGTCGTGCGTATCAACAACTGAGTAATAAGCAGTCCAATTTGAATGCGTATATCCACGAAAGCATCGCAGGCATTAAAGTGACGCAATCTTTCTCTCGTGAAAAGGAAAACCATGAAATTTTTACAGAAGTAAGCGATGCGTATCGCGATTCCTGGATGAAAGCCGTCAAAATTCAATTCTTGCTATGGCCAGGCGTGCAAAATATTGCAGTCATCACGACGTGCCTGATTTATTTCCTAGGTATAAAAGGATTCGGCGTCGAAGTCTCAACAGGGACGCTTGTTGCTTTTGTGGGTTATGTCGGGAACTTTTGGAATCCAGTTATTAATATTGGGAATTTCTACAATTCTTTGATTACAGCAACAGCTTACTTGGAGCGTATTTTTGAAACGATGGATGTAGAACCGGACATTAAAGACTTGCCAAATGCGCGCTCAATGCCACTTATTAAAGGAAATGTGTGTTTTGATGATGTTCGTTTTCGCTATGAAGAAGGCAAAGATATCTTAAAAGGCATTTCGTTCGATGTAAAAGCTGGTGAAAGCATTGCGCTTGTTGGACCAACTGGTGCGGGGAAGACAACGGTGATCAATTTACTGAGTCGTTTTTACGATATTAATGGCGGCGAGATTTCGATCGATGGGGAGAATATTGCGGAAGTGACATTGCGATCCTTACGTGAGCAGATGGGCGTGATGCTACAGGATACCTTCATTTTCTCAGGAACCATTTTAGAGAATATTCGTTATGGGAAACTTACTGCAACGGAAGAAGAAGTCATAGCAGCGGCTAAAATTGTTCGGGCACATGATTTCATAACGGAACTAAAAGGAGGCTATCATGCAGAGGTAAAGGAGCGCGGAAGCACGCTTTCTGCTGGGCAAAGACAGCTCATTTCTTTTGCTCGAGCACTACTTGCCGATCCAAAAATTCTCATTCTAGATGAGGCGACATCGAGTATCGATACGCAAACCGAGATGCTTTTACAAGAAGGGCTAGAAAAATTGCTAGAAGGGCGGACCTCGTTCATTATCGCGCATCGGCTTTCCACGATTAAAAACAGTTCTCGGATTTTTTATATTGATAACGGCAGGGTGCAAGAAGCAGGTAGCCATGCGGAATTGATGGCGAAGAAAGGCTATTACTACCAGTTATATCAATCCCAATTCGACATGTTGCAAGCACTGTAGAAATAAATGCGAACGTATGGTTTCTTTTTATGCGCACAACCGATATAATAGAGAGGAGAGTATCTAGGAGAGGAGTGAAGGATAATGGAATTTGTTCATTTACAAGTAGCGAGCGCGTACGATTTGTTGTCTAGTACGGCTGCTATTGATGGGATTATTGAGAAGGCACAACAATTTCATTATCCAGCTGTTGCGATTACCGACCATAACGTGATGTATGGTGTCATCGAATTTTATCAAAAATGTCGTGTTGCAGGAATCAAGCCATTGATTGGCATGACGATCTCGGTGGAAGGTGTAACCCAGCCGCTTGAGACTTACGAGTTGCTCCTACTCGCTAAAACAACGCAGGGCTACCGCAATCTACTAAAAATTTCAAGCGCTATCGAAACACGAGACGAGCAGAAACTGCCCCTAAAATGGCTGGAGTCTTACCAGGAAGGTTTGCTGCTGTTCTCGCCTGGAGAAGCAGGAGAAATTGAACAACTGATTCGCCAAGGTTTACAGGAAGATGCCCGTTTTGTTGTTGCTAAATGGCGCGAAATCGCAGGTGAAAATAACTTTTACATGACTTTGCAAAAAGAGAACCCAGCTTACGAAGCGATTCGTGAGTTTTGTGAAGTAGCTCAGATTCCGGCTGTTGCGACTAAAAATGTTCATTATCTAGAACCAAAAGGGGTTCGTAGCGCAGAAATATTACGTGCGATCCGAGATAATGAAACGGTGTCGTGGCATCATTTACCGTTGTCTGGAGGCGCGTATTTCGCTGGACCTGAAGAAATGGAAAGCTTATTTACAACCCCATTTGAAAAAGAAGCACTCGCATTAACTAGCAAAATTGCAGAGATGTGTGAAGTAGATATTGCGATGGATCAACATTTACTGCCGAAATTCCCGCTAGCACAAGGTTTTGAAGCTGGTCCAGTTTTGAAAGATTTATGCTATGAAGCTTTGAAAAAAAGGGTGGATAGTCCGGATGCAACGTATTGGCAGCGCCTGGATTATGAATTGAAAGTGATTCAAGATATGGGCTTTTCTGATTATTTTCTGATCGTATGGGACGTTATGAAATATTCACGGGAAAATGGTATTTTGACCGGCCCAGGTCGTGGATCTGCCGCAGGATCTCTTGTTTCTTTCGTATTACAAATTACGGATGTTGATCCTATTCGATATCAGCTACTGTTTGAGCGATTCCTTAATCCCGAGCGAATTAGCATGCCTGATATTGACTTAGATTTTCCAGATAATCGTCGCGATGAGGTCATTTCTTACGTCGTCGCTAAATATGGGACGCAACACGTCGCGCAAATCGGCACGTTTGGAACGCTCGCTGCGAAGGCTGCGATAAGAGATACTGCGCGAACTTTTGGCTTAAATTCAGTGCAATTGTCCGATTGGTCGAAGCTCATTTCGCGAGAACTGGGCATGACGTTGACAAAAGCACACGAACAATCCACAGCACTGCAACGTCACATCAGCAGTTCCGAGCAGAACCAACTCATCTGGGAAATTGCTACCGAAATTGAAGGCTTACCGCGCCATATTTCCACGCATGCCGCGGGAGTAGTAATAAGCGATGAACCACTCGTTGACCAAATCGCCTTACAAAGAGGGAGTGGGGACGCGCTCCTAACACAGTTTGCAATGGGCGAACTCGAACAAATAGGACTTCTAAAAATGGATTTTCTCGGACTTCGCAATTTAACCTTACTTGATCGCACCTTGAAAAATGTCAATTACATTCGTGAAACACTGTTAACTTTACAAGACATACCATTAGACGACCCCAAAACGCTACAAATTTTTCAAAAAGGGGATACGACAGGGATTTTTCAGTTTGAGTCAGATGGTATCAGGCGCGTGTTAAAGCATTTACAGCCGACTTCGTTTGAGGATATTGTTGCGACGAATGCACTTTACCGACCGGGTCCAATGGAACAGATCGATACATTTATTGCCCGCAAACATGGCAAGCAAGAAATTGTCTACCCACATCCTGATTTAGAGCCAATTTTAGGTGTTACTTACGGTATTATCGTCTATCAAGAACAAATTATCCAAGTCGCCTCACAAATGGCTGGATTTTCATTAGGCGAGGCTGATTTATTGCGCCGTGCCGTCAGTAAAAAAAAGGCAGATGTCTTAGAGCAAGAACGGATTCACTTTGTTTCCGGTGCAGTCAACAAGGGCTATACGCAAGCGAGCGCTGATCAAGTCTACGATCTCATCGTCCGCTTTGCCAATTATGGTTTCAATAGGAGCCATGCTGTCGCTTATTCCAAAATCGCCTTCCAACTAGCATATCTAAAAGCGAATTATCCAGCCGCTTTCATGGCTTCACTCTTGAGTGCTGTCATCGGAAACGACGATAAAATTAGCCAGTACATCGCCGAAGCAAAAAATTACGGCATTCAAATGCAAGGCCCATCGATCAATCGCAGTTACTACCATTTTCAAGTCGAAAATGACGCGATTCGCTTTAGTCTGCGTGTTATTCGGAAGGTGCCAAGTAAATTCGTACTAGCAATTGTAAACGAACGAAAAGGCGCGCCGTTCAAGGATTTCTTTGATTTTTGCGAACGAATGCCTCAAAAACAATTGACGAAGCAAGTCCTAGAAGCGCTTATTTATGCAGGATGCTTTGATGAATTTGGTAAGGATCGTGCAACGTATATCGCCTCGATGGACGCGGCACTTCAATACGTTAGCTTGTTAGGCGACGATGAAAAGGGCATCAACCTGTTCACAACGGATGATGAGCTGTTCCACAAAATGAAGCCAAAATACCGCGAAGCAAGTCCACTCGCGCTAGATATCAAGCTCGAAAAAGAAAAAGAATATGTCGGACAATATGTTTCGGCCCACCCTGTCACTTTTTATCAAGATAAATTAAAGTTGCTCGAAATCACTGCCTTATCACAAGTGAAGTCAGGAAAAATTTACAAAGTGGCAGCGTACATTCACGATATCAAAACAATTCGCACCAAAAAAGGCGAAGCGATGTGTTTTCTCACCATTAGTGATGATAGCCGCGAAATGAGTGCTGTCATGTTCCCTGAAACGTACCGGAAATACACAGACTTAGCCGAAAAAGGACTTATCGTACTGTTCCAAGCAAAAGTAGACCAACGAAACGGTGACTTGCAACTCGTTATCAACCAAGCAGAGAACGTCAAAGATATCGAGGTGCCAAAAAGGGCCTTTTTACGAATCAAAGAAGCGAGCCAATTAGAAGCGCTAAAAGCTATTTTACTCGCCAATCACGGAGATATCCACGTGATATTGCATGACGAAGTGACGAAGCAAACCACCCAGTTGCAACCTAAATTCAGCATTAACGGCAGTCCAGAAACTGCAAAAGCAATCACGGAACTTCTAGGGGAAGGAAATTTCATCGTTCGTTAGCCTTTTAAAAAATAAAAAAAATATGGTATAGTAGTGTGACGTAATGTAAGGTCAAAATAAAAAAGACAAAAGGGTTAAAAAATGCTAATATGGACAGTGGACGATAAAGTTTGATAAATAAACTACCGGTAACAAAGCGCGAGAAAGAGCCATTCATATGTCTTAGAAGCGTTGGTAGAAAAGAGATTGTGTGTTAAGGGGGTTCATCCTTTGTTAGGAGATTTGTTTACGAAACCGAAAAAAAGGAAATATGCAACAATTCCTTCAGATGGCTCTAAGCCTGATGTTCCAGAAGGTATTATGACGAAATGTCCTTCATGTAAGAAAATAATGTACTCGAAAGAACTACAAAAAAACTTGAAGGTTTGTAGCTATTGTGGCTATCACCACTCGCTTGGGGCGCAAGAAAGAGTAGCGTATTTAGTAGACGCAGACTCGTTCCAAGAATTAGATGGCAATTTAACAACGGCAAATCCACTTGGGTTTGAAGACTATATGGATCGGATTGTAAAAGACAAAAAGAAAACGGATCTAAATGAGGCTATTTTAACTGGGACAGCGACGATTGCGACGTTACCATTTGTTGTGGCTGTCATGGATTCCAGATTCCGGATGGCAAGTATGGGTTCTGTTGTCGGCGAGAAAATATTACGCGCTGTCGAAAAAGCGGATGAATTAGGCGTTCCTTTTGTTATTTTCACAGCATCAGGTGGTGCTCGTATGCAAGAAGGAATGGTATCACTCATGCAAATGGCGAAAACGTCCGCTGCCTTTAAACGATTCAGTAATCATGGTGGTCTAGCGATTTCGATCATGACGCATCCTACAACAGGAGGCGTGTCAGCAAGTTTCGCGTCACTGGGCGATTATAATTTTGCAGAACCGGGAGCGATGATTGGTTTTGCCGGGCGTCGTGTGATTGAGCAAACGGTTCGCGAAGACTTACCAGAGGACTTCCAAACAGCGGAGTTCTTATTAAAGCACGGCCAGCTTGATGAAGTCGTTTCCCGCCTTGATATGCGCGAAACACTGCGTTTCCTTCTAGATATTCACACAAAAAAGGAGGATTCGGCAAATGGCAAATGAACTAGAATTTGAAAAACCAATTTTGGAATTGCAAACAAAAATTGCTGATCTCAAAGAATATAACGAGAAATCCGACGTTGATTTGTCGAAGGAAATCGTGAAATTGGAAATTCGTCTTGGCAAGTTAGAGGATGCGATTTATGGAAACATGTCCGCATGGGATAAATTCCAAGTGGCGCGCCATCCAGAACGCCCAACGACACTAGACTATATTCCATTTGTATTCGATCAGTTTATGGAACTACACGGCGATCGCTATTTTGGTGACGATGCAGCTATTGTTGGCGGAGTAGCAACATTCAATGGTACACCAGTCACCGTTATTGGTCATCAACGTGGGAAAGATACGAAAGATAATTTGCATCGTAATTTCGGGATGCCGCATCCAGAAGGCTTCCGTAAAGCATTACGTTTAATGAAACAAGCCAATAAGTTCGGACGTCCTATTATTTGCTTCATTGATACAAAAGGTGCCTATCCAGGTCGTGCCGCAGAAGAACGTGGACAAAGCGAAGCGATTGCGCGTAACCTTTACGAGATGAGCGACATGACTGTGCCGATTATCTCGATTGTTATCGGGGAAGGTGGAAGTGGTGGAGCCTTAGCGCTCGGTGTTGGGAACGAAATCTACATGCTTGAAAACGCCGTATTTTCCGTCATTTCACCAGAAGGCGCGGCAGCAATCCTTTGGAAAGATGCCAGCCTTGCGAAACAAGCAGCCGAATCGATGAAAATCACGGCAACTGATCTATTCGATCTAGGTATTACAGATGGGATTATCCCAGAAATACGTGGTGGAGCTCATCGCAATGTCGAGGAGCAGGCCGCACTCATTTCTGCCGTTATTCGTAAGAGTTTGAATGCCTTATCCGTGTTAGAAGGCGAGAAATTAGCCGATCAACGGTATGAGAAGTTTAAAAAAATTGGTGTTTACGAAGAACTATAATCAAGAAAAAGCCGGTTGCTACAACTGGTTTTTTCTTGGTTCATTCTGTTGACCTAGAAGTTTTGCGGTTTGAAAAAAAATAAACCATCATGTTTGGTCTACGCTAGCGAAGGGTAATAAACCAATACCAATTCCTACTCGAAAGCAATTGGTATGCACCATTTCGGTTCCGAATTAATGAAAAGTTTCACAAAACATGAAAAAAGGACTAGATTCCTGCTTTCATTTTTGAGAAAAGTGATGTAGAATGTAACCATGTGATGAAAAATAATATTCATTGTTTGAGGTGGGATTTTGATGAAACGTATTGCAGTTTTAACAAGTGGTGGAGATGCACCAGGAATGAACGCTGCGGCTCGTGCCGTTGTGCGTAAAGGTATTTATGAAGGACTAGAAGTTTACGGTATCGATTACGGATTTCTTGGTCTAGTAAACGGAGATATCCATAAACTTGATTTAGGCTCTGTTGGAGATTTATTGCACCGTGGAGGAACTTTCCTTTACTCGGCGCGTTATCCTGAATTCGCGACAGAAGAAGGTCAATTAAAAGGTATCGAGCAATTGAAGAAATTTGGTATTGAAGGCCTTGTTGTTATTGGTGGCGACGGTTCTTATCATGGAGCTGAAGCGCTAACGAAACGCGGCTTCCCAACAGTTGGTATCCCTGGAACAATCGATAACGATATTTCAGGAACTGATTTTACAATTGGTTTTGACACAGCTTTAAATACAGTGCTTGACGCGCTCGACAAAATTCGCGACACGGCAACAAGTCATGAACGTACTTTTATTATCGAAGTTATGGGTCGTGATGCTGGTGATATCGCACTATGGTCAGGTCTTGCTGGAGGGGCAGAAGCTATCATCGTTCCAGAGCATAATTTTGTAATGGAAGACGTAGTGGAACGCCTAAATAAAGGTCTTGCTCGCGGTAAAAAACATAGTATTATCGTCGTAGCAGAAGGTGTTATTTCTGGTAATGAATTCGCGAATCAATTAGCTGAATTTGGAGACTACCATGCTCGTGTAACAGTTCTAGGACATGTTCAACGTGGCGGTAGCCCAACTGCTTTTGACCGCGTATTGGCAAGTCGTCTAGGCGCGCGTGCTGTCGATTTATTAATGGAGAACCGTGGCGGTCTTGCTGTCGGTATCCAAAATAATAAGATCGTCGAAAATGATATCACGGAAGTTTTGAAACAAAAACACGTGATTGATAAAGAAATGTTTGATTTAGCAACAATACTATCCATTTAATACAACGGTAGAGGTTTCTAGTTTTGCATAACTTAGAAGCCTCTTCCTACGGATTAAAATGAAAATAGGCATGAAAACGTGTTACATAAAACCGTGCCTTAAAAAATAATGAAAAGTTTGGTCAACATGCACATAAATTCACAAAACCATTGTACGCTAGTGAAGTTACTGGTAAAATGGGGCGGATGAGTTTATAATAAGTAATGAATGAATAGGTATTCTTAGGAGGAGTATAAAAGATGAAAAAAACTAAAATTGTTTGTACGATTGGACCTGCAAGTGAAACGGTAGAAACATTAGTGCAATTAATCGAATCAGGTATGAACGTATGTCGTCTTAATTTTTCACATGGTGATTATGAAGAGCACGGCGCGCGTATCAAAAATATTCGTGAAGCTGTCAAAATTACGGGAACAGAAGTAGCGATTTTACTTGATACAAAAGGCCCTGAAATCCGTACAAACGATATGGAAAACGGGAAATTAGAATTTGCAAAAGGGGACACTGTTCGCGTAGCAATGGAAGAAGTCCTTGGAACAAAAGAAAAATTCTCCGTAACATACACAGAACTATTTGATGACGTAGAAATCGGTTCAACGATTCTTTTAGATGACGGCCTAATTGGTCTTGAAGTAATCGAGAAAGACGCTGCCAACCGTGAACTAATAACAAATGTTCAAAACCCAGGCGTACTTAAAAATAAAAAAAGGCGTGAACGTGCCAAACGTATCGATCAACCTACCTGGTATCACAGAAAAAGATGCGAACGATATCCGTTTCGGTCTAGAGCAAGGAATCGACTTTATCGCGGCATCATTCGTGCGTCGCGCAACAGACGTTCTTGAAATCACAAAAATCTTGGAAGAAAACAATGCAACACACGTTCAAATTATTCCTAAAATCGAGAACCAAGAGGGCGTTGACAATATCGACGAAATCTTGCAAGTATCTCAAGGTTTAATGGTTGCTCGTGGTGATCTCGGCGTTGAAATTCCAGCTGAAGAAGTTCCGATTGTTCAAAAACAATTGATCAGAAAATGTAATAAACTTGCAAAACCAGTTATTACAGCAACTCAAATGTTAGATTCTATGCAACGCAACCCACGCCCAACTCGCGCAGAAGCAAGTGATGTAGCCAATGCCATTTTTGATGGTACAGATGCGATCATGCTTTCTGGTGAAACAGCAGCTGGGGATTATCCAGTAGAATCCGTACAAATGATGACTAAAATTGCGCTACGTGCGGAAGAAGCATTAGTAGCTCAAGATAAATTCGCGCTTAAAGCACATCAAAACTCTGATATGACAGAAGCGATCGGGCAAGCGGTTGGTCACACAGCGCGCAACTTGAACGTACACACGATTGTTGCCACAACGCAAAGTGGACACACAGCACGCATGATCTCGAAATACCGTCCGAAATCACATATTTTAGCAGTGACTTTCAACGAGCGCGTATGTCGCGGACTTTCTCTAGTATGGGGCGTATACCCACGTCTAGCAGCACCGATTGCTAATACAGATGACATGTTCGACCTTGCAGTAAAAGAATCACTAGCGTCAGGACTTGCGAAACAAGGCGATCTAATCATCATCACAGCCGGTGTTCCAGTTACAGAATCTGGTACAACGAACTTAATGAAAATCCAATTAATCGGTGATAAAGCTGTATCAGGTCACGGAATTGGTTCCACTTCTGTTATCGGACAAGCCGTAGTAGCGAAGTCTAATAAAGAAGCGTTAGAAAAAGCAGTAGAAGGTGGCATTCTGGTCGTGAAAACAACAGACAAAGAAATGTTACCAGCATTCGAGAAGAGTGCAGCAGTAGTTGTAGAAGAAGGCGGCCTAACTAGCCACGCAGCCGTTGTTGGAATCACACTAGGAATTCCAGTAATCGTAGGCGCAACAAACGCAACAGACCTTGTAAAAGACGGGGAAACAATCACAGTCGATGCACGCCAAGGGAATGTGTATAATGGAAAAACAGCGACGCATTAATTGAAAAGCTGAAACAGCCCGTTAGCCCCGAAAAAACTTGGAGCGGCCGCAATGAAAACCCGAACTTGGTTTTTGTGGAGGGCGTGAAAGTTTCGAGGGGCTGGCTGTTGAAGCTAGATCCGGAGGCGCTGAGCACGCGCCCCAATACAAATTCCACACCACAGAATAAGATTCACCATACCTCTTTGAAAACCTAGTGGCAAACTTCTCTGCGCCTTTATTTGCCTGACAGTTATTCACTGCTTGGCGTTAGTGCTACTGATGATTATATGCTCACTACCTACTCTTTTGCATACCTAGGCTCTAATCAAGCAAGAGATGCCTCAGCAAAGAACCAGATCAACTTCCTTCACCGGATTGATCTGGTTTTTAAATTCTCCCAAATTACGTTATAATGAAAGAAGTCACAAATGAAGGAGGTCCCACAAAATGAAAAAACTAATCTATTATTGGGGCGCGTACGGTTTCATCGAATTGCTTACCTATATCCTACTATTCCAATGGGTCGGTTTTTGGCCATTGATTCTCATCCAGATTGCTTCGACAGCATTCGGGGTTTTCATCGTCAAACGATTATGGCGAGGCATTACCCAAAATATGCGGAAAGGAAAGGTCATGACTCCCTATTTACTCGACACAATTTGTCTGTTTTTAGCGGGGCTTTTACTTGTTATTCCAGGAGTTCTCACATCAATAGGCGGACTTCTCTTGTTCCTGCCATTCGTGCGATCATGGATTAAACCGCGCATCAATCGTTGGATAGAGCGGCGAATGAGTCAAGGTCACTTCACCTATTTTGATATGAGGTAGCAAGTCATTGGCTTTTCTTATCTATTTCTAGATATACGATAAGTATCGCTTTACATTGTAGGGTGCGGGTATGCTATAATACAATTAATCTGACATTTTCTCAGAAGGAAAGGTTTGTTCTTCTTGTTTACAGAAAGTATGCTTTTTTTACTACTATTTCTCGGGCTCGGTTTACTAGCGAAGAATAACTCGCTGATCATTGCTGTTGCTATTGTTATTTTACTGAAGTTGTTTCATGTGGATAGCAAGGTGATGGAGATGATTCAATCGAGGGGGATTAATTGGGGTGTGACGGTGATCACAGTCGCTATCCTAATTCCAATTGCGACGGGTCAAATTGGCTTTAAAGATTTGATTGATTCCTTTAAATCGGCAGCTGGTTGGATCGGGCTTTTCGCAGGGATTGCTGTTTCTATTTTGGCGAAAAAAGGTGTTGGCTATATGGCGGTGGACCCACAAGTGACGGTTTCACTGGTTTTTGGTACGATTTTAGCAGTCGTGCTATTTCGTGGTGTTGCAGCTGGACCGGTGATTGCGGCTGGCATTGCGTACGTACTTATGCAAGGTGTCGCTCTATTCAAATAACTTGTGAAGCGAAAACTTTACATAGCTGATAGTGCTAAATTTTATACTGTTAGGGGGAAAAATAATGACGGTTTCAAAAGGCTTAGAAAATGTATATGTGGCGGAGACGTCGATTAGTTCTATTTTAGATGACATGCTGACATATGTTGGTTATGGTATTGATGATCTGATGGAGAGTAACGCAACATTTGAAGAGGTCATTTATTTGCTTTGGCATTTACGTTTGCCGAACGCGGAGGATTTAGCTAAATTCACAAGTGAAATACGTGAAAATATGGCAGTTTCGGAGACAATTATTACGAGTCTGCGTTTGCAACATCACCAAAAATTGCATCCGATGAGTGTGTTGCGGACAACCGTTTCGATGCTTGGTGTTTTTGATACGGAAGCGGAAATGGATGATGGGGAAGCGGTTTATCGTAAGGGGATTCGTCTGCAAGCGAAGATGCCGACGATTGTGGCGGCGTTCTCACGGATTCGCCGAGGTCTTGATCCGATTCCACCACGCGATGATTTGAGTATGGCGGCGAACTTTTTGTATATGCTGACCGGAGAAGAAGCTGGTTACTTGGCGGTCGAGGCCATGAACAAAGCGCTTGTCCTACATGCGGATCATGAATTTAATGCTTCTACGTTTACGGCTCGCGTTTGTGTTGCGACGCTTTCAGATGTCTATTCAGGCGTTACAGCAGCAATCGGTGCACTAAAAGGACCGCTACATGGTGGCGCGAATGAGCGTGTGATTGACATGATTGAAGAGATTAAAGAAAAAGGTCACGCCCGCGAATACATTCAAAATAAAATTGACAATAAAGAGAAAATCATGGGCTTCGGTCATCGTGTCTACCAAGGTGGCGATCCGCGTGCGATGCATCTGAAAGAGATGGCACGTAAATTGACGGAGAAAAAGGGTGAGCCGGAGTATTATGCTATTTCTGCTGAGGTGGAAGAGGCTGTTTGGGAGTTCAAACATTTAAAGCCGAATGTCGATTTTTACTCGGCGTCTGTTTACCACGCACTTGATATCGATCATGACTTATTCACGCTTGTTTTTGCGATGAGTCGTGTTTCTGGTTGGTTGGCGCATATCTTTGAACAATACCGTGATAACCGCTTGATTCGTCCGCGTGCAATATACGTTGGACCGGATTCAAGAGAATATATTCCTGTCACAGAACGGGACTAAAAATTGCGAGGAGGAAATTAATTTGACACAAGGTGAAAAAATTCAAGTAGTAAACGGTGCCCTACAAACACCAAATAATCCAGTTATTCCATTTATCGAAGGAGACGGTACGGGACCTGATATTTGGCGTGCGGCTCAGCGCGTATTGGATGCTGCCGTTGAAAAAGCTTATAATGGTGAGAAAAAAATCGCTTGGAAAGAAGTTCTAGCTGGTGAAAAAGCGTTTAACCAAACAGGGGAATGGTTGCCAAAAGCGACTTTAGATACGATAGATGAGTTTCTTATTGCGATTAAAGGTCCACTTACAACGCCGATTGGTGGCGGGATTCGCTCGTTAAATGTGGCACTACGCCAAGAACTGGATTTATACGTATGTTTGCGTCCCGTTCGTTATTTTACCGGAGTACCTTCTCCAGTGAAGCGTCCAGAGGATACGGATATGGTTATTTTCCGTGAAAATACGGAGGATATTTATGCGGGCATCGAGTTTAAAGAAGGTAGCGATGAAGCGAAAAAATTGATTGCCTTTCTAAAAGATGAATTTGGTGTGAATAAAATTCGTTTCCCTGAAACTTCCGGAATCGGCGTGAAACCTGTTTCTAAAGAAGGCACGGAACGCTTGGTGCGCGCGGCAATGGAATATGCAATCAAGGAAGGCCGTAAAACATTGACGCTAGTCCATAAAGGAAATATCATGAAGTTCACGGAAGGCGCTTTTAAAACATGGGGTTACAACCTGGCAGAGCGCGAATTTGGCGATAAAGTCTTCACGTGGGCGGAATATGATCGGATCGTTGAAACAGATGGTGTGGATGCCGCAAATGCGAAACAAGATGCAGCGCTTGCGGCAGGCAAAATCTTAGTGAAAGATTCGATCGCTGACATTTTCTTACAACAAATCCTAACTCGTCCTGCTGAATTTGATGTAGTAGCAACGATGAACTTGAATGGAGATTACATTTCTGACGCGCTTGCGGCTCAAGTTGGTGGTATCGGTATTGCACCAGGTGCGAACATCAATTACCAAACAGGGCATGCCATTTTTGAAGCGACACATGGTACGGCTCCAAAATATGCCAATCTTGATAAAGTGAACCCTTCGTCGGTTATTCTATCAGGAACGTTATTACTCGAGCACATTGGCTGGAGTGAAGCCGCGGAATTAATCATTAAATCAATGGAGAAAACGATTGCTGACAAGACGGTAACCTATGACTTCGCACGTTTGATGGATGGCGCGACAGAAGTGAAATGCTCTGCGTTTGCCGATGCGTTGATTCGCAATTTCTAATGCTGCATGAAACCGTGTTTTAAAAGGGAAGGAAGAACGTGATCCTGCGCTTTTAAAACCGGTTTTTTTGTGCGTTTACAATACGGGCACATTCGGTTTTTCTATGGTAAAATGGACATAATGAGCGCTAAATTTTGAGGAGGAATCCCTGTGAATAAAATGGTACTAATTGATGGAAATAGTATTGCGAATCGCGCTTTTTACGCGTTACCACTTTTGAGTAATGAGAAAGGTGTTTACACGAACGCGGTGTATGGCTTTGCAATGATGATTATGAATGTGTTGGAAAAAGAGCAGCCAAATCATGTTTTGGTGGCTTTTGATGCTGGAAAAACGACTTTTCGACATAGTCAGTATAAAGAATATAAAGGTGGGCGCCAAAAAACGCCGAGCGAGCTTTCGGAACAGTTTCCGTTTATTCGTGAATTGCTGGATGCTTACTCGATTCCGCGCTATGAGTTACCGAATTATGAGGCGGACGACATTATTGGGACGATCACGAAACAAGCCGAAAAAGATGGCTTAGAGGTCGTTATCATTACCGGAGATCGGGATTTGACGCAACTTGCCAGTGAGAAAACGACGGTGTACATTACGAAAAAAGGGATCACCGATATGGAGCAAAACACGCCGGCCAGTCTGAAAGAAAAATACGATCTCACACCAGAGCAAATCATTGATATGAAGGGCTTAATGGGCGATTCATCGGATAATATTCCGGGTATTCCAGGCGTTGGTGAAAAAACAGCTTTAAAACTGCTACACCAATTCGGTACAGTAGAAGAAGTATTAGCCAATGCGGATAAAATTTCCGGTAAGAAACTTCAAGAAAAAGTAGTCGACAATAAGGAATCCGCAATCATGAGTAAGGAACTTGCCACTATCAATACCGATTCGCCGATTGAAATGAAAGTGACGGATACCAAATATGCCGGCTATGATATTGAAAAAGTGGTACCGCTGTTGAAAGAACTCGGCTTTGCGACGATTTTAAAAAAATATCCAAGGCGAATCCAGCGAACCAGAAAAAGAACTCGAGAATATCACATTTGAAATTGTGCATGAAGTAAAAGCATCCCATTTGAGCGATAAAACCGCGCTATATGTGGAACTCGACAATGACAATTATCATACCGCGCCGTTTATCGGCATTGCTTTTCACTCAGAGGCAGGCACTTTTTTTGCAACGGAGGATACAGTAAGGAAGTCGTCTGAACTGAAGAAATGGCTAGAAGATTCAAGCAAAGAGAAAGTCGTATACGATGCGAAAAAAACAATTGTTGGGCTTTCCAAATTTGATATTGCCGTAGATGGAATCGAATTTGATATCATGTTGGCATCTTACTTGCTGAACCCGTCGGACACCATTGATGATTTTGCGAGCGTTGCGGTTAGTCATGATTTTGACGCGGTTAAAACCGATGAACTCGTCTATGGAAAAGGTGCAAAACGCGAAATTCCAGAAGAAGCCATCGTCGCTGAGCATTTGGCGCGAAAAGTGGTTGCTGTTTCTGAACTAGAAAAGAAGATGCATACCGAGCTCGAAAACAATGAGCAACTTGGCTTGTTTGAAGATCTGGAATTGCCGTTATCGAAAGTTTTAGCGAAGATGGAAATGTACGGCGTCAAAGTGGATATCGCGCGTTTGGAAGATATGAAAGTAGAGCTAGCCGGTCGATTGAGCGAACTCGAAAAAACGATTCACGAATATGCAGGCGTCGAATTCAACATCAATTCACCGAAGCAACTCGGCGTGATTCTATTTGAAAATCTAGGGCTACCAGCGGAAAAGAAAACGAAGACGGGGTATTCCACATCTGCGGACGTACTCGAGAAGTTAGCGGGCGCACACCCAATCATAGAAAGCATTCTAATGTACCGTCAACTAGGCAAGCTCCAATCGACGTACATCGAAGGCTTGCTAAAAGTAACACATCAAGATACAGAAAAAGTTTACACGCGTTTCAACCAGACGATGGCACAAACCGGCAGACTAAGCTCGGTTGATCCGAACCTGCAAAACATACCGATTCGCCTAGAAGAAGGTCGTAAAATCCGACAAGTATTTATTCCATCTGAACCAGGCTGGAAAATGTTTTCCGCGGATTATTCGCAAGTAGAGCTCCGCGTCTTAGCACATATTTCCGAAGATGAGAATTTGCAATATGCTTTTAAACACGACTATGATATTCATACAAAAACGGCAATGGATGTTTTCCATGTAGAGCAAGAAGCGGTGGATTCACTGATGCGCCGCCAAGCAAAGGCCGTTAATTTTGGTATTGTGTACGGTATTAGTGATTACGGTTTGTCTCAAAACCTAGGAATTACTCGAAAAGATGCGCGCGATTTTATTGATCGTTATTTTGCAAGTTACCCTGGGGTGAAAGATTACATGGAGAATATCGTGCGTTCGGCGAAGGAAAAGGGTTATGTAGAGACGATTTTGCATCGCCGTCGTTATATTCCAGAAATTACAAGTCGAAACTTTAATGTTCGTGGATTTGCTGAGAGGACTGCGATGAATACGCCAATCCAAGGAAGTGCCGCTGACATTATTAAAAAAGCAATGATCCTTATGAATGACCGTCTTATCTCGGAGAAACTAGAAGCACGTTTATTACTCCAAGTACACGATGAACTGATTTTTGAGGCGCCTGAGAGTGAGATCGCGAAACTAGAAGAAATTGTTCCAGACGTCATGGAAAACGCCGTAGAGCTCTCTGTTCCGCTTAAAGTAGACAGTTCTTTCGGAGATACATGGTATGACGCTAAATAACATAAGTAAGGGGTTAAAAACATGCCAGAATTACCAGAAGTAGAAAATGTTCGGGCTACACTCGCCGAACTTGTGGTAGGTAAGGAAATGGATCAAGTAACGGTTGGTGTTCCAAAGATGATTGTGGGGATGCCAGCCGAGCAGTTTATCGGCAACATGATCGGTCAAAAAATCGAAGACGTTCGCCGTCGTGGCAAATTTCTACTCATCGATACAACGGACGGTACTTTACTGTCACACCTACGGATGGAAGGGAAGTATCGCCTTCATGATGCTACTGATCCAATCGATAAACACACACACGTCACCTTCCATTTTACGGATAACACCGAGCTACGCTATCTCGATGTCCGCAAATTTGGCACGATGGAACTCGTTCTAAAACATCAAGAAGGTCTCACAAAATCCATCCAAAAATTAGGACCAGAACCGCTCTCCGCAAGTTTTGAGAAAGGCGTTTTTGGAGAGAAACTAACAAAATCAGGGCGCGCTGTCAAAACCGTTTTGCTCGACCAAAGTCTTGTAGCGGGAATCGGCAATATTTACGCAGATGAAATTTGTTTCCAAGCAAAAGTGCTACCAGAGAGGCCGGCTAACACGCTTAAACCCGCGGAGATTAAACGATTATACGAGAGCACAAAAGCGATCATGACAGAAGCCGTTGCCCTCGGTGGTTCGACGATTCGGACGTATGTCAATTCACAAGGCAAGATTGGCGGTTATCAAGATAAGTTGCAAGTTTACGGCGAAAAAGGCAACCCGTGTCCTGTCTGTGGTACGCCGATTGTGAAAATCAAGCTAAACGGTCGTGGCACGCATTTTTGCCCGAAATGCCAGAAATAGGGGATGGATATGGCTTATATTATCGGTTTAACAGGAGGCATCGCCAGCGGAAAAACGACGGTTAGCAACATGTTAGCTGATGCCGGATTCCCGATCGTTGACGCGGACATCGCCGCCAGAAAAGTCGTTGCAAAAAACACGGAAGGCGCAAAGCTTATCCAAGCCGCTTTTGGTGAGACGGTTTTTGGCAAAGATGGAGAGTTAGATCGCCCCAAATTGGGTGAGATTATTTTTCATGATTCGGAAAAAAGGGAGACCTTAAATGCGATTGTGCACCCACTTGTGAGGCGATGGATGCTTGCAGAACGCGATAGGTTGATTGCTCGTGGTCACGAGGTTATCGTCTTTGATATTCCACTTTTGCTAGAAAGTAAACTGGAAGCGATGGTGGATACGATTGTCGTTGTTTATGTCGATGAACAGACGCAGCTTGCGCGCCTGATGCAGCGAAATGATTTGTCAGAAAAAGACGCGAAAGCAAGGATATCCAGTCAAATGCCATTATCCGAAAAAATCAAGCATGCCGACATCGTGATCAATAATGTGCATGGCCTGGCTGAAACAAAGCAACAAGTAGATGAGCTGATCCGCACTTTTTCAAAGTAGAAGGTTGCAGGCAAGTCGTGGTATACTGTTAAAAAGCAAGTAAGGAGTGGATGACAATGAAGTGCCCATCGTGTAAAGGTAATAACTCACGTGTTGTAGATTCAAGACCTGCGGATGATGGCAATTCCATTCGCCGACGCAGAGAATGTGAGGCATGCGGATTTCGCTTCACAACGTTCGAAAAAGTAGAAGAAAGCCCGCTGATTGTTGTGAAAAAAGACGGTGTAAGAGAAGAGTTCGCTAGAGAGAAAATATTGCGAGGTCTCATTCGTGCTTGCGAGAAGCGCCCAGTTTCCGTCGAGCAACTAGAAGATGTTGTGAACGCTGTCGAACGCGAATTGCGCAGTATCGGTGAGAGTGAGGTATCCTCGCATTTGATCGGTGAGAAACTGATGGATAAACTGGCAACTTTAGACGAAGTAGCCTATGTGCGCTTTGCCTCTGTATATCGCCAGTTTAAAGATATTAGCGTTTTTGTAGATGAACTCAAAGAATTAATGGATAAGACAAAACAAGAGTAAGAAAGGTGAAGTAGCGTGGCAGAATTTTGGATGGAGTTACAGCCGGTCGACAGCTATCGTGTGAAAGCGAATGGCGTTTTGTCAGAGAAAGACCGCAAAATCTTGACTTTTTTATATCAACCACTGATGGGAGCCGAATGTCTAGCACTTTATGACACGCTTGTGACCGAAGTGGAAGAGAATCGGCTCTGGTCCGAAAGTCACAGCCACACGCAGCTACTCAATCTGCTTGGCATCAGCTTGCCGAACCTTTTTCAAGCGCGTTTAAAATTGGAAGGATTGGGTTTATTGCGCAGTTTCGTGCAAACGGTCGGTGAATCCCGACATTACATATACGAAATGGCAGCACCGCTTTCCCCAGAACAGTTTTTTTCCGATGGCTTACTCAATATTTATCTCTATAGCAAGATTGGTAATGCGCAGTATCAGCGTTTGCGTCGTTTCTTTTCTGATACACCGATGTCAGAGGATGGATTCGATGAAGTGACGCGCTCGTTTCAAGATGTTTTTGAGACATTTACAGGAAGTGAATTGCCGGTGACTACCGCCGAAAATGGGGAACCGGTTGGCCGAGCACAGTCACGTGGTGTAACGCTTGATGATAAAGCCTTCGATTTTGCCGTGATGATTCAAAGTTTGTCGCCAACGATGTTATCGCGAAATGCGGTGACCGAAGAAGTTCGCGCATGCATCTTGAAGTTACATGCGATTTATGCGATTGAAGAGCTCGACATGGTACATTATCTGTATCGTTCCGTGCAAGCGGACGGCACACTCGATTTAGATTACCTACGCAAAATCGTGCGGGACGGCTACCAGATGCAGCACAATCGTTTGCCGGAATTAAAGGCGAAAACGGCGGCACCACCCGAGACGACAACCAAGCAAGAACTGCAAGAAGGTGCCTCCGATACGGAAGCATTGGCATATTACTTGGAAAATGTGACTCCGTACCAATTAATGGTCGATATTAGCGATGGCGCTGTGCCTGCCGAAACCGACCTCAAAGTTATTGATGAAGTGATGGCGCAACAAAATTTGCCGATTCCAGTCATGAATGTGCTGATCGAATATGTCTTGCTTCGCCTAGATGGTAAAATCTCTAAAAACTACATGATGACAATCGCGGCTCATTGGAAGCGCAAAAAAGTGCAAACCGCAAAAGAAGCTATGGAGATGGCATGGGCGGAACATGAGAAGTACAAGAAACTTCAAGAAGAAGGCACACAGAAAGCGCCGAGCAATTATCGCAATAACAATCGTAAATTTAACCAGACAGGGCGTAAAGAAATTTTGCCTGATTGGTTTGATAAAGAAGAAGTGAAGCCTGTGGAAAAAGCGATGACAACTCGTGAGAAATCAACGCTTGATAAGCAAGTCGAAGAAATGAAAAAACGGTTGAAGGAAGGTAGGTGACAACGATGGATAAAATCGAACGAACGCTCGGCCAGCTTTTTCAAGGTCGTGATTTTGAGAAACAGTATGAAACGCTCAAACAGCAAGTGTTTGCCTACGCGCCGGTGAAGCGTTTTCTACAAGAAAATAAGGCGGATTTAACCGAACAAATCATCAATCAAAACTTATCGAAGCTCTACGAATTTATGACGGAACATCAGAAATATGAGCAAAAAGAAGATACATTGATGCCCGGATATGCGCCACGATTAAGTCTTAATGGCGACTATATCACGGTAACGTATTATCCGACAGAAGAGAAAATCCAAGCAGATCGTCAGCGTGCTATCGAAAAACGGATTCGATCTCTCTATATGCCAAAACAAGTGATGGAAGCGACACTGGACGATTTTACGATTGACAATGAATCACGGAGCGCGGCATTTCTTGCTGCAGGTGAATTCCTAAGTACGTATGAAAAAGGCGCGACTGGCATGCAAAAAGGCTTATATATTCATGGTAACTTTGGAACAGGAAAGTCTTATTTGCTTGGTGCTATGGCCAAGGATTTGGCGTTAAAAGGAATTTCGACAACGCTTGTTTACCTGCCTGAATTTATGCGCGAAATCAAGCAATCTATCGCCGATAATAGTGTTGGTGAAAAGATTCAATTTGCAAAGGAAACCGATATTTTAATGCTCGATGACATCGGGGCAGAATCTATGACCACTTGGACGCGTGACGAAGTACTCGGTGCTATCTTACAATTCCGGATGCAAGAAGAACTACCAACGTTTTTCTCATCCAACTATAGCATGGAGCATCTGGAAAACCACCTGATGTTTTCCAATAATGGTACCGAAGAGCGAATGAAAGCTCGCCGTATTATGGAGCGGATTCGCTATTTGTCGAAAGAGGTCGAACTGGACGGCAGAAACAGGCGATATTAAATTTTGATATAAAAGCTTGCCATTTTGCGTCATCCGATTTATAATACATGTAATGATGAAACAAGTATTGATAAGGACAACATTTTACTCGTGTTTAATTTGCAGAGAAGGAGGCATTGCTGAGACCCTCCTAATTAGCCAGTAAAGTGACCCCCTTTGAACTTTCCATTCGAAATAGTGAGTAGTTTGGAACGGATCACACCGTTAACTGTGACAAGAGTAGAATTCTTTTAGAGTTCTTGAATCTTGGGTGGAACCACGTGTTGAAAGACTCGTCCCTTGCATAAGCATGGGATGGGTCTTTTTTTGTTCCTAAAGGTTAGAATGTGCTTGAAAATGTCCGCGTTTCGTCTAAAAATTTGAAGAAGGAGTCGAAAAAAATGAAAATTACATTTCCAGATGGTGCAGTAAAAGAATTTGAGGCAGGCGTCTCAACAGCTGATATCGCAGCATCAATCAGCCCAGGTCTTAAGAAAAAAGCGTTAGCAGGTAAAGTGAACGGAACTTTGGTTGACCTTGTGACACCGATTCACGAGGATTCAAAAATCGAAATTGTGACTCCAGATCATGAAGATGCGCTACAAATTTTGCGACACAGTTCTGCACATTTACTAGCCCAAGCCTTGAAACGCTTATATCCGGATGTAACATTTGGTGTGGGTCCAGCAATTGAATCTGGTTTTTATTACGATATCGATACAGAGGTTGCGATCAGCGAAGAAACGTTCCCAGTCATCGAAAAAGAAATGCAAAAAATTATTCGTGAAAATTTACCAATCACTCGCGAAGAAGTGTCTCGTGAAGAAGCTACCAAGCGCTTCAAAGCCATCGGTGACCATTATAAATTAGAGTTGATTGAAGCAATTCCAGCAGACGAAACAGTAACTATCTATACACAAGGTGAATTTTTCGATTTATGTCGTGGTATTCACGTCCCGTCTACTGGTAAAATCCAAGTTTTCCAATTGCTAAGTGTTGCCGGCGCTTACTGGCGTGGCGATAGCAACAACAAAATGCTACAACGTATTTACGGCACAGCCTTTTTCGATAAGAATGGCTTAAAAGAATTTTTACGTATGCAGCAAGAGGCGAAGGAGCGTGATCACCGTAAGCTTGGGAAAGAGCTTGAGTTGTTCACAAACAGTCAAGAAGTTGGACAAGGCTTACCACTGTGGCTTCCAAAGGGTGCAACAATTCGTCGTGTTATTGAACGCTACATCGTTGATAAGGAAGAACGGCTTGGTTATAATCATGTATACACTCCAATCATGGCAAATGTGGAACTCTATAAAACAAGCGGTCACTGGGATCACTATCATGAAGATATGTTCCCCGTTATGAAAATGGATAATGAAGAACTAGTGCTACGTCCGATGAACTGCCCGCATCACATGATGATTTATAAAAATGATATCCACAGTTACCGCGAACTGCCTATTCGTATTGCCGAACTTGGCATGATGCATCGTTACGAAATGAGTGGCGCGTTATCAGGCCTACAGCGGGTTCGTGGAATGACTCTGAATGATGCTCACGTATTTGTCCGCCCTGACCAAATTCAAGACGAATTTAAGCGTGTTGTCGAGCTTGTGTTGGCGGTATATAAAGATTTTGATATCACGGATTACAGCTTCCGCCTAAGTTATCGCGATCCAGAAAACACAGAGAAGTACTTCGATGATGACGCCATGTGGGAAAAAGCGCAAGGTATGTTAAAAGATGCCATGGACGATATGGACTTGGACTACTATGAAGCAGATGGCGAAGCAGCCTTTTACGGTCCGAAACTAGATGTCATGGTTAAAACGGCAATTGGTAAAGATGAAACATTGTCAACTGTTCAGCTAGATTTCCTACTTCCAGAACGCTTTGACTTAACTTACATTGGGGAAGATGGCGAAAAACATCGTCCAGTTGTTATTCACCGCGGTGTCGTTTCTACAATGGAACGCTTTGTCGCTTATTTGATTGAAGAGTACAAAGGAGCATTCCCAACTTGGTTAGCTCCAGTGCAAATGGAAATCATCCCAGTTAGCATTGACGCACATTTAGCGCATAGTAAAGCATTACAAGATAAGCTGATGTACGCAGGTTTCCGTACAGAAGTAGACGAGCGCAATGAAAAATTAGGATATAAAATCCGCGAAGCACAAACTAAAAAAAATTCCATATGCACTCGTAATCGGCGACCAAGAAGTCGAAAATAACACAGTCAACGTTCGAAAATATGGGGAAAAAGATTCCGAAACATTACCGCTTGATGTGTTCATCGCTCGCGTACAAGCAGAAGTATCACAAATTTAGTTTAGAAGAAAGGTTCTCCCGTTTTGCGGAAGAGCCTTTTTGCTTAATTACGCCAATTCCGTTATACTTAAAAAAGATCAATTTAGACAAAGGTGGGAATTATGAATATAAATAATGTAGAACTTGTAATAAGCGCTGTTTGGAAAGAACAGTATCCAGAAGGCGGATTGCCAGAATTCGCGCTTGCTGGCCGTTCGAATGTTGGGAAATCTTCGTTCATCAATACCATGATTCGCCGCAAAAGTATGGCTCGGATCTCTCAAAAACCAGGTAAAACGCAAACATTGAATTTTTATAAAATTGAAGACTCGTTCTTTTTCGTAGATGTTCCAGGTTATGGTTTTGCGAAAGTATCGAAGAAAGAACGTCATAAATGGGGCGAGATGATCGAAACGTACATGACGAGTAGAACGCCATTAAAAGCAGTTATTCAGATTGTAGATCTACGCCACAAGCCAACAGAAGATGATCGCAACATGTATGAATTTTTGAAGTACTATCAAATACCGGTTATTGTCATTGCTACGAAAGCAGATAAAATTCCGCGCAGTAAATGGCACAAAAACATGAAAGTAGTCAAAGAAACCTTAGATTTTGACCCAGAAGATGGTTTTGTGATGTTTTCATCAGAAACAAAGATGGGCAAAGAAGAAGCATGGAAACTAATTGAAGAAGCAATGCAGTAAGTCGTTGCCAATATTCACAAGCGAACAAGTTGGCGCCCATTCTAAAAAGTGATAGAATGAATCTTGAATTTATAAATGTAAAAAGGGGGCTTATTGATGTACATTCTCTCTGTCGGTCTTAATCATACAAGCGCGCCAATCGAAATACGAGAACGGCTAGCTTTCAATCCAGAAGAAGAGGAAATGGCATTGGTTTCCTTGCATCAAGAAAAGAGTATTTTGGAAAACGTCATTATCTCGACGTGTAATCGCACTGAAATTTTTGCTGTTGTGGATCAAATCCATACAGGAAGATATTATATGAAGCGTTTCTTAGCCAATTGGTTCCAAATGGATATGCAAATTTTGGAGCCTTATTTGCTGTTTTTTGAAGAAGATGCGGCTGTAAAGCATTTATATCGTGTGACGAGTGGACTAGATTCGTTAATTCTTGGTGAAACACAGATTCTAGGACAAGTAAAAGATGCGTTTACAAGTGCACAAACGATTGGCACAACTGGCACGATTTTGAACCAACTGTTTCGGGAAGCCATCCATTTTGCGAAAAATATCCACCACACGATGAAAATCAACGAAAATGCGGTCTCCATCAGCTATGCTGCGGTAGAGGTCGTGAAAAAAAGATTTTCAGACGTTTCCAGTAAGAAAACAGTTGTTATCGGCGCTGGGAAAATGGGTGTATTAGCCATTCAAAATATGGTGGGAGCTAAAATAGCAGATTTGACACTTTTAAACAGGACCAGCACACGTGCAGAAATGGCGGCGCAACAACTCGGTGTTCAGTGGCGGGAATATGAGAAATTGAATGAGCAGTTAATGCAGGCTGAAATTGTAATCACATCGACATCTGCAACGGCTCCGATTATTACGCAACGACTTGTGTCGGAAATTATGGCTAAACGTAAAGAGCCACTAGTTATTGTAGATATCGCCTTGCCGCGAAATGTTGAAGCAACTTGTGCAGAAATTCCCAATGTAACGCTGTTTGACATCGATGACTTAGGGGATGTCATTCAAGAAAATACCCAACAACGCGAAGATATGGTTGCCCAAATCGAGCAACTAATTGAAGTCGCTTGTGTGAATTTTTATGAATGGGAGAAACAGCTAGGCGTCGTTCCGATTATCAAAGATCTGCGGGAGAAGGCCTTGGAACTTCAAGCCGAAACGATGCAGAGCTTAACTAATAAATTACCAAATCTAACGGAGCGCGAACAAGTCATCGTTGGTAAGCACATGAAGAGCATCATTAATCAATTGCTCAAACAGCCCATATCAGAGCTAAAAGAGATGGCGACAAGTTCGGATGCTGCGCACGATATCACGGTGTTTCAAAAAATATTTGATTTAAAAAAGCAGGAAATAGCAACAGAAATAACGAAAGAAAAAGTTGGTGAAAAAGCATGACACGTAAGATTATTGTAGGCTCAAGACGTAGCCAGCTCGCCTTAACACAGACAAAATGGGTGATTGCGAAGCTTCAAGAGCAGTTCCCCGAAATCAGCTTTGAAATCGAGGAAATCGTCACAAAAGGAGATCGTATTTTGGATGTAACGCTTAGCAAAGTTGGCGGAAAAGGCTTATTCGTTTCGGAAGTGGAGGATGCACTAATCGAACAGCGAATCGATTTTGCTGTACATAGTATGAAGGATGTCCCATCAGAATTAGCCGATGGATTAATGATTGGCGCAATGCCCAAACGCGAAAATCCGCTCGATTGTCTTATTTTTAAAGACGTTAGTCATTTGGAAGAACTGGCAGAGGGAGCTGTGATTGGGACGAGCAGTTTGAGACGAGCTGCGCAACTGTTGCATAAGAGGCCAGATCTTACTATCAAGCCGATTCGTGGTAACATTGACACGAGGCTTAGGAAGTTGCAAGAAGAAGATTTCGATGCAATTGTTCTAGCTGTTGCAGGTTTGAAACGCATGGATTGGCTTGATAAAATAGAACAAAAGTATGTCTTTCTCGAAGAAACGATTTGCCTACCAGCCGTTGGACAAGGGGCATTAGCGATAGAATGCCGAACAAGCGATACCTTTGTACAAGAGATGCTAGTAAATTTACAAGACCCAGAGACAATGCTTGCTGTAACGGCAGAGCGCACGCTTTTAAAGGCGTTGGACGGAGGTTGTGAAATCCCAATTGCTGGACATGCGACTGTAAGAAACGGACAATTAGAGTTAAAAGGGCTCGTAAGTTCTGTTGATGGCAAGACGTTTTATCAAATTACCGAACAAGGAAACGATCCAAAGGCGTTGGGACTAAGCGTTGCGAACCAACTAATAGAACTTGGCGCGAAAGAAATTATTCAAGGATTAAGAGACAATGGCTAAGCATATATTGCTAACCCGTGAATCCGGTAAAAATGAACCGTGGATCCATTTTCTAGAAAAGGCTGGATTCTCCGTATCAGCTGTTCCGATGATTGAAACGAGTGTCAGATCTATTGAAATAGATGCGAGCGAATATGATTGGATTATCTTTACGAGTGTGAATAGCGTACGTTACTTTTTCGAACAAAAACTAGCGATTGGCGTTCAGACGAAAATAGCGGTCATTGGCGAAAAAACAGCGGCAGCAATTACTGCGCGTGGCTATACTGTTGATTTTGAGCCCACACTTTTTACGACAGATGTATTTATTGAGGAGTGGTTAGCGCTAAGAATGGAAAAGCAGCGCATTTTTATACCAAAAAGTGATATCGCGCGCAGTGAAATTGCGAACCAATTCATCGTAGCTGGGCACGGGGTTACAGAATGTATCATCTATGAAACGATTTTGCCTGAAAAAGCGGCGGATAGATTGCAAACGGTTGTCGAGAGTACTCCAATCGACATGGCTGTTTTTGCGAGCCCTTCTGCATGGCGTCATTTTTTAAGATGCTATCACGCAGATTTGACAACGCTCAAAATTGTATCAATCGGTCCAGTTACAACGAAAGCAATCATGGATTCCGGATTTGCTGTCACATATGAGCCGTCGAATTATACGATGCATCAAGCATGCACATTAATAATTGAAAGGGAGTTAGTCTAATGAGTCAAAATTTTGATAGACATCGGCGCTTGCGCAGCAGTGCTTTTATGCGAGATATCGTGCGAGAAAACGTATTGCATACCGATGATTTAATTTATCCTATTTTTGTCAAAGAAGGGCAAGAGTCAAAAACCGAAGTTTCCTCCATGCCTGGCGTATTCCAATTTTCACTACATGAATTAGAAGCGGAAGTTACCGAATTGACGGAACTTGGTATTAAAGCGATTATTTTATTTGGATTACCGGATGATAAAGACGCTGTTGGATCAGGAGCCTACCATCAGCATGGCATAGTACAAGAAGCCACTCGTTTAGTGAAGAAAATAGTTCCAGAGATGATCGTGGTTGCTGATACTTGTCTTTGCGAGTTTACAGATCATGGTCATTGTGGTGTTGTCAAAAACGAAACTGTCGATAATGACGAATCGCTTCAGCTTTTGAAAAAAACGGCCATTAGTCAAGCAGAGGCGGGGGCAGATATTATAGCTCCGTCGAATATGATGGACGGCTTTGTGAAAATTATCCGAGAAGGATTGGATGAGGCGGGTTACATAGACATTCCGATAATGTCCTATGCTGTCAAATATGCATCAGCTTTCTATGGACCATTTCGTGACGCGGCTAATAGCGCACCACAATTTGGTGATCGCAAAACATATCAAATGGACCCAGCCAATCGTTTAGAGGCACTCCGTGAAGCCAAGAGTGATGAACGAGAAGGAGCAGACTTTTTAATCGTCAAACCGTCTCTTTCTTATATGGATATCATCCGTGACGTCCGTAATCAAACAAATCTTCCTGTTGTAGCCTATAACGTAAGTGGCGAATACGCAATGGTAAAAGCGGCGAGCGCTAATGGGTGGATTGACGAGGAACGAATCGTGTTGGAAATGTTAACAAGCATGAAACGAGCAGGCGTAAGTCTAATTATCACTTATTTCGCAAAAGATGTAGCGACATATCTAAAGGAGATGCGTAGATGAGCAAGTATACCAATTCAATCAAAGCATTTAAAGAGGCTGAGAAAGTACTTCCAGGTGGTGTAAATAGTCCTGTCCGAGCCTTCAAATCTGTAGATGCCGATCCAGTATTTATGGAGAGTGGAAAAGGAGCTTACCTCACAGATATTGATGGTAACCAATATATAGATTATGTTTTATCATGGGGACCATTGATTCTAGGGCACGCCAACGACGGTGTTGTCAAAGCAGTAACAGAAGCAGTAACAAAAGGAACAAGTTTTGGAACACCGACGGAAATTGAGACAGAACTAGCCAAATTGGTTATAGAACGCGTGCCGTCCGTTGAAATGGTTCGTATGGTTTCCTCGGGAACAGAAGCAACAATGAGCGCGATTAGATTAGCAAGAGGCTACACAAAAAGAAATAAAATCGTCAAGTTTGAAGGAAGCTATCATGGACATGGCGATTCTTTGTTGATAAAAGCCGGATCAGGTGTTGCTACACTTGGTTTGCCAGATTCACCCGGCGTGACACCAGGACTTGCCGCTGATACGATTGCTGTTCCATACAATGACCTCGAAAGTGTTCGATTTGTTTTCGAAAAATACGGTTCAGAAATCGCAGCTGTTATCGTGGAACCAGTAGCTGGCAATATGGGAGTTGTACCTCCAATTGAAGGCTTTTTAGAAGGGTTGCGTGAAATTACGACAAAATACGAAAGCTTGCTTATTTTTGATGAGGTGATGACAGGTTTCCGTGTTGATTTCTACAGTGCTCAAGGACTCTATGTTGTGACACCAGACATCACTTGTCTGGGCAAGGTCATCGGTGGAGGGCTTCCAGTTGGTGCTTACGGCGGAAAAAAAGAAATCATGGAACAAATCGCTCCGGCGGGATCTATTTATCAAGCAGGGACGTTATCTGGAAATCCGGTAGCGATGAATGCTGGATACGCTACATTGAAACAACTGACACCACATCATTATGACGGTTTTAGGGGTTTGATTGATCAATTAGAAGAAGGTCTGTCACTCCTTTCGAAGCAATACGATGTGCCGGTGTCTATCAATAAAGCGGGCTCTATGTTTGGCTTTTACTTCACCGATCAAAAAGTTATCAATTACGATACAGCACAAACATCAAACTTAACTTACTTCGCTAATTATTACCGAGAAATGCTTCAAAATGGAATCTTTTTGCCGCCTTCTCAATATGAAGGGTTGTTCATCTCGACGGAACACACAGATGTTGAAGTAGCAAAAACACTAGAGGCAGTAGAAGCGTCCATGAAAGCACTTCGTTGACGCGATCCGGTTTATTTGGTACAATAAACCCATTCAAATATTCGTAAATGCAAGGATGAGGAAGAGTAAAATATTTGTTCTTTTTAAGAGAGGAGACGGTTGGTGTGAGTCTCTAAGAAAAATATTTGAACGTAGCCTCTGAGCAGTATTCCTGAAAAAAGTTGAGTAGGGAATATCGGGAAACTTTCTCTCGTTAAACTAATGAAGTGCCGTCTTTAATGTGCGGTAAAAAGGTGGTACCGCGGAATAGCTCTTTTCGTCCTTTATATGGATGAGAGGAGTTTTTTTGTGCTTTAAAAAGATGAAAATAGACCCAATAGGAGGAATAAAGATGACCGAACTGAATATGCCAACAAAATATGACCCGCAAGCTATAGAAAAAAATAGATATGACTGGTGGATTGAACAAGGATTTTTCAAAGCAGATGGAACGAATGAGAAACCAGCGTACTCTGTTGTGATTCCGCCTCCAAACGTAACAGGTAAACTGCACCTAGGGCATGCTTGGGATACAACTTTACAAGATATTTTAACGCGAATGAAAAGGATGCAAGGCTTTGATACGTTATATTTGCCTGGGATGGACCATGCAGGTATCGCAACACAGGCCAAAGTGGAAGCTAAGTTACGCGAAAGTGATATCTCTCGTTACGATCTTGGACGCGAAAAATTCGTAGCTAAAGCTTGGGATTGGAAAGAAGAATATGCTTCTGTCATCAGAGAACAATGGAAAAAGATCGGTTTAGGCTTAGATTATTCAAGAGAAAGGTTCACATTAGATGCTGGCTTATCTGATGCAGTTAAAAAAGTGTTTGTTTCTCTTTATGAAAAAAACTTGATTTATCGTGGCCAGTATATTATTAACTGGGATCCAGTTGCTAAGACTGCTCTATCAGATATTGAGGTTATTCACCAAGATGTAGAAGGTCAGTTCTATCATTTGAAATACCCGCTAACAGACGGATCCGGCTTCCTTGAAGTAGCTACAACAAGACCAGAAACCATTCCTGGTGATACGGCTGTAGCTGTGCACCCGAAAGATGAGCGTTACCAGTCATTTATAGGAAAAACAATTACTTTACCGATTATTGGTAGAGAAATTCCGATTGTGGCCGATGATTACGTAGAACGTGAATTTGGTTCTGGCGTTGTAAAAATCACACCAGCACATGATCCTAATGATTTTGAAGTAGGTAATCGTCACGATTTGCCACGAGTTATCATTATGAACGAAGATGCGACAATGAATGAAGCCTCTGGAAAATACAATGGTATGGACCGTTTTGAAGCTAGAAAAGCAATTATTGAAGATTTCAAAGAGTTAGGGCTATTCATTAAACAAGAACCGCACCTGCACTCTGTCGGGCACTCTGAGCGTACGGGAGCTGTTGTAGAACCATACCTTTCTATGCAATGGTTTGTAAAAATGCAGCCATTGGCAGAACAAGCAGTGAAATTACAAGAAAGCCAAGATGAAAAAGTGAATTTCATTCCAGAGCGCTTTGAAAAAACATATTTATCATGGATGGAGAATATTCATGATTGGTGTATATCTCGCCAGTTATGGTGGGGGCACCGAATCCCGGCTTGGTATCATAATGAAACGGGCGAGCTTTACGTTGGAGAAGAAGCGCCAACAGATATCGAAAACTGGAGTCAAGATGAAGATGTTCTTGATACGTGGTTTAGTTCCGCTCTGTGGCCTTTTTCGACAATGGGATGGCCTGATGAAGAAAATCTTGATTTTAAGAAATTTTTCCCTACAAGTACGCTTGTAACAGGTTATGATATTATCTTTTTCTGGGTATCTAGGATGATCTTCCAATCAGTAGAATTTACAGATACGAGACCGTTTAAAGATACACTCATACACGGTTTAGTTCGAGATGCAGACGGTAAAAAGATGTCTAAATCACTGGGTAACGGCGTAGATCCGATCGATGTTGTCGAAAAATATGGCGCCGATTCGTTACGCTATACTTTATCAACAGGAACTGCACCAGGACAGGATTTGAAGTTTAGTTTCGAAAAAGTGGAATCTACTTGGAACTTCATCAACAAGATTTGGAATGCATCTCGTTTTGCGCTAATGAATATGGACGGCATGGCACATGAAGAAATCAATTTATCCAATGTCACGGAAGTCAGCGATAAATGGATATTAACCCGTCTCAATGAAACGATAGAGACAGTCACAAATCTAGCTGAGAAGTATGAATTCGGTGAAGTCGGACGGACACTCTACAACTTTATTTGGGATGAATTTTGTGATTGGTATATTGAGATCGCAAAAATCTCGTTATACGGCGATGATATCGAGGCTAAGCAAACAACAAGGTCGGTGTTAGCATACGTGCTGGATAATACAATGAGATTATTACATCCATTTATGCCATTTGTCACAGAAGAAATTTGGCAAAATTTGCCCCATAGTGGAGCGTCGATTACTATTGCGGATTGGCCAAAAGTCAACCCAACGCAGATTGACAAAGATGCTGCAGAATCAATGAAATTATTGGTAGAGGTTATCCGAGCAGTTCGTAATATTCGAGCGGAAGTAAACACACCATTAAGCAAACAAATAGAGTTGCAACTGAAACCGAAAACAGAGGATCACAAAGCGATTTTAGAAAAGAATATTTCCTATATTGAACGGTTCTGTAATCCTGAAACAACAACGATTTCTTTTGATATTGAGCCATCTAAAACAGCGATGACAGCTGTTGTTTCCGGCGCAGAAATATATTTACCATTAGAAGGATTAATCAATATCGAGGAAGAAATCGCTCGTTTAGAAAAAGAATTATCAAAATGGAAAAAAGAAGTATCACGAGTACAAGGCAAACTATCTAATGAAAAATTCATGGCTAAGGCTCCTGAGAATGTCATTGAAGAAGAGCGCGCAAAAGAAAAAGACTATACGGAGAAAAAATTGCTGGTAGAAGAAAGAATTAACTCTTTGAAAAATAATTAAATGAACAAATTCGGGCCTTCTGTAAACTCGGTTTAGCAGAAGGTCTAATTTTTTAGCATAGGGAGGAAATCATATATGCTTTTTAAAGAATATACGGAAGCGCTAGAATGGATTCATGGCACGTTACGAATGGGTATTAAACCAGGGCTTATGCGAATGGAGTGGATGTTAACAAAGCTTAATCATCCAGAAAAAAAGAATAAATGGGTTCATATCGCTGGAACAAATGGAAAAGGCTCAACATTGACGTTTATCCGCAATGTTTTAGAGCAGTCAGGTTATAGCGTGGGAACTTTTACCTCTCCATATATTGAAACATTTAATGAGCGAATTAGCATGAATGGGATCCCAATAAGTGATGATATGATTGTCACGCTTTGTAATCAGATTAAACCATTAGCAGATGAACTCGATCAAACGGATCTTGGCCATCCCTCTGAGTTTGAAATCATTACTGTCATGATGTTTCTTTACTTTGCCGATTACACAACGATTGATATTGGGCTTGTCGAGGTAGGCTTGGGTGGTAGGTTGGATTCAACCAATGTTATCGTACCACTAGTCTCTGTTGTTACAACAATAGGTATGGACCATATGGAGTTTTTAGGGGATACCCTACAGAGCATTGCACTAGAAAAGGCGGGTATTTTTAAACAACGCGTCCCAATAGTTAGTGGTGTGTTACAGCCGGAAATCCGAAGTCTATATAAAAAAAGAGCGACGGAATTTCACGCGGATATATATCAACTGGATACTGATTTCCATGTACAAAAAGAAGGGGATAATAGGTTTACTTACTGTACGCAAATCGATGAGCTTGCCGGTATAGAAGTTGGGTTGCTAGGAGATCACCAGCTAAATAATGCCGCTGTAGCTATACAAACATTAGAGTTACTTAAAGAACAGTGGTTTACAATTACCAATAAACACATAAAACAAGGTATTGGAAAAGCCAGTTGGCCGGGACGTATGGAAAAAGTGAAGGACTCGCCTATAGTTTATCTAGATGGCGCGCATAACCTAGAAGGAATTATTGCTTTGGTGCATTCCAGTAAAATGTTTGACGGAAGAGCCATCAAAGTCCTGTTTACAGCGATGAAGGATAAGGAGTTTACAGCAATGATTGGGCTATTAAAAGAAATCGAAAACTCAAAGGTATATATAACTACATTTGATTATCCAAGAGCTTTATCAAGAGATGAAGTAGAACGAGTTGCAAAGTCTAATAATGTTGTCCCGGTTGAGTATTGGGAGGGTGAATTAAATAGCTGGCTAAATAAATCTGAAGAAATAATACTTATTACTGGCTCTTTATACTTTATTTCAGAAATAAGAAAGTACATGTTACACATTTGACGTATATATGGTTTGGAAGGGCTCTTTTAAAGAGTCTTTTTCTTATTCTAGCTAGATTTCAATTAGTTGTAAAATACTAATTAAAAAGTTTTTAAACGCTTTCTTTTGGAAGGAATCATCATTTCCCCTTAGATAAAACCCTTTTTTCAGGGGATTGATTCTACTGAAAAACGCTTTATACTAATGTGACAGTTATTTTGTACCATGATATATTGAGAGCCAAGTGATTGGAGGTATATCATGGTTTATTTAATTTTATCAACGTACAGTTTAATTTTGGCGTCATTCTTACATGTTGTGGGTTCTAATTATCCGATTAGAAGGCCATTTTTTTTCAGAAAATCATCAGAATGCGATCATTGTGGAAAAAAGCTACGAGCAATAGATATGATCCCAGTTATGTCTTTCGTTATTCTTAAGGGGCGCTCTAATTGTTGTAATGAACGGATGAGCAGGACGTATTTTATTGTGGAGTTATTATCACCAATATTTATTTGCACTCTATATTCAGTGTATGGATTTAATTACTCCTTTTACGTACACGTATTTATTTTTTCGTTGCTTATAATTTTGTATGTTAGTGATATATTCTATCTTCACATACCAAATCTCATATTATTGGTTTATTTCCTCAGTTTTGCGGGCTTTTATGGCTTAACAAATCGGGATATGCTTTCAGACCAATTATATCAATTATTTATGGGGTTTGTTATCTTCTTAGGGACATACTTTCTTGTTAGGCGAGGATTTGGGTTTGGTGATATAAAATTATTAATACTTCTGTGCTTTCTGCTCAGCCTTAAAGAAGCATTATTTATTTTTGTGATAGCTGTATTTTCTGGAGTAACCTTAATCGGGGTGGCCTATATGTTTCAGAAGGAACTAAAGGCGAAGAAGATACCTTTTGTTCCATTTATACTGGTAGGCTTTTTGTGTAGCCCTTTTATAAGTGATTATTTCTGGGAGTTTATCTTCCATCGTTGAAAAAGAGGAGGTAGGATCATGTTCATAAGAGAAATGTCGCATACTGAAAAACCACGTGAAAGACTTCAGAAAAAGGGAGTCTCTAGTTTGTCCAATGCAGAATTACTCGCTATTATTCTTGAAACAGGTAGTAAAACAGAATCAGTTGTTGATCTTGCTAATAAAGTGATTTCAAAGTTTGTAGACATATCTGAGATGCGAGAGGCATCATTACAGGAGTTAATGCAGATAAAAGGCATTGGGCTTGCGAAAGCAGCTAAAGTACTTGCTGCAATCGAGATAAGTAAACGTATTGGACAACAAAAAAAGTTAGAATTCCCTGTCATCAGAGGACCTCAAGATGGGGCAGATTTGGTTATGCAAGAGATGAGCTTATTATCACAAGAGCACTTCCACTGCATATTTTTGAGTACGAGAAATAAATTAGTTCATCGTGAAACAATTTTTTATTGGAAGTTTGAACAGTAGTGTTGTGCATCCAAGGGAGATTTTTAAACAGGCAATGAAACATTCGGCTGCGAGCGTCATGTGTTTTCATAACCATCCATCTGGGGATGCAAGCCCATCTCATCAAGATATTACGGTTACAAAACGATTGAAAAAAGCCGGCGATTTACTAGGTATTCCTTTGATTGACCATATTATCATTGGCCATAATTCATTTACAAGTTTAAAACAGGAGGGATATTTCTAAAGAAAAGATAAATATTTTATGTATCTCATCAAAAATTAATGTCTGTTCTTCTTAGTTATGTTATAATAAGATGGTTGTTTATGTGTATCTGTTTTTACATAAAACACTGAGGGATATCAGCCTACCTGATTATTATAAAAAATCTTTGGGGCTGGGAATTTAATAACTATATAGAGTTAATAGAGAGACAGCAATCATGAACAAAGTGATAATTAAGAAGAGAAAAGGAGATTAATAAATGTTTGGATTTGGTAATAAAGATATTGGAATTGATTTGGGAACAGCAAACACTTTAGTATACATGAAAGGTAAGAGTATTGTTTTAAGAGAGCCTTCTGTTGTTGCGATGAAGAAAGATACACAAGAAATCGTTGCAGTCGGTAGTGAAGCGAAGAACATGATTGGTAGAACTCCAGGAAATATCGTTGCTATACGTCCTATGAAAGATGGTGTTATCGCAGATTATGATACAACTGCTGCGATGATGAAATATTATATCCAAAAGGCGAGCAAAGGGGCAAGTGCTAGTAAGCCACGTGTTATGATTTGCGTACCTTCAGGAATAACTGGTGTTGAAAAACGCGCCGTGACAGATGCTACACGTCAAGCTGGGGCTAAAGAAGCATATACAATCGAAGAACCATTTGCAGCAGCAATCGGTGCGGGCCTTCCAGTTTGGGATCCTACCGGGAGTATGGTAGTAGACATTGGCGGTGGAACGACAGAAGTTGCTGTCATCTCATTAGGTGGTATCGTAACAAGTCGCTCTGAACGTACTGCTGGAGACGACATGGATGATGCGATTATCAATTTTATTCGCAAGAAATACAATTTGTTAATCGGAGATCGTACTGCTGAAACAATCAAAATGGAAATCGGCTCTGCTGATCCGGTCGATCTTGGCTTGGCTCCATTTAGTATTCGTGGTCGTGATTTGGTTACAGGGTTACCAAAAACGATTGAAATTTCTCCAGAAGAAATAAGTGAAGCATTGGCAGATACTGTAGCGTCCATTATTGATGCAGTAAAGAGTACTTTAGAAAATACGCCTCCAGAATTATCAGCAGATATTATGGATAAAGGAATCGTTTTAACTGGTGGTGGAGCACTTCTTCGCAACTTGGATTCTGTTATTGCAGAAGAAACAAAGATGCCAGTAATTATTGCAGAAAATCCGCTTGATTGTGTTGCGATAGGAACAGGTAAATCACTAGAGAACATGGATTTGTATAAAAAGAAAAAAATGAACTGATGTAATTTACCTGTTTTTGGTGGAATCAGGACCTATAACACAGTTGTAAAGAAGAGGATTGACGAGATGAGGTGTTCATTATGCCGCAGTTTTTCTTAAATAAACGTTTAATTATCTTGTTGGTATCCATTATTGTTTTAGTGGCATTGGTTGGATATTCACTGAGTGGAAAGAGTAAAGCATCTTGGCCAGAGCAATTTGTAAAAGATGTTGCAGGTTTTGGAGAGAACATAGTCTCTAAGCCAGTTGGTTTTATTGCAGGATTTTTTGATGGGGCAAAAGACTTGAGAAACACATACACTGAGAACGAACATCTGAAAAAACGTTTAGAAGAATTGGCGCAACTTGAAAGTAAAGTGGCAGATTTAAGCAAAGAAAACGCAGAGTTGAAAAAATCATTGGATATTGAAGCAGATTTAAGTGATTACGACCCGATCAATGCGACGGTTATTTCAAGGAATCCAGATAATTGGAATACACAAATTCAAATTGATAAAGGCTCTGTGGACGGTGTGAAGCCCAATATGGCTGTTCGCACACCAGAGGGAATGATAGGTAAAGTCACGAAAACTGGTGCGAAATCTTCCACAGTGAAATTACTTAGCTCAACGGATGATAGGAATCGAATTTCGGCTATCGTACAAGGTAAGGCGGCCGCATATGGCATTATCAATGGCTATGATTCAGAGCAGAGGTTATTGGAGATGAAACAATTACCTGTGGATCAGAAGTTCACTAAAGGCGAAAAAGTTGTCACATCTGGTCTTGGTGGTATTTTTCCATCGGATATCTTTATTGGAACGATTGAGAAAGTCGAAACCGATAAGATGGGGTTGTCGCAAACGGCTCTTGTTAAGCCAGGAGCGGATTTATACGATTTGAGTCATGTAATCGTATTGAAGCGTACATTGGAAGGTGATAACTCGGAAGGAACTGGATCCTGATGAATATGAGAAAAGTAGTTGCGCTACCACTTATTGCAATCGCAGTTTTCATTTTGGAAGGTATTTCAAGCCTTTTGTTTAGTCAAGCTTTCTTTGGTGAACAACGATTATTTATTCCTCATTTTCTTATCGTTATGTTGGTGTTAATGGCCACTTTTTATAATAGAAATATTACATTAATCTACGCTTTCGTTTTAGGAATGGTTTTTGATATATACTATACTGGTATTTTAGGTATTTATTTTGCCATTTTCCCACTCGTAGTGTATTTGACGGATAAGTTTATGAAGGTATTACAGAATAACATTGCTTTGGTAGGTTTGGTAGTAGTCTTTAATGTAATTCTCACAGAGAGCTTAGTATATGGTTTCTATGTGCTAATTGGAGTGACTGACATGACATTGTCTTCTTTTGTGGATCAAAGACTATGGACTACGATTTTGCTAAACCTTGCTTTCTTTTTAATTGCATTCTTTCCCTTTAGAAGTTTTCTCTTGAAATTAAAGCAGAGTGATGGAAAATAGAATGAGGGTTGATATCAGTCTGTTTGCTTACAAAGCGCTTTACAGACTGATATAGTTTTATTATGATAGAAGAGTATCTTTTGTATTCTAAACTAAACGAGCTGTGAGGTGAAGGTTGATTGAAAAAATATGTTCAAATAAAAGGGACAAAAGATGGCATTAGCATCTTTTTGAGTGATACAGCGAGTCTTGTCGAATTGGAAGAAGGATTACTACAGCACCTTAAGGAACAGCAGAAGATAGTATCTCAGGATCAAAAGTTAGCTGTTCAAGTACATATAGGGAATCGTCTTTTTACAGAAGCTGAAGAACATAGTATTAAATCTATTATTCAAGAAAATAGTGTGATGGAAGTCAGTGGCTTTACGAGTAATGTAATGAGCAAGCAAGACGCGAAGAAGTGGAAAGAAGAGGAGCAGATTTTTTCACTTGCCACGATAGTTCGCTCGGGTCAAATTATCAATGTTCCAGGTGATTTATTACTTGTTGGGGATGTTAATCCTGGGGGAGCCATTCGAGCTACAGGAAACATCTTTATCTTAGGTAATGTTAAAGGAATTATCCATGCTGGCTTTGAAGGGGATATAAAGGCAGTTGTGACTGGGAAATTTCAGTACCCATCGCAAATTCGTATTGCTGATCAGATCCATGGTTTTGATGATGAGAGTAGCAAGGAGCGGATAGAGGAAAATATATTGACTGCATATATAGATGACAAAAGTGAGCTCAAAATTGATAGCTTACATATACTAAGAAAAATTAGACCGGAAATTTCTAATTTTCAAGGAGGGCAATAAACATGGGTGAGGCTATAGTTATAACTTCAGGAAAAGGTGGCGTTGGTAAGACGACTACAACTGCCAACCTTGGTACAGCGCTTGCATTGCAAGGCAAGAAAGTGTGCTTAGTCGATATGGATATCGGACTTCGAAACTTGGATGTAGTATTGGGTTTAGAAAATCGGATTATTTATGATCTTGTAGATGTGGTGGAAGGTCGTTGTAAATTGCATCAAGCAGTCATTAAGGACAAGCGTTTTGAGGACTTATTGTTCTTGCTACCGGCAGCTCAGACGACGGATAAAAGTGCTGTTACAGGGGAACAAATGAAAGAATTGATCAGTCAAATGAAGCCGGACTATGATTTTATTCTGATTGATTGTCCTGCTGGGATTGAGCAAGGATACAAGAATGCTGTTGCTGGAGCTGATCGAGCATTAGTTGTTACGACACCAGAAATATCCGCCGTTCGTGATGCGGACCGAATTATTGGGTTGCTTGAACAAGAGGATATAGAAGCGCCGAAATTGATTATTAATCGAATCAGGACGCAAATGATGCGTAACGGAGATGTGATGGATATCGATGAGATAACAACACACTTGTCTATCGAACTGATCGGAATAATTATTGACGACGATGAAGTGATCCGTTCTTCCAATAGTGGGGAACCAGTTTCGATGCAAGCAAACAATAAAGCGAGCATTGGATATAGAAATATCGCTCGGAGACTCTTGGGAGAATCTATTCCATTGATGTCTATTGATGAGCAGAAACAAGGTTTTTTCAGTCGTTTGAAGCATCTATTTGGTGGAAATTGATAAAGTGTGAGACACAGAAAATAAAAGTTGGATTTATTAATGGAGACGTTGATGTCTCTGTTAGTAACCAGCTTTTTTGCTACAGGAGGAATTTTCATGGATGAATGGAAGCTAGAGGACACATATCGAATTTTGAAGCCCTATAAGGATAAAAATCCATTGCCAACGGAGAAACAAGACCAGCAAGCATATATAGATATTGCCCATCATGTATTTAGTGGGGTTCATGGGTTGACAAAGGATGAGGTTAGATCGGTTGTTGCGACAGCTAACTACATGTATCTGATGCAAAAAGATAAGCAAGCCTTTATTGGAAAAATTGCGGACGCATATAATATTAAAACAGGCGAGATCTTGGCATGGGAGAAAGCAATTAATGAGTATCTAGAGGAACCGGCGATAGATATGAGGAAAGCGCCATTCAAACAAGAGGAAGCATTTTCTTATTTGGAAATGGTAATGTCTAGATATGATTCAGAGGTTCAAATCGCAGCGGAACAGTTATTACGTCGTTTTTTGGATGTATACCCCATTACAATTAAACGGAATGTGAACTACAAATCGATCGTCGGTGCCGTAGAATATGCTACTATTGTCAATGGTTACCCTGAGTTAAAAGATTTTGATCAGCAACAGTTAGCAGATAAATATGGGGTATCGAGGACGTCTATCGCTGTTTGGTATAGGAATGTAAAAAAGTATTGTGTCCAGGAGGCATGGCATTGAGAATTATAATTAACGCTATAGGAAAAGAGAAGCGCATTGCTTTTATGGAAGAAAAGGCACTTGTCGGCATAGATATTATTAGGCCAACGGATGAGCCGCAAGTATCTGATATATATGTAGGAACGATTACAAAGATTAACCCTAAGATTAACGCTGCCTTTGTGAACATAGGCCACAAAGAGAATGCTTTTATTCATTTGCAAGATATTCCAGAAATGTATCAATTGCATGAAGGATTAAAGCTAGTTGTTCAGGTGAAAAGAGAGGGGAATGCAACGAAAGCACCGCTACTTACTGGCATTATTGAGGTTTCGCAAGGTTCTGTTGTATATAGTTATGGCAAATCATTTTTGGCAATTTCTAAAAAGATACGGGAAATGGACAAAGAGCGTCTACAACAGCTTGTTTCTCCGTTATTGTTGGAGAATGAGGGGATTATATTAAGGTCTATTGCCGCTACTGTGAATTCTGATACAATCGAGGGAGATATCATTCAAGCGCGTCAAGAAATGGCGTCTATTTTAACTCGGACAAAGGGCTCTAATCGTAAAATTAAAGCTGCCAGCGTAAGTGTTGCCGCTATACTAGCGAACCACGCGCTCGTTAACAAAAACACAGAGATCCTTTGTGATGATGCGGCGCTTTGCCAAGACTTAAAGCAACAATTTTCAGAGGTTACTCTTTTTCGAGAAAAGGGAGGCATTTTTTCTGCATTCAATTTGGAAGTAGCGATCAACCGATTACTCAGGCCGACGGTATTTTTGAAGAATGGCGCGTCGATTGTTATTGAAAAAACAGAAGCAATGTGGGTTATCGATGTGAACTCGGGTAACTTTAAATCAGCTAAAGAAACGACAGAGACAGCTTTTACTATTAATTCAGCTGTACTCGAGGAAATTGGGCGTCAGTTGAGATTGCGTAATATGAGTGGTTTCATTTTAATTGATTTTATTAGCGGGATGAGTAGTGAACAGTTAAAGATGTTACGTGAGCGAATGCAGCGTTTAGCGGATATGGATGAGACAACGGTCCGAGTAGAGGCGCTTTCTGAGAATGGGTTGATGCAGTTGACGCGACGCAAAAAACATAAATCGCTTATTGAGGAAATGCAGTGTGCTTGCCCAACGTGTGAAGGCAGTGGCTATGTTTCTTCTGTAAAGACGCTTATTTATCAGATGGAGCGGGAACTTAGAGGCGTTTTTGCGAGTGACCCATCTTATGTGGCTGTTACGGTAACAATGGACGTGATGGATGCCTTTTTGGATGAAATTGCGTTTGATGAGGATATCGATTGGATGATTGCGGATGAGGTACGACCTTTTTATCGAATATCGCAAGTGGAGCATTGACAATAGTTGTTGACACGGGCTTTCTTTGTATGGTATCATTCTAATGTTATGTTTGTAGCGCACCATGCTACAACCGCTCAGAATAGGGTTAAGTATTGTTTCTAACAATCCCCTCATGATGGCGAGTCTAAGTATATGAGGAGGTGCAAGTATGTACGCAATTATTGAAACAGGTGGAAAACAAGTTAAAGTTGAAGCGGGCCAAGAGATCTATGTTGAGAAATTAGCAGGTGAAGTTGGTGACGTGGTAACATTTGACAAAGTCGTTTTTGTTGGTGGTGACGCTGTTAAAGTTGGTGCTCCATTCGTGGAAGGTGCAACTGTTACAGCTAAAGTTGAAAAACAAGGTCGCGCTAAGAAATTGACGGTTTTCAAATATAAGCCTAAAAAGAACTATCACAAAAAACAAGGTCATCGTCAACCTTATACAAAATTAACGATTGATGCAATCAACGCTTAATTTGTAAAGGGGATGATACTTATGATTCATGTAGATTTTATTCGGCATGAGGAACGAATCATTGCTTTTGAGATGGATGGACACGCGGATTTCGCTGAACAAGGCGCTGATTTAGTGTGTGCAGGGGCTACGTCAATTGCTTTTGGCATGGTAAATGCTATAAGTGAAAGAATGGGAGTCGAACCTGTGATGGAAGAAGATGATGGTTATCTTTATTATTCTGTTCCTGAAGAATTAGGAGGTAGTGAGGATGTTCAAATATTGCTGGAAGGCATGGAGCATCAATTGATATCTTTAGCGTATAGCTATCCTGATTATATTACGATTAACTCCAAAAAGTAGGAGGTGGAATTTTCATGTTAAAATTTGATATTCAACATTTTGCCCATAAAAAAGGCGGTGGTTCTACATCCAATGGACGTGACTCTGAGTCGAAACGCTTAGGTGCTAAACGCGCTGATGGCCAATTTGTGACTGGTGGGTCTATCCTTTACCGTCAACGTGGGACAAAAATTTATCCTGGAACTAACGTTGGACGCGGCGGCGACGATACTCTTTTCGCTAAAGCAGACGGCATTGTACGTTTTGAACGTATGGGTCGCGACAAGAAAAAAGTTAGTGTTTATCCAGTAGCACAAGAAGCATAATAGTGAGAAGAGACCTTTTCGGGGGTCTCTTTTTTTGCGCTAAAATAGTCTTTACACTAAACCGTACTTTTACTGTATAACTATGTTTATCCTCTCTGGATGTTAGGGTATAGTCATTAGACAAGTGCAATAAAACACAAGCGAACTGATGGGGCGAATGGGTTGACAGCGTTTTCTTGATATGGTTTAATAGCTTTAAGTTAATAAATTTGTCAGGAGAAGAGATGACAATCAAAACGTCCATAAGTCTGCTATTATGCAGGTCTTAGTTTTGATTGTCATTCTTTTTTTGAAATAAATGCAGAAAGGTTTACGGGCGATTGTAACAAGGGGCGTGTTATGTTGCGGGTGTTTAGACCAAAAATCAAAAGGAGTTGGAATAAATGGACACAAGTATTGGCACACAGTTTCTAGGGGAGTTATTGGGAACAATGATTCTAATATTATTTGGTGGTGGCGTTGTGGCAGGCGTTTCACTAAAAGGCTCAAAGGCTGAGGCTGGCGGATGGATTGTCATTACAATCGCTTGGGGCTTGGCAGTAACAATGGGTGTGTATGTGTCTGGTTATATGAGTTTGGCTCACTTAAATCCGGCGGTTACTATTGGAATGGCTTTAGCAGGGAAGTTTCCATGGGCGGATGTTTTCCCATACATATCCGCGCAGTTTATTGGAGCATTTATTGGGGCAACATTAGTATGGCTACATTACTACCCGCATTGGGCAAAAACAGAGGATAAACCTACAAAATTAGGCGTTTTCTCCACAGCGCCAGCGATTCGCCATTATACATCTAACTTTTTCGGGGAAGCGTTGGGAACTTTTATTCTGATTTTCGGACTTCTGTCAATTGGGGCTAATAGCTTTTCGGATGGTTTGAATCCGCTAGTTGTTGGTGGATTGATCGTTGTTATCGGGATGTCACTTGGTGGAACAACAGGATATGCAATTAATCCAGCGCGTGATCTTGGACCGCGAATTGCGCACTTTGTGTGGCCGATTGCTGGAAAAGGTGGATCGGATTGGTCGTATTCATGGGTTCCGGTTTTAGGGCCGATTGTTGGTGGGGCACTTGGTGGGCTAGGCTATAATGCACTTATCAACGATGACTTCGGAATTTGGCTATGGGTATTTGTAGCTCTATTCCTTTTAATTTTAATTTTCACCATGCAACTCGACAAAAAAACAAAAAAGCGTGACAAAATGTAAGAGAATACCATACTCATTTAGGGGGATTTACCAATGGAAAAAAAAATATATTTTAGCATTAGATCAAGGTACAACGAGTTCAAGAGCGATGATCGTAGATGAAACGGGCGAAATTATTGGTGTGGAACAGAAGGAATTCGAACAAATTTTTCCGAAGCCAGGTTGGGTGGAGCATAATGCGAACGAAATCTGGGCGTCCATTTTAGCGGTGATTGCGGGTGTGCTTTTGAAGACGAATATTTCGTCAAAGGATATTGCGGGGATTGGGATTACGAATCAGCGCGAGACAACAGTGGTCTGGGAGAAGGAGTCGGGAAACCCCATTTATAATGCTATCGTGTGGCAATCTCGTCAAACGGCGGACATTTGTAACCAGTTGAAAAAGGACGGTTATAATGACATTGTTCGCGATAAAACGGGTCTGCTAATCGATGCGTATTTTGCAGGAACGAAGGCGCGTTGGATTTTGGATCATGTGGATGGTGCGCAGGAGCGTGCGGAAAATGGGGAATTATTATTCGGAACCATCGATACGTGGCTTGTTTGGAAATTGACGGGTGGCAAGGCGCATGTAACAGATTACTCGAATGCATCGCGGACGCTACTCTATAACATTTATGATTTACAGTGGGATGATGAGTTACTTGAAATGTTAAACATTCCGAAAGTGATGCTTCCAGAAGTCCGTCAATCTTCCGAGGTGTATGGCACAACGGTACCATATCATTTCTTTGGTGAGGAAGTTCCTGTTGCAGGCATTGCTGGAGATCAACAGGCCGCGTTATTCGGACAAGGTTGTTTTGAAAAAGGTGAGGCTAAAAATACGTACGGCACTGGTTGCTTCTTATTGATGAATACGGGTGACAAAGCGGTCAAATCAGATACTGGCTTGCTGACAACACTTGCTTGGGGCATCGATGGGAAAGTTGAGTATGCGCTAGAAGGTAGTATTTTCGTGGCAGGCTCTGCGATTCAATGGTTACGCGATGGCATGCGGATGTTGCGCCATTCCGGCGATTCAGAAAATTACGCGTCTCGGATTGAATCATCAGATGGTGTTTATGTTGTCCCAGCGTTTGTGGGATTAGGTGCGCCGTATTGGGATTCTGACGTGCGTGGTGCAGTATTTGGCTTAACGCGCGGAACGGAGAAAGAGCAGTTCATTCGTGCGACACTCGAGTCCCTAGCTTACCAAACGAAAGACGTGTTGGATGCGATGGAAAAAGACTCTGGCATTGAGTTGAAATTGCTCCATGTAGATGGTGGCGCATGTGCCAATGACTTCCTGATGCAATTCCAAGCGGATATTTTGAATGTCCCTGTTGAGCGCCCTGAAAATCGGGAAACAACCGTACTCGGAGCAGCCTTCTTGGCGGGACTTGCAGTTGGTGTTTGGAAAGATAGAAAAGAAATCAAAAGGCACTGGAAACTAGATAAGAAGTTTGAAGTAGAGATGAAAGAAGAAGAACGCGCTGCATTATACGGTGGTTGGAAAAAAGCCGTGAAAGCGGCACAGGCATTCAAGTGAGAATGCAGTTTCATGATTGAGGTTCTAAAAAAGCAAAATATCCACCACAAAGTTGGATTCAGAAGGGCCTAACACGACGCCATATAAATAGAAAGAGCCTAAACCATTTCCACAAGGTTTAGGCTCTTTCTATACGTGATAAATTCCAAAACCATAAAATATTTTCGAAAAAGGATGACTATGCAAGTAAAGTTAGTTATAATGAACAGATGATATAAAAATGGACGGGAGAATGATTATGTTTATAGATCAAGTCAAGATATATGTAAGAGCCGGTGACGGTGGGGATGGAATGGTTGCATTTCGTCGAGAAAAATTTGTTCCAAATGGTGGGCCAGCAGGCGGTGACGGTGGTAATGGCGGTGACGTTGTTTTTGAAGTAGACGAAGGATTGCGTACGCTTGTTGATTTCCGTTACCAACGTCGTTTTAAAGCAGAGCGTGGGGAACATGGCATGAGTAAAAGTATGCACGGACGTGGCGCGGATGATTTAGTGATCAAAGTCCCTCAAGGCACAGTGGTGTCGGACATTGATACAGGCGAGGTAATCGCGGATTTAGTGGCACATGGTCAGCGTGCGTTAATCGCTAAAGCTGGTCGTGGTGGACGTGGAAATAAACGTTTTGCAACACCAGCTAATCCTGCTCCTGAATTATCCGAAAATGGGGAGCCAGGGCAAGAGCGCACGATTCAATTGGAGTTGAAAGTACTTGCAGATGTAGGATTAGTAGGATTCCCAAGCGTGGGTAAATCCACATTACTTTCTGTCGTTTCTGCTGCTCGCCCAAAAATTGCGGCGTATCATTTTACAACCATTGTCCCTAACTTAGGAATGGTAGATACAGGTGACGGTCGGAGCTTTGTTATGGCGGATTTACCTGGCTTGATCGAGGGTGCTAGCCAAGGCGTTGGACTAGGTCATCAATTCTTACGTCACATTGAGCGGACGCGTGTTATTGTGCATGTGATTGACATGTCTGCTTCCGAAGGACGCGTTCCATACGATGATTATTTAGCGATTAATAGTGAACTGGAACAGTATAATCTGCGTTTGATGGAACGTCCGCAAATCATTGTTGCCAACAAGATGGATATGCCGGACGCAGAAGAACAGTTGGCTATTTTTAAAGAGAAATTACAAGAGGATATTCCTGTGTTCCCGATCTCGGCGGTTACGAAAACAGGGCTAAATGCTTTGTTACTAACGATTGCGGATAAATTGGAAACAACGGCGGAATTCCCACTGGATGAATTGCTTGAAAAAGAAGAAGAGGACACAGTACTGTATAAATACCAAGCGGAAGCGCCTGATTTTGAAATTACGCGTGATTCGGATGGTACGTATGTATTAAGTGGTGAGAAGTTAGAACGATTATTTGCGATGACTAATTTTGAGCGGGATGCTTCGATTCAACGTTTCTCTCGTCAATTGCGTGCAATGGGTGTCGATGATGCCTTGCGTAAACGTGGAGCAGAGGATGGAGATATCGTTCGCCTATTCGACTTCGAGTTTGAATTCATCGATTAATAAAGGGGTGGCATTTGTATGAAAGTTGGTTATTTGGGGCCGGTTGCGACATTCACACACACGGCGGCGATTAGCGCGTTTCCAAAAGAGGAGACAGTCGCTTATACGACGATTCCTGATTGCATTATGGCGATTGAAAAGGGAGACGTAGATGTGGCGGTTGTACCCATTGAGAATACGCTTGAAGGAACGGTCAATATTACGTTAGATTATTTATTTCATATTTCGAGCGTGCCGATTGTGGCAGAAATTGTCGTTCCGATTGCGCAACATGTCATGGTCCACCCGAATAACAAAGATACGTGGCAATCTGTACAAAAAGTGATCTCACATCCACAGGCTATTGCCCAATGTCATACTTTCTTGCAGACGGAGCTGTATGGTGTCGAGCGCGAGACGACCCCTTCTACGGCGTATGCAGCGGAATGGGTAAGCAAGCATCCAGAGGAACTTGTAGCAGCTATTGCGCCTTACATGGCGGCTGAGGAGTACGAGCTTGCGATTGTGAAAGAAAATGCCCAAGATATCGAGCTGAATCAGACGAGATTCCTCGTTTTGAGTCGGAATCCGGTTCAGATTGCGTTGCCAGATCGCGAGGAAGAAAAAACATCAGTTAGCGTCATTTTGCCGAATAATATGCCAGGGGCGCTTCATAAAGTGTTAGCCACATTTGCTTGGCGCAACATCGACATGAGCAAAATTGAGTCAAGACCGCTGAAAACATCGCTCGGCGAGTACTTTTTCTTGATTGACTTACTTTCTGATGGCGAAGCACAATTGGTTCAAAATGCGCTAGAAGAAATCGCTCTTTTAGGTGGTACCACACGAGAACTAGGTACATATCACGTGTATCGCCTTCCTGTAAAAGTAAAATAAGAATATGTAGAATCACGTCAAAAACCGCGAAATGGTGTTGGCGTGTTTTTTCTATCGTTTTCATTGAAGTTTCACGCTAACTAGGCTAGACTTTTAGGTAAGAATTGGTTGAAAAGGAGTGGGAAACAGAGATGGCAGGACATTCGAAATGGAAAAACATTCAAGGTCGTAAAAATGCACAAGATTCGAAGCGGGCAAAAGTTTTTCAAAAGCTCGCGAAGGAGATTTTTGTGGCGGCGAAGGCTGGTGGGGATGTGAGTACGAATGCGTCGTTACGGTTGGTAGTCGATAAAGCCAAGGCTGTGAATATGCCAAATGATAATATTAAACGTGCGATTGATAAGGCATCTGGAAATGCAAACGCGGAACATTATGATGAAATTACGTATGAGGGCTATGGACCTGGTGGTATTGCGGTGTTGGTACATACGTTGACGGATAATCGGAATCGGACGTCGACGAATGTGCGTGTTGCGTTCAACAAGAACGGTGGCAGTCTTGGTGAGACGGGAAGTGTCGCTTATATGTTTGATCGGAGAGGCTACATTGTGATTGTGCGTGAAGGCCTGGAAGTGGATGAGGATACATTCATGCTAGAGGCAATTGAGGCTGGGGCAGAGGATGTGGAAATAAGTGAAGAGGCCTTTGAGGTATATACGGAGGCAGGTGCATTTACGGAGGTTAAGGATGCGCTACAAGCGGCTGACTATAGATTTGTGACGGCAGAACTATCGATGATTCCGCAGGTTTCGAGTGGGATTGATGAGGGCAAAAAAGAGCAGTTTGAGCGCATGTTGGATGCTTTGGAAGATGATGACGATGTACAGGAAGTGTACACGAACGCGGCTGGTTATTAATGCGGACTTTACAGGGCACAGATATTAGTGTAATCTTGAGGCAAAGGTATGTCAATCTCGATAATAAAGGAGAACTTAATGAGTAGAACAGCAGAATTTGTGTTAGGATTAATTGGCGGGATTACTGGAATCATTGCGTCGGCAACAACGATTTTAGTCGGTTTGGCGATTACAGCTGCATCAGTGGTCACGTTAGAAAATATAGACGGTTTCTTCGGGATCGGAGCGCTAGCTGTAGGTGTGTTAGTATTCCTCATGTCAGCATTTGCGATTGTTGCGGCATGTTTGATTAAAGCGAATCCGAAAGTTTGGGGGATTATTTTAATCATTATCGGTGGTGTCGGCTTTGTTCTGATCCAGCTTTTATGGATCGTACCAGGAGCATTGCTACTTATCTCAGGCATCATGTGTGTATCTCGTAAACCATCATACGAAGATTTTTAAAACAATGACTTGCTTACTTATGTAGGCAGGTTTTTTTGTGTCAAAATTGTAAGGTTTAGTCATCTAAATCGCAGGAATCGGGGCTTGCTTTTTGATACTATAGGATTATAAATAAGATGAATGGAGCGGATAAGAATGAAAAAATTAATCATAACGGGTGCAATTTTAGGGACATTATTGCTAGGTTTGAGTAGCTATTTTGTGTATCAATTACACGGCGTGGCAGCGAGTGCGAATGTGGTGCAATTGGAATTGGTGAAGTCGACAACGCAAAAATAGTGAATTTTATTGCTTTCTTTTCGAAGCGCTTCTGTGTAAAATGAGAGCAGGAATGATGGAGGGAAAGGATGATTGGATTGAAACCAAGAAAAGTAATGATTATCGGTGCTGGAAATGTTGGTTCGGCGGCAGCGCATGCCTTTGTAAACCAGAATATTTGTGAGGAATTAGTGCTCGTTGACTTGCATACAGAACGGGTGGAAGGGCATCGCAAAGATTTGGCGGATGCGGCGGCTTTCACGAACGGCATGATGAAAATTAGTGTGCGCGAGGCGAAGGAATGTCAGGATATTGATATTGCAGTTATCACAGTGACGGCTGGTGCTTTGAAAGAAGGACAAACACGACTTGATGAGCTGAAAAGTACGTCACGGATTATTGCGAATATCGTTCCGGAAATGATGGCAAACGGCTTTGAAGGGATTTTTCTAGTTGCGGCGAATCCTGTAGATATTATTACGTATCAAGTTTGGCAGCTCTCAGGATTGCCGAGACATCGGGTGCTTGGGACTGGAGTATGGCTAGATACCACGAGGTTGCGTCGGTTGTTGTCAGAACAGTTGGATGTGGCGCCGCAGAGTATTGATGCGTTTGTTCTCGGGGAACATGGCGATTCTCAATTCCCGGTGTGGTCGCATTCTTCGGTGTATGGCAAGTCGATCAATGCTTACAGTAAGGAAAAGTTTGGGACGGAGTTTGATCTAAAAGCGATCGGTGAGCGAGCACGAGACACGGGTTTTGAAATTTACCATCAAAAAGGATGCACAGAATATGGTATTGCTGGCACGATTGTAGAAATTTGCCGTAATATTTTTAGTGGAAGTCATCGCGCTTTGGCTGTTTCTTGTGTGTTGGATGGGGAGTATGACAAACACGGTATCGCGATCGGAGTTCCTGCTGTTTTGGCCCAAGATGGCATTAAGGAAATTATTGAATTACAATTAAATGAGGTGGAACAAGCGCAATTTGATGCCTCGGCAACGGTGATTGCGAATAATATTAAATACCTCGGATAGTTTTTCGAAACAGGTCAGTGTCTTTTAAATGAGATACTGGCTTTTTGTTTTACTTTTGATAGTACAAATGTTCTTTTTTATGCTATCATGGAAGGAGTGAATTTTATTTGATGGAGGGCATTTTCTTTGTATGAATATATTAAGGGTATTGTAACGGATATTTCTCCGGAGTATATCGTGATCGAAACAGGTCACATCGGTTATCAAATTATTACTGGAAATCCTTTTTCTTTCTCGAGTTTGGAAGGCAAGGAGACGAAAGTTTATGTATATCAACATGTGCGTGAGGATAATATTTCCTTATTTGGATTTCAGACTTCAGAGGAGCGCTATTTGTTCAAGAAGTTGCTCGGTGTGTCGGGAATTGGACCAAAGAGTGCGCTTGCAATTATTGCTGCGGGCGATCCGGTACCGCTTATTTCGGCGATTGAGGCTGAGGATGATGTTTATTTGACGAAGTTTCCAAGCGTTGGGAAGAAGACGGCACGCCAGATTATTTTGGATCTGAAAGGGAAGCTGGCGGATGTTGCGGCGGATCAAATTACGGTGCAAAAGGCGACGAAGGATATATCGGATGGTTTACCGCCTGCACTGGAGGAAGCGGTTTTGGCGCTTGAGGCTTTGGGCTATAGTACGCGGGAACTGAAAAAAGTATTGCCTAAATTGGAAAAAGAAGTGTTGACGAGCAACGAGTATATTAAATTGGCATTGCAGCTCATGACGAAATAAGGAGGGGGAATGTGATATGGAAGACCGCATCGTTTCTGGTGAAAATGTGAATCAAGAGGAAGTTTCCTTCGAGAAAAGTCTCCGTCCACAGACCTTGGCGCAATATATTGGGCAAGAAAAAGTGAAGCACAACTTAGCGGTTTTTATTGAAGCGGCGAAACAGCGGGAAGAAGCGCTGGATCATGTGCTGTTGTATGGGCCACCTGGGCTTGGGAAAACAACGCTTGCGATGGTAATTGCGAATGAGATGGGGACAACGATGCGTACGACGAGTGGTCCGGCGATTGAGCGTCCTGGAGATTTGGCGACGATACTAACGACGCTTGAGCCGGGGGGACGTGCTATTTATTGACGAGATTCACCGATTGAATCGCTCGATTGAGGAGATTTTATATCCCGCGATGGAGGATTATTGCTTGGATATTGTGATTGGGACGGGTCCTACGGCGAGGTCGGTGCGCTTGGATTTGCCTCCGTTTACGTTGATTGGAGCGACGACGCGGGCTGGTCAGTTATCGGCTCCTTTACGAGACCGGTTTGGCGTGATTGATCATTTGGAATTTTATTCGGAGGAGCAGTTGACGGAGATTGTGACGCGGACGGCGGATATTTTGGATACGGCAGTGGAGAAATATGGTGCAGTTGAGATTGCGAGACGGTCGCGTGGGACACCTCGGATTGCCAACCGATTGCTAAAACGAGTGCGTGACTTTGCCAGGTTCGTAGTGATGGGTTAGTGACGGAAGGTTTGGCGCGTGAGGCGCTGACGCTTTTGCAAGTGGATCCGCGTGGTTTGGATACGATTGATCAGCGATTGCTGACGACGATTATTGCCTCATTTCGTGGTGGACCGGTTGGCTTGGATACGATTGCAGCGAGTATCGGTGAGGAACGCGAAACGATTGAAGATATGCAGGAACCGTATTTGTTACAAATTGGCTTTTTGCAGCGGACGCCGCGCGGAAGACTCGTGACGGATGCAGCATATGAGCATTTAGGATTAACGAAAAGTGAATGAAAAGGTGTGTCGGGATGAGAGTAGAGGATTTTGATTTTGAATTACCAGAGGAATTAATTGCGCAGACGCCATTACTTGATCGGACGTCGAGTCGGTTGATGTTATTGAACAAGGAGACGGGCGCGATCGAGGATAAGCATTTTCCAGCGATTTTGGAGCATCTGAACGCTGGCGATGCACTTGTTTTGAACGATACGCGAGTGTTGCCGGCGCGGCTTCATGGAGAAAAAGCAGAAACAGGCGCGCATATTGAGGTTTTGTTACTGAAACAAACGGAAGGCGATGCTTGGGAAACGCTTGTGAAACCAGCGAAGCGCATTCGAAAAGGGATGCGTATTCAGTTTGGCGACGGCGAGCTTTCGGCGGGTTGCTTAGAAGAGCTGGAACACGGTGTCGAATTTTACAATTTGAATATAGTGGTATTTTTTATGAAATTTTGGAGCGGTTAGGCGAAATGCCTCTACCTCCATATATTAAGGAGCAGTTGGCGGATCAGGATCGCTACCAGACTGTTTTTGCTCGTGAAAATGGCTCAGCGGCAGCGCCAACAGCTGGTTTGCATTTTACGCAAGATTTGCTGGAACAGGTGCGCCAAAAAGGTGTGAAAGTGGTGTTTTTGACCTTGCATGTAGGATTGGGAACGTTTCGGCCGGTAGATGTGGAAGATACGGCTAATCATAAGATGCATTCCGAATTTTATCGTTTAACGGCAGATGCTGCAGAGGTTTTGACAGATGTGAAAGCAAGCGGTGGCAAAATCGTTGCGGTTGGTACGACGTCGATTCGAACATTGGAAACGATTGCCACGAAGTTTGACGGAAAACTGCGGGAAGATAGTGGTTGGACGGATATTTTTATTTCGCCAGGCTATGAGTTTAAGGCCGTTGATGCGCTAATTACGAATTTTCATTTGCCGAAATCGACGCTAATTATGCTTGTGAGTGCTCTTTCTGATCGTGCAAAAATTATGACGGCATATGAGCATGCGGTTGCGCAAGAATATCGATTCTTTAGTTTCGGCGATGCGATGTTTATTTATGCTTAATTTATTTTTTTACTAGAAAAGACTTGTTTTTCAGTGCTTTTTTAGATATGCTATGATGTGGATATAACAATATAGAAAGAGGTAGAAAATGGCTGCGATTACCTATGAACTAATAAAAACAGATAAACAAACAGGTGCACGTTTGGGCAAGATACATACGCCGCACGGTTCGTTTGATACACCTATGTTTATGCCAGTTGGAACGCTTGCAACAGTTAAAACGATGTCTCCTGAAGAGTTAAAAGCGATGGGTTCTGGTATCATTTTGAGCAATACGTATCACTTGTGGTTGCGACCTGGTGAAGATTTGATTGAAGAGGCTGGTGGTCTTCATAAATTTATGAACTGGGATCAGGCGATTTTGACGGATTCTGGCGGTTATCAAGTGTTTAGCTTGAGCGATATGCGCGATATTAAAGAAGAAGGCGTCCATTTCCGCAATCATTTGAACGGGGACAAACTGTTCCTTTCACCGGAGAAAGCGATTCAAATTCAAAACTCGCTAGGATCGGATATTATGATGTCGTTTGATGAATGCCCACCGTATCCAGCAACGCATGATTATATGAAAAAATCAATTGAGCGAACGTCTCGCTGGGCTGAACGTGGCCTAAAAGCACATGCTCGTCCACATGATCAAGGTCTTTTTGGGATTGTACAAGGTGGTTCGTATAAAGATTTACGTGAGCAGAGTGCCCGCGATCTTGTATCGATGGATTTTCCTGGTTATTCGATTGGTGGTTTATCGGTTGGTGAGCCCAAAGACATTATGAATGAGGTGTTAGAATATACAACACCATTGTTGCCAGCGAACAAGCCGCGTTATTTGATGGGAGTTGGTTCTCCTGATGCACTTATCGATGGCGTCATTCGCGGTATTGACATGTTCGACTGTGTCCTTCCGACGCGTATTGCGCGAAACGGGACGTGTATGACAAGTCAAGGTAGGCTCGTTGTTCGAAATGCTAAGTTTGCACGTGATTTCCGACCAATCGATGAAGCTTGTGATTGTTATACATGCAAAAATTATTCGCGCGCCTACATTCGTCATTTGATTCGTTGTGATGAAACATTTGGAATTAGGCTTACCACTTATCATAATCTACATTTTCTGTTAAACTTAATGGAGCAAGTTCGCGAAAGCATCATGAATGACCGCCTCGCTGATTTCCGGGAAGAATTTTTTGAGCAGTATGGCCTTAATGGTCCGAATGCGAAAAATTTCTAATATAGAATAAAAATGAAAGGAGCTGAATAAAAACATGGCAATGTTAATACCTTTATTATTAATGATCGTATTGTTCTACTTCTTGCTTATCCGCCCACAACAAAAACGTCAAAAAGAAGTAAATTCAATGCAAAGCAGTTTGGCTAAAGGCGATAAAATCATTACTATCGGAGGATTGCACGGTACAGTTGTAGCAATTGAAGATGGCAATGTTGTACTTGATTGTGCTGGAAGTGAGCTAACTTTTGATCGCAATGCAGTTCGTACTGTTTTAGCGAAGGCAGACGCAGTTGAGGAAGAAGTAGTTGAAGCGGAAGTGGAAGGAGTAACTGAAACGGAAGTAGATACAGAGAAAAAATAAGCTTTTCTTTTCTTGAAAAACAAGCCATGGATTAAATTCCTTGTATTGGCTTGTTTTTTCTTATAAATATACGGGTATACAGAAATATCGCTAGGCAAAAAAAGATGGATTTTAGAGGCAAGAGTGACTACTTTGTGGGGGCACTCGGAATAAAGATTTCGTTTTTTTGTAAGATTATGCTTCCCATTTACTGCATAATTAGATAAAATGAATCTATGTTGTTTGAAAAAGAAGGTGTGAGAATGAGGATGGGATCCGACAAAGAATGGTATGGCCAATTAGAAACGGCAATTTTAATTAGAGTAGAAGATTTTAAACTTATGGGGTATCGTGAAATTGAAGCGGAACATATTTGGTCTTTTTTGGTTGAAGTTGTTTGGAAGGGTCAAGAGAATCCGCGTTTGCATCAACGCATTCACGACATTTTACAAATGAAAATAGCATCATTAATGGACTTTATAACAATCGGACCGTCAGAGGACGAAGCGAATGTTGATACTTTATCGCTTCAACTGGAAGGTCAAGAGTAGCATTCTACATAGCGTAATGGCATCTTTAAAGGTGTCTGTTGTTAGTAGATGAGGGAGGAATTAGAAAGAAATGATAAAGAAGAGTAAGATAATTACATTTTTCCTGATCGTCGCAATTATTTTTGGAACAGTCATTCTCACTGCAAAACCCGTCCTAGATAAAATTAATCTTGGGCTTGATTTGCAAGGTGGGTTTGAGGTGCTTTACCAAGTAGAACCGGCAGACGGGAAAAGCAAAGTAACCAATGAAACGCTGAAAGAAACAGTGGCAACATTGGACCAACGTATTAATACTTTAGGGGTTACAGAGCCTGTTATTACTATCGAGGGTGGAAACCGTATTCGTGTCCAACTCGCGGGTGTAACCGATCAAACAGAAGCACGAAAAATTCTATCCACACAAGCAGTCTTATCGTTCCGTGATGCTAACGATAAACTGATGATGGATGGTAGTGATCTTGTACCAGGCAGCGCCAAAGCTGTTACAAACGACAAAAACCAAGCAATCGTTACGTTGGAAATGAAAAGTAAAGATAAATTTGCGAACGTAACAAAAACTATTGCTGCAAAAGCGCCAGACAATCAATTGGTTATTTGGTTGGACTGGAAAGAAGGTCTGAAATACAAAACAGAACGTGTGAAAGAAAAACCAGCTTTCCTTTCTGCACCAAATGTAGATCGAGAATTGGATACGAAGAAGGTAGAAATCTCGGGTAGTTTTACAATGGATTCTGCGAAAGAGCTCGCAAACTTGCTAAACTCTGGTGCACTTCCTGTTAAATTGACCGAAGTTTATTCCACATCTGTTGGCGCACAATTTGGACAAGATGCATTGTCTGAAACCGTTGTTGCTGGACTAGTGGGTGTTATTGCAATCTTCATCTTCATGATGGCGGTATACCGTTTGCCAGGTATTATTGCTTCCATCACTTTAGTTGCCTATACGTATATCGTATTGCTCATTTTAGGTTTGTTAAATGCAACCCTTACACTACCAGGTATTGCCGGATTAATTCTCGGTATTGGTATGGCGGTAGATGCCAACGTTATTACCTACGAGCGGATAAGGGAAGAACTCAAGGTTGGTAAATCCACGAAAACAGCCTTCGATACAGGTGGGAAAGAATCCTTCAGAGCTATCTTTGATGGAAACATTTCGACACTGATCGTTGCTGGAGTTCTTTTCTACTTCGGGTCAAGCTCGATTAAAGGTTTCGCGACCGTGTTAATTATTAGTATTTTAGTGAGTTTCCTAACAGCAGTTTGGGGCTCAAGAGCACTTATGGGGCTTCTTGTAAGCAGTAATGCGCTGAACAACAAGCCAGGACTGTTTGCTGTGCGTCGTAAGGATATCCATGACTTACATGAAGGTAAGCAAACATTCGATTTGAAGACGCATTTTGATAAATATGATTTTGTAAAACATCATCGTGCGTTCTTAACGACTTTTGCGGTCATTGTTGTGATCGGGATTGTGATTTTATCGGTGTTCAAGTTGAATCTTGGTATTGATTTTGCGAGCGGGACGCGTGCAGAAGTAACATCCACACAAGCATTGACCGAAACGCAGATCAATAAGGATTTGAAGGAAATCGATATGCCATCTGATGATGTCAATTTCCAAAACAATAATAAAACGGCCGTTATTAGTTATAAGGGTGCTTTGACGCAGGACGAAATTGCGAAGTTTAAAACGCATTTCAAGAAAGCGTACGGAACAGACCCGAATATTAGTACGGTAACGCCGACAGTTGGGCAGGAACTCGCGAAAGATGGTCTATGGGCACTAGCAATTGCTTCGCTCTTAATCGTTGTCTACATCGCGTTCCGATTCGAGCTATCGATGGGGATTGCAACGATTCTTTCGTTATTGTTTGATGCGTTTGTTATCTTTATCTTCTTTAGTATCTTCCGGCTTGAGGTTGATTTAACATTCATTGCGGCGGTGCTGACCGTCATCGGTTATTCGATTAATGATACGATCGTTACGGCGGATAGGATCAGGGACGTTTCTTACAAAATGGGACGTTTCAAAAAACCAGAGGACATCTCATTTGCGGTTAATCACGGTTTACGCCAAACATTTATCCGTTCGATCAATACGATTTTGACTGTGTTATTCACGGTTATCGCTTTAATCATCTTCGGTAATGAGTCGATTCTGAACTTCTCGATTGCACTATTAGTTGGATTAGTTTCCAGTGTATTCTCTTCCATCTTCATGGCTATGCAATTGTGGTATGTATTCAAGAAACGCGAATTGAAGAAAAAAGGCGTTATTCAAACACAGAAGAAGAAAAAACGTTCAAGAACGGACCAACCAGTCGTATAATCTGTGATAAGCGGATTTTCGGCAAGACTTAGCTAAAATATGTCTAATGCCGAATGTTACCTTATCTGACTAGTATTTTTCAGGTAAGGCAAGCATTCGGCGTTTTTTATGGTGATAAAGGAGAAAGATAGGCAGATGATTTGGCAGATTGTAGTGATAGCAATTGGTATTGGGATTTTCGTACTCGGCTTGTTTTATTCCAAAAGATGGCATGAGAATTGGTCAGATGGTGGCGGTCCTGATTTTGACGGTTGGGATTCATTCTTTATATCCATTATCTTGGGGGCTATTGTCATCGTATTAGGAATTTATGTGGTGAAGTCGATGCTTCTCGTTGGCGGCTTAGCACTTGTTTATGCGGCGATTTGGGTGTTTTCATTCTAGGAGGAAGTAAAGTGAATTGGATCAAATATTTTAAAAAGTAGAAAAATCGCTCGTCCTCAGATGATTGGAAAGAAATGAGGAGATTTTGATGGATAGAGAGATTTTATGTCGTGTATTGAAAAAGGCAATGAAGGCGCGAACGATGGTTTATATTTATAACGACGCAACGAAAAAGGATAGCTAGTATGTTGGCTTTGTCCAGTTAGTGACGAAAGATTATCTTGTTTTGGAGACGGTGACGAGATTGGCGCGAGCGGATGGGCATCTGATTATCCGCTTGGATTTGGTTTTCCGTGCAGATACTGGTGGTCTTTCTGGGACGAGGATGGAGCGGCTGTATGCGCTACATCACGAGCAGCATGAGAGGTTTGATGTGAGTACGTTTGGGAATCTGTTTGAGAATGGATTGCAAATGGCGCTCGCGCACAAAGCCCCTATTTCGGTGGATTTGGATCAGGATGACGAACGGGAAACGCTGAATGGGTATGTTCGCCAAATTGCGAAGGATCATATCGTGATGGAAGACTTTGATGATAACGCGAATTCCTATGGTGAGATTCATTTTGACCTTGCATCGATTGTGGACGTCCAGTGGGGAACGCGTGATTTGAAAAATTTAGATTTTTAGATTTATTGTATAGACAAGAATCATGGGATTAAACGCGCGCTTTTGCGGGTATTTGATAAATGGAAGAAGGAGGTTTTTGCAATGAAAGTACAATGGCAAGTTATTGTTGGGATTATTTTAGCTATTATTATTGCGATTTTTGCAATTGTGAATGTTGATTCGGTACAGGTGAACTTCTTGTTCGCGAAGGTGGAGTGGCCGCTTATTCTCGTTATTTTAGGATCGGTTCTAGTGGGGGGCTTGATTTTCTTCTGTATGAATATTGTTCGCGTCAATTCGATGAAAAAGCAAATCAAGACGCTCGAGTCTGCCAAAAAGGAATTGGAACGTTCGCTTGCTGCTGAGAAGTCACGCAAAGTGAAGGTTTCAGAAGTGGAAGTTGCGGATAGCGAGCCTAAGCCAACCGTTTAAAACCGAATAGAGAAAGATCACTGCTTTGTTGGTGGTCTTTTTTTATGGCGTGTACATTTTTGGTGTTTTTCGGTATAATGGGTAAGGTTGAGGGGTGGTATATTCATGATTCATTCTAAATATAAATGGCAGATTGAAACAAGCGACGCTACGGCGATGCAACAAGTAGCAGAGGAATTAAAATGCACGATACCGATGGCGGAATTGTTTGCGCGTCGTAAGGTCACGACTGCGGGTCAATTGGATAAATTTTTAAATCCGGATAAATATGCGGCATATGATCCATTTTTGCTAGCGGAAATGGGGCTTGCGGTCGATCGAATTAAGCAGGCAATTGAGGCCGAGGAGCACATTCTTATTTATGGTGATTATGATGCGGATGGTGTGACGAGTGTAGCGGTGCTGCTAAAGACATTACGGAAGCTCGGCGCGAATGCTGATTTTTATATTCCGAACCGATTTACGGAAGGCTATGGTCCAAATGTGGCGGCGTTTACGGAGGCGAAGGAAAGTGGCGTGGACCTGTTGATTACGGTGGATAACGGAATTGCGGCGCTTGAGGTGATGGAGCACGCGAAAACGATTGGGTTGGATGTGATTGTGACGGATCACCACGAGGCGAAGGATACGATGCCTGAGGCGCTCGCTGTGATTCATCCGCGGCATCCGGAGTCCAATTACCCATTTCCTGATTTAGCGGGTGTAGGAGTGGCTTACAAGCTTGCTCACGCGCTGCTGGGTGAGGAACCGACGGAGTTTCTCGATTTAGTGGCGATTGGAACGGTGGCGGATCTTGTGTCACTAACGGACGAGAACCGACTATTCGTGCAAAAAGGACTGCGCGTTTTGCGGGAAAATGCGAATATCGGTGTGGCGGCTTTGGCGAAATTGGCGAGTACGAAATTGCCTGAGGCGAACGAAGAAACGATTGGTTTCATGATTGCGCCACGGTTAAATGCGGTTGGACGTCTTGGCCCTGCGGATCTGGCAGCGGACTTGTTGCTCACAGAAGACCCAGAAGAGGCGGCTTTCTTAGCAGAAGAGATTGATGAGGCGAATAAGGAACGGCAAACGATTGTCGCACAGATTTCGGAAGAAGCGATTGCGATGATTGAGGCGGAGTATCTCGGTGACGGGAATGAAGTGTTGGTGATCGGGAAAGCGGGTTGGAATCCTGGTGTTGTTGGGATCGTGGCATCACGGTTAGTGGATCGTTATGCGCGGCCTGTGATTGTGCTTGGCATCGATGAGGTGACGGGAATGGCGAAAGGTTCCGGGCGTAGCATCGAGGCATTCCATCTGTATCAGGCGCTGGACGCGAATCAGACGTTGCTGAAAGCGTTTGGTGGACATCCGATGGCTGCTGGTATGACGCTTGATATGGCGGATATTGGTGCGTTGCGTGAGAACTTAGCACAACTGGCGCGGGAAACGTTGACGGCGGATGATTTTGTTTCTATTTTACGAGTGGAAGAAGCGATTCCGGTTGAAACGGTGAGCCTTGAGTTTATTGCTCAGCTGAACAAGTTGGCGCCGTTCGGGACGGATAATCCGAAGCCAGTTTTTGCATTAGAAGGCGTGAAATTGAGTGGTACGAAGCGAATTGGTGCGGATAAGACGCATTTGAAGACTGTGATCACAGCAGATTCAGGAGCAGCGATTGACGCGGTTGGTTTCGGGACTGGCGAACTTGTTGAAAAAATTTCACCGATGGCAAAAGTGGATGTGGTTGGCGAGTTATCGATCAATGAGTGGAATAATATGCGCAAGCCGCAACTTCGGATTGTAGATTTGAAAATAGGGCATTGGCAGTTGTTTGATGTGCGAAGTCGTGCAGAATGGGAAAAACTATTGCAAGCAGGTAATACAGCGGATAAAGTTTTTGTCTGTTTCCAAACGGCAACACGAGAAAAGTTACTAGCGGCGAATGCCAATCTTGTTTGTGCGCAGATTGATACCGCAACAGATGTTGTAGATGCTACTACCAAAGATTTAATTTTTGTGGATATGCCAGATGATGTGGCGTTGCTTGAAGCGGTTGTTGCAAACACGGAAGCGGACCGGATTTATCTTCACATTGCGGCTGAAAACGGCAATGCGATCGCTTCGATGCCGAGTCGACAACATTTTGCACAGCTCTATGCAGTGCTTAAAAAACACCAACCATTTTCGCTCACACAAAACATGTCGCGCCTTTGTAAACAGTTTAATTGGACGAATGATCAGATCGAGTTTATGTCACGCGTGTTTTTTGATCTAAATTTTGCTACAATGGAGGATGGCGTGATTAGTTTGAATGAAGTTGGGGAAAAGCGTAATCTAGAGGAGTCGAGTGTCTATAAAGCTCGAGAACACCGGATTGCGATGGAGCAGAAATTACTCTACTCTAACTACAACGAATTGTACGATTGGATTGAAAAGTTGATGAATTCGAAGGGGAATTCAATTTTGGAGGAAATAGTAAAATGAACTTAAACGACTTGAGAAATTATGTAGCGATTGTCAATGATTGGCCGAAAGAGGGTATTGTTTTTAAAGACATTACGCCGCTTATGAGTCATGGTGAAGCTTACAAATTCGCAACGGATCAAATTGTAGCATACGCAAAAAAATTAAGCGTTGATGTTATCGTTGGGCCAGAAGCGCGTGGCTTTATTATCGGATGTCCCGTTGCTTATTCACTTGGCATTGGTTTTGCACCTGTTCGTAAACCGAATAAATTGCCGCGTGAAACGGTAGATATGGAATACGATTTGGAGTATGGCACCAATAAATTATCGATGCACAAAGATGCGATTAAGCCAGGGCAACGCGTCTTGATTACGGATGATTTGCTAGCGACTGGAGGCACGATCGAAGCGACGATTAAGCTTGTTGAAGAATTGGGCGGTGTTGTTGCAGGCTGCGCGTTCTTGATCGAGTTGACAGAGCTTGAAGGTCACAAGAAACTAGAAGGCTATGACCGTCTTATTTTGATGGACTTCTAAAAATGTGTATTTTTCTAATAAGGCCAGTAAAATTGCTTTGTTAGCCACATAAAACATGTTATAATATCAGATAAGAATTATTTTAAAGAGCACTCATTCGTGGGTGCTTTTACATACTTTATAAAGCTTGGGATGAAAAGGGTGTGGGGACTATGGCTAAAGAACAAAATTTAACAGCGGAACAAGTAATTGAAATGGCTTCTCATTATATGAATGAGGAGCATCTTGCGCTTGTCAAAAAGGCTTGTGACTACGCACGTGAGGCGCACAAAGATCAATTCCGCAAATCGGGAGAACCTTATATTATTCACCCAATCCAAGTGGCTGGGATACTGGTAGATCTAGAAATGGACCCAGCGACCGTTGCTTCTGGTTTTTTGCATGATGTTGTCGAGGACACGCCGATTACACTACAAGATCTGGAAGAAGCGTTTAGTCCAGAGATTGCTATGATCGTCGATGGTGTTACGAAACTTGGGAAAATCAAATATAAATCGCATGAAGAGCAGCAAGCCGAGAATCACCGCAAAATGTTTATTGCGATGGCACAAGATATTCGGGTTATGCTGGTGAAATTGGCGGATAGGCTGCATAATATGCGGACATTGAAGCATTTGCCGGTGGAAAAACAACGCCGGATTGCGAATGAGACGTTAGAAATTTTTGCACCGATTGCGCATCGTTTGGGGATTTCACGTGTGAAGTGGGAACTGGAAGATACAGCGCTTCGTTATTTAAATCCGCAACAATACTACCGAATCGTGCATTTGATGAAACAGAAACGGGAAGAGCGCGAGCGTTATTTGCGCGACGTGATCGACGGTGTGAATGAGAATCTAGATGAGCTGCATATTAAGGCGGATATTTCTGGTCGACCAAAGCATATTTATTCGATTTACCGCAAGATGTCAGAGCAACATAAGCAATTCAATGAAATTTACGATTTGTTGGCGGTCCGGATTTTAGTGGATAGTATCAAGGATTGTTACGCTGTTTTAGGTATTATCCATACGCGATGGAAGCCGATGCCAGGCCGTTTTAAAGATTATATTGCGATGCCGAAATCCAATATGTACCAATCGCTTCATACGACGGTAATCGGGCCTCAAGGTGAGCCACTCGAAGTGCAAATTCGGACACTGGAGATGCACCAAATCGCAGAATATGGGGTTGCGGCACACTGGGCTTACAAAGAAGGGAAAGTTATCAATTCGAAGACTTCCTTTGATAATAAAATGAGCTGGTTCCGCGAAATTATTGAATACCAGAATGAATCAGAGAATGCAGAAGAATTCATGGAATCGCTGAAACTCGATTTGTTTACGGATGTTGTGTACGTTTTTACACCAAAAGGCGATGTTTTCGAACTACCAAATGGTTCTGTACCGCTTGATTTTGCGTATCGAATCCACACAGAAATCGGAAATAAGACAATAGGCGCTAAAATTAACGGCAAAATTGTCACGCTTGATTATAAATTAAAAACAGGCGATATCATTGAAATTTTAACATCGAAGCATTCGTATGGACCGAGTCGTGATTGGTTGAAACTTGTGCAGACGTCACAAGCGAAAAATAAGATTCGTCAGTTCTTTAAACGTCAAGCGAAAGAAGAGAATGTTGAAAAAGGTCGCGATATGGTCGAGAAGGAATTGCGCCATCTTGATTTTGAGCCGAAGAAAGTGATGACGACCGAGAACATTAATAAGCTAGCCGAACGCTTGAATTTTAGTCATGAAGATGATTTGTTTGCGGCGGTTGGGTACAATGGCATTACAGCGCTCCAAGTAGCGAACCGGTTGACGGAGAAAGAGCGTCGCGAGCGAGAACTGGAGGAGCAAACCGAGAAATTATTGAATAAAGTCGAAACGAAGGCGAAGAATCCTACTGATAGTAATAACGAGCGTTTGAAAATCAAGCATAATGCTGGCGTCGTTGTTCAAGGTATCGGAAACTTATTGATTCGCTTATCACGATGTTGTAATCCAGTGCCTGGCGACGAAATAGTTGGTTATATTACGAAAGGTCGCGGGATTTCGATTCATCGGAAGGATTGTCCGAATGTCAATGGTCCTGATACGGAACGTTTAATTGATGTGGAGTGGGAAGACACGGATATGACGGCTAAAACCGACTATAACGTGGATATCGAGGTGTTTGGCTATAATCGGAATGGCATGCTAAATGATATCTTACAAGTCGTGAACAGTCTGACAAGTAATATTAACGGTGTCAATGCAAAGGTAGATAATAATAAAATGGCAACACTCGTTCTGACACTTCAGATTCACAATATTAATCATTTGCAGCGGGTCGTTGATAAAATTAAGCAGGTTCCTGATGTGTATACAGTGAGACGCTTAATGAATTGATATGACTGGAGGAATGCGTCATGAGAGTTGTGGCACAGCGTTGTTATGAAGCGAGCGTAACGATTGATGATGAAAATGTGGGTGAGATCGCGGGCGGGCTTTGCTTGCTTGTTGGTTTCACACATGGTGATACAGAGGATGATGTGGCATATATTGTTCAAAAACTCGTGGGATTGCGTATTTTTGAAGATGAAGCGGATAAGATGAATCTGTCTATTAAAGATTTTGGTGGTGCGATTCTTAGTGTTTCGCAATTTACACTATATGCTGATGTGAAGAAAGGGAGGCGTCCGAGTTTTACGAATTCCGCGCCACCTGACGTAGCATCGGATTTATATGATTTGTTTAACAAAATGCTCGCAGCACAAGGATTGGTCGTGGAGACGGGAGTTTTTGGGGCATCGATGGATGTTTGTATTGTAAACCATGGTCCCGTAACGATTATTCTAGATTCACAGGAGTTACTTGGGAAATGAAAAAATGCGCTATCAAGATTTTTTTAGAATCTTGATAGCGCATTTTTTTGTGTCTTCGAAAAGTTGGGCAAGCCCGTGAGGCACTTTGTTTAGTTTTTAAAATAATTACTCAAGCCTTCGTAGATCGAGTTGGCAACTTCTTCATGAAAACCATCGGAGTTCATTTTTTGCTCATCAATGGTTGAGCTGAGATAGCCAAGTTCGAGTAGCACGGACGGCTGGGTGTTCTCGCGTAACACATAGAAGTCACCAGAACGGGTGCCGCGGTTTTTACTGGATAGGTTATTTGCGAGGCTTTCGTTTATGCTTTCTGCTAAGCTTTGATCCTTATTTTTGTAATAATATGTTGTCTGACCATTAACGCTTGAATCGCTAGCATCTTCCACAGAATCAAAATGAATGGAGACGAAGGCATCTGCATTATACTTCTCGGCTTTTTTCGCACGATCTTTGAGGGAGATATATTCATCTCTACTCCGCGTCAAAATAACTTTCGCACCGCTTTGTTCTAAGCGAGCTGCTACGGCCTTGGCAGTTTTTAATGTCGCTTTCTTTTCAATAGTACCATTTTTTCCTTTGGCGCCAGGATCGTTTCCTCCGTGACCAGGATCAATAACGATGGTAGCTTCGGCGAGTGAGGTTGTTTTCGATTTTGCGGCCTTCTTTGTTTTGGAATTAGAAACGTCGACAACCCAGTTAGCCACATAGCCTTGTTGGCCGGAAGATGTCGTGATCTGGTACCAATCCCCCTGAACGCCATCAATATTGTAGACTGTTCCAGAATCAGCTTTCTCAACGGTGCTATTATTTCGGCTTGGACCAGAGCGAATATTGGTACCATTAGACCTGATAGTAAGTGTTTGTAAGCTGTTTTTGGATTCTTTTGTTGCCGATTCTTGCATCTTGATGTAGGACGAATTAATCCATGCGGTCTGACCTTGGTACTGGATTTGAGTCCAGCCGTTGGATTGACTTGTCACAGTGATTTGATCGCCACCTTTAAGGCTTCCGAGAATTTTAGCGTTTGTGGATGGTTTGCTACGAACGTTCAAGCTACCGTCACTGGTCACGGTGGCTAAACTATTACTAGAAGCACTGACATCGACATTTTTCACGAGCCAGCTGGCCACATAACCGCTCTGACCGTTGCTTAACCGAACTTTATACCATTTATTTTCTTCATCGATTACATTGAGGATTTCATCTTTTCTGACTTGTGATGTGACGTCGAATGCGAGTCCTGGTCCGCTTCTGACGTTTAGAACTTCGGCTTTTACTTGCACCGTGTTAGCGTTAGCCATCGCAATTGTAGACAATACGCCAGCTGCGATGAGTAAGAATGATAGCACGGTTATAAACAGGAACTTATTTTTCATCAATGGACACCACCTATACCCCTATAAAAATAACTACTTATAGAAAGATTATCATAAAACATGTTATTATGAAACACTAAACCTATCTTTTCGCGATTTATTTTAAAAACATTATTGACTTTCTAGGCAAATTCTAGTAGTCTTAAGGGTAATTAATAGATGACCGATGACGGAGAAAAGTATGGCAAGCATTTGCTGGTAAGAGAGATAGGTTCTTAGGCTGGAAAACCTATTGCAGTTAAACTGTCAAAAAGACACTCCCGAGGCTTCTTACTGAACAAGCGTACTTAGTGCTAAGTAAGTAAGAACGTTAACAGGCGTTAACTGTTTTTGAGTGGAGGAGCTGTATGGTTTCTCAATTTAGGGTGGTACCACGGGTTAACTCTCGTCCCTTGTTTTATTTAGTTAAGACGAGGGATGGGGGTTATTTGTTGTTGCTGAGGCTCTTACGAAGCGTCTCTAGCTGAGTTAGAGCCTCAGCATGTAATCCACCAGTGGCTCTCACGATGGAACAAACGCCGAACAATTGAACAGTGAAGAGCCAAATATTTTCACGAAATATTCTTGCCTAACGGGAAGCTTGGAGGAAGGTAATCCCATCACTCATTTTTAAAAACAGTTAAACCATCAAAGTCAACGGCACTATCGTAATTTTTAGGAGGGATTTGAAGTATGCAAATGAAATTGCCAAGAGGAACGCGCGATATTTTACCTGGAGAAGTAGAGAAGTGGCATTATGTAGAACGCGTTTTCCAATCGATTTGTGAGAGGTTCCAATATGAAGAAATCAGGACGCCGATTTTTGAGCATACCGAGCTATTTCAACGCGGTGTGGGCGATACGACAGATATAGTATCTAAAGAGATGTACACGTTCGAGGATAAAAAAAAATAGAAGCTTAACATTGCGCCCAGAAGGTACGGCATCGGTTGTACGGGCTTTCGTCGAACATAAATTATTCGGACAAGTGAATCAGCCTGTCAAACTTTACTACTCAGGGCCAATGTTCCGTTATGAACGACCGCAGGGCGCGAGACAACGCCAATTTACGCAAATGGGGCTTGAAGCACTAGGCAGTAATGATCCAGCGATTGATGCGGAGGTTATCTCGCTTGCGATGACGTTTTACAAGGAGCTTGGTCTCCAAAACATTGAATTGGTCATCAATAGCTTGGGCGATAAGGAAAGTCGTTTGAAGCATAAAGATGCTCTAGTCGCGCATTTCGAGCCACAGATTGATGAATTCTGCGCTGATTGCCAAGTGCGTTTGCATAAAAATCCGTTGCGTATTCTGGATTGTAAAGTGGATCATGCGCATCCGCTTATTGCAACGGCACCATCGATTTTAGAATTTTTAAATGAGGAATCGACGGCATATTTTGCGAAAGTGAAGGCGTATTTGGATGCTTTAGGCATTGCTTATACAGTCGATCCGACGCTTGTTCGTGGTTTGGATTACTACAATCATACGACATTCGAGATTATGAGTACGGCAGAAGGGTTTGGCGCGAAATCTACACTTTGTGGTGGCGGTCGCTATCACGGATTGGTACAGGAATTTGATGGCCCAGAAACACCAGGTGTTGGCTTTGGGCTTGGCGTCGAGCGCTTGTTTGCTGCCCTTGATGTGGAAAACATTGAGCTTCCTGTGACACGCCAATTAGATTGCTATGTGGTAACGGCGACGGAAAGTGCCGAAATCCGAGCTGTAACAATCGTGAACGAGTTACGCCTAGCCGGTTTTAGCGCAGAAAAAGATTACATGGGTCGCACGATGAAAGGGCAATTAAAAGACGCCGATCGTAAAAATGCACAATTCACCATGATTTTAGGAGATTCAGAGCTAGAAAATGGTGTTTGTCAACTGAAAAATATGCAAACAGGGGTACAGATGGAGATTCGTCTGGAGGCTGTAACGGCTGGTTTAGAGACTGCATATAAGCAATTAAAGGGGGAGAAACAATGAAGAAAAGATCATTATATTGCGGAGATGTAACCGAAAGACATATTGGTGAAAAAGTAACCTTGCACGGTTGGGTACAAAAGCGTCGAGACTTAGGCGGTCTCATTTTTATTGATTTACGCGATCGGGAAGGGATTGTCCAAGTCGTTTTTAATCCGGATTTTTCTGCTGATGCACTAGCGATTGCGGAGTCTGTTCGTAACGAATTTGTTGTAACAGTTGTTGGTACGGTCGCAGCGCGTAGTGAAGGTGCGGTCAACGATAAATTGAAAACTGGTCGCATCGAAGTTTTGGCAGAGGAGATAGAGGTGTTGAACGCTTCGAAAACACCGCCGTTTTATATTGAAGATGGTGTCAATGTTTCCGATGAAATACGCTTGAAGTACCGTTATTTAGACCTACGTCGCCCAGAGATGAACGAGATTTTCCAAATGCGTCATACAGCGACAAAAACATTCCGTCAAAAATTAGATCAAATGGGCTTTTTTGATATTGAAACGCCGTATTTGACGAAGAGTACGCCAGAAGGTGCGCGTGATTATTTGGTGCCGAGTCGTGTGTATCCTGGTAATTTCTATGCATTACCTCAATCGCCACAAATTTTGAAGCAGCTGTTGATGTCTGCTGGTTTTGATAAATATTACCAAGTGGTGCGTTGTTTCCGCGATGAGGATTTGCGTGGCGATCGTCAGCCGGAGTTTACACAGATCGATTTAGAGACAAGTTTCCTGACAAAAGAGGAAATTCAAGCGATTACCGAAGAAATGTTGGTTGCGGTTGTAGAAGCGACGAAGGGAATCAAAATCGAAAAACCGTTCCCGCACATGACGTACGCAGAAGCGATGGATCGTTTTGGTAGCGATAAGCCGGATGTACGTTTCGGTTTAGAATTGAAAAACGTGGCAGAAGCTGTGGCAAATGTTGATTTCAAAGTATTCACGAATGCGATTGAAAATGGTGGCGAAGTAAAAGCCATCAATGCGAAAGGCGCAGCGGCGAGCTATTCACGTAAAGATATCGATGCACTAGGTGAGTTTGTCGGCAGATACGGCGCGAAAGGCCTTGCTTGGATGAAAGTGGAAGAGGACGGCTTCAAAGGGCCGATTGCGAAATTCTTCACGCCAGAAAATCAAGCGGCAGTAGCAGGCGTTTTAGATGCAGAGGTTGGCGATTTGCTACTATTTGTGGCTGATAAAGCAGAAGTAGTAGCAGCATCGCTAGGCGCTCTCCGCTCGAAACTTGGTCAAGAGCTTGATTTAATTGATCAAAACGAATTAGCGTTCTTATGGGTCACGGATTGGCCGTTATTTGAGTATGATGAAGATGCAAAACGCTTCGTGTCTGCGCATCATCCGTTCACGATGCCACAAGACGCAACCTTGCTTGAAACCGCACCAGAAAAAGCGATGGCAGAAGCCTACGATATCGTGCTAAACGGCTATGAAATCGGCGGCGGTTCACTCCGTATTTATAAAAAAGACATGCAACAACAAATGTTCCGCGCGCTAGGCTTCACGGATGAAGAAGCAACAGAACAATTTGGCTTTTTGCTTGAGGCGTTAGAATATGGAACACCACCACATGGTGGAATTGCGCTAGGGTTAGACCGCATTATCATGATTCTTGCTGGTCGGAATAATTTGCGTGATACGATTGCTTTCCCTAAAACAGGAAGTGCAGCTGATCCGCTAACAAATGCTCCAAGTGAAGTAAGTGCAGCGCAATTGGCTGAGTTAGAGCTTGCGATCGAAGCGAAGAAAGCAGAATAAGGATTACGGAATTAAATTTGACAATCGGGTTAGCTTTGAAATGTATGTAAAACAAAAAAACGCAGGCAACGCAATGCAGCGCTTTGCCTACGGTTCTAGAGAGGTTATCCAATCAAAATCGGATAACCTCTCTTTTAATTTGCCGGGAAGGTGTCGATCATCGTGACCTCGACATCATTCGCTAAGATGCCAGTATTGGCATCGTTGGACCAAAACGGGCCTTCTAGCGTTTTCTTTTCTTTGTCACTCACTTTATGTTTATCATAAAACTTGGCTTCTACAGTATAGCGATTGCCCACTTTGATGGAATCCCATTGTGATTCGTCAAGGCTAAGCTTAATCTTTTTGCTACCTGCTCCTTCAATGTTTCCTGAAATGGAATTATCGTCATTCTTCTGAGTGACTAGAAAATTAAAAGAAACATCTATCGGGGAAGCGGAGTTTTGCAGAAAATAGTAACCTCCTGCTAAAAAAACAATCGCGATAATTGTAAAAAAGGGGATCTTTCGCATCTTTGTCTATCTCTCCTTCATATATAAAAACATCCATTTTAGCTACTTCTTTATTATAAGCGCTGTTTTTCGTTTCGGGAAGGGGAAAACGCGATTTCTCATTGTATTTTTAGAATTAGTTCCTATTTCTTTATCCGCATCTCATTTTGAAGGCTATTTTTCCTTGGGATGGTCTTGTAGGGCATCGACACCACGTTCGCCGGTGCTTATTTTAATGACTTCAGCAACGGGATAAATGAAGACTTTACCGTCGCCAGGCTCGCCGGTTCGTAGAGTATTTTTGACAACTTCTAGCACGGCTTCGACTGGCACGGTGCTGACAACAATTTCGATTTTCATGCGTTCGTGGATATTATTTTCTTTCTTTTTGCCGCGATACAGTTCGATTAAACCTTTTTCGAGACCGGTACCGAGGGCTTTCGTGACGGTTAGGCCGCTAACGCCGATTTCTGCAAGCGCTTTTTGGAATTCGTAAAAACGATTTGGACGTGTAATGATTTCGATTTTTGTTAAGTTTGACAATAGAACCACCCCTTACTCATGATAGGCTTTTTCGCCGTGAAGCGTTAAATCAAGCCCTTTGTATTCTTGATCTTCATCCACTCTGATAGGTATGAATATTTTGATAACATAGATAATGATGATGGTAGCAATCGCAACGAACACGACTGTGGAACCGATAGCGATGAGTTGTTTGCCAAGTAGGCTAGCGTTTCCGTAAAAAAGACCGTCCGCGCCAAGTTTGTTAATTTTGGTAGTAGCGAAAAGGCCTGTGGCAATACCGCCCCAAATACCACCGATACCGTGCAAACCGAAAGCGTCGAGGGCATCATCGTACTTCAATTTCCCTTTCAACCAGAATACAGCCCAGAAACAAATCGCACCGCCGAGGAATCCAATCAATAAAGCACTGCCTACTGTCACAAAACCGGCAGCAGGTGTAATGGAGACAAGACCTGCAATTGCGCCAGAAATCGTGCCGAGCATCGTTGGTTTTTTATTAATCATCCATTCGACAGCGACCCAACCGACGATTCCGGCAGCAGCGGCTGAATTGGTGTTGACGAATGCGGCCATTGCGACATTATCGATTGTTAATGCACTACCAACATTGAATCCATACCAACCGAACCAGACTAATATACCACCAATTAAAGCGAGTGGCAAATTATGTGGGGAGGAATTCTCCGCTTCCTTACGCCGCCCGAGCACGATCGCGAGCACAAGCCCTGTAATACCAGAACTAATATGCACGACATTTCCGCCGGCAAAATCAAGCGCGCCGAGTTCACGTAACCACCCACCTTCGCCCCAAACCCAATGAGCAACAGGAGAATAAACAAGCAAGGACCATAAAATAATAAAAATTAAGTATGCCGCAAAATTCATCCGTTCCGCAAAAGCGCCAGAAATAATAGCCACTGTTAAAATAGCGAATGTCATTTGGAACATCATGAATAAAATATGTGGAATCGCATCGGAGTATGTCGCGTTGGCATCAAACCCGACGCTGTGCAAAAAAGTCCAATCAAAGCTTCCGATAAAAGCATTTCCTGGTGCAAAAGCAAGGGAATAACCAACAACAACCCATAGAATAGAGATAATCGCCATCGAGCTAAAGCTGTACATTGCGGTACTAAGCACGTTTTTACGGCTAACCATCCCTCCGTAAAATAAAGCAATCCCTGGTGTCATCAGCCAAACTAACAAGGTACAAAAAAACATAAATACTGCTTCCATGTGACACGCTCCTTTTTGTTAGATAATCTAACATTTGTTTTTTGTTTATGTGATAATAATACTGCAAATTGAGAATAAAGCAAGCTATTTTAGCTATAAAATCAAATTTTGTTAGATAATCTTACGTGAAACGCTTTCTTTATATCCTTTTGCGATTGTTTGGAGTTTTAATTACAATATTCTTTTTATTAGAAGTTAATTTTTTGCGAGAAAATAAGGCGAGGATTCACATCGAAATGTGGATCCTCGCCTTATTTTATTCTTTTGTTTTAGATGTAGAACATGTAGCCATCGAGCAATGGATCATCGCCGTGGCTCGCTAAGTCTTCCAGTGTAGTACTGTCTAGCACTTCTTTGACGGCATTACGAATCCGGAGCCAAAGTTCGCGCTGGGCAGCTTCTTCCTCTTCGATGCTTTCGACAAGCACAATAGGGCCTTCCAACGTGCGGATGATGTCGCCAGCTGTGATTTTTGCGGGTTCGTCACCTAGGATATAGCCGCCGTGTGCGCCGCGGATACTCTTAACAATTCCGGCGTTGCGTAGTGGGCCGATGAGTTGTTCTAAGTAATGTTCGGATAAGCCTTTTTTCTCAGCGATGGAACGTAACGAAATGGGACCTTGTCCGAAACAACGCGTTAATTCAAGTACGATAGTTAAGCCATACCGGCCTTTTGTTGTGATTTTCATAATAACCTCCAAATAATGTTGCGATTTTCTGATTGGGTAAGAAGAAAGCGTTCTATTAATCGCTATACTTGAATCATTATAAAGCATATGTTGGAAAGAAGCGAGCAAAACTTGAAGTGCTTGATTTTTGCTGTAGGAACGAATGTTCTTGTGGTATAATAGGAGAATGAAATGAATGACGAGTAAAGGAGTGGAGAAATATGGCGATTCAGCCACTTGCTTACCGTATGCGGCCGAAGTCACTGGATGATATTGTGGGTCAGACGCACCTAGTGAGCAAGGATAAAGTGATTTATCGGATGGTAAAGGCAAAACAATTGTCTTCCATGATTTTATATGGACCGCCTGGTATTGGGAAAACCTCGATTGCTAGTGCGATTGCGGGCAGTACGAAATACGCTTTTAGGATGTTAAATGCGGTGACGAATAATAAGAAAGATTTAGAAATCGTGGCGGCAGAGGCGAAGATGAGCGGGACGGTTATCTTACTTTTGGATGAGGTGCACCGTTTAGACAAGCCGAAACAAGATTTTCTGTTGCCGCATTTAGAGAGTGGCCAGATCATTTTGATCGGGGCGACGACGAGTAATCCGTATATTGCGATTAATCCAGCAATCAGGAGTCGGACGCAAATTTTTGAATTGAAGCCGCTATCGGTAGCGGATATTGAGGTGACGATGGATCGGGCTTTGATGGATGCTGAACGAGGGCTTGGCGCGTATGATGTTGTGTTGGATCAAGATGCGAAGACACATTTAGCGACGGCGAGTAACGGAGATGTTCGGAGTGCCCTGAATGCATTGGAACTGGCGGTTATTTCATCGGAACCGGATGAAGATGGCAAAGTGCATGTGACGATTGGTGTCGCGGAAGAGTGTTTGCAGCGGAAGAGTCTGGCGCATGATAAGGATGGCGATGCACATTATGATGTGTTGAGTGCGTTTCAGAAATCGGTTCGAGGCAGTGACGTGAATGCAGCACTCCATTATATGGGTAGGTTGATTGAGGCAGGCGATTTAATAAGTATTAGTAGGCGGCTTCTGGTGATGGCGTATGAGGATGTTGGGCTTGCGAATCCTCAGGCTGCGACGCATACTTTGTCGGCAATTCAAACCGCTGAAAAAATCGGTTTTCCAGAAGCGCGAATTCCGCTCGCTAATGCTGTTATTGAACTTTGTTTGTCGCCGAAATCAAATTCGGCAATCGTAGCGATCGATAACGCGTTAGCAGATATTCGAGCTGGTAAGAGCGGTGAAGTTCCCGATCATTTGCGAGATGGTCACTATTCTGGTGCGAAGGAGCTCGGTCGGGCGTTGGATTATAAATACCCGCATAGTTATGAAAATGCCTGGGTAGATCAGCAGTATTTGCCGGATCGGCTTTTGCAAGCGAAGTATTATGAACCGAAGTTGACGTCAAAGTATGAGCAGACGATTGCTGGGGTTTATGAGAAGATTAATCAGAATAAAAAGTAGTCATTTTTATGGCATGGGAGAAATTAGAGGAGATGACGCTTACATTGAAGTTTCGTCTTCGTAAAAAAAGATACGTTATTGAGTGCTCCAAATTGAAATCTATAAAATTATGTGTTATTCTTAGGTCAATAAAGAAACCCTAATGTATTCGTTATGGTACCTATATTATTGAACCGAACAATTTGATCTACCTAGGGAGCCCGAGTTCGGGCGCAGCGCACATGCCTTTTCACGAGGACTTGTAAACCGTCAGACAGAGCACCCACCTGCTGTTAATAGCGGGTTCAAACAATGGTATTAAAGACGGTACGATTGGGGTTTCTTTATTATTAAAAATAAGATTCGAGCGCTTCATTTGTGAACGGGATTTTGACGTTTCGCGAATGAAGTGCTTTTTGTTGAGTCTCTTATGAAGCATCCCTTGTTGAGTTAGAGCCTCAATATGCATGCGAACGAAGTGAGCAGGTAATCCCTCAGTGGCCCTTAGACGCAAAGCTTGGAATGAATGCAAGACAAATATAAGCATCCTATGTTTATTCAGAACAGCAACAAAACAAAGATAAGTAACCAATCCTAATAAATCAAGCAAACATTATCCATCAGGTTTCCCAACTGATACATTTACCCAAACCAAACTTTTATCAGATCTCAGAACTAAACCCATACCGCTTTTTTGCTTTCGGCGGCATTTCTTGCTAAAATGGGAGTGGTTATAAAAACAAGTTTTAAAGACTGATTATTGGTTTTTAGTATAGAAGGAAGCGATTTTAATGATAGAACGAGTGTATTTGGATCATGCTGCGACGAGTCCGATTCATCCGGAGGTTGTGCAGGCGATGTTGGCTAGTTTTACGAATAATTATGGGAATCCATCTAGCATTCACTTTGCTGGGAGAGAGGCACGGAAGGCGCTTGATGAGGCGAGGGAAATTGTCGCGCGAAGTATTGGTGCGGATGAGCGGGAGATTGTGTTTACAAGTGGTGGTACGGAAGGCGATAATATTGCGTTGATTGGGGCGGCCTACGCGAATCGTGAGCACGGCAAGCATATTATTACGACGGCGATCGAACATCCAGCTGTTTTGGAGACGTGTGTGTATCTGGAAACACAGGGGTTTGATGTGACGTATTTGTCGGTGGATAAGACGGGTGTCGTTTCACTTGACGATTTTGATGCGGCGCTTACGGATGATACGATTCTGGTTTCGATGATGTATGGCAATAATGAGATTGGCTCGGTTCAACCGATTCGAGCGATTGGTGAGCGGCTTGTGGAGCATCAAGCGTTGTTTCACACGGATGCGGTACAGGCTTTTGGGATGTTCGAAATGGACGTCGCGGAGCTTGGCGTGGATATGTTGACAGTTACGGCGCATAAGATTAATGGACCGCGCGGGATCGGCTTTTTGTATGTGAAAAATGGGACGAATTTGGAATATCCTTTTCATGGCGGGGAGCAGGAGCGTAAGCGTCGAGCTGGGACGGAGAATTTGCCGGGGATTTGTGGTATGGCAGAAGCTGTACGGATTTCTTTGGAGTCACGGAAACAAAAACGTTCGGATTTTGCGGAGTATAAGCAGGTTCTAGTGGATACTTTTGCGGAGAACGGAATTCTATTTGAGGTGAATGGTTCGCTTGAAAAGGGGTTGCCGCATATTTTGAATGTACGCTTTCCGGGCGTTTCGGTGGAGCAGTTATTGATGAATTTGGATATGGCGGGAATCGCGGTTTCTAGTGGTTCGGCTTGTACAGCTGGTACGGTGGATCCGTCGCATGTCTTGGTGGGGCTGTTTGGTGCAGACCATGCGGGTGTGCGCGAATCGATTCGAATTAGTTTTGGCCTTGGTAATTCTTACGAGGAGATCGAGAATGCGGCAAGCGAGATTGTAAAAGTGGTACAGCGACTTTGTAAGTGAAGGTGAGGAGTAGTTAAAATGGATAATAGTAAGACGCGGGTAGTTGTTGGTATGTCTGGCGGCGTGGACTCGTCGGTGACGGCTTATTTGCTGAAAGAGCAAGGCTATGATGTCATCGGAATCTTTATGAAAAATTGGGATGATACGGATGAGTTTGGTATGTGTACGGCGACGGAAGATTATGAGGACGTTATTCGTGTGGCCAATCAGATTGGGATTCCATATTATGCTGTTAATTTTGAAAAGGAGTACTGGGACAAGGTGTTTACGTATTTCTTGGAGGAGTATAAATTAGGTCGGACGCCGAATCCGGACGTGATGTGTAATAAGGAAATTAAGTTTAAGGCATTTTTGGAGCATGCGGAGAGTTTGGGCGCTGATTTTGTGGCAACGGGGCATTATGCGCGTGTGGAAACGATTGATAATGAGGTCAAAATGTTGCGTGGCGTGGATCGTAATAAGGATCAGACGTACTTTTTGAATCAGTTATCGCAAGCGCAAATTCAGAAGGTGATGTTCCCGCTCGGTGGAATGGAAAAGCCGGAAGTGCGCCGGATTGCGGAAGAAGCGGAACTTGCAACGGCAGGTAAGAAGGATAGTACGGGGATTTGTTTTATCGGGGAACGCAATTTCAAGCAGTTTTTGAGTGAGTATTTGCCGGCACAACCTGGTGAGATGAAGACGCTGGGCGGTAAGGTGATGGGTAAGCATGATGGTTTGATGTATCACACGATTGGGCAACGTCATGGCTTAGGTATTGGCGGCGATGGCGATCCGTGGTTTGTTGTCGGGAAAGATTTGGCGAATAATGTCTTGTTCGTGGAGCAGGGTTTCCATCACGACAGCTGTATTCGGATTCGCTTGTAGCAACGGATATGAGCTTTGTATCGGATCGTCCTGTCGAAGCGGTGTTCCATTGTACGGCGAAATTCCGTTACCGCCAAGAAGATGTTGGTGTGACGGTGCATTTGTTGGAGGGTAATAAAGCGAATGTTATTTTCGATGAGCCTGCTCGTGCCGTGACGCCAGGTCAAGCGCTCGTTCTCTATGATGGAGATATTTGTCTAGGCGGCGGAACGATTGATGAGATTTATAAACAAGATGTGCAGTTGCGGTATGTAGGTTAAATAGGAGGTCGGGACGGGTGAAAATGAGGCTTTCCTGACCTTTTCTAAGGAAAGAGGAATCGCATGAAAAAGACATTATGGATCGTGTTAGCTGTGCTGATTTTGTTGATTGGTGGCAGTTATTTGTATTTTAATACGTCACCGAGTTCATTTGCTGAGGAAGCAGGGAATTCAACGAAAAAAGTGGATGTCGTGGATGATAGCGGCTTTTTGATGTTTACGCCACTCAATCAAGAAGTGAAGGAAAGTGTGATTTTTTATCCGGGGGCATTTATTGATCCGCTGAGTTATGCTCCGGTGGTGAAAGGACTTGCCAATGCTGGTTACAAAGTGTACATTGCTGATATGCCGCTGAATTTGGCTGTTTTTGGACAAAATAAGGCCGCAGATATTATAAATACGCATAAAGAGGAGCATTTCGTGATTGGTGGACATTCGCTTGGTGGCGCTATGGCTGCGCGTTTTGCTCATGACAATATGGGTGATTTGGATGGTATTTTCTTTTTGGCGAGTTACGCAGATGAGAAGGGGACGCTTGCAAAAGCACCGTTTTCAGCATTGTCGATTACGGCAACGAAGGATGGCGTGCTAAATTGGGATACATATGAAAAAAACAAGAAATACTTGCCTGAAAACACGACTTTTGTTTCCATTGAGGGCGGAAATCATGCACAGTTTGGTGCTTATGGGAAACAGAATGGGGACAATGACGCGACAATTAGCGTGACAGAACAAACAAATCAAACGGTGACGGCGCTGAAAACTTGGCTTGCCCTCGTTGTAAAATAAGGAGGAACAGATTTGGATAAAAATGCACAAGGTATTGAAGCCATGCAAAAAAATGATTTAGAGACGGCAGTTCGTCTTTTTACGGAGGTTATCGAGGAACACCCGAATGATCCGGTTGGTTTCATCAATTTTGGGAATGTGTTGCTTTCGATGGATGATTTTGAGCGTGCGGAGCGCTTTTTTGAACGAGGGATTGAACTGGATAGCAAGGCTTCAGCGGCTTATTATAGTTTAGGAAATCTGTACTATGTGTTGGAGCATTATCAAGATGCGGCGAAGCAATTTGAAAAGGCAATTGCGAATGGCCTTGATTCGGCCGATGTTTATTTCATGATTGGGATGAGTTTTATGCAAATGGAGGAGAATTTGCTTGCGATTCCGTATTTGCTTCGTTCCGTGGAGCTTGCGCCTGAAGATGTGGAAGCGGCATTTCAATATGGGATTGCGCTTGCAAAGTCAGATATGTTTGAAGAGGCGATTGATGCACTAGAACGTGTATTGATGCTGAAACCTGACGATGCGGATGCGCTTTACAATATCGGTGCGGCTTACTTAGCGTGGCAAGGCGATTTAGTTGTGGGTAAAAGTTATTTTGAAAAAGCGGTAGAAAGTGATGAGAAGCATGAGTTGGCGGCAAATGCGCTGGCGGCGATTCAAGATTTAGAGGCGAGCGGCGAGTAAGGAGCGACACACAAGATGAGGGGGTGGGAAAATGGACATGCAAGAAACGTTAGGATTGCTCGGCGAGAATGAGGAACTATACATGAAAGGGCTCGTGATGTCGACGATTTTTCATAATAGTGAGAACTTGTTTTCTGTTGTGCGGATTCAGGTGCAAGATACGAATACGACGTGGGACGAGAAGGATATCGTTGTGACGGGCTTTTTTCCTGCCCTTCATGAGCAAGAGGCGTACATATTTCATGGTAAATTAATGGACCACGCCAAATTTGGTCAGCAGTTTAAGGCGGATCGGTTCAAAAAAGAGATGCCGCAAACGAAGCAAGGCGTGGTGCAGTACTTATCTGGGGAACTTTTTAAGGGCATCGGGAAAAAGACGGCGGAACGTGTGGTGGATACGCTTGGTGAGGATGCGATCAGTCGGATTTTAGCCGATCCGTCGCTACTTCAAACGGTGCCGCGATTACCGCTTGCGACGGCGGAGAGTTTGCTGGAATCGTTGCGTGAAAACCAAGGTCTAGAGCACATTATGGTGAGTTTGAATGAGTATGGTTTTGGCCCGCAGCTCTCGATGAAAATTTTTCAGGCGTATAAGCAGGAAACGCTGAACGTGCTAGAGGGCAATCCGTATAAGCTGATTGAAGATGTGAAGGGGATCGGTTTTAATCGTGCGGATGAGCTTGGTCGTAAGCTTGGGCTTGGCGGGAATCATCATGCGCGATTGCAGGCAGCGATTTTGTACATGTTGGAGCAGGAATCGTTGCAGCAGGGAAACGTTTTTATGGAGCGGGAAGTGTTGCTGGAATCGGTGACGCAATTGCTTGAGAATAGTGAGCCAGTTCGGATTGAGCAGGAGTTGTTGACGAAGCAGTTAGCGGCGCTTGAGGAAGATATGAAGGTGATGACGGAGAACACGAGGGTGTATGTGCCATCGCTTTATTTTGCGGAGGCTGGATTTGCAGCGCACGTGAAGCGATGATGCGACAAAAGGAATACGAGGAGCTGTTTCCGAAATCGGAGTTCTATATCGCGCTTGGTGAGTTGGAGGATCGGATTGGGGTTTCTTACGGGGAAACGCAGAAGGTAGCGCTTGAAAAGGCGTTGATGTCGCCGATGTTGATTTTGACGGGGGGACCTGGTACGGGGAAAACGACGGTTATTAAGGGAATCGTGGAGCTTTACGCGGAACTTAATGGTGTAAATTTGGATCCGATGTCGTATAAGGATGGGCAGAAATTGCCGATTTTGTTGGCGGCTCCGACGGGACGCGCGGCGAAACGGATGACGGAATCGACGGGATTGCCTGCGATGACGATTCACCGATTGTTGGGGATGAACGGGCAGGAGCAGTTGGACGATGATAATGAGCGTTCGATTGAAGGGAAATTGTTGATTATTGATGAGATGTCGATGGTCGATATTTGGCTTGCTAATCAGCTATTTCGGGCTTTGCCGGCGCACATGCAAGTGATTTTAGTAGGAGATCAGGATCAGTTGCCGTCTGTTGGGCCAGGTCAGGTTTTGAAGGATATGCTGCGGTCGAACGAGATTCCGACGGTGGAGTTGACAGATATTTATCGGCAGGAAGACGGTTCGTCGATTATTGAGTTGGCGCACGATATTCGTCAAGGTTTTTTACCAGCAACGTTCACGAAAAATAGTGCAGACCGTTCGTTCTTCCATTGTACGGTGAACCAGATTGCGGAAGTCGTGGAGAAGGTTGTTGAAAATGCGAAGAAAAAAGGATTTCGGGCGAAGGATATCCAAGTTTTGGCGCCGATGTATCGTGGACCTGCTGGGATTGATATTTTAAATCGCAAAATGCAGGAGATTTTTAATGCGAACCCGGATGGGAAGCGCAAAGAAGTGAAGTTTGGCGATATCGTTTTTCGGATTGGGGATCGGGTGTTGCAACTCGTGAATCAGCCGGAGAAGAACGTTTTTAATGGCGATTTCGGTGAGATTGTTTCGATTATTTATGCGAAGGAAAATACGGAGAAGCAGGACATGGTTGTGGTGCAGTTTGATCAGACGGAGGTCGAGTATTTTCGGCAGGAGTTTGGCCAGTTGACGCATGCGTATTGTTGTTCGATTCATAAGGCGCAGGGCAGCGAGTTTCCGATTGTGATTATGCCGGTGGTGCGGAGTTATTACCGGATGTTGCGGCGCGATATTTTGTATACGGCGGTGACTCGGAGCAAGCAGTTTCTGATTGTTTGCGGGGAAGAGGACGCGTTTCGGATGGGCGTCGAGCGGATTGATGAGGATAAACGGAATACGACGCTGTATGAGCGGTTGTTGAGCGAAGAAGATTTATTGGCAACGGTGAGTAATCGGAAGTTGTTGACGGAGGAGAATTGGATGACGATTGATCCGATGATTGGAATGAGTGGCATCACGCCGTATCAATTTATGCGCGCTTAGGAAGGGGCATGAAAATGGAGATTCAGAAATTAGAAAGTGACGGCATTGCTCGGGTTAGAAATGATGAAGTTATTATAACTGATACGGCATCAATGTTGGACTTTGTGATGAGTGTGCAATACGAAACGACGTATCATAAAATTATCATTGATAAAGTCGCTGTTTTAGAGGCGTTTTTCGATCTCAAAACAGGATTGTTGGGTGATGCTTTTCAAAAATTAGTGACCTATCAGCTGAAAATGGCGATAATTGGTGATTTTTCGATGTATAGTGAGAGTTTTAAGGATTATATATATGAGAGTAATAAGGGGAGCCATGTTTATTTTGTTGCTACGGAGGAAGAAGCGGTTGAGAAATTGAGATGAGAAATAGTGAAATTACGTCTTGCCTGAAAAAAATGGGTGAGGCGTTTTTGCTATTTTTGGCGTTTTTATGCATAATTTGTGATATAATATGTAAGAATATTTAGTGATATGGAGGGAAAGTTATGGCGAAAAAGATACAATTGCCGAGCGGGCGTTTAGCGGAACATGCGAATGCGATTCAAGCGACGACAAATACGTTGAAGTTACAGCCTAAGCCGAGTGTGTCATATTCGACAGGTAGCGCAAGACAACTAGTAGAAGGTGCGATGGAGTTTGCACAAATGACGGCATCCGCTCCAGCTGCGTTTCAAAAAGATACGGCGAATTTGAAGCATGTGGAAAAAGCGTTTGTGGCATCTGAAAAGGCATTGGGGATATGCTACATAAAGGAATCGAATGGATGGGAAGTAAAAAATAGGTCAGGGGGATACATAGCAATGCAGCCAAGACAACGGGAAGAAGACGCTTGGAAAGAACAAATCAAGAAAGAGCGGAAGTTTGAAGAGTTGGAGCAACTATTTACAAAAGCGAAACGGGCACAAGAGAATGTTTTGCATACCTTTCAGGATGCGTGGCAGGGGAACCGGTCACGACAGCGGTTAGGACTAGTGGAAGAAACGATGACGGAAGAATGGCAGAAGCGGAAAAAACAGATGTATGCCGTAGATGATGCGATACAAGAATCGCGTCGAGCGCACCAACGAGCCAAGTTTGCATCGAAGGAGGCTGATGCGCATGCCACGGATTGAGATTGGGGAAGTACGTTATTTTGTGGAACAGTTTTTAAGAGAAAGTAAACGATTACGGGATGCCATGCGGGATTACCGGAAAGCTGTCGCGAAATTATTGGTGGATGATGAGATTAAAGGTGAGTTCGTTGATAGTGCGAAAAGCTATTATGAAACGGTGCACTATCCAATCGTAGACACAACCATTGAATGCTTGAGTGAAGCGGATCGGATTTTGAAGAAGTATGTGCAGGACTTTGAATCGCAGGTGGATGATGCTTTTTGACTCCGATTGGATTCG